>NZ_CP036536.1:210000-862255 GCF_005222225.1 Salinimonas lutimaris
GCGCGGAAGATG
Organism: Salinimonas lutimaris; assembly: GCF_005222225.1. Lineage (GTDB taxonomy): Bacteria > Pseudomonadota > Gammaproteobacteria > Enterobacterales > Alteromonadaceae > Alteromonas > Alteromonas lutimaris. Next base: position 210,013 of record NZ_CP036536.1, read on the forward strand.
TAACGGGGCTAAGCAATATACCGAAGCTGCGGCAGCATGTTTACATGCTGGGTAGGGGAGCGTTGTGTAAGTGGATGAAGGTGAACTGTAAGGTTTGCTGGACATATCACAAGTGCGAATGCTGACATGAGTAACGATAATGCGGGTGAAAAACCCGCACGCCGGAAGACCAAGGTTTCCTGTCCCATGCTAATCAGGGCAGGGTAAGTCGGCCCCTAAGGCGAGGCAGAAATGCGTAGTCGATGGGAAACGGGTTAATATTCCCGTACTTGTATAATCAGTGATGGAGGGACGGAGAAGGCTAAGCAAGCCTGGCGTTGGTAGTCCAGGTGAAAGTGAGTAGGCTGAAGAATCAGGAAAATCCGGTTCTTCAAGGTCGAGACACGAGACGAGCTCCCAAGGGAGTGAAGTTGTTGATGCCCTGCTTCCAGGAAAAGCTTCTAAACTTATGATTATATGAACCGTACCCCAAACCGACACAGGTGGTCAGGTAGAGAATACTAAGGCGCTTGAGAGAACTCGGGTGAAGGAACTCGGCAAAATAGTACCGTAACTTCGGGAGAAGGTACGCCCCTGAAGGTGAATGCTTTACGCAGTAAGCTTTTGGGGGTCGCAGTGACCAGGTGGCTGGGACTGTTTATTAAAAACACAGCACTCTGCAAACTCGAAAGAGGACGTATAGGGTGTGACACCTGCCCGGTGCCGGAAGGTTAATTGATGGGATTAGCGTAAGCGAAGTTCTTGATCGAAGCCCCGGTAAACGGCGGCCGTAACTATAACGGTCCTAAGGTAGCGAAATTCCTTGTCGGGTAAGTTCCGACCTGCACGAATGGTGTAACCATGGCCACGCTGTCTCCACCCGAGACTCAGTGAAATTGAAATCGCAGTGAAGATGCTGTGTACCCGCACCTAGACGGAAAGACCCCGTGAACCTTTACTACAGCTTGGCACTGAACATTGAACCTACTTGTGTAGGATAGGTGGGAGGCTTTGAAGTATGGACGCCAGTTCATACGGAGCCGACCTTGAAATACCACCCTGGTATGTTTGATGTTCTAACTTAGTCCCTTTATCGGGGATGAGGACAGTGTCTGGTGGGTAGTTTGACTGGGGCGGTCTCCTCCCAAATAGTAACGGAGGAGCACGAAGGTTAGCTAATCACGGTCGGACATCGTGAGGTTAGTGCAATGGCATAAGCTAGCTTAACTGCGAGACAGACACGTCGAGCAGGTACGAAAGTAGGTCATAGTGATCCGGTGGTTCTGTATGGAAGGGCCATCGCTCAACGGATAAAAGGTACTCCGGGGATAACAGGCTGATACCGCCCAAGAGTTCATATCGACGGCGGTGTTTGGCACCTCGATGTCGGCTCATCACATCCTGGGGCTGAAGTCGGTCCCAAGGGTATGGCTGTTCGCCATTTAAAGTGGTACGCGAGCTGGGTTTAGAACGTCGTGAGACAGTTCGGTCCCTATCTGGTGTGGGCGTTGGATGATTGATGGGAGCTGCTCCTAGTACGAGAGGACCGGAGTGGACGAACCGCTGGTGTTCGGGTTGTGATGCCAATCGCATTGCCCGGTAGCTACGTTCGGAACGGATAACCGCTGAAAGCATCTAAGCGGGAAGCCGGCCCAGAGATGAGTCATCCCTGACCTTTAAGGTCTGGAAGGGTTGTTGTAGACGACGACGTTGATAGGCAGGGTGTGGAAGCGTTGTAAGGCGTTAAGCTAACCTGTACTAATTGCCCGAAAGGCTTAACCATACAACCCAAAGCGGCCGCAGGCTGTGAAGGTTGTAGTGACAAGCTAAACATATAGAGTAGCGTTACTCACTTTTGATTGAATATCAGTTTTTTCCAGATTGTATGTTATCGATGACACATCGGTAACCACCAGTTTTTGTCTGGCGGCCATAGCGATACGGTCCCACCTGATCCCATTCCGAACTCAGAAGTGAAACGTATTAGCGGCGATGGTAGTGTGGGGTTTCCCCATGTGAGAGTAGCACACCGCCAGACTCCTATTTAAACGAGAAAGCCCACTCATTTGAGTGGGCTTTTTTCGTTTATGCGCAGCACGCTGCGCCCCATCATATGAAAACCAACCCATCGGGGCTGTTCGGGTTACTTATCACCGCCTGATATCTGTAGTATCTATTCATCCGTGAAGCATAGTCCAGCTCGGCATCCATGCCTCGTTCGCTACGCTCACCGTTCACCGCCCCCATGTGAGAGTCGTTCTCGTCACGAAGTGAACCGCCAGACTCCTCATTACACGAGAAAGCCCACTCATTTGAGTGGGCTTTTTTCGTTTATGCGCAGCATGCTGCGCTACATCAGATGAAAACCCAACCCATCTGGGCTGTTCGGGTTACTTATCACCGCCTGATATCTGTAGTATCTATTCATCCCTGAAGCATAGTCCAGCTCGGCATCCATGCCTCGCGCGCTTCACTCTCGGCGTGCCACCGGCACCCCTCGTTCGCTACGCTCACCGTTCACCGCCCCCATGTGAGAGTCGTATTATCAAAGAGTAATGAATTCCTTGTACACACACCAAATACACTGTCGCCCCTGCGAAAGCAGAGATCTCCGACTCTCCGTCATCCCCGTGAAACGGGGATCTCGTGAACAGCCTGGCTGATGCATAACATCCTCTTTGATAGGTAGTCACGTTCCCACGGAGATCACGGATATCGCTTCGCGATTCCGGGACGACGGGAGGGATAGTAAAACGTCATCCCTGTGCAAAAGGGAATCTCTATTATACCGTCGCCCCTGCGAAAGCAGGGATCTCCGACTTTCCCGTCATCCCCGTGAAAACGGGGATCTCGTGAACAGCCTGGCTGATTCAAAACTTCATCTTTGATAGGTAGTCATGCTCCCAAAAGAGATCCCGGATATCGCTACGCGATTCCGGGACGACGAGAGTGGAAGGCATCATTTATTTGAAGAGATCTCCGACCTTCCGTCATCCCCGTGAAAACGGAGATCTCGTGAACAGCTTGGCTGATGTAAAACATCATTTTTTATAGGTATCCATGTTCCCAAGGAGATCCCGGATATCGCTACGCGATTCCGGGACGACGGGATGAGTAGTAAAACGTCATCCCTGTGCAAAAGGGAATCTCTATTATACCGTCGCCCCAGCGAAAGCAGGGATCTCCGACTCTCCGTCATCCCCGTGAAAACGGGGATCTCGTGAACAGCCTGGCTGATTCAAACCATCATCTTTGATAGGTAGCCATGTTCCCATAAAGCTCCCTGATACAACCTTCCGTCATCCCCGTGAAAACCGGGATCTCGTGAACAGCCTGGCTGATTCAAAACTTCATCTTTGATAGGTAGTCATGCTCTCAAAAGAGATCCCGGATATCGCTACGCGATTCCGGGACGACGGGAGGGATAGTAAAACGTCATCCCGGTGCAAAAGGGAATCTCTATTATACCGTCGCCCCTGCGAAAGCAGAGATCTCCGACTCTCCCGTCATCCCCGTGAAAACGGGGATCTCGTGAACACTCTGGCTGATTCAAAACTTCATCTTTGATAGGTAGTCATGCTCTCAAAAGAGATCCCGGATATCGCTACGCGATTCCGGGACGACGGGTGGGAACACATCAACTTTTAAAAGCTGTTTTAGCTACAATGAAGGGGAACATTCTTAGTATGATGACTATGACCCGTATTATTGTTGTTAATTATCCCGGCGCGTCTGTATCGGCGGTGCATGGGCTGCAGGAATTGTTTGCACTGAGTAACAACGCTGCGCTGACTCTTGAGCAAGGACATCAGTTTACGTGTTCAATTGTGAATGCTGATCAGATAGCGAATGAGCCTGTTCCACCGGCAGATTACATTTTGCTTCCACCGGCTTTAGACGATGCATTTTATGTACAGCCTGCAGATACACTGTGTCGATGGCTGATATCTCACTATGAAGCAGGGGCGGTGCTTGCTTCGGCGTGTGCTGGTGCGTTTATTCTGGCCCGTGCGGGGTTACTGGATAATAAACGATGTACTACCCACTGGGGGTTAGCCGGTAAATTTAAGGATAGTTTTAGTCACTTGTCACTGCAACCGGATGCGATATTGATTAATGAAGGTAGCGTGATCACATCCGGCGGAATGATGTCTTGGATTGATCTGGGTCTGGAAATTGTAGGTCAGTCCGCGTCAGCCAGACAAATGCAGTTAACCGGTAAATGGCTGGTTGTTGATACCGGTGCCAGAGAGCAGCTTTTTTACCGTCGTTTTACCCCGGACTTTTCCCATGGCGATAAACCGGTTATTGAAGCTCAGCACTACATCGCTGAGCATATGCAATTGCATCTTGATAACCAGATATTGGCAAATTACATCCATCTTTCAACCAGAACTTTGCAGCGGCGGTTTGTGGCAGCAACCGGCTTATCAGTAAAAGAATACGTACAGGCGGTCAGAATCCAGCAAGCCTGCGATTTGCTGGAATCAGACAACAGCACCATCGAGCATATTAGTTTGTGCGTGGGGTATTACAACGTGGCAGCATTCAGAAAGGTCTTTAAGCGAATTTTGGGGCTGACTCCAACAGCATTCAGGCAACGCTTTAATAAACACGGAACCAAGCCGGGGAGATAGCCCCGGCAAACAGATGATTACTGGACTGATGCATCTGTGCGTTGCCTTAATGCATCCATAAAGGCGTTTATTCGCTCAGCATTTTTGCCCAGGTCACTTCTGCCTACCCGGGATTTACTGCGCATATCCACCAGGGTGTCATCATCTTTTGCTGTGAGGCGAATCACGACATCATCTTTAAATCCAAACCACAGTGTGGTGTCAGTCGCCTCAATCGTGTTTTCATCTGCGCCAGTTGATACTCGCTCCCACCCCATTGCATCCACAGTCTGCTCCGCCGCAGCATAAACACGTTCAATCGGCTGGGCAAATAGCTGAGTTCTGATTTCAGGGTACGCTTTAAGTTGCTGAGTAGCCACTTCACCTCCGGCATAGTTGATATCATTGGGGGCGTCGGCCCGTATCGGGGCAATAGCGACAAACTCCGGCGGGTTAGTAATATCAGTGGTGATATCGTGAATTGCGGGCACCGAACTGGCTTTGCCCATCATACTTACCGGCAATGCAACAGCGACCAGTGCCATGATGGCATACAGGGTTGTGCTTCCCCAGCGAATTGACTTACGCATCAGTAGTGCCTGCAGAATAATCAGGATAATCGCAGCGCCAGCGACAAACACACCATAACGAAGCATAGTGAACGCCAGGCCTAAATCAATACCGATAAACTGGTATAGCGGGCCAGGCAGGACTACCATTAAAAAGCCAATAGTACTGGTTAGGGCGACAAGTGTTCTCAAGCTAAAGCTCCTGATAATTAAGTGCAAACAAGGTCATCATAAAACAAAACGTTGAATTTGGTCATTCTGATCACGCGCTTAGTGGTTAAAGGGTGTAAAGTAGTCAGTGTCGATAAGACAACAACCGCGGAGTTAGCCATTCCTATGGACAATAACAACCTGCAGGACTATCTGAGTGTACTGACCAGTTCACTAGAAGCACATCAACACTGGCTGCAAGAAGGTATCAGCGAATATGACCTGATTCAGCGACTTGCCGGTGCGCCGCATTATTTATTTGATAAAGATGCGATGCAAAATTCTCATACCTTGTTTCAGGCCCACTTTATGTTGTTTCATTGTCTGTATCAGCTGGCAGATAAGTGGCATCAGCAGCATATTGGTTGTCTGGATATTGTTGCGACTCACATTAAACTATCTGACTGGCAGCCTTTTGAGGCTTCGCTGCAGAAGCCTGATCCGATGCGTGCGTATTATCTGGATTTATCTCAGCTCCAAAGCACCACAGAGCATGATATTCACAACATGCTTGACCGGTTCTGGCAAATGATGTCGGGATCAACCGGGCTGGCCAGTCAGCTTGAATGTCAAAAAGCCTGCAAAATTCTTGAAGTGCCGGATATTAAAACACTGGACTTCAGCACCCTCAAAAAGTTGTATCGCAAACAACAGCACAAACACCATCCGGACAAAGGCGGCTCCAGTGCCTCCAGTCAACAACTCAGCTGGGCATACCAGATTCTGGTTCCATTCGCGGTCTGACCTGGTTGTTCACTGACCACTCATGGTGTTTTTTGGTACGTTGAGCGGATTTAGCCGTCGGCATTAAGGATACTGTCAAAGAAAAGTTGCATCATCAACGGCAGGTCATCCTGTAGGTTGAATTCCTGTGGTGATTCCAGGTACTCGGTCACTACGCCGCGAATAAAGCAATTGACTGACAAAGCCAGTATTTTGGGTTTGGCATTAACCGATATCATTTTCTGATATCTGGCTTTTTCAAAATAAGCAGCAAAAACTTTCAGTTTTTCAAGTTTTTGCAGATTATGGCGTTCTTTGCACTGAGCCAAATCACCAGAGTAGTCGCACTTGAACATGAAAAGGCGAATCGCTTTGCATAGCTGTTCGTCCTGATCTAGCTCCAGTATAAGATTCGTACAGATATCCTGTAACTGGCTAACAGGGTTGGGGTGCTCAACTTCCAGTCCTTCAAGAATACGTTGAATAAAAGGCGTGTGCAGCTCTGTGTGCAAAGCGTCGAAAATCTCAATTTTGTTTTTGAAATGCCAGTACACCGCGCCACGTGTGACGTCGGCAGCTTTGGCTACTTCTTCTAAAGAAGCCTTAGCTACCCCGCGCTCTGAAAATACATTGATTGCGGCGGTGAGGATAGCTTGTTTGGTTTGCTCGGCTTCTTCTTTTGTGCGGCGCATCGGAATGGATCCTACTTGGTTTGACAACATACATACAAGAACGTATCTTTAAAAAGGTATAGGTTCAGAGCCTTTTTGTCCAGTGTATATTCGGGAATAGTAATCAATGAAGAAGCAAATTTTTTACTCTTTTGCTGCGGTATTGTCGTTACTGGTTGTAGTGGGGTGTTCAGAACAGTCTGAGCAGGCCGGTGCATCTCAGGGTGGCGCTCAGCAACCTCCAACGGCGGTGTCGGTTATGACCATTAAACGCGCTACTGTTCCAGATATATTGTCTCTGCCCGGCCGGGTCACACCGTACCGTCAGTCTCAGGTGCGTCCGCAGGTCGCCGGGGTAATTACCGAACGATTGTTTGAAGAAGGCGCTGTGGTCGAAAAAGGCCAGCAACTCTATCAGATTGATGATGCTCGCTATAAAGCCGAGCTGGAAAGTGCGAAAGCGGATTTGCGAAGTGCTGAGGCTAACCTTAAAGCGCTACAGGCGAAAGAAAAACGCTACAAAGACTTGGTTTCACGAAATTCCATCAGTGAACAGGAATACGATGATGTGGTAGCACAGTCTGATCAGGCTAAAGCTCAGATCAGTGTTGCTGAAGCGGCGATTGAACTGGCCAGAGTAAATGTAGACTACTCCAAAGTGTATGCTCCGATAAATGGCCAGATAAGTCGTTCATTTGTCACTGTGGGCACTCTGGTTACAGCAAACCAGGAACAACAACTAGCTACCATTACGCAACTGGACCCGGTGTTTGTTGATATGCAGAACTCTGGTAAAGCGATTGTTAAACTGCGTAGCTCCATGACGGGCAACCAGCAACATATGCCGGTTGAAGTGGTTTTAGATGAAGGGTCTAACACCATGTATGACAAGAAAGGCCAGCTTGAGTTTTCTGAGGTCACGGTGGATGAAACAACCGGCAGTGTCACGCTGCGGGCTGTTATACCCAACCCGGATAGTGTACTGATGCCCGGTTTGTTTGTTAAAGCTAACGTAATCAAGTCGCAGGATGAAGGTTTGCTGGTTCCTCATCGGGCCACTACCCGTCAGCCTGACGGTTCTCTGGTTGTCTATGTAGTGGGTAAAGACAATACCGTTGAAGCCCGTACTATTGAAACTCCCCGTAGTTATCAGCATCAGTATCTGGTCACCAGTGGCCTGACTGAAGGCGATAAAGTGATTATTGAAGGCTATCAAAAAGTTAAACCTGGTGCGAAAGTTAATCCGCAGCCATGGAAACAATCTGGTCAGCAAGGTTAACCCGGCAGGAATAAAGACTTATGGCACGTTTTTTTATAGACAGACCCGTCTTTGCCTGGGTACTGGCAATTATCACCATGCTGACCGGGGTACTGGCCATCAACAATCTGCCTATCGAGCAGTATCCGAAGGTTGCCCCACCGTCGGTAAAAATTGATGCAAGCTACCCGGGCGCGTCGGCAAATACCGTGGAAAACTCGGTCACGCAGATTATCGAACAGAATCTTAACGGCATTGATAATCTGCGTTATTTTTCTTCCAGTTCGCAACGCAGCAGTATGCAAATCACCCTGACTTTTGAGCCAGGTACCGATCCGGATACCGCGCAGGTTCAAACCCAGAACAAGGTGCAAAGTGCCGTCTCCCTGCTACCTAATTCGGTGCAGCAACAAGGCGTGACGGTAACCAAAGGTAACGATACTTTTGCATTGGTGATTGGTTTTTATTCCACAGACGGCCAACAATCCCAGTTTGATTTGAGTGACCTGCTGGTTTCAGAGTTTCGTGATCCGGTATCCCGCATTAACGGCGTAGGCAGTGTGCGGGTATTTGGTGCACAGCGTTCTATGCGCATCTGGCTAAACCCTGAGAAATTATACAGCTATAATATGACACCCGTGGATGTGCAGGCTGCGGTGCAAACCCAGAATACGGATGTTTCTGCCGGTCAGTTAGGTGGAATGCCGGCAGTGGAAGGCCAGCAGATTAATGCGACTATTCAGGCCCAGTCACTGCTGCGTACCGAAGAAGATTTTCAGAATATTGTATTACGGGTCAATACTGACGGTTCTCAGGTTCGCCTTAAAGATGTTGCCCGGGTTGAACTCGGCTCTGAAGACTACAGTTATATAACTCGTTACAAAGGTAAACCTGCTTCCGGGATGGCTGTGAGCCTGTCTTCTGGTGCTAATGCACTGGAAACCATTGAAGCAGTAAAAAGCCGTATCGGTGAGCTAAAAGGTCAGTTACCTGATGGGGTTGAAGTGGTCTTTCCGGTTGATACCTCGCCGTTTATCGAACTGTCTATTGAGTCTGTGGTGCATACGCTGATTGAAGCAGTCGTACTGGTGTTTCTGGTCATGCTGCTGTTTCTGCAAAACTGGCGGGCGACCCTGATACCAACCATCGCGGTACCCGTGGTGCTATTGGGTACCTTTGGCGTACTCTATGTGTTTGGATTCAGTATCAACGTGCTGACAATGTTTGCCATGGTACTGGCGATTGGCCTGCTGGTTGATGATGCTATCGTGGTGGTGGAAAACGTTGAGCGCATCATGGAAGAAGAAGGCTTGTCGCCTAAAGAGGCGACGAAAAAGTCGATGGGGCAAATCACCAGTGCTCTGGTAGGAATTGCGGCGGTGCTATCGACAGTGTTTATTCCTATGGCCTTTTTCAGCGGTTCGGCCGGGTCGATTTACCGCCAGTTCTCAGTCACAATTGTGTCCGCTATGGCGTTTTCGGTACTGGTGGCTATTATCCTGTCGCCCTCGTTGTGTGCCACGCTACTTAAAAAGCACGATCCGAACAAAGACAAAGATAAAGGCTTTGCCGGCTGGTTTAACCGTAACTTCAATAAAGGCCGCGATCGTTATCAAAAGGCAACCAACCATATTGCTGCCAGATTCAAGCGTTACCTGGTGGTGTATGGCGTGCTGGTTGCCGGCATGGTGTTCATTTTTATGCGCCTGCCCGGTGCATTTCTGCCGGATGAAGATCAAGGCTCATTAATGGTGCTGGTAAACGCGCCGCCGGGAGCGACTGCACAGCGGACACTGGAGTCGGTCAAACAGGTTGAAGATTTCTTCTTAGAAGAAAAAGGTGATGTGACCCATGATTTGTTTACCGTAGTAGGCTTTAGCTTTGCTGGCGCGGCACAAAATGCGGCAATGGGATTTGTTCACCTCAACGACTGGGAAGAACGGGATGAGTCGCAAAGTGCATTTGCCGTTTTACAACAGGCATTTGGGGCTTTCAGTCAAATCAAAGACGCGCAGGCTTTTCCAATCATGCCGCCGCCCATTCGTGAGCTGGGCAATGCCACCGGCTTTGACTTACAGCTGATTGACCGGGGTAACAACGGTCACGACGCATTGATGGATGCCCGTAACCAGTTACTGGGTATGGCTTCGCAGAATTCTAAACTGACTGGGGTCAGACCTAACGGACTAAGTGATGTTCCGCAGTTTAAAATTGATATCGACAATGAAAAAGCGTCTGCGCTGGGCGTCTCGCTCAGTGATATTAATAACTCCCTGCAAATAGCCTGGGGGTCGGCTTACGTGAATGATTTTATTGACGATGGCCGGATAAAGCGAGTTTATATGCAGGCCGATGCGTCACATCGTATGGCACCAAAAGATTTAGATAAATGGTATGTGCGTAATAACAATGGCGACATGGTGGCGTTCAGTTCTTTTTCTTCATCTAACTGGGATTATGGGTCGCCAAAACTGGAACGATTCAACGGCGTTTCATCCGTGAATATTCAGGGGGGAGCTGCTGCGGGTGTATCCAGCGGTGAGGCCATGGCCATTATGCAGGAGCTGGTGAAGAAGCTACCAGATGGTTTTGATCTTGAATGGTCAGGACTCAGCTTTGAGGAAAAAGCAGCAGGTTCACAAGCTCCAATGCTGTACGCCGTATCATTCCTGATAGTCTTTCTGTGTCTGGCAGCCCTATACGAAAGCTGGTCGGTACCCTTTGCGGTGATGCTGGTTGTACCGCTGGGTATTCTGGGCTCTGTGGTCGCTGCATTTTTGTTTAATTTACCTAACGATGTGTACCTACAGGTGGCGTTTCTGACCACGGTAGGGCTGGCGGCCAAAAACGCGATCCTTATTGTGGAATTTGCCAAAGAACAGTTCGAGGCAGGTGAAGATCTGATGACTGCGGTTTCGGTGGCGGCCAAACAACGTTTTCGTCCGATCCTGATGACCTCAATGGCCTTTATTCTGGGGGTAACGCCGCTTGCACTGGCCAGCGGAGCTGGCGCCACCAGTCAAAATGCCATTGGTATTGCGGTAATGGGCGGTATGTTTGCAGCTACGTTCCTGGCCATATTCTTTGTGCCCATGTTCTATGTCTTTGTAGAGCGACTGTTTGATAAAAAAGCAGTGAAGCAGCACGAACATGACGATAACCACTAGCAGCAAAAAGCGATGATAAAAAAGGCAGTGCGGGCAACCTCACTGCCTTTTTTTGTCGCCTTTGACCCGCTCTACGACTAATCGCCTATGGGATTCAGGCGGTAAGTGCAGGGCATCTGTGGCATGATATTTACACAACTGATGTGTGCGGATGGGGTTATGGAAATACGCTTACCAGACCGGCCTGACTGGCGGGAGCTGTTAAAATCCGGTAGCCGGGTGTTTGTGGGAGGCCATGCGTCGGTCCCTTATGCACTGGTGCAGGATTTGATTGATCACAGTGCTGGCTTCAGCGACATTGAAATGGTGCACGGCCTGGCTTTAGGAGATACCCGGTGGGCCCGTGAAGAGCATCGGCAGCTATTTAAGGTGAACACGTTTTTTATCGGCGGCGATGAAGTGCGCCGGGCCGTGGATGAAGGCCGGGCCGATTATACACCGTGTTTTTTGTCAGAGATTTCCAGCCTGTTTACCGACGGCACACTGGCGCTGGATGTGGTGCTGATTAACGTCAGCCCGCCGGACGAATTTGGCTATTGCTCGCTGGGAGCATCGGTGGATATCTGTATGTCTGCGGTACGTCATACCCGGCGTATTGTGGCGCAGATAAACCAGCATGTGCCGCGCACGGCGGGCCACTCTTATGTGCATGTCAGCGAGTTTTGTGCCTGTATCGAAGCTGATGAACCACTGGTGGAAGTGACCCCTCCGCCCATCGACAAACAGGCTGAGCGAATCGGTCAGTATGTGTCTATGCTGGTTGAAGATGGCTCTACCCTGCAGTTTGGTATTGGTAAGATCCCCAGTGCAACCCTCAAGTATCTGTGTAATCACAAAGATCTGGGTATACACAGTGAAATGCTGACCGACAGCATCATTGAGCTGATCGAATCAGGCGCGGTGACCAACCGTAAAAAAACCTTTCACCCGGGTAAAATTGTGACCAGTTTTGCTATAGGGACCAATAAGCTCTACGCGTTTATTGATCAAAACCCGCATATTGAGTTTTACGCCAGCAGCTATGTGAATAAACCCACCAATATTGCAAAAAATGACCAGATGGTCTCTATCAACAGTGCCCTGGAGGTGGATTTAACCGGGCAGGTGGTCGCTGACTCTCTGGGCTATGATTTTTATTCAGGTATTGGCGGGCAGGTGGATTTTGTTTCAGGCGCGGCCATCAGTAAAGGCGGCAAACCGATTATTGCCCTGCCTTCTACAGCAAAAAATGAAACCGTATCGCGTATTGTGCCAAGTATCACCGAAGGCTCTGGGGTAGTTACCTCGCGTGGTAATGTGCATTATGTTGTCACTGAGTACGGGGTGGCCTCACTAAAAGGCAAAAGCATCCGGGAGCGGGCGCTGGAGCTGATTCGGGTGGCTCACCCGAAGTTTCGGGCCAAACTGCTCGAAGAAGTCCGAACCCACTACTGGGTACCGCATTATCAGGAAAAGTATCCGACCGATATTCCTGAACTGGGTGACATACAGTTGCAAAAAATGGTGGTGGATAACGAAACTTTTTACCTGCGTCCGCTTAACCCGGCTGATGAACGCCGCTTGCAGGAATTTTTCTACTCTCATACCAAAGAAACTCTGCGCCTTCGTTATAACTACGACCCCAAACAAATGTCCCGGGAAAAATCGTGCAATCTGGTCAGTGTGGATCAGAAAACCGATGCGGGGCTGTGTATTGTACGCCAGGATGGCTCACGGATTACCATCCATGCAGTGGGACGGTTCTATTATTATGCGCAGGACAATTCCTGCGAGGCGGCCTTTGTGACCCGCGAAACCCATCAGGGCAAGGGCATGGCAACCCGGCTGCTTGCCCAGCTCATTGATATCGCCCGCCTGCGCAAAATCAGCAAAATGATGGCGTACGTCAGGGCTGATAACAAACCCATGATCACTATTTTTGAGCAGCATGGATTCCGCCGCCGTTTTTCTGATGATCCCAGTGATGTGGAGCTGGTGCTTAACCTGGAGGAGCAACCATGACGGTGCGTATTTTTCGTGGCCGGGACTGTCTGTTACACGATTTAGGGCCGGATCACCCCGAAAGTCCTGACCGTATTTATGCCATTGATGATCAGCTGATTGCCTCAGGGCTGGAGATGACCTGTGAGCATGCTGATGCGACGCAGGCTGATAAGGAAACCTTGTGTCTGGCCCACGATACGCTCTATGTCGAGACGATCTTTGATCGGTCTCCTGAAACCGCCACCATCTGGCTTGATCAGGAGACCGCCATGACCCCGCACACCCTGAGTGCGGCCCGGTATGCGGCCGGGGCGTGCTGTAATGCTGTTGACTGGGTGATGCAAGGCACTGATCGTCAGGCGTTTTGTATGGTACGGCCGCCCGGGCACCACGCTGAACATGACAAAGCCATGGGCTTTTGCCTGTTCAACAATCTGGCAGTGGCCGGCTGTTATGCCGCCCGGCAGTATGACTTGCAGCGAATTGCCATTGTCGATTTTGATGTGCATCACGGTAATGGCACACAGCACATAGTGCAGGGCGATAATCGCTTTTTACTCTGTTCATCCTTTGAACACCCGCTGTATCCTTTTAGCGATCTGACCCGGTGCCAGGACAATATTGTGGCGGTACCGCTGCCGGCCGGCGCGAAAGGCGCTGAATTTCGACGCGCTGTGACTGGCTGGTTTGCGCGAATCCGGGCGTTTCAGCCGCAACTGATTATTATATCGGCCGGCTTCGACGGCCATGCTGAAGACCCCATGGCGCACCTTCGCCTGACCGAAGATGACTACAAATGGATTAGCCATGAAGTCAGAAAACTGGCTGATGAATGTTGTCACGGGCGTATTGTCAGTAGCCTTGAAGGCGGCTACGACCTGAGCGCTTTAGGACGCAGTGTGGTGGCGCATTTAAAAGGGCTCAGCGGTGACGGGCAGCTAACCGGCGGCGCCTGACGGCGTGCAAAAACAGCCTGTGGCATCGGTGACCACCGTGGCCATGGGGCTAACCGGGCTGTGCACAATAGCGGTAATCTGGTTTATCAGAGTATTGCCGGTCAGACACCCGAATCCGGTGGCATAAGGACCCAGGTAACGCAGTCGGTTATCTTTATCAATAATAGCCAGTGCAGGCAATGCGGCCAGTAAATCGCCTGTATCACCAAGCTGTCGGGGGGTCGTATTATGTACCGTGTAACCGGGCAGCGCGGCGGTGAGCTCCTGTTGATGAATCTGGGTCAGTGCATTGCAGTAACAGGGCTCAGCAGGCTGAATATGGATAATGGAACGAGCTGTGATACCTGCCTGATTCAGGCGCGCCACAAATTGGGTGTCAAAGTCGGGCTGGCTGGCCGCACTAGCCAGCTTTTGCGCCGGGTCAAACGCGGTCAGCTGCTGTCGGCTATACAGCCACAAGCCGGCCAGTAAGCTCACTGCCCATATTATTATGCCAGCCCAGACCAGCCACTTTCGGTTCATGCCATACCCGGAGGGGATGCTACAACCATTTGCGCCACAGCATGGCAATCAGCATCACCAGCGCCAGTCCGCCCATGGCCGTCATCAGGGTATCAAAAGCATCGGGTGACTCAGTGCCTGGCAAACCAGCGACATTCATGCCAAATACACCGGTTAAAAAAGACAGTGGCAGGAAAATAGCGGTCACCAGAGATAACACATACATGCGCATACCCTGCTGGTCAGCAATCCGGTTACGTACTTCATCAAGAACCACAATGGTGCGCTCGCGAATAAGCTCCAGGTCATCCACATAGCGACTAAACCGGTCAGTTTGTTCACGCAGATCATGCGCCTGGTCGGCACTCAGCGATTGTTCAGTGCGTAGCAGTGCATCCAGCGCATCGCGCTGCGGGGCAAGATAACGGCGAATGGCTGCCGATTGACGGCGCAGAACGCCGAGCTGAATCCGATGTTTTTTCTCAATCCTGTCCTGCAGTTCAAACTGGTTGAGCAGGTCGTCCATGGTATCGACGGTATCCCGGGTCTGGTCTGCCATATTGGCAATTAAGGTAGTCAGCAGTTCGGTCGGGCCAGGTGCTATTTGTTGCTGCTCCAGCTGCGAGCGGGTGTCAGATACAGATTGCAGACACTTTCCCTGTCGACGTGCTGTAACAATTAGGTTGTCAGACAACCACACCCGCAGAGAAATCATATCCTCGGGCTCAGAGCCCGGATTTTTATTGATACCCCGTAAATATACCGCAGTACCATGCTCCATTTTAAAGGCTCTGGGTCGGGTTTCCGGAGCCGCCAGTGTATCTGCCACCCGACCTGGTAGCCGGGCGTGCGCCATCACCTCGTAGGCGTCAGTACCATCGCACTGAATATGCAGCCAGCGATAGCTGCCGGGAGCAACCGGTTGGTTAAGGGAGTCTGGCGCTACATGGGTAATGCGTTGCTGAGCATCTACGTCCAGTGCCCATAACAAAGCGGATGCGGGTGTCATGGCTGCCGTTCCTGATGTGGCGCGGCTTGCTGCATGATCAGTGTTCCGTCCAGATGTACGTCGCGCTGAGGGTAGGAGATAACGATACCAGCATCACGAAACGCATCATCAATGGCAAAGCGCAATTCACTACGGAGCTGGCGTAAATCCCGTTCTGCTGTGGCATTTACCCAGAACAGCACTTCAAAAATCAGCGCACTGTCACCAAAATCCTGAAAGATCACCACTGGTTTAGGTTCGCTCAGGATATGTTCCTGCTTTAGCGCCTGCTGTTCAATCAGCGCGGCGACCTCGCGTGAGGGCGAGCCATAGGCCACCCCTACAACCACCGAGGTACGGGTCAGATAATCTATCAGGGTCCAGTTAATCACGGTGTTTTCCAGTAATTTACTGTTTGGGATCAGCATATGCACACCGTCCACGCGGCGAATGCGGGTGGAGCGGGTATTAATGGCTTCTACACTGCCGCGAGCGCCATCCACCTCCAGAAAGTCGCCAATGCGAATGGGCCGCTCCCACATTAAAATCCAGCCACTGATAAAGTTATTGATAATATTCTGCGCACCAAACCCGAAGCCGATGGCGATAGCGCCGGACAAAAAGGCAAATGCGGTCAGCGGTACGTTCAGAATATCCAGTGTGGTAATGGTCAGTAGTGCCAGCGCAATAATATAAAAGATGCGCTTGAACAGGTGCACACTGTCAGCGCTGGCCCCACTTTTGCGCAGCCGGAATGTGGCCAGGTGGGCCAGTTTTCCAACCAGCCACCAACCGGCAATCACCAGTACCGGTACCAGTAATACTTCACCCAGCGTAAACGGGTGTTTGTTGAAGGTAAACACAGTAAACGACAGCAGTTGGGTTAACGATTCGGGCATGATAGGGGCGCGTCCTGGCTAATGATGCTGCCACTATAACCAGCCCATAAAATCATTACCACAGATAGTCTGTTCCTGAGATAATAACGCAGCCTGGAATAATAAAGGACAAAATGGATGAGACGCATAGCTTCATGTTTATCAATAGTGTTACTGCTGGTCTGTGGCAGCCTGTCAAAGGCTGAGGCATTTGTGATGCGGTTATCACAAACCGATGCTAATCAGATGGTTAGAATGGCTTTTCCGCAGCGCAATACCTATCAGGGTGTTGATTTACTGATGACCAGCCCGACGTTAAGTTTTATCGGTAATAATGAGGTAGCTGTGGCACTGACCATTGACGCTGATGATGACGCCGAATCCGTAAAAGCCCGGGTATCACTGACCGGTCAGCTGGATTATCAAAAGGGCAACCGTACCCTGCAAATCAAGCAACCCCGGGTCACTGAGTTTACCGTACTGGAACAAACCGGGCCGGCCAGTGGGGATTTACTCAAACGCATTGAGCAGATAAAAAACAAACCTGCTCCGTTTATTATGCTGGTGGATTTTCGTACCTTTTCACTGCCATTTCTGGCCAATCAGATCCCCACGGACATTCATGTGCAAAGTGAACAACTGGTGGTTGAATTTTAACCGTGGCTGATGCTTTGACGACCGTGCGCCAAACAGGAGAGCAAATGAAGAAACTGGCGTTTTTGTCGACCGATAATCTGGAAGACTTTTTTGTTTATGACGAACTGCTGGTGCCGGTATTTGCAGAGACAGGATGGCAGGTGGATACTGTATCCTGGCATGCTTACGAGCAGACTGACTGGCAGCAGTATGCCATGGTGATTGTACGCAGTACCTGGGACTATCAGCAGCATGCGCAGGCGTTTATTGACTGTCTGGAGGCCATTGCCAGCCAGACACGGCTGGAAAATCCATTGGCTCTGCAACGCTGGAACCTTGATAAACGCTATCTTCAGGATCTGGAGGCCAAAGGCATTCCGGTTATTCCTACCTGCTGGCAACGTGATTTTTGTCTGGCCGGTACACAAGCGCAGTTTGACACCTTCAACACCGATACGCTGGTGATTAAGCCCACCGTCAGTGCCAATGCCGATGATACGTTCAGGTTAACCCGGCATGATCTGCAGCAAGCAACATCCGATCTCCAGCAGTGTTTTGGCGGCCGTAGCCATATGATTCAGCCCTTTATGCCGGCTATTAACGAAGAGGGTGAGTATTCTTTATTTTATTTTGGCGGGATGCTGAGCCATACCATTGTTAAACGCCCTGCACCGGGAGACTTCCGGGTTCAGGAAGAACATGGGGGTAGCATGGTGCTGGTGAATGCCCAGTCCGATATGCAAGCTATTGGCGATGCAACTCTGGCTGCACTGCCACAGCCAGCCTTGTATGCCCGGTTAGATCTCGTGCGCCATGGCAGCAGCTGGGCGGTGATGGAGGTCGAACTGATTGAGCCGTCACTGTATTTTACGCTGGACACAAAATCCCCCCGCCGATTTGTTGAAGCGGTGCTAAACACGTTAGGGGAGTAAGGTGGCCGTATCAGTGACGTTGATACGGCCGGTGGCATCCGTGCCGGTCGGTTGACTGTGCGCGCTGGCGTATCTCCGGCCTGACGACTACCGGTTGATGGTGCGTCCGTCGCGGTGAGCGCTACCTTGCTGGCGGGCCGCTGGACTGGTCCGGTGTTTTACCTGGCGCTGCTCGTTCCGGCGCAGACTATCGCCCTGACGTGTCATTGTTTGCTGGCGCTGGGTGTAGGCTGGCTTTTCCTGACGAGATTGATTAATAATCACTGGCTGTTTAACCGGCTTGTTGTCAAACCGGTGGACCGTGCCGTTATGACGACTTTTTACCACCCGCTGCCCGGGCAGAGGCGTTAATTGCTGGCGCGGCGGCGTAGTAATATGGCGCGCCCCGCGCTCAGAGCTGCGTACCACTTTTACCGGCGCCCTGCGCTTGTGCTCCCAGCGCTGATAGTCACTGGAGCGAACCCGTTTAACCGGCGAATGATAACGACGTACAGGCTGACGGTTTACCACCACATAGCGATTGCGCCAGTGAATAGCGCCAAAATCAAAACTGGCTGAAAATCGGATCCCCGGACTGTAGTAAAAGCTGCCGGCACGGCGATAGTGCCCGGGATGATGCCAGTATACCGGCGCCCGATGATGCCACCAGGCGCCATATACCCTGCGTGTATCATAAAACGGCACATATACGGTGTGCGGTCGTACCGAGGTGATCACAATGGTATTGTGGTTATGGCTCACTTGCTGGTAGCTGTTATTGGATAAGTAGCCGGCTCGCAGCGCTTTGTCCCGCAATAGTTGCACCCGGCCCAGTACATAGGCCTGATCAGCCACAACATGATTGCCCAGTGCCTGTAGCCAGTCCAGATCCTGCGCCATTATGCCCAGTACATCAGAAAACAGCAGCAAGGCTTTAACACTGGGGTCCCAGTGATAGCCAGACATGGCCGTCTCAATCTGTGTGTCTGATAAATGCTGATGATTTTGCTGCCAGCGCCAGGCAGCAACCACATCCAGCGGATAGGTAGCGGCAATCAAAACATGCGTAAGTACCGTGTCCGGGTACAAGGCAACCGGGGCCAGCAAGCTGTCCAGTTCTTCGTGAGAATCCGTGTGTACCGAGGTAGACACAGACACCGTGCCGGCGGCCTGAGCCGGCAAAATGCCGGGCATCGCCGCCACCGACAGGCTTATCAGTAAACTTAGCGTGGGGGCTTTCATACAAACTCCTTACCAGCGCGTTGCTGAACCATTGCCGGCGATATTGCCGGTAACATCATAAGGTAGTTATATACATACGGGGCTTAACAGAAACTGAATCAACTCTTAAGCAAGCCCAAACCGGGCAGAGGCCCGGCAGCGCTCAGACAGGCATTAAAGCCGGAATGGAAAAGCGTGGTTTATTTGAACAGGTGGGGGTCGAACTCATGACCCAGCTTCTCTGTCTTGGTTTTCAGATAATGCTTGTTGTCTTTGGTCAGACCGTGATCAATCGGCTTACGGGCGACCACTTCAATACCCAGATTTTTCAGCGCGCTGAGCTTTTTAGGGTTGTTTGTCATCAGCTCCACCTTACCAATATTGAGGGTGTCGAGCATCAGTTTACAAATATCATAACTGCGCAGATCAGCATCAAAGCCCAGATGTTCGTTGGCTTCTACCGTATCCATACCGCTGTCCTGTAAATTATAGGCACGAATCTTATTGAGCAAGCCAATGCCACGCCCTTCCTGCCGTAAGTACAGAATGACCCCACGGCCATGGTCCACAATATTCTGCAGTGCTTTTTCAAGCTGAAATCCGCAGTCACACCGTGTGCTGAACAGAGAATCCCCGGTCAGACATTCTGAGTGAATACGAATAGGAACCGTATCACCGGCTTCCCATGAGCCATAGGAGAGCGCAATGTGTTCCTGTCCACTGGCCTCAACAAAGCCGTGAATTTTAAATTCGCCAAAGCGGGTAGGCAGTCGTGCTGAGCTCACATATTCATATTTTGGTTGGGTACTGGTCATGAGACATCTAAACCGTATAAAAGACTACCTATTAAATAAGGTTGGTCTGAGAAAAAACAAGTAATTGTTACATTATAACACTAGCTGGTTTTATCACAAAGCTCGATGAACTGGCTAAGCGGCTTTGCTTCACCGATGGCATTGCCCTGAGCAAAATCGATTCCTATTTTACCCAATTGCGACAACATTGCCTTATCTTCTACACATTCGGCTACAGTGTACATCTGACGGGCATGCGCAATCTCGCTGATTGAACGCACAATGGCAATATCCACCTGATCAGACAAAATATCCTGAATAAACCGGCCATCAATTTTCACACAGTGAACAGGCAGCGACTTAAGATAGCTGTAAGATGAAAAACCACTGCCAAAATCATCCAGTGCAAATTTACAGCCCAGTTCAGCAAATGTATTCACAAAGGTCAGTGTATCTTCCTGCTGCACTATGGCCGTAGTTTCGCTGATGTCGAAGGAAATTTTATCGTGGGGGATCTGATAACGCTCAAAGGCGGCTAAAATAGCCCGGCGCACATCCGTACTGGTCACTGAGTGGCCATGTAAATTGATATTGCAGCACTGTAGATGTTCAAAGATATCCGGGTGGCTGTGCAGCCAGCTAAAAACATTCTCAATTACCCAGCGGTCGATTCGCGATGTCAGGCTGTAACGCTCGGCCGACGGGATAAACTCCTGCGGAGAAGCCAGACTGCCGTCTTTCATAGGCAGGCGCAAAAAGACCTCAAAGTAATGTCCTTCGGGCACATCGATAAGGGGCTGGTATGGCTGAAAATACAGTTCAAAGCCGTCATTTTCCAACGCATCATTGAGCAGGGTGATCCAGTCCAGTTCCTGTTCATACTGTTTCAGGCGAATATCGTTGCGTTGATAGCAATACACCTGATTGCGTCCCTGCTGCTTAGCCAGATAACAGGCCGCATCGGCCATGGTCAGCGACTGCTCGGCATCTGCGTTGGTCTCACTGGCGTTCAAAAAGCCAATACTCACGCCAACGGTGAAAATCCGGTTGTCCCATAAAAAACGATAGCTGCGCACCGCATCCAGAAGTTTTAAGGATATCAGGTAAGCGGTTTCCGGTGTTTGCCGGGTAATCAGGGCGGCAAACTCATCCCCACCCAGCCGGGCCAGAATGCCGCGGTTATCCAGGGTATCCTCCAGCAGGGTGGCCAGCTCCTGAATTAGTTTATCACCGGCTTTGTGACCGCAGGTGTCGTTAACCGTCTTAAATCGGTCTAAGTCAAGATACAGTAAAATAACATCATCTTTTTCGTGGGAATTAGCCAGTGCTTTATGCAGGGCATTTTCAAATTCGCGCCGGTTCAGCACACCGGTCAGCGCATCGTGCGTCGCCATATAGGTCAGGCTTAGATCCGACAGTTTACGGTCAGTAATGTCAAAAATTGAGCCGGACAAATAGTCACCGTCTTCCTCGCGGTGAAGTTGGCAGGAGATGGACAACCAGATTTCGCTGCCATCAGCTTTGCGCCCTTTAATCTCCCTGCCCATGACCGATTTATTTTCCAGTAACTCGCCAATCAGTAAATCCCGGTCGGTAGGGTCGGCATAAAACTCTGCCGTATTAGAAATACGACTCAGCATGGTGGTTTCGTCAGGGTAACCAAACAGGGTACACATGGCCGGGTTTATAGACTTAAGCTCGCCGCTCATGTTGCAGGTGTATAACCCTTCAGCGGAGTTTCTGAACAAGTGATAAAAGATATTTAAATCTTCAATTTTGCGCTGGTGGTTGGAAATTTGCTGGCGATTCTCGCCACGCTCGGCCAGCAAAATGCCTAGTGCCAGCGCGCATATCCCCAGAATCAGAGCCAGTACCGCAGAATGAGTAGAGCCTTCATAAGGAACAATTTCCGGTGTTCCCACTACCACAAACTCCAGCCATGCCAGGGTCAGCAGCAACCAGCCAACGGCAATTACGCGATACAGCGACGGATTGCGGCGATCGCGATAGCCCATCATCAACAGAATTTGCAGAACAGCCAGTAGCGGTACACTCAAATGCCAGGTCTGCGGCATAATATCGGGCACCGGCAGGTAAGCCAGTAGCGGTAACGCAAGCGGAAATAACATATTGAGCGCTTTCAGCCAGCCCGGAATACGCGAAAACAGATTGTGGTTGTATTTTATCAGGCTAAACAGCAGTAAAAAGCCGGTGGCGGTCAGTATCCCCTTGCCATACTCTATAAAATTGAGCATCCGGCCGACCGGTTCAAAAATATAGGCGCCGGTTGCCAGGCACAGCAAACAGGCCGTGGCCAGCCAGAAGCGGGCAGCGGTTTTCTGATAAAAATAGCTCAGGTAAAAATATGCCGCTAATACCGCCAGCGCGCCGGCCAGACTGCAATACAACATCAGGCTCGACACCAGATGCTGATGAAAAGCGGCTTGCGAATAGGCAATCAGGGGGTAGTGAGGCCGGGCCTGTTTAACACTGAGCAGCACAGTAATGTTTTGTCCGGCCGGCACGGTCACGGGCAGTGTTGGGCCCGGTACCGCATATTCACTCAGTTCATAATCACCCGGCGCATAATTAATTACATCAATGAGTCTGCGCTGACTGTTGAGTAGGTAAAACGTGGTGGCGTAGGGTTTCACCAGTGGACTATTAAGCAGAACATGCTGATCCTGCGGGGCCGGATTGACCAGTTCAATCACATACCAGACCCGGGCCGAGGCTTCGATGCCTGGCGGTGGCGGCGGTGTGCCGCTTTCGTGCAGGGAGAGTACTTGCTGATAACCAGTGCGAAAATCAGTGATCAGCGGGGTGGGGGTCAGGCGCTGTTTATACAGGCCTGAATCAGCCGATAAGGTCTGGCCGCAGGCCACTGACATCATGCCAGACAAAGCCACTAAAAAGCCGATCAGCCACCGCAGGAACGTGGCTCGATGTGTCTTGAGGGTTGTCACTCAGCGTTCTCCATACCGCGCCACATCCTTAAGCTGTCTTGTTATCGTTAACGCACGGGGTTGTCGCAGCTCAGCCTGCTTGCAGTGTATGCCACAACCGGTGTATGTCAGTGGTGCCGGTGGGCTCGAGCCAAACTGCTTCGCATAACCATTCTATACATAATAAACATCGAATGTCTTGTTTTACCAGCATCACCTGATAGCGATCGGCGCCCCAGTCAGGAGCCAGCTGGGTAAATCCGCTGCCATCACACAGTGCATCGACCAGTTGCCGGGCTTTTAGCGGCGTGGCAGGAATATCTGCATTCACCAGAATAATATCATCCTGCTTGTGTAAAAAAGCTCTGTATGTTTGTGCGGTTAACTGCTGCACGATAAGCTCACCTGTGTATCATCTGTGGGGGGCATGGCCCATCGGGTATTCTCCCATTTAGCGCTAAACGGGTTGCTGACCGCCTCGATCAGTGCCTTAGCAGAAGTATAGTCGCCTTGGCGAGCTTCATCGATAACCTGCTGTAAATAATGGGTTCTTGGAATAACCACCGGGTTAGTATTCAGCATCTGCTGCTGACTGCTCAGAATATCGCCCTGCGTCTGGCGTAATGCACGGTATTGCTGCCACCACGTATCAAAGCTCTCCCGGTCAATAAATTCATCCCGTAACGGGCTGTGGGACAGGGTCGGATCAGCATGACTCAGTTTTCGCAAGGTGGCGGTGTAATCCCGCTGTTCGTCAGCCACCATGCGCATAAAAGAATTAAGCACGCTCAGGGTCTGTTCGCCCGGTGTATCCAGACCCAGCCGCTGCATCATAATTTGCTGGTACTGAGCCATAAATGTAGGCTCATACATCTGCAGCACCGCTTTTATTTCATCGACAGTGCAATGGCCTGAAAAAGCCCGGGCCAGCGCATTTAAGTTCCACAGTGCCACACCTGGCTGCTGGTCAAAGGCGTAGCGTCCGTGCGGATCTGAATGGTTAAACACGCTGTTACTGACAAAATTATCCAGCATCGCATACGGGCCATAATCAAAGGTGATTCCATGAATCGACATATTGTCGGTATTCATTACGCCATGCACATAGCCATAGGCCTGCCATAGTGCAATCATTCTGGCGGTGCGCAGGGTAATGGCTTTTAACAGTGCCTGATGGGGGTTAGGTGCCTCTTTGAGTTCACTGAAATGATAGGTAAGTACAAAATCAAATAAGGCATTCAGCGCCGGGGTATCGCCGGTGTTGTAATAATACTCAAAGTGACCAAACCGGATGTGGCTGGGGGCTGTGCGAATCATCAGGGCCGCAGTTTCTGCGGTTTCACGCAGCACGGTTTGTGGCGAGTCAAACAAACACAGCGCCCGGGATGACGGAATACCAAGATGGTGCAGTGCTTCACTGCCGATGTATTCGCGCAGGGTTGAACGCAGCACCGCGCGACCATCTCCCTGTCGTGAATAAGGAGTCATACCGGCCCCTTTTAAATGCAGGTCGTGTAACTTACCCGAAGCGCTGGTGGCCTCACCCAGTAATACACCGCGGCCGTCACCCAGCATCGGGTTCCACTGCCCAAATTGATGCCCGCCATACTTTTGCGCCACAGCATGGCGACTCAACTCAGAGACCGGCGAACACAATAATCCGGTTATATTATCAGTCTGCCACCAGTGACCGGGCAGCTGAAGTTCATCGGCCAGTGCGTGATTAACCAGCCTGAGACGCGCGTCGCGAGGTATATCCGGGGCAACCGGGGTAACCAGCTGAGCCAGTTCGCGGGCATAGTGAGAGGTGAGCATAAGCAAGCTCCGGCAAAAAACAGCGTTAATAACTGAAATGGTACGCGAATGCGCAAAAAGACGCGACAAAAGCTTGTGAATAACTAATCCGACATGTCAGGGTAGGGGTAATAACCTTATAAAACTAAAATAACTTCAGGCAATTACGCAACCTGACTCATTCTCAAGGAACCTGATCCTACTATGTTAACCGTACATCATCTGAATAATTCCCGCTCACAGCGCATACTGTGGTTGCTCGAAGAGCTGGGCGTGGAGTATCACCTGGAAAAGTATCAGCGTGATGCCAAAACCAATTTGGCACCCAAAGAGCTCAAGGCAATACATCCGCTGGGCCGTTCTCCGGTACTGACTGACGAGGGTCTGACACTGGCCGAGTCGGGCGCGATTGTGGAATACCTGATTGAAAAGCATGGCACAGGCAGTTTTGTTAAGCCTGCGGAGCCCGCTGTTTATCAGGAATATCTGTTCTGGCTGCATTTTGCTGAAGGCTCCATGATGCCACCTCTGGTTGCCACCCTGGTATTGAACACGGCAAAACAAAAAGTACCGACGCTGATAAAGCCCATCGCCAATAAGGTGATCGATGGCATTATGGATGCCTACTATGGCCCGAACCTGGAACAGAATGCCCGTTATATCGAGTCCTATCTGTCATCCCATGACTGGTTTGCCGGAAGTGAGCCGAGCGCGGCAGACGTGCAAATGATTTTTCCGCTTGAAGCATTGTTGTCCCGTCACGATAGCAGTAAATTTGCGGCTATCAGTGCTTATGTAAAACGGGTACAGAGCCGTCCGGCGTATCAGCGGGCGCTGGAGAAGGGCGGGAAATACGCTTACGCCTAGAAATCGTTATTAATTTCGCTGTCCAGATATCCCAGAATTAATTGCAGGAACGCTTCGCCATAGCGTTCCATCTTGGTTCTGCCCACACCGCTGATATCCAGCATATCGTTTTTGGTGGTAGGGGTTTTGGCAGCCATATCCACCAGTGTGGCGTCGGAAAAAATCACGTAAGGCGGCACACTGTGCTGCTCAGCCAGTGATTTACGTAGGTGTTTCAGCCGTTTAAACAACGCCTTATCGTATATGGCAGGGGTGTTTTTCTGCTTTTTGTCGGTTTTAAATGACAGCCGGGGAACCGCCAGACGAACATCGACTTCCGCTTTTAATACCGCCCGGGCGGCTTCGGTCAGGCGCAGTACTGCGCCCGCGGTCAAATCAACCCGGATAAGCCCTTTATGAATCAGCTGGTTAATCATATTAGACCAGTAAATATCAGACTCGTTTTTACCGATGCCCCAGGTACTTAAATGCTGATGGCCGGCCTCAACAATACGCCGGTGCTGTTTGCCGCGCAGTATATCAATGACATACTGACTGCCGGCCTGCTGCTCCAGACGCAAAATACAGGATAAAATTTTCTGACTGATGACCAGGCCATCGATGTGCCGGGGCGGGTCCAGACAAATATCGCAGTTACCACAGGGCTCATCACTGAACTGGGAAAAATAATTTAGCAGTACCTGTCGACGACAGGTTTGCGCTTCAGCAAAAGACTCCATGGCTACAAATTTTTGTAGCTCTACCTGATTGCGCTCAGGTTTATCGCCCTGTTCTATCCATTGTTTGACTCGCGCTGCGTCTTTTTCATCAAATAGCAATAACGCTTCGGCTTCCAGGCCATCGCGTCCGGCCCGGCCGGTTTCCTGATAATAGCTCTCAATGCTGCGCGGCACATCATGATGTACAACAAACCGGACATTGGATTTATTGATGCCCATGCCAAAGGCCACGGTCGCTACCACAATATCAATCTGGTCATTTAAAAAGCGGCGCTGCACATACTCCCGCTCGTCATTATCCTTGCCGGCATGATACGCCGCGCAGCGAATGCCGGTGCGGTGCAGCTTGGCATACAGGTCGTCCACCTTGGCCCGGCTGTTACAGTAAATAATACCGCTATTGCCATCCTGCTGTTTTACGTACTCCACCACCTGGTCAAAGGCTTTGTATTTTTGCATCACCCGGTAGCGAATATTGGGCCGGTCAAAGCTGCCCTTAAACACATAGGGTTCTTGGAGATCCAGCTGAACCAGGATATCGGTCTGGGTGGCCGCATCAGCGGTGGCCGTCAGGCCGACCACCGGCACGTCAGGATAGCGCTGTTTTATCTGGCCCAAAGCCCGGTAGTCAGAACGAAAATCGTGTCCCCAGTGGCTTACACAATGCGCTTCATCAATGGCAAACAAGGCCACATCAAACTGGCGGAGTAAATTCTGAAAGTAGGGCTGTAGTAACCGTTCCGGTGACACATACAGCAGTTCATATTCACCATTGAGCAGGTTTTGCTGAACCTGCTGCTGGGTGTCCTGATCCAGGGAGGAGTTAAGATAGGCTGACTTAATGCCCAGTGCGTGGAGCTGTTCTACCTGATCCTGCATCAGCGATATAAGGGGCGACACCACAATACCGGTGCCGGAGCGCAGCAGCGCCGGAATCTGATAGCACAGCGACTTGCCGCCGCCGGTAGGCAGTAACACCAGGGTGTCACGTCCTGCAATAATTTCATCTATTACGGTCTGCTGACCCGCCCGGAAACTGGCGTAGCCAAATACCCGCTCCAGTACAGACTGAGCGGTTTCGGCAATATCAGGTGTTGATTCTGTTTCAATAGTGGCAGCGGTTGTCATCGGGCAGCGATTTTACGCATTTTCTGCTCAAGCTTCACGGTTAAATCTAAAATTCTTTTCAATTCATACTTAAGCTACTGTTATTCTATGCTCTTATCAAAGCGATCTACACGCTGGCAGTCATCCTGTCTGCGGTGGCCGTCCGTATAAAGGCTAACGGACTTGTTCTAAGGAGTGCATTCATGGCCGAACCCTTACCCGACTTAATTCAGGAAATCGTATCGCAGGAGTCTGCTGAAGATCCTGCCATGCTTGAAACCAATCTGGCATCGCAGGACGATGTGGCAGTCGCGACGATTTTAGAATCTTTGCCGGTTGAGCACCGTCTGCGGGTATGGCAGGAAGTGCCACGCGAGCGCAAACTCGATGTGCTGGTGGAAATGCGTAGTGATCCGCGGGAAATCCTGATTGATGCCACTGAGCATGATGAATGGGTAGCGCTGTTTTCCGGCATTGAGGCTGAAGACCTGCTGGAGCTGATGGACTCACTGCCAAACCGGCTGGTGGACCTGGCATATGCTGAGCTGGATGCTCAGCAACAGGGCTTCTTTCGTGACGCTACCCAGTTTGATGATGATGAGGTCGGGCACTGGCTTAATCATGGCTTTCTGGTGTTACCACTTAATGCCAAGGTGCGCGACGGGCTGCGGCTGATTCGGCGCAATGTGCCTTCCCACTGTGACACTATTTTTCTGGTGAACCGGTCCGGGCATTTTTCGGCAGCAGTGCGGCTGACCCGTATCTTCGGCTCACCTGAACACGTGCCGCTGGTGGAGCTGATAGAAGAGTCCATGCCTGTTTTGAAAGGTAATGACGAGTCGACCAATGCATCATTGCAGGTACAGCGCTCTGGCTATGCATCGCTGCCGGTGGTGGATGAGAATAACAAGCTGCTGGGCCGGCTCGACATTACTTCAGCCAGTGAACTGATTAATGAATTTTATGAACGGCAGGTGATGGCCACCGCTGGTATGGATGAAGACGAGGATTTGTTCTCGCCGGTCGCGAAAAGCGCTAAGAACCGCGCGGTATGGCTGGGTATCAATCTGCTGACCGCATTTATGGCATCCTGGTTTATTGGTCTGTTTGAAGCAACGCTACAGCAGGTGGTGGCACTGGCCGTGCTGATGCCAATTGTGGCCAGCATGGGCGGTATTGCCGGAAGCCAGACGTTAACCCTGATTGTGCGGGGGCTGGCATTGGGGCAGGTGAACAACGCCAACTTTAAAGCACTGATGGCAAAAGAATTAAAAGTCGGCGCCTTAAACGGGGTGATTTGGGCGATTATCATCGGTCTGATTGCCTATTTCTGGTTTACCGATATCTTGCTGGGTGTGGTAATTTGTCTGGCGATCCTGTTCAACATTGTGGCTGCGGCACTGGCCGGCGTCTTTTTACCCATGATTCTGGATAAGCTGAAAATAGATCCGGCATTATCCGGCTCGGTTATCCTGACCACGGTGACCGACATTGTAGGCTTTGTCGCATTTTTGGGGCTGGGCACACTGTTTTTACTGTAAGCGGGGTGCGCGAGGCAGGTTGTGTGCTTGCCTCCTGCCGGTCTTACGCTACTATCCTCACCTTTTTACCTGTCACATCAGTTGGAACCTGTAACACCTATGCAAGATAATAACGCTGCCCGGCAAACCCAGATTGGCATACTGTGCGCTATTGCTGCTTACACCATGTGGGGCATTGCGCCGTTGTATTTTAAGCAGTTAGATATTATACCTGCAGCAGAAGTGCTGATGCACCGGATTGTCTGGTCAGTGGCGGTGCTGACAGCGCTGATTGCCGGTTTCAGACAATGGCCTAAAGTCAAAGCTGCCCTGCGGTCACGAAAGGTGATGCAAACCCTGTTGCTGGCCGGTGTGCTGCTAGGCGCGAACTGGCTGTTATTTATCTGGGCCATCAACAATGATCATCTGCTGGATGCCAGCCTGGGTTATTATATTAACCCGCTGTTCAATGTTTTTCTGGGGCGCTTGTTTTTAGGCGAGAAGCTGCGCCCGTTACAGCAGTTAGCAGTGGTACTGGCCGGGATAGGTGTGGCGGTCCTGGTGTTTTCCTACGGAGAGCTTCCCTGGATAGCCCTGGTGTTGGCTCTGACCTTTGGGGTATACGGCTTATTGCGCAAGCGGGTGGCTGTTGATGCGCTGCCCGGCTTGTTTATAGAAACTCTGATATTGCTACCGGTTGCGGTGGGGTACTGGGTAGGCTGGGGCTCTGAGTATTCGCAGATGTTATCAAACCCGATCGACCTGAACCTGCTGCTGATTGCCGCTGGTATTATCACCACCGCACCCCTGTTATGTTTTACCTCGGCGGCCAGGCGATTAAAGTATTCCACACTGGGCTTTTTTCAGTATATCGGGCCTTCACTAATGTTTGTGCTGGCGGTATTTTTATACAGCGAGCCACTACAATCCGCTCGTCTGATTACGTTTGGTTTTGTGTGGATGGCGCTGGTGGTATTTAGTGTGGATTCGTTATCGGCTTACCGAAAGGGCAGAAAAGTACGCTTGCCGGATGCACCGGCCCGCTGATTATTAGGTGGTGGTCGCAAGTCTGGCGGTGACCTCAGGAATATCGCAAATCACCCGGTTACGGCCATTGGTTTTGGCCGCATATAACAGTTCATCAGCGGCGCTGACACATTCGCTCAAGTCGGCTTTGAGATCAGTGATAAGACCGATACTGCTGGTGACCTTTATCGACGATTCGCCCGACTGAATAAATTGCTGTTCCAGTGTGCGACGAAAGGTTTCCACTTTTTTAAAAGCCAGTTTGGGCGCGGTCTGATGCATGAATACGCAGAACTCCTCGCCACCAAACCGGGCGATGATTGCCTCAGGCAAACATTGTCTGAGCAGCCGGGCGGTAGTGATGAGCACATCATCACCGGCATCGTGACCATAGGTATCATTAATTTGCTTGAAATGATCCAGATCAAGCATAGCAATCGCATGGCTGGCCGGTGAAGCGCTGACCAGCGATGACAGCCGGTCAAAGAAATAACGGCGATTAAACAGGCCGGTTAAAAAGTCAGTATTGGCCAGGCTGGTCAGCGCTTCCACGTTCTCAATCAGCTCAATGTTCTGCGTGATCCGGCACAAAAACTCTTCGTGGCAGTAAGGCTTTAACAAAAAGTCGTTCGCCCCGGATTTGATAAACCGGGCAGAGTTCAGCTCGTTGTTTTTGTCGCACACGCTGATGATTGCGAGCCGCTCCTTGGGATACTCAACCCGCAGATTCGCAATCAACCGGGTAGAGTGCTGGTCTTCCATTTCATGGCCGGTAATGACCAGCTTAATATTGGGGTTCTCGCGTAGCAATCGATAGGTTTCTTCAGCGCTGTTCACTTCGTAAGTAGTGAAGTTATGCCGTTTGAGCAACGGGACCATGGCGCGGGTGGTGCTGCGGTCCTGTTCAGCCACAATCACCCCGATGTTTTTGTTGCGTTCTAATCGAACCAGTAACCGGCTAAGATAATCGTAGGTCTGCGCATTTTCTTTGGGTATGTAGTCTACTACTTCCCGGCGCAGTACATCAGAACGGGTTTTATTGTCCATTCTGCCCGTAATGACAATAGTGGGCAGCACTGACTCAAGACAAAAATCAATGGCCTGACCATGGGTGGCGTCGGGCAGGTTGTAGTCAACAATGGCACATAAAAACTCTTCTGGTACCGAATGGGTGAAGACATGCTGTGCTTCTGTCAGTGATTGCGCCGGCACCGGTACAAGCCCGGCCTTTTCTACCAGCTTCACCGCAATATTCATTGCGGTGCGGCTATCTTCAATCACCAGAACTTTTTTCTGCACGATAATCACCCGAATTAATAAGAAACTTAATTGTGAGCCAAGTCGGTTTATTCTCAATTAGCCTTTAGTTTAGCATAGGCCAGAACCAGCCATTTTGAGCCAAATTCGTCAAAATTCACCTGTACCCGGGCATGATCCCCTGACCCTTCATAATTAAGGACAATACCGCCACCGAATTTAGGGTGTTCAACCCGCTGTCCAAGCTGAAAACCACTGTCGGTAAATGCTTCATGCGAGGCGGCGCGGCTGAACCGGTTATGGACCGGTCGCGATACCTGACTTTTCAGACGGACCTCTTCCACAAACTCGGTGGGTATTTCACGAATAAAGCGTGAGGCAGTGTGGAATTTATCCTGCCCGTAAACACGGCGACTTTCAGCATAGGTGATGTAGAGTTTTTGCATCGCCCGGGTCATGCCCACGTAACATAGCCGGCGTTCTTCCTCCATCCGACCGGGCTCGTCGTTGGTCATTTGTGACGGAAACATGCCTTCTTCCACCCCGGCCAGAAACACCAGTGAGAATTCCAGTCCTTTGGCACTGTGAATGGTCATCATCTGTACCGCGTCCTGCTCGGTATCTGCCTGGGTTTCGCCGGCTTCTAATGAGGCGTGGGCCAAAAAGGCGCTAAGCGGGGTCATCTCATCGGCTTCTTCCGGCACAATGAACTGCTTGCAGGCGGTGACCAGTTCTTCCAGGTTTTCCAGTCGCGCCTGGGCTTTTTCACCCCGCTCAGCTTTGTACATGGCATACAGTCCGGACTGATTGATGGCTTTATCTGCCTGCTCTTCAAGAGGCTGATCCAGAATCTTCTGTTCAAGCTCACTGATAAGCGTGGTAAAGCTTTGCAAAGCATTGGCGGCCCGGCCACTTAAGCTTTTTTCCGTCAGCAGCAGATTGCTGGCCTGCCACAAAGAGCAGTTGTGCGTCCGGGCTGCTTCGCGTACCTGGGTAATGGTTTTCTGACCAATGCCCCGACTGGGCGTATTAACCACCCGTTCAAAGGCGGCATCATCGTGGGGATGGTTGATCATGCGCAGGTAGCCCAGCGCATCTTTAATTTCCTGACGTTCGAAAAAGCGCAGACCACCATAAATACGATACGCAATGCCCTCATGCAGCAGTGCTTCTTCCAGCACCCGCGATTGCGCATTGTTGCGATATAAAATAGCGGTGTCTTTTAACGAATTGCCCTGTTCCAGCCAGTGCTTGATGCGCGAGACAATAAAGCGGGCTTCATCCAGCTCATTGAATCCGGCATAAACAGAAATCAGTTCACCGTCTTTGTCTTCGGTCCACAGCTCTTTGCCCAGCCGGCCGGAATTGTTGCCAATAACCGCATTGGCTGCTTTGAGAATATTGGCACTGGAGCGATAGTTTTGCTCAAGGCGAATAGTCGCCGGCGTATCGAAGTCTTTTAAAAAGTTATGGATGTTATCTACATTGGCCCCGCGCCAGCCATAAATAGACTGATCATCGTCGCCCACAATCATTATATTGTTGGTGTTGCCGCTACACAGCATACGCAACCAGGCATACTGAATATTATTGGTATCCTGAAACTCATCCACCAGAACGGCTTTAAAGCGGCGCTGATAATGCGCCAGCACATCTGGATTTTTCGCCCATAATTCATGGGCACGCAGCAGTAACTCAGCAAAATCAACCAGCCCGGAGCGATCGCAGGCATTCTGATAGGCTGTGTAAATATCTTTCATTTTCTGTGCGGTGGCATCCCCATGTGTTTCAATATGCTGGGGGCGAAGGCCTTCGTCTTTATTGCCATTGATGTACCACTGAATCTGGCGTGGTGCCCAGTGTTTTTCATCCAGATTCATTGCTCGCAAAATACGGCGCACCAGACGATACTGATCGTCTGAGTCCAGAATCTGGAAGTTTTCCGGTAAGCCGGCTTCACTGTGGTGCATGCGCAGTAAGCGGTGAGCCAGACCGTGGAAGGTGCCAATCCACATATTATGCAGGCCACGTCCCATCAGCGACTCAATACGTCCGCGCATCTCCCGGGCTGCCTTGTTGGTAAAGGTTACAGCCAATATGGAAAACGGAGTAATGTTCTCAACTTCCATCAGCCAGGCGATACGATGCACCAGCACCCGGGTTTTTCCGCTTCCGGCACCGGCCAGTACCAGCGCATTGGACAGCGGTGCTGCTACCGCTTCGCGTTGTTTGTCATTAAGGCTGTCGAGCAGAAGAGATACATCCATAGTGAGTTTGGCTACCTGTAGTTGCTGGCAAATGGAAAATGGTGACGCAATTATGCCAGTGAACTGTGCGTTTATACAGGCCAGAAAAGATTAAATAGGCATTGGGAATATGCCTTGAGGGGAAAAGCGTACACCGTAAACCGGTGTACGCTATAAAAACTAGTTGAAGTAGTTGTCTACTTCTTTTTCGGCTTCTTCACGGCTTTTACCGTAACGCTGCTGGACTTTACCTACCAGTTCTTCACGGGAGCCTTCAATTTTATCAAGGTCATCGTTGGTCAGCTCGCCCCATTGCTGCTGCACCTTGCCTTTCATCTCTTTCCAGTTACCTTTAATTTGATCGCTGTTCATGATGTTCTCCTTTACATGATTGCTGAGTTGAACTTCTACTCATTATGACAGTTGCATAGGACGTGCCTGATTTAAATATCATAATTATCAATATATTAATGTTTATCTTATATAACTTTGTCAGCGTAATTTACATAACACCGGCGCGGGTAAATGAATAATTTTCCTACCGCGATGGTTGTAGCAAGGTGGAGAGTATGAAATTAATGAAAGGGGATGATCAAACCGCCGGTCTCAGTGGTAACAAGCGATATCATCGTTAATTTTCCTTTTCTGGTCGGCCAGTACTTGATTTTTTATGCAGGATCGCCAAAGTACGCAATGCATTTATCGACCTCAAAATCATTTTTCAGGAGCCGCATCATGCGAGCATTTTCAGGTACTTCCGATTTCTGGCGTTCACTTAAGCAGGAAGCCCAGCAAATAGCGACCAATGAGCCGCTGTTAGCCAGTTATATTCATGCCTGTATCCTGACTCACCATAATTTTGAGTCATCACTGAGCTTTATTTTATCCAACAAGGTGGCCGACGATGTAATGCCGGCGCTGGCCATCCGGGAAGTGTTCGACCAGGCCTATCTGCTGCAGCCAGAGATAGTGGATAGCGCGATTGAAGATATTCGGGCTGTCTTTGACCGGGATGCGGCAGTCAATGACTACCTCACACCACTGTTATATTTTAAAGGTTTTCAGGCTGTGCAGGTTCACCGCATGGCCCACTATCTGTGGCAGCAGGGACGTCACCAGTTATCCCTGTTTCTGCAAAGCCGTAATTCACAGACCTTTGGCGTGGATATTCATCCGGCCGCGGTGATTGGTAAAGGTGTGATGTTTGACCATGCCACCGGTATTGTGGTGGGTGAAACTGCTGTGATTGAAGATTATGTGTCGCTTTTGCAAAGCGTGACGCTCGGTGGCACCGGCAATGAGTCCGGTGATCGTCATCCTAAAGTCCGTCAGGGCGTGCTGGTGGGAGCCGGCGCTAAAATTCTGGGTAATATCGAGATTGGCGAAGGCTCTAAAGTCGGCGCAGGCAGCGTGGTATTAAGCGATGTACCGCCGCACACCACGGTGGTCGGTGTACCGGCCAAAGTGGTGGGTCGCCCTGCCTGCCAGCGTCCGTGCGACTCAATGCAGCAAAATGTACTGGAAGACAATGGCCAGCTGGATACGACCAGCTGACATGCAGCACTAGCTGATTAGCCGGGTTAACTCGCTCAGGCAGTCTAGCTGTACGTGCGGCAAGGCTTGTACAGTCTCACTGCGTAAATCCATGGTGCGGTTACAGGCAAACCAGGCGGCCTGTTTACCTGCGGCAATCGCACCATACACGTCTTTTTCCAGATTATCTCCCACGTGCAGAATATGGGCTGCTTCTATACCAAGCAGGGCGACGGCCTCATCAAACATATGCCGGTGCGGCTTCATCGGGCGGACCAGGCTGGCGTGGAAAATCTCCTGAAAATAACCGTTGATGCCAATCTTCTGTGCATCAACATTGCCGTTGGTGATCCCCACCAGTGGAATTCTGGCGGCCAGTGCGGCCAGCGTATCATGCACCAGCGGGTCCAGAGAAAACGCACTGCGGGCATCATAAAAACAATCAAAGCAGACCTGCACAGCCTCACTCCGGGTTGCTTCATCAGCAATATCACTTGTCAGCGCATCATTTAGCACGTCTCTTCGCAGCTGACCCATATCCGACATTAGCCGGGGATTACGCTGCAAATGCCGGCGTTTGATAGACTGCCAGTCGGCCGGAGACAAGCGGGCAGCGTGAGAATGAGTGCGGGCAATGTGCTGCTGTAACGCCTGTTCTGCAGCGCGAATCACCGGTTCATTATTGTACAGTGTATCGTCCAGATCAAAGGTCATGGCCCTGACAGGCCCCAAAGGGCGGTAAAAACGCATGGGTTGTCCTTGTTGGGTTATTTCTTTCGGGCTCGTGGATGAGCCGAGTCGTATACCTTGGCAAGATGCTGGAAATCCAGATGAGTATAAACCTGAGTGGTAGACAGGTTGGCATGGCCAAGAAGCTCCTGGACCGCCCGCAAATCGCCGCTGGATTCCAGTACGTGTGTGGCAAACGAATGGCGCAGTTTATGCGGGCTGATCTTTTGCCCCAGCGTTTTGTCAAAGGCCATCCGATCCAGCCGGTTTTGTATCTGGCGGTTGGAGATGCGGTTGCCACGCTGACTGACAAACATGGCTGACTCGTCAGCAGCAGCCAGCATGGTGCGCACCGATAACCACTGAGCCAGCGCCTGTCGGGCCATTTTGCCCACCGGTACCCGCCGTTCCTTACTGCCTTTACCGGTCACTTTGAGCGTGCCATCGTCCAGGTTATCACCTAAGCTAAGACCACTGAGTTCGCTAAGACGCAGGCCACAGCCATACAACAGTTCAAACATGGCCTTATCGCGGCAGT
Organism: Salinimonas lutimaris; assembly: GCF_005222225.1. Classification (GTDB taxonomy): domain Bacteria; phylum Pseudomonadota; class Gammaproteobacteria; order Enterobacterales; family Alteromonadaceae; genus Alteromonas; species Alteromonas lutimaris. Next base: position 246,355 of record NZ_CP036536.1, read on the forward strand.
ACAGGGTATCGTCGCTGTCGCCGTCAAGCAGCCGGCCCATGGCATCTACATCCAGCTGTTTAGGCAAAGGCCGGCCCTGACGAGGAGCCTGTACGCCTTCAACCGGATTACTGAAGATTTGCCCCTGGTTGAGCAGGTAACGGCAGAAAGTACGCAGCGCAGACAGGCGCAGGGCAATACTGCGGGCATGCTGGCCATCGCGCTTGGATGCGCTGAGCACCCGCTTCACATCCGCCGGGGTCATGCCTGACCAGTCATCCAGTTGCAGATAAATACCCACGTATTGAAGCTGGCGGCGATAGTTACTGATGGTGTGTGCAGACAGACCACGCTCGACCCGCAAATGCTGTAAAAACTTATCCAGCCACTGTGCACAGACCAAAGACAGCGTGGCAGGAGTGTCCGACGACATTAGTAACCCAGCAGGTCGGGGATGGTTATATTGAGCACCTGTTGCAACTGACGTAGCAAAAGGGTGTCCATGTCCGGTGTGAAATGACTGGCATCCTGACTGCCCACTGCCAGAATCCCCAGTTCCTGGTTATCACCCAGTAAAATCAGCGCAGCAGATTCTGCCACCGCATTACCAAATAGCAGCTGGCGTTCGTGCAGGCTCAGGCGGCCAAAGAAAAAGGACGCGGTTTTAAACCGTTTTTCGACAAATAACCGGCGCTGTAACTCCGGTAATGCCATGGGGCCTTTGAATAATTTGAGGGTAACAGAGGCCAGTTGTAATTCTTCCTGCAGCACTTCTTCAAGCTTCAGCTGAATGTCAGCCACGCTTTTGCAGCGCAACAGCTCAACGTTTAAATCGGTGTAAACCCGATAGATCTTTTCGTTTTGCTTGGCAACGCCAATCAGCTGATTCAGTTTGTAGTTTTGCTGCCGCAGTTTTTTACGCAGTTGTTCGCTCTGTAATTCAACCAGCGACACACTGCCTTTACGCTCATGAGGGATAACCAGCCGCTCAAGTAATTCGGGGTTATCCACAAAAAACTCAGGGTTATCCAGCAAAAATGTATATACCTCAGAGGCATCAACATCATTTTGCTGATAATGCGGTTCCAGCTCTACGGCTGGATTTTGGCGGCCTGGCGCATCGCTCATAGGTGTAATTGTCCATCATAAATATGTTCCGCCGGGCCGGTCATCTTTAATACAGAACCGGGGCCTTGCCAGCGAATACGTAAACTTCCACCGGGTAAATCTACCTGTACATCCTTGCCCAGTTTTTCCTGGATCTGACCTACCGCGACCGCGCCACAGGCGCCACTGCCGCAAGCCATGGTTTCTCCCACGCCGCGCTCAAACACACGCAGTTTGATATGCGATTCAGACAGGATCTGCATAAAGCCAACATTGACCCCTTCAGGAAACCGTTCGTGACGTTCCAACAGCGGGCCGACCGTATGGACCGGCGCAGTATCGACATCGTCCACTTCCAGTACGCAGTGGGGATTACCCATCGACACGGCACCGCAAAACAGGGTGTGATTATCCTCGCGGATCAGATAGGTTTTTTCCTGCTTGTTGGCCTTAATCGGTACCAGAGCCGGATCGAACTCAGGTTTACCCATGTTCACGGTAACCTGACCATCTTTTTCAAGGTATAACACCATTTTACCGGCTTTGGTACTGACCAGAATTTTATTTTTATTAATCAGGCCTTTCAGTTTTACAAACCGGGCAAAACACCGGGCGCCATTGCCGCACTGTGACACTTCTGACCCGTCCGCATTAAAAATGCGGTAGTGAAAATCCTGGTCCGGGTCATAGGGCGGCTCAACCATGAGCAACTGATCAAACCCGATTCCAAAGTGCCGGTCCGCTAACTGCTGGATTTTCTCCTGGGAAAAGTAAACGTTCTGGGTCACGTTATCCACCACCATGAAGTCGTTACCCAACCCGTGCATTTTGGAAAAATTGATTTGCATGAACTGCTTTAATGCCTGATAAATGATGTTGCTAGTTTACGGAAGTTTGTGCTCACCTTTCCAGAGATCTTTTTGAATTTCTCTTTCCCGCACCACAGTGACGTTGCTTTTATCTACCATAATCTCTGCCGGACGACAGCGACTGTTGTAGTTTGATGCCATCACAAACCCATAAGCACCGGCACTACGAACCGCCAGTAAATCGCCCGGGGCAACCGCAAGTTCACGATCCCGGCCAAGAAAATCGCCGGTTTCACAGACCGGGCCCACCACATCATAGGTGCGTACCGGTGCATCCGTATCGCTGTTGACCCGAATAATATTCTGCCAGGCAGAGTACAACGACGGGCGAATCAGGTCGTTCATGGCAGCATCCACAATGGCAAAGTGTTTTTCTTCACCGTCTTTGATGAATTCTACCTCGGTGACCATGATGCCGGCATTGGCAGCAATGGCCCGGCCAGGTTCCAGAATCAGTTTCAAAGACTCTCTGCCGGTCATACGCTCAGCCAGTGCTGCTGCGTATTCTTTAGGATGCGGAGGTGCTTCGTTGTCGTAGGTCACGCCCAGACCACCACCCACATCCAGGTGCTCAATCACAATGCCTTTTTCTGCCAGTTCATCAATTAATACCAGCAGCCGATCAAGCGCATCCACAAACGGTGAAATTTCGGTCAGCTGTGAGCCGATATGACAATCCATACCCACCACATTCAGGTGCTCCATACTGGCCGCCAGCTCGTAAGTAGCAATGGCGCGTTCACGGGCAATACCAAATTTATTGGCTTTCAGGCCGGTTGAAATGTACGGGTGGGTTTTGGCATCCACGTCGGGGTTGATGCGCAGGGAAATCGGCGCTTTTTGGCCAAGTTCACCGGCAACTTCATTGATCCGGTGCAGCTCAGACTCCGACTCAACATTAAAGCATTTAATGCCTTGTTGCAGGGCATAACGAATTTCGTCGTGTTTTTTGCCCACGCCGGAAAATACTACCTTGGCTGGATCGCCGCCGGCTTCGATAACCCGCGCCAGTTCACCGGCAGACACAATATCAAAGCCTGAGCCCAGCTTGGCCAGTACACTGAGTACGCCCAGATTAGAATTGGCTTTAACCGCGTAACAGATCAGATGCGGATGATCGCCAATCGCATCATTAAACGCGTGCCAGTGGCGCTCTAAAGTCGCTCTGGAATAAATATAAAGCGGTGTACCGTGCGTACGGGCGATATCTTCTACCGGTACATCTTCGGCAAATAATTGGTTATCACGATAGACAAAGTAATCCATCTAGTTACGGTCTCCCGAAGGTTCTGCGGGCGTGCCGTCCTGCTGGGCTGTCTGATTTTGCTGGGCTTCATCCGGCAGATAAAGGTCGCCGCGATAGCCGCACCCTGTGATCAGGGATGATAACAGGGCAAAAATACACAGTATGGAAAGTTTCTTAAGCACGTTGGTCCCGCTGGGAATTTCTCAATGTGCCGCTATCATGGCATTGCCTTATCAAATTGCAAGAGACAAAAGCTTTTCCCGCGTTTTATCGCCATATTTGACCTGTCGCCACAGCGCATCACACAAGCCCTTGGTATTGCGTAAATCCCCCTGTTTGAGCCAGTCGATTAATACCGTGGGATCATCGGGAAAGGTGATAGGCTCATTTTCCGGTGCTTCGAGCCATTCCTCAACAATGTCGGTATCAAGCTGAAACAGGGTTTGACATAAATCCAGCTTATTTAGCGTCAGTACATTGGATAATTGTTCAAACTGCCCGTGCAGCGGCTTTATCAGCAATTTTTTGCCGAGCTGAAGGGCTTCACTGGATAACTCAAATCCCCCGTTGGCAATCACGCCGGCGCTGTGCTGCAGCGCATTTTGAAAGCCTGCCTTGGATGGCGGACACCACTGAATGTGACCACAGATAAGAGGGGCGTCGATAGCCGGGTGATAGCAAATAAACTGCTGATCACTTAACGGCTCCAGCATTTGCTGAATATCATTGATTTCCTCAAACGGCAGATATACCAGCACATGAGACTTACCCGGACGGGGCAGGGGCTTCTCACACACAAATGGCGGCACAATGGGCTGATTGAAATGAAACCAGTGCACGCCAAGCTGTACATCGGTGGGAGCAAAAAAGCGCATGACCACTTTATCCATCACATTTTCCCCGGTTTTGGGTACCGAATAGGAAAACGCAGCCTGGTGGGAAATAGAAATAGACGGGACACGCTGACGCCGTGCTGCCCAGGCTGTGATAGGTTCAAAGTCGTTGATTAATAAATCGTAGCCGCTGGCATCAAACTGTTTTACATCCGCCACAAACCTTGAAAAGTGGTTGTTACGCAGGGTCGCCCACTTATCGACTTTGCCATGGTGAGTAATAAAGCTCAGGCCTTCATAGGTCTGATACTGACCGAATACCTCCATGTCGAAATACTTTGATGCATCGCGACCGGAAAACACAAAGTCTACCTCGATGTCACTGCGTTGTTGCAGCGCGGTTGCCATAATGCGGGCCCGGGCAATGTGGCCATTACCGGTACCCTGTACGCCATACAATATTTTCATATCATCCCAGAATAAACAGACTTAAAGAGGCGATAGTGACGCCCAGTAACATACCGGCTATCACATCTGTGGGATAATGTACGCCCAGCAGAATTCGTGATAACCCAATCAGCGCTGCCCAGCTATAGGCCAGTAAGGCGAACGACGGATAAAAGTGGGCCTCGATACTGGCCATCAGCCAGGCGGCAGCAGTATGTCCGGATGGCAGACTGAATTTGTCAGATGGCGTCACGTGAGCGGTCATATCGGCCAGCAAGTCACAGGGGCGGGGGCGTCTGAACATTTTTTTCAGGATTACGTAGACCGGCAACTCCAGCGCATAGGCCATCAGGGCGGCGCTTAAAAACAGCTCGCCGTGTTCCTGTTCAAATGCCCATAACAACATACCGATGACAAAATACAGATAACCATCGCCGGTTTTAGACATCCAGATAATGGCCCGGCAGTCCCGTTTAATGGTTGGCCGGTGTAACAGGTAAAATAAATCGGTATCGTACTTGGTCAAGGATTTAAAAAGCATCGCCTTGCCCCTTGTGGTTGGTGAATTATTAGCCTAAAAAAGGTCTGTGAACCCAAGGTGACAAAAAAAAGAAACCTTTGTGACAGGCGATTAAGCTCGCTCACCACGCTGGCGGTTATTCAACGTATTCCCCGGAATCAGGCGTTTTCATTGCCATAAATAATGCTATGCTAAGGCGGGTAACAGGCACTAACTGCTTGTTATTACAACTTGAGTATCCGTGCGATTCTTTAAGTCAACAATCAAAAAGGCTTTGCGATGGAATATAACACCTCTGAACTATGCGACTTGTTTGCTGACAGCGTTGACGTTGTCGATCCCATTTTCGCCAGCTACGGTGGCCGCGACTCGTTTGGCGGCGAAATCACCACCATTAAATGCTATGAAGACAGAGGCCTGGTAGACCGGGTGCTGGCACAGCCTGGCTCAGGCAAAGTGTTGCTGATTGACGGTGGCGGCTCGTCCCGACGCGCGCTGCTGGATGCCGGTTCGGCGCAGTTAGCCATTGATAACGACTGGGAAGGCATTGTGTGCTACGGCAGTGTGCGCGAAGTCGAAGCACTGCAGGATTTTGATATCGGTATTTTAGCCATCACCTCAATTCCGGTTAATGCAGAAAGTGACAGCATTGGCGATGTGGATGTGCCGGTGAATTTTGGCGGTGTGACCTTCCTGCCAGAAGATCACCTGTACGCCGACAGCACGGGCGTTATCCTGTCGCCCGAGCCGCTGGATATTGATTAAGCCGACGGCTTACCGTCTTTGGCTCCGCTGTTAGTTGATGACGCGGAGTCTTCAGCCGGCTTAGCCGGCTTAGATTGTGCTGGTTTGGCATCATCCGGCTTAGCTTTTGTCGGTTTGCTACGTGGCAGTAGCTCAGCCTTTGGCGGGGCAAACACATCATTAAGGTACATGGCCAGACGAATACCGGCTTGCTGTAAACGCTGTTTGGCGTCTGGCAGGTGGGCATACAGATAGTCATAAGACATATCATTGGCATTTTCCGGGTACAGAGCGTCCCGATAATCAATGCTTTCATTTATCCACACCAGCGGGTCAATGCTGCTCCAGGCGTGAATCTGGGCGGGCGTAATTTTGGCATCCAGCATGTCGGTCCATTCGGTATAGGACAACTGACGCTGATCCAGCATCTGACTATCCCACACCCGATGCAGGTTGGAATCTTCCCAGAAAAAACGCACTTTCACATCGTTGCCCCCCCTGTCTGTACCATTGCCGGCATGCAGAGGCTGATGCAGATCACCAATAATATGCACAATAAAGCGCAGGGCTAATTGTTTATCTGCACGGCTGGCTTTTGGGTCCTGCAGTGTCAGGGTGTACTGTTCCAGCGCGGTTACCGCATCACCCTGCTCAGGTGCGCCTACATCGTGGTAGTGCTTGCCCTTGGGAATCGTTACATAGTGATAGGGAGGTGACACTTTTTGCCAGAACGGGTCCGGATCTGAGCGCATTTCATCGGCATAGGTCGAGGCCTCAGCCAGACTTTCATCCGGGAGTAACTCGGCGACGGCTGCACTGGCGTTGGGTGCCAGATAGCGCTGGGCAATAGCACCGGTAACCCGGTGGCCGGTCTGGCCCCACCCTAAAGCAGGCAGGCTGGTCAGCGAGCCGGTAATCAGGCATAGCGCCAATGCCGTGAGTTTCTTTGCAGGCATAAACATGGTGTATTCCTTTATGTTGAGTGCTGATAACCCCAGCGGGCCATCAATTGTTGGTCCAGACCCAGATGGTCAAGAATACGGGCAACGACAAAATCGACCAGATCACTGATACTTTTTGGCTGATGATAAAAGCCGGGAGCCGCAGGCATGATAGTGACCCCCATTTGTGACAATTTCAGCATGTGCTCCAGATGAATAGAGGACAGCGGCATTTCACGGGGCACCAGAATCAGCTGGCCGCGTTCTTTAATCACCACATCAGCAGCCCGTTCTATCAGGTTGTCGCTGGCCCCATTGGCAATAGCAGAAAGCGAGCCAGTTGAGCAGGGGCATACCACCATCTGTTTGGGCGCCGCAGAGCCTGATGCCACCGGCGAGAACCATTCTTCTTTACCGCAGACCGTAATCTGGCCTTTAGCAGCGCCAAAGCGCTGGGTGAAAAACGCCGCGGCCGCATCCGGCCTGGCCGGAATTTTCATGTCTTCTTCGGTGGCAAAGACCACCTTGGCCGCAGAGGAAATCAGCACAAATACCTGATACTCAGCTTTAACCAGCAGTTCGAGTAGGCGCAGGGCATACGGTGCACCTGAAGCTCCGGTGATGGCCAGCGTAATGCGTTTATCTGTCATTCTCAGTCCTCGTTACACGGTTGCCAGTCGGTCAAGGAGCCGCTGGTGAATACCTTCAAACCCGCCATTGCTCATTACCAGTATATGATCGCCAGGCTGGGTCTGAAGCGCCACTGCCTCAACGATTTCCTGTACGTCATTAAAACAGGTGGTGGGAGTGTTGCTGCTTTGTACCGCCTCACGCAATGACCAGTTCATTCCGGCCGGTTCATACACCAGTACGGTGTCGGCCTGCTGCCAGGAGTGGGCCAGGGTGTGCTGATGAATACCCATCTTCATGGTGTTCGAGCGTGGTTCAAGTACGGCAATAATACGCTGCTGCCCCACTTTATTGCGCAAACCGTCCAGCGTAGTGGCAATGGCGGTAGGGTGATGGGCAAAATCGTCGTACACCGTGATGTCGTTGACCCGGCCTTTAACTTCCATCCGTCGCTTTACATTTTCAAAGCCTGATAGGGCGCGTATGGCATCTTCCAGCAGCACCCCGGCATGATGGGCAGCAGCAATGGCCATCATGCCATTATTCACATTATGCTGGCCCAGTAACGTCCAGTGAACCTCGCCTACTTTGACCCCGTTATGAATGACGGCAAATACACTGCCATCGGGATTTATCAGCTGCGCATCCCAGGTTTTCCCCAGTTGTTGCTGCTCACTCCAGCAGCCTTTATTCAGGGTCTGCTCAATGGCCGGTTCGCTGGCCGGTGACAGAATCAGTCCGCTTTGCGGAACCATCCGCACCAGATGATGGAACTGGGTCTGAATGGCTGCCAGATCCGCAAAAATATCAGCATGATCAAATTCCAGATTATTAATGACCAGGGTTTTGGGACGGTAATGAACAAACTTGGAGCGTTTATCAAAAAAGGCGCTGTCGTATTCATCTGCTTCAATCACAAAGAAAGGGCTGTCGCCAATTCGCGCCGAAATACCAAAGTTTTCGGGAATACCGCCGATCAGAAAGCCCGGGTTCAGACCGGCATCTTCCAGAATCCACGCGATCATACTGCTGGTGGTGGTTTTACCATGGGTGCCGGACACACCGATAACCCAGCGATTGTTGAGCAGGTTTTCCAGTAACCACTGTGGGCCACTGGTATAGGGCAGATTACGGTCCAGTACATACTCCACCGCCGGATTTCCCCGTGACATGGCATTGCCAATAATCACCATATCCGGCGCCGGCTCAAACTGTGCAGGATCATAACCTTCGGTCAGGGTGATCCCCAGCGCTTCGAGCTGGGTGCTCATGGGCGGATAAACATTGGTGTCTGAACCGGTTACGGTATGGCCCAGAGATTTTGCGATGGCGGCAATTCCACCCATGAAGCTGCCGCAGATGCCCAGAATATGTACGTGCATAACATTATTGCCTTACTTGTCAGGCTGGCTACTCTACCAGAAGCGTACCACAGTGCGAATATCTCATTTCCCCGCACTGGCAATACAGGTACAATCCACCGGCCGGTTAAAAAAGAAACGATGCCAGTCCTGAGGCGCGATCATCATGGTCGATCTCTTGCATAGCATAGTATAACCGCACAACCGGCCCGGCGGTTTGTATACAGGACGCTATACACGGCATCGCCGGCAACGCGGTGAATGACCCTACACACAAAAAAATAAGGCATTTTGCACACATGAAACGATTAAACTCACAACTGCAGCACGATGGTGCACCGCTTGAACTGATTTTGCTTATTCGTACGTTACTGGCAGGCTGTAAAGAAATTTCCTTTCGCGTCAGTCAGGGCGCGCTGGCTGGTGTACTGGGCTCTACATTAAGTGAAAATGTTCAGGGCGAAACTCAAAAGAAGCTGGATGTCATTTCTAACCAGATTCTCAAAGACACCCTGCGTGACTCAGGCTATGTAAAGGCCATTTCATCGGAAGAAGAAGACACGGTGGTGCCTTGTAACCCTGAAGGTAACTACCTGGTGAGTTTTGACCCGCTGGATGGCTCTTCCAATACTGAAATCAACAGCCTTATCGGAACGATTTTTTCTATCACCCACGCCCCACAATGGATGGATGCCGACGACCCGTCTGCGTTTTTACAGCCCGGCACGCAAATGGTGGCTGCCGGCTATGTGCTGTATGGCCCGTCTACCATGCTGGCCATGACCACCGGTCGTGGGACGCATATCTATACGCTGGATAAAACCCACGGCGGTTTTCTGCTGACCCACCCAAATGTGCAAGTGCCAGAGCAAACCAGTGAGTTTGCGATTAACACATCAAACCAGCGCCACTGGGAAGATCCGGTACAAAACTATATTGGTGACTTGCTGGCCGGTACTGAAGGTCCGCGCGGTAAGGATTACAATATGCGCTGGGTAGCCGCTATGGTGGGCGATATACACCGGGTGTTATGTCGCGGCGGGATTTTTATGTACCCGTTTGATAAGCGCAACCCGTCTAAGCCGGGTAAATTACGCTTGTTATACGAAGCCAACCCGATGGCATTTTTGATGGAGCAGGCCGGTGGCCTTGCAAATACCGGACATGGCCGCATTATGGAGGTCATGCCAACTGAAATACATCAGCGCGTGCCAACCATTCTGGGCTCAAAAGAAGAAGTTGAAGCGTGTCTGGGATATTATTAGAACGCACAGTAATTTAGCGCCGGTAGCCTTGTATTAAGGGCTAACGGCAAGGTGGCGCGGCAGCCGGTAAAAGCAGATTCTGCTGTTCAGACTGTTTTTATTTTGCCGCGCGCACCGTATACTCTAGGCATTTTCTCAGGCAAGCCTGCGCAAGTGGCGTCGTTTTGCCTGGGTAAATTCACTATTTGGTTTAACACAAAGGAAAGATTCATGAGTCTTAACTCTGTACCAGCGGGTAAAAACGCCCCTGATGAAGTCAACGTAATCATTGAGATTCCAGCACACGCGAATCCGGTAAAATACGAAGTAGATAAAGATTCTGGTGCGATGTTTGTTGACCGCTTCATGGCAACCTGCATGCACTATCCGGTAAATTACGGTTACGTAAACAACACCCTGTCAGAAGACGGTGACCCGGTTGACGTGCTGGTCATGACTCCGTTTCCTATTCACAGCGGTTCAGTCATTAAGTGTCGTCCGGTTGGCGTACTGAACATGACTGATGAGTCAGGCAAAGATGCAAAAGTACTGGCTGTGCCAGTGGATAAGCTGTCTACTATTTACCGTGACGTGAAAGAAATCACTGATGTGCCTGAGCTGACTAAACAGCAAATCGAGCACTTCTTCACGCACTATAAAGATCTTGAACCAGGTAAATGGGTTAAGATCGACGGTTGGGAAGACGCTCAGGCGGCCAAAGAAGAAATCACTGGCAGCATGAAGCGCTACGAACAAAACCAGTAATTACCGACTGGTAGCAAAATATAAAAAGGGCCGTCAGGCCCTTTTTTAGTATCTGGACCAGGCGTTGGGTATACGGCCTGAACATGCGAAACTAGAAAAAACATCAGGGTGAGTAAGTATGAAAAAAGTAGTCTGTATGGCAATGGCGGGGTTGCTGTTGGTACTGACCAGTAGTGTGTGGGCAGACGAGCCGCCCGAAGTTTACTGGGAAGATCTGGTACCCGAAGGATTTAACGAACTGGATGCGCCGCCCGCGTCTCACGACGGTAAGATGACGCAGCTACAGCCCGATGCGCCGGTGGTGCACACCTACAACGGACAAGTGGTCAGGATCCCTGGGTTTGTGGTGCCGTTGGAAGGTACTGCAGAGAAAACCACAGAATTTTTGCTGGTACCTTACTTTGGGGCCTGTATTCATGTGCCGCCGCCGCCGTCTAATCAGATTGTGCATGTGACATTTGCCGAAGGCGTGGCAATTGACGATTTGTACGATGCGGTCTGGGTCACCGGCACCTTGTCAACCGAGGGGTGGAAGGGAGAAATTGCTTCTGTGGGATATCAGTTAACCGGGATTTCAGTAGCGCCGTTTTAACCTTTCGCTTTCTGTGCGCCGGCACAGCATTTTGCTCACGTGGCTGCTCGTCAGCGACACCCAAAAGGGGTTTGCATAATTTTTGCAAACCCCTTTGTTGTTTTGCTATCTGGATTTTCTTAAAAATAAGTATCTTGCTGATATGCATAGTGAATTTAACCGATGATGTAGATTGGTTTTTACGTATTTAGGAAAGTTCTGGATAGTGCAGAGTAAAAAATGCACACAGGTCGGATGAGAGGGCGGAGCATGAAAAAAGCGCTGGTTGTTGAGGGTGGAGCCATGCGGGGCGTATTTGCCGCAGGGGTACTGGATATTTTTCTGGCACGCAAACAGGCGTTTGATTTTGCGATTGGCGTGTCTGCCGGTGCCACCAATCTGGCTTCTTTTGTATCGCAGATCCCCGGCCTGAATAAAACCATCATTACAGATTATGCCACCAAACGGGAATTTTTCAGTCCGCTTCGTTTTATTCGCGGCGGTCACATGACCGATGTTCACTGGCTATGGCATCAGTGCCGATCACAACTGGATGAGCGGCAGGCCACGGTAGCCACTCGCACCCCCTTGTATGTGGGGGTAACTAATGTGGATACCGGGCAGTGCGATTATCTGCAGGCCAATCATGAAAATATTGATGATTTAATGGTGGCCTCGTGTTCATTGCCGGTAGCCTACCGGGACCAGACCCGCATTGGTAAGCATACGTATATTGACGGTGGTGTGGCCGATGCGATTCCGGTGCGTAAAGCCTATGAAATGGGTGCCCGCGAAATTACCGTGGTATTGTCCCAGCCGCTGGGATTTGAAAAACCAGCGACCAAAGGCTCATGGCTGATGGAAAAGATGTATGGACATCAGCCTGCTTTGCTCGATACTTTGCTGCGCCGGCCTGATATCTACAATGAAACCCTGGCCTTTTTACGCAACCCGCCAGCCGACCTGACGCTGAATATCATTGCACCACCGGCAGGCTTTAATGTAAAACGCCTGACCATGGCCCGGCGTAAGTTGGAGCGCGGCTACAAGCTGGGTAAAATTGCGGCCTTACGCTCGCTCAAAGAACAGCGTCACGACCAGGCCGCCTGATGCTTGTGACCCGGTGTTGCACAAACTGGCCGTGTGAGCCGGGCCCGGTATGCAGAACTTAGCCCTGCGTATAAATATGCTCGGCGCGGTTAAATAACAGCCATGAGGTCAGAATGTATTTGTCGTTGCTTTCAGGAATATTGCCACGGTGGGTATGGGTAAAATACCCCGGTGCAATCACCATGCGGCCGGCTTTGGGTTTTATCACCCGGCCCTGGTAGAAAAACTCAGTTTCGCCACCTTCATCCACATCATTAAGATAATACATAAACAGCAGCATGCGATGCAGCGCATCGTTATGGGGTAACTGCGGGTACACCTCTGAATGCCAGTAAGGATAACCACCTTCACCGGCCGTGTAGCGCTGGGTGTTAATCTCTCCAATGCGAAACAGGTAGTTGAGCAGATTGGGCAGGTTAGGCTTACCCACCTCGGCAAAGTTTTGCTGGGTCAGCTTCACCGGTTCGCCTGACTCAGGATGACGCACGGTTAAACCAATTGGCCCGATCAGGGCAAAAAAATACTTTTCCATGTAGTCCAGTAACGCTTTACTTGTCTGCTCCATAACCGGTTGGAACAAACTGGCAAATTCCTGATTTTCACTAAAACTGACATCATGACTGCGTTTTTTATCCAGATCGACGCCGCCGCCGGTTCTGCCCGGCCTGACATTCTCACTGTTTTCAAACTGGGTGATAATTTGCTGACACAGCTGCGCAGGTAACACATCGTCAATCACTTCAATAAAGTCGGTGGGCTGCTGATTCATATTATTGCTCCAGCAGGTGTCGGGCCATTTCGGCTTTAACTTCATCGCTAATCGGCGCAGACCGCTGGGTGGCAAAGTCAAAGTGAACCAGCGTGGTCAGCCCGGTCGCGCAGTGCTGCTCGTTTTGCCAAACCTGCTGGTGCACATCAAACGAACTACCGCCAATGCGGCTGATATAAGTTTTAATTGTTACCGGCTTGCCGTAATAAAGCTGTTGATGAAAGTCGACCTTATAACTGGCCAGTATGAGAGGCCAGTTGTTGATATCTAACTCTGGCGTGAAAAAAGAAAAAATGGGATCCCGGGCTGCTTCAAACCACTGTACCAATACAGTATTGCCCACATGGCCCAGTGCGTCAGTTTCACAAAAACGCACATCAAAAGTGGTTTCAAAGGGAGTAGGGTGAGACATAAGTGCCTTATTGTTATCAATATATGATGCCCACCTTAGCACGGTGGGCATACAACACAATATCAGGCCTGCTTGCTGAGCATGGGGTTTAAGAAGCGACCAGTATGCGATACTTTACTGTCTGCTACCGTCTCTGGTGTGCCTTCCGCAATAATCTGACCGCCGCCTGAGCCGCCCTCGGGGCCCAGATCAATCAGCCAGTCAGCGGTCTTAATCACATCCAGATTATGCTCGATGACCACCACCGTATTGCCATGGTCGCGCAGCTTGTGCAACACGGCCAGCAACTGTTTAATGTCATGAAAATGCAGACCTGTGGTAGGCTCATCCAGAATATACAGGGTCTGACCGGTGTCTCGTTTAGACAGTTCCTTGGCCAGCTTCACCCGCTGGGCTTCGCCTCCGGACAACGTGGTGGCTGCCTGGCCTAATTTGATATACGACAGACCCACATCCATCAAGGTTTGCAGTTTTCTGGATATCGCTGGAATCACATCAAAGAAGTCCCGGGCTTCTTCTACCGTCATATCAAGCACTTCGTTGATATTCTTGCCCTTGTAATTCACTTCCAGGGTTTCACGGTTATAGCGCTTGCCCTTGCATACGTCACAGGGCACATATACATCGGGCAGAAAGTGCATTTCTACCTTAATCACACCATCACCCTGACAAGCTTCACACCGGCCGCCTTTCACGTTGAAGCTGAACCGGCCAGGTTTGTAGCCCCGCGAACGAGCTTCCTGGGTACCGGCAAACAGCTCACGGATGGGCGTGAAAATGCCTGCATAAGTGGCCGGGTTTGAACGCGGGGTACGCCCAATCGGGCTCTGGTCGATATCCACGACCTTATCCAGGTGTTCAAGACCGGTCATTCCTCTATGCGGCGCAGGCTCATTGGCGGTTGCATTGTTCAGCTCACGCTGAGCAATACGGTAGAAGGTGTCGTTAATCAGCGTGGATTTACCCGAACCGGATACGCCGGTAACACAGGTCATCAGACCCACTGGCACATTCAGGGTGACGTCCTGCAAGTTGTTACCCGTTGCCCCTTCCAGCGTCAGCCATTTTTTCTTGTCCGGCGCATTTCGCTGTTCAGGAATTTCAATTTTCTCAATGCCTGACAGGTATTTTCCGGTTAGTGAGTCTTCACACCCTGTAATGTCTTCCAGACTACCGGCGGCAATCACTTCACCGCCATGAACCCCGGCGCCCGGGCCGATATCAATGATAAAGTCGGCCTCACGAATAGCATCTTCGTCGTGCTCTACCACCAGTACGGTGTTGCCGAGATCCCGCAAGCGGGTCAGGGTTTGCAGCAAGCGTTCGTTATCCCGCTGGTGCAATCCGATAGAGGGTTCATCCAGAACATACATCACACCAACCAGGCCGGCACCAATCTGGCTGGCCAGACGGATTCGCTGGGCTTCACCGCCGGACAGGGTATCGGCACTGCGCGACAGGGACAGATAATTCAGGCCAACATTAACCAGAAAGCCCAGCCGGTCCTGAATCTCTTTGAGAATTTTTTCCGCAATTTGTGCTTTGGCGCCGGTTAATGACAGGCTGTCAAAAAACTCATAAGCACCGGCAATCGACATATCAGCAATTTCGGGCAAATTAGTGTGCTGGATAAATACATTTCGGGCTTCTTCACGCAGACGAGACCCCCCACAACTGGAACACGGCTGCTGTGCCAGATGTTTGGCCAGCTCCTCACGAACCGCAGTAGACTCTGTTTCACGGTAGCGGCGTTCCATGTTGGGAATCACACCCTCAAACGGGTGCTTGCGCTCCATAATGTCGCCACGATCATTGATGTACTTGAACTTCAGTGACTTGCCTTTGGAACCATACAGAACAATATCGCGGTTTTGGTCGCTCAGTTCGGCAAAAGGTTTGCTCAGATCAAATTCATAATGCTCGGCAACCGCCTGTAACATCTGAAAATAATAATAACTGCGCTTGTCCCAGCCACGAATGGCCCCGCCAGACAAACTCAACTCGTCGCTGACAATGACTTTGGCAGGATCAAAAAATTGTCGGGTACCCAGGCCATCACAGGTCGGGCAGGCGCCGGCCGGGTTGTTAAATGAAAACAGACGTGGCTCAAGCTCACTCAGGCTGTATCCGCAATGCGGACAGGCAAAGTTGGCGGAAAAGACCACATCCTGGATGCTGTCATCATCCATGTAAGCCACTTTGGCATTGCCGCCTGATAACTCCAGCGCAGTTTCAAATGACTCTGCCAGACGTAGCTGCAAATCATCACGCACCTTGAAGCGGTCAATCACCACTTCAATAGTGTGTTTTTTCTGTAAATCCAGCGGCGGAGGATCAGACAGGTCACAGACCTCGCCATCAATCCGGGCTCGAATAAAACCCTGAGCAGCCAGATTTTGTAATAACTTAACGTGTTCACCCTTACGATCCTGCACCACCGGGGCCAGCAGCATCAGCTTGGTACCCTCTGGCATTTCCAGCACCTTGTCCACCATCTGACTGATGGTCTGGGCATCCAGCGGCACATCATGAGTCGGACAACGCGGCGTGCCCACCCGGGCAAACATTAAACGTAAGTAATCATATATTTCGGTAATGGTCCCGACCGTAGAGCGGGGATTATGCGATGTGGATTTTTGCTCAATGGAAATGGCCGGAGACAATCCTTCGATATGATCGACATCGGGTTTTTCCATCATCGACAAAAACTGACGGGCATATGCAGATAAAGATTCTACATAGCGGCGCTGTCCTTCGGCGTACAGTGTATCGAAAGCCAGCGACGATTTACCGGACCCTGACAGGCCGGTGATGACTACCAGCTTGTCTCGGGGAATTGTTAAATCGACGTTCTTCAGATTGTGGGTGCGGGCACCCCGTATTTCGATTTTATCCATTGAAACCTAATCATCGCCAAAAGATCCAGTATGCCACACTGGGGGTTAAAAATATTCATTACTTACGCCGCAGCAACAAGGCAGATCAACTCAGCATAGTTTCACCTGACTGGGCGCGGTCACAATTTGTGGTACACTTCGCGGTCAGTTAAAGACATTTGTAAAGGCACGGTTTGAACGCATTAGAGGTACGCGCAGCGCTGTCCCTGGCACTGGTTTATGTGCTCAGGATGATGGGATTATTCATGGTCATGCCGGTACTGGCAGTGGCCGCGATGGACTATCCGGACTATTCCCCGTTACTGGTCGGTCTGGCCGTAGGCGGGTATGGCCTGACTCAGGCTGCGCTGCAAATCCCGATGGGAATGTTATCTGATCGCTGGGGCCGAAAACCGGTTATTTTGCTGGGCTTAAGTGTATTTGCCCTGGGCAGCCTGATTGCTGCCAACGCAGACTCGCTGACCGTAATGATTATTGGCCGGGTATTGCAGGGCGCCGGGGCGATTGCCGGGGCCATAATGGCGTTGGCTACCGATGTCAGCCGTGAGGCACAGCGGGCTAAAGTCATGGCCATTATTGGTATTGCAATTGGTTTTTCTTTCTACCTGGCGGTGCTGGTCGGGCCGGTGATTGCCAATCACTGGGGGTTGTCTGGTATTTTTGCGGTGACCGGTATTCTGGCACTGTGCTGTATGCCGCTCATCACCTGGGCGGTGCCCGGTGTTTCTCAGCGTAGTAGCGGCGATGTGCTGCCCCAGGCCCGGCATATCCGGCAGCTGTTTGTCTCGCCACAGTTGTGGCGTTTAAATGTCAGCGTGATGTTCCTGCATATGATGATCACCCTGTTATTTGTGCAGCTGCCGGTAACCTTACTGCACTTTGATATGCAGCTGGACAGCCACTGGAAGCTGTACCTGCCGGTACTGGCTATCTCCATAGTGGGTTTAACCATAATGATGGGCGCGGCCCGCGGCCGGACGCCAAAACCGCTGGTTATGCTGGCAGCCGCTTTTATGGCGCTGGCTTTTGCCATGCTTGGTTTGCAGCATCACAGTCAGTGGCTGGCTTTTACCGCCATTGCGCTGTTTTTTACCGGGTTTAATTATTTAGAAGCGAGTTTCCCGGCGCTGGTGTCCAGTATTGCGCCAGCCGGTCAGAAAGGCAGTGCCATGGGCATTTACGCCAGCTTTCAGTTTTTTGGGGCGTTTCTTGGCGGTGCGCTGTCAGGTGTGGTGACGGATCATTTTTCTGCCCAGACGGCTTATCTGGTGGGGGCCGGCGCCGCGGGTATCTGGCTGTTTCTGCTCACCGGTTTAAAAGAAGCCAGCCGGGTCAAGCGGGTGTCATTGCAAATGCAGGTGCCCGGTGAGCGTCACGGCTCGTTGTCAGATGCGCTGAAAACCCTGGCCGGAGTTGAGGAAACCACCATCGCAACCAGTGAAGGCATGGTGTATCTAAAAGTGACTAAAGATTTTGATCAGCATCAGGCTGATGCCTTAATCAAATCCTACGAAACATAAATTTTGTGCGCCGGATTAATCTTTTTTGGCCGGCGCAGCGTTGCTAATCTTATCTTTTACACTGCCTAAGGCAACAGTACAGGTGACTACGATGGTAGATTTAAGTGCCTACGATGGCATTGTGTTTGATATGGATGGTACGCTGATTGATTCTATGGGCTCTCACTTACAGGCTTGGGAACAAACCTGTCTGGCTTTTGGTTACCCGTTTGACGAAGCCTTTTTGCATAGCCTTGGCGGCGTGCCATCAGCAGCCACCGCAGAGCTGCTCAATGAAAAACACGGGCTGGCGCACAACCCAGAGGAAGTGGCCAGGTATAAACAGTATACCTGGCTTAAGCTGGATCATACGCCAACCCTGATTGCCGATACCGCTGCGGTATTTGAGCATTACCGGCCAACCATGAAAATAGGTGTGGGTACCGGCGCTGAGCGCAGGCAGGCAGAGAGTCTGCTGGAGCACCATGGTCTGCTTAGCCGCATTGATGCGCTGGTCAGTGCCACGGATGTCTCGCGTGGCAAACCAGACGGTGAAACCTTTTTGAAGGTGGCTGAACTGATCGGTGTAGCACCGGAAAAGTGCGTGGTGTTTGAGGACACCAGTATTGGAGCAGAGGCTGCGCGGCATGCTGGTATGGACTGCATCATGGTGCACAACGGTAAAATTCAGCAGCGCTGAGCACACTGTAGTAACACTACAAACAGCGTGTGGTTTTTCATGTACTTGGCTGGTTTGCCGGGTATACTGCATCCTGACAGGCAGGGCCGTCTGGCCTCTGCCTGCTTCTGTCTATCTTCGCTAATCATTCAGACAAGGTGTGTTTGTGATGTTTTCCCGCCGTCTATTCGGGCTTGTAGGCCTTTGTATGCTGGTGACTGGCTGTGCCATTGATGTCAGCAGCAGTAGCTTTGTACAACAGGACAGCAAGATTACGCCTATCGATACCACGCAGTTGCATAAACGGGTCAACGACGATGAAGCCGAGGTGTCGATTACTACGGTGGAGTTAACCAACGCCCAGGGACTGACGCTCAAGGGCATCGCCGTGTCTTACCCTAATCCGGTGGTCAACATCGTGTTTTACGGTGGCAATGGCATGAGTATCTCCCGCTCATCGGGGCTGATGCATCAGTTTGGTCAGATTCCGGCGAATATTTTATGGGTGGACTATCAGGGCGTTGGCGCCAGCGAAAAAGCTTCCACCATGCGTATGGCCAACCTGAAAGCGGATGCGTTACAGGTGTTTGATTATGGTAAAAGTGTTTTTCCCAATGTCTTGCCCACAGTCGTTCACGGTTTGTCGATGGGCAGTATTGTAGGCAGCTATGTTGCCTCCGTGCGGGATGTTGACGGCCTGGTGCTCGATGGTCCGGTTAACCGTATCACTGATGTTGCCCAGAACATGGTGCCTGAATGGACCAAGTATTTTACGTATCTGGCAGTATCGGCAGACTTGGCGCTGGTGGATAACGCCGACTATATCCGCAATTACCACGGGCCACTGCTGATTTTATCCGGCCGTGATGACCAGCTTACACCGGTTGAATTTGGCCGTGAGCTATACGACATCTCACCAAGCACCAACAAAGAGATCATCGTAGTGCCTGGTGCAAGACATGCCGAAACCATGGAAAACTACCGGGTTATTCCCCGTTACCGTGATTTTATCAATTCATTCAAGCAATACCCGGGGCTGCGCTGACATCGCCCCGGGCTATTGGGGTTACTGTCTGAAATCCGCGCCTGTAGATGTGGCGAATAACGCAAACATGCTGTATACCGCCGTATTGAATTTAAGGGCGTCGCGATCAACTTTGTCCAGTGTGTCGTTTTCGGTGTGGTGATAATCAAAGTAATCGGTACCGTCAGGGTTAAAGTTCACCGCAGGCTGACCTGCCTCACCCAGAGCGCTCATATCTGACTGCCCCTTGGCATTGTTAGTCTGCGCCATGCTAATGCCCATGGGAGAAAGGAATCGGGCAAAAGCCGCTATAGCGGGAAGTGAGTCTTTACTTACACCTGGCTCCAGCTGATATATTTTACCATTACCAAAATCCCATTCTGCACCGATAACATGGTTTTGCAGGTCCCCCTGACGGCGGGCAACATAATCTTTTGCACCATATAAACCAATTTCCTCGGCGGCAAATAAAATCACCCGCAAGGTTCGGGCCGGCCGTGGGTTAAGCTGGCTGAGATAATGCCCGGCGGCCAGGGTAATCCCCACGCCGATGCCATCATCAATGGCGCCCGTGCCGACATCCCAGCTGTCCAGGTGCGCGCCCAGGGTGACGATGTCCTGCGGTTTGCTGCTGCCGGTGACCTCACCGATAACATTGGCAATGGTGGTTGTTTGGCCGGTTGGGCCGCTGGCACTCATGGTTAAGGAAAATGTAACAGGCTGCTTATGCTTGAGGGCATTTTGCAGTAAGTCTGCGTCCGGGTTAGAAATGGCTACAGCCGGGATTTTTTTGACCCCGTCTTCATAACGCGAAACGCCGGTATGGGCAAAGCGGTTTGTGTCGGTACCCACTGATCGCATGATAAATGCCACCGCGCCTTTTTTGGCAGCCTGGGCGGCACCGGTTACCCGCGCACCTACCGCGCTGCCATACCCGTGGCCGTCTTTGTGTCGGGTCATCCGGTAAGAGACAAAGGCAATTTTATTTTCCAGAGACCCTGCCGGGGCGGCGTTGAGCGCGGCCAAATCGGCAAACTCAACCACCTCGCCGGTCAGGGCTTTGCCGCCGGTCCCCACACTGTTTCCCAACGCCAGGGCCACAATATTGTGCTGGTATGGCTTGGTGATCGCTGCCTGTAAATCGCCACGCTGCCACAAACGGGCTTCACTTTCTTCCACCCAGACCTTATCAAATCCCAGCGTTTTCATTTTATTGACCGCCCAGGTGACCGATTGCTTTTCAGCCGGTGTGCCAACCAGTCGTGCACCGACTTCTGTGGTCAGAGATTCAATTACCTGATAGGACAAATCGACCTGTAAAGCGGTGTTTTTGATGACTCTGAGCTGCTTGGTCTGCTGTTGATTAAGCGGGGGCGGAAAAGAGGTAGCCTGGGCGCTAAATACAGTGACTGCGAGAATGCTGGTCAGCGCGCCACGCAGTGCATGGTGCCATGGTCTGGATGTGTTCATTGGTGTTCCCTGTCATTGTCATTGTTATTGGTTTGAAACACCATTGTGCGCAAAGGGGCATGGGGCTGCCAGTAGTTTGCGACTATGGTGATAAAAACAGCGATTTGGCCCCGGCGATGAATGAGCCCGGTTAATCCGGAAGATACGCCACCTGAGTTTTGGCAATCTCATCATGCAAACAACGACGATTGCTGCGAAAGATAAACAGCGGGTCGAGCAGGGAAATCAGCGGACCGATGAAAGGCAGGCTGTAAAACACAGCCATAATCAGATATCGGCGAAAAAAGTAACGCGAAAAACTGGCTTTATTGCCGTTGCGATCCTCAACCCGAATATGCAGAAAATGTTTACCCACCGTCTGGCCTCGTTCGTAAATCAGGTAGCCATGAACGCATAAAAAACTCAGGACGCCGTAGACCAGCATCATCAGCAATATAGCAGGCTCACCGGAGCTGAGTTTATCCAGACCAAAATAGATTAATAATGGCACCATGGTCAAAGTGGCAATCAGCGCATCAATTACATACGCGGCCAGACGCTCTCGCCGACGCGCCAGCGCGGAGAATGGTGAAACCGGTCCGTCGCTGTAAGGGTCTACCGTGACAGCGGCCTCTGATGGCGAGGGCATGGCAGAATATACCGGTGTTGATGAGACCGGGGTCTGAGTTGGCGCGGCGGTATCGGATATTGGGCCGGCGGGAGCCTGACGCTCCTCAATCATCTGGCGCAAAAGAGCAGCACGCTGTGGATAAGCGCTATGGTCAAGGCTGCGATAAGCCTGCTCCAGCTCTTCCAAAGTGTATTGTGAATAATCTGGCGCATCCATGTCGTTATATTTCTTTTTCGGTTGTTATCGTCAAAGTCTAAAGCGGCAGAGGCCCGGGAAAACTGTAATTATATATTAGAGACAGATTCACGTTTAACGATAGTGGGTGTGTATTTAAACGTTACACCTTCTTCAGGCGGTTCGCCACCGGCATAACGCAGTGCCAGCTCAGCCGCTTTGGCAGCCATCATCTCAACCGGATAGCGCAGGGTGGTCAGCTTGGGGCGGCAGTATTTGGCCAGCAGCACATCATCATAACCAATTATCGATACCTTACCGGGAATATCCACATCGTGGTCCTGCAGCATCGACATGGCACCAGAGGCCATGGCATCGTTGTACGCCAGCACCCCGGTGAACGGAATACTTTTGGCCAGCAGATTCTGAATGGCTTTTTCGCCCCCTTCCTGATCGGGCGTGCTGTACTCAATATGGCTTTCCGGCAGCGCCAGATTGGCATCGTTGAATGCCTGTCGAATTCCTTCAATACGCTGAATCGGGTCAACAATCTGATAGCGGCTGCTGATCACGGCAATATCCCGATGCCCGGCCCGTATCATATGCTCGGCCATTAGGCGGCCGCCGGCCACATTATCAAGCCACACACATCGATTAGCAATTTCCGGAATGTAGCGGTTAATCAGTACAAAACCGGGGATCTGGGCGGCAAAGTCGATTAAGGTTTGATCATCCAGCGCTTTGCTATGCACCACCATAGCTTCAACCCGATGTTCCATCAGGGTTTCAATGGCTTTGAGCTCGGTTTGCTTTTCAATCGAACCGGCGCTCATCAGAATCTGCACTTTGTGCCGGCTGGTTACGGTTTCTATGCCATGGGCCAAAGTGGCAAAAAACGGGTCCAGAAGTTCTGCAATAACCACCCCCAGTGAAGCACTGCGCTGAGTCACCAGCGCCCGGGCATTAGCGTTGGGACGGTAGCCCATCTCAGCCATAATCTTTTTTACCCTCTCACGGGTTTTGTCACCCACTTTAGGGCCGTTGTTTATCACCCGGGAAACGGTAGCAAGAGAAACACCTGCAGCACTTGCAATGTCTTTGATGGTGGCCATGAGAACGAATACAATCCTTACTGATTAATTGCTTGGGGGGTCACACCCGACGCAGGAGATTAGCATGCCTGCCTATATATAGGAAAAACTATAAAGGAAAATTTTCCTTATTAACGTTTCCGACGGGAAAGAAAAATAGGCATGACTCTTTTCAAAGCAAGGGAAAACGTATACCCTTGTTGCTGTCTTGTTAATAGTTTGTGTTATCTGTGCGTTACGAGCAAGTCAGTCGTTTAAATTTTTTTTAGCTGAGGAAATTCTATGTCAACTGCCAAGCCATCGTCGCAGCCTTCACTCACCAACACGAACTGCACGATTACGCACAAGGATTTTGGCGAGTATCAGAATCAGACGGTCACGCTTTTTTCATTAAAGAACATCCACGGCATGGTGGTAAACATCACAGATTTTGGCGGCATTATCACCAATATGCTGGTACCAGACAAAAATGGTGTGCTGTGTGACGTGGTCATTGGTTTCGACACTCTGCAAGACTATATCGACGATGCGCATTATGTTGGTGCGCTGGTGGGTCGTTATGCAAACCGTATCGGAAATGGTGGTTTTACGCTGGATGGCGTTCACTATCCGCTGCACACCAATGAAAAGAGCAATATTCTGCATGGCGGGCCGCTTGGACTAAATAAAAGAATCTGGCAGGCTGAGCCATTTACCCGGGCTGATGCCTGCGGAGTCACACTTAAGGTAACCAGCCCTGACGGGGAAAACGGTTTTCCGGGTACACTGACAGTGAAAGCCACCTACACACTGAATAATGACAATGCCCTTACCCTGGCATTTGAGGCCACCACCGATAAGACCACACCGGTGAGTCTGACAAATCACAGTTATTTCAATCTGTCCGGTCACGGTAGTGTGCTTGACCATCAGCTACAATTAGCCGCAGATGCGTTTTTACCCGTCAATAATAAAGTGCTGCCAACCGGTGAGATTGCGCCGGTCGCAGGCACGCCGTTTGATTTTACCCGCGCCCGCGCACTGGGAGAGCGAATTGCTCATGAAGATGAACAGCTGGGCATTGGTAGTGGCTATGACCATAATTTTGTCGCCCGCGCGGACTGTCAGGATCTGAGTACCCCATTTGCGGTGGTGACCGACCCCGAGAGTGGCCGGGTATTAACGGTATTCACCGACAGCCCGGGTGTACAACTGTATTCGGGGAATTTTTTAGGCGCTACGGGGACTGGTCGTGAGCAAAGGCAGTACACTGATCGCTGCGCCCTGGCGCTGGAGCCACAGGCTTTTCCAGACGCCCCCAATCAGTCTGCATTTCCGGGACCCTGGGTACGACCCGGTGAAACACATTGTTCTACCATAGTGTATAAGTTCAGCAATATTTAACCTTAAGTCAGCAGGTTACCTGCGTGAGCAGGGCAGGCCGCTGACTTTTTATTGATTTTTCAGGTAAAGCGTTTACCTTATGCTCCGGAAACAGATACCCGGATTACAGGCCGGCCAGGCTGGTTAACGTTGCCTGACACAGACAAGAGAGATTTTGTTATGCCCACACAATTTGACCCGACTGATCATCCGCATCGTCGTTATAACCCGCTTATTGGTGAGTGGGTGCTGGTGTCTCCGCACCGTGCCAAGCGCCCGTGGCAGGGCCAGTCGGAAGAGCCGTCAAACGATCAGCGTCCGTCATATGATGAAACCTGTTATCTGTGTGCTGGCAATACCCGTATAAATGGTGAGGTGAATCCGCCCTATACCGGTACCTTTGTATTTGAAAACGACTTCGCTGCACTTAAGCAGGATACGCCGGATGCGCAAACCGATGATCCCCTGTTTAAAATGCAGGCCGAGCAGGGCCGCAGCCGGGTTATCTGTTTTTCTCCTGATCACAGTAAAACACTGCCTGAACTGACCGATGAGGCCCGTCTTGAAGTAGTTAAAACCTGGATGGAGCAAACTGCCGAACTGGGTCAGGACCATGCATGGGTGCAGGTCTTTGAAAACAAAGGCGCGATGATGGGCTGTTCTAATCCACATCCGCATGGTCAGGTGTGGGCCCAAAAACACCTGCCAACGCAGGCACAGAAAAAGCTGACCCATTTCACGCAATACTTTGCCGATCATCAGCGCTGTATGTTGCTGGACTATGTTGAAAAAGAAATCGCCAGTAATGAGCGCGTCGTCCGCCTCAATGATGACTGGGCAGCCATTGTGCCGTACTGGGCAGCCTGGCCATTTGAAGTGATTTTATTGCCGCGGTTTGCGGTGCGTTCAATCACCGAACTGAATGAAGCGCAGCAAGCCTCGCTGGCAGATATCGTAGGGCAAATTACGATCTGCTATGACAACCTGTTTGCAACATCATTTCCTTACTCTATGGGCTGGCACAGTGCACCCAATGATGGTGAAGAGCACCCTGAGTGGGGACTGCATGCGCACTTTTTCCCACCACTGCTGCGCTCTGCATCGGTGAAAAAATTTATGGTTGGCTATGAAATGATGGCCGAAGCGCAACGGGACCTGACCCCGGAGCAGGCAGCAGATCGCCTAAAAGCGCTATCCACAGTACATTATAAGGAACAGCAGTAATGATTGATCAAACCACGCTGACAGCGCAATTTGCCTCAACATTTCATCAGCAGCCAGCCCGGTTAGTCCACGCGCCAGGACGGGTCAACCTGATTGGCGAGCACACAGATTACAACGGTGGGTTTGTTTTTCCTGCCGCCATTAACTTTGGTACCTGGATTGCAGCGTCGACCCGTGATGACCGGCAGATAGACGCCGTGGCGGTCGATTTTGACAATCAGCGTAACCAGTTTTCCCTTGACGCGATTGAGTTTGATGAGCAGCAAGGCTGGGCCAACTATGTGCGTGGCGTGATTAAAATGCTGCAGCATGACTTCCCGCAGATTGGCGGTGCCAATCTGATGATTACCGGCAATGTACCGCAGGGGGCAGGCCTGAGCTCTTCGGCGTCATTTGAAATTGCAGTATTAAAAGCGTTTTCAGATCTGTATGACCTGAATCTGGATGGCGTGAAAGCCGCGTTACTGGGCCAAAAGGCAGAAAATGATTTTGTCGGTTGTTCATGCGGCATCATGGATCAGCTGATTTCTGCCATGGGAGAAGAAGGTCAGGGTATGTTACTGGACTGTGAATCGCTGACATTTGAGCATTCCAACCTGCCAGACGACCTGGATATTGTGATTATTAACTCAAATGTTAAACGCGGGTTGGTGGACAGTGAATATAATCTGCGCCGCCAGCAATGCGAGGAAGCCGCCGCGGCGATGCAGGTGAAAAGTCTGCGTCACGCCGATTTACCGTTGCTGGAAGCCTGCCGCGATAATATGAGCGATCCTGTTTATCGCCGAGCCCGTCATATTATTACTGAAAATCAACGAACGGTGGATACGTTCCGGTCACTGCGTGAAGGTGATATTGCGGCGGTCAGCAAAGCAATGGCAGAATCCCACGCCTCAATGCGTGATGATTTTGAAATTACAGTAAAACCGATAGATTATCTGGTGGAAATTGTCTCTCAGGTCGTCGGTAATAAAGGCGGTGTTCGAATGACCGGAGGTGGCTTCGGCGGATGCGTTGTTGCCCTGGTTCCAAAAAATTTGGTTTCAGAGGTTACGAATACTGTAAATAAATTTTATCATAGCGAGACTGGACTTAAACAAACCATTTACGTTTGCTCAGCTGAAAAGGGCGCTTTCTCCTAAGAAACGGAGCCTGTATCCCGGCAGTTGAGTAATTGTGATGTAATATAACAACACAGCTGTTGGGATACATATGAACATAGAAACGTTAGATATTGCGGTATTCGTAGTATACGTTATCGCACTAATAGGCATTGCCGGATGGGTGTCCCGGGAAAAAGCCGGGCACGCCAAAGACACCAACGATTATTTTCTGGCCGGCTCCAGTCTGCCCTGGTGGGCCATCGGGGCCTCGCTGATTGCGGCCAACATCTCGGCTGAACAAATCATCGGTATGTCAGGCTCAGGCTATAAACTGGGTTTAGCGATTGCGTCGTACGAGTGGATGGCAGCGCTTACATTGATTATCGTTGGTAAGTATTTCCTGCCGATCTTCCTGAAACACAAAATCTACACCATGCCGCAATTCCTCGAGCAGCGTTATGATCACCGTGTACGTAAGGTCATGGCGATTTTCTGGCTGGGTGTATACATCTTTGTTAACCTGACCGCTGTACTGTGGCTGGGTGCACTGGCAATCAATACTATCGCTGGCATCGACATTGTGTGGGGGATGATTTTCTTAGGCGCGTTCTCGCTGGCCTATTCCTTATATGGTGGTCTTAAAGCCGTTGCGATGACCGATATCATTCAGGTGGTTCTGTTGATCATTGGTGGTCTGTTCTTGTCTTACACCGCGCTGAACATGATCAGTGACGGTAATGGTGCGATTCAGGGCTTTGTTGACCTGACCAATCGCCTGCCTGAAAAGTTCGATATGATTCTGTCAGAAGATAATCCTTTTTATAAAGATCTGCCGGGTATTTCTGTACTGGTTGGCGGTATGTGGATTATGAACCTGTCTTACTGGGGCTTTAACCAATACATCATTCAGCGGACGCTGGCGGCAAAAAGTATCGGTGAAGCGCAAAAAGGGATTGTGTTTGCAGCATTCCTGAAAATGCTGATGCCTTTGATTGTGGTATTACCAGGTATTGCAGCCGTTATCATTTCACCGGACTTAGATCGCGCTGACGAAGCGTATCCGTCACTGATGACACTGATGCCGGTAGGTCTTAAAGGACTGATTTTTGCCGCACTGGTCGCAGCCATTGTCTCTTCACTGGCGTCGATGACCAACAGTGTTTCTACCATCTTTACGATGGATATCTACAAAGATAAAAAGCCTAACGAGAGCCAGCAGCATTATGTTCTGGTGGGCCGTCTGGTGAGCCTGATTGCCCTGATTATTGCTATGGCGGTGGCCAAGCCTCTGCTGGGGAACTTTGATCAGGCATTCCAGTATATTCAGGAATTCACCGGCTTCTTTACGCCAGGCATTGTGACCCTGTTTGTGCTGGGTATGTTCTGGAAAAAGACTACGGCGACCGCAGGTCTGCTGGCAGCACTGGGTTCTTTTGTATTCAGTCTGCTGTTCTCCATCTTCTGGCCGGAACTGCCGTTTATCGACCGTGTTGGTGTGGTCTTCCTGCTGTGTACCGGTCTGGCTGTTGTAGTCTCGCTGGCCCAGGGCAAAGGCGATCATCCACAAGCTGTGAACGTCAAAGACGTGCAGTTTGGTACCAGTAAGGTATTTAATGTCAGCTCGCTGGCAGTTATTGCACTGCTTATCGCGTTCTATACCGTGTGGTGGTAACACGGTAAGTAAGCTAACAGACCAAGCCGGCGCATCAGACGCCGGCTTTTTTATGCCCGTTCAGACTTTGCCTTGCCCCTGATACTGATTGTTAAGAGTAGTAAACGTTAAGTAAATCATTCTCATTTTTAATTTTTATTTAATTCTAATTTAAAGTTAATTTAATTATACTGCTGTAAATAATAATTCTTATCATTCGTAAACCTGAAGTTATACGAGGACACACACAGTGCAAAAACATGTTGTTGCAGTTGCTGTTGCCGCTGCTTTTTCCCTACCAATCATGGCTCATGCAGCCGAACCCCAGGATGAGAAAGGTGTAGAACGGATTACAGTACGCGGTGCATTTTTTGGTCAGCAGGCTGCGGCCGGCACTAAAACGCCAACCTTGCTGATTAATGTGCCCCAGTCAGTTTCTGTTGTTACAGCCGAGCAAATGTCAGAGCAAGCCATGTTTAGTGTGGCCGACGTCATGCAATACACTCCTGGTGTCAGCATCGGGCTGGGTGAAGACCACCGCGATCAAATTACCATTCGCGGTCAGAACACAACGGCAGACTTTTTTGTTGATGGACTGCGGGATGATGTGCAGTATTTTCGTCCCTTGTATAACCTTGAACGCGTAGAAATCCTGCGTGGTGCCAATGCTTTGTTGTTTGGCCGTGGGGGCGGCGGTGGTGTGATTAACCGCGTGACTAAAGTGGCCGAAGTAAACCAGAACTTCACTACGCTGTCTGCCGGTATCAATACCTTCTCAGCTGGTTCTGTCAGTATTGACAGCAACCATAGCATTGATGAAAAACAGGCATTTCGGGTTAACGGTGTGTTTGACAATATTGATAATCATCGTGATTTTAAAGACGGTGAGCGTTACGCCATCAATCCGACCTACACACTGCATGCCTCTGATGACACTACCATTCGCGCCTCCTACGAGTATGTTAATGATGACCGCGTCGTAGACCGGGGCGTACCATCGCTCAATGGCGCGCCGCTTGAAGGATATCGGGATACTTTCTTTGGCAAGCCGGATTTCAACAACACTACGCTGGAAGCTCATATTGCCAAACTGCGTATCGAGCAGGAGCTAACTGATAACTGGTCGGCCAATGCCACCGTGCAGTATGCTGACTACGACAAACTGTATCAGAACCTGTATCCGGTGGGTTTCAGCGACCTGGACAATACGGTTACGCTGGACGGGTATAAAGACACCACGACCCGTCAAAACACTCTGATGCAGCTGAACCTGGTCGGTCAGGTCAGTGACGGCTATTTTGAGCATACTATTTTGACTGGTATCGAGTATGGCAATCAGGATACCGAGAATGCCCGCCGTGATGCGTTTTTTGCCCAAACGCAGGACGACCAGATCACCTTTATGTTCAGCGATCCACTGGTTGTGCCGCCAAAGAGCCTGACTGAGCCGGTACGCGCCAGCGCATCGGATGTGACCTTTACCTCGGTCTTTATTCAGGATGAAATTAGTCTCAATGATCAGTGGAAAGTTGTAGCTGGTGTGCGCTATGACAACTTTGATATTGATGTGCTTGATGCGATTGAAGCCGCCAATGGCGCAGAAGATGGCAATAATGGCATGCTGAGCAGCTCTGATACCGAAGTCTCGCCTCGTGCAGGTCTGATTTATAAGCCTGCCGAGAGCGTGTCTTTATACGCCAGTTACAGCAAATCATTTTTGCCACGCTCTGGCGATCAGTTCCTGAATCTGTCTATTGATGAGCAGGCACTGGATGCCGAAGAGTTTGAGAACAAAGAAGTGGGTCTGAAATGGAACCTGACCGATGCACTGGCATTAACCGCGGCTATCTTTGAGGTTGAGCGGGAAAATGGCACCGCGCAGGACCCGAATAATCCCGAAGCGTCTATTCTGACAGGTACCGAAACTAGAGGTTTTGAAATTCAGCTGAACGGCCAGCTGACTGAGCGCTGGCACATCAATGCCGGTTACAGTAACCTGGACGGAGAGGAAATGGGCCGGGTGGTCGATGGTCAGGTTGCCAATCGCGATCTGGCGCAGCTGCCTGAGCATATGTTTACAGTATGGCAGCAGTACTCACTTAACGACGCATGGCGCGTGGGTCTGGGTCTGATGTATCAGTCAGAGCAATATGCCACGTTAAATAACGAAGTAGAGCTGCCTGATTTCTGGCGAGTGGATGCGGCGGCGTATTACACCTACAGTGAGCAACTGTCATTCCAGCTGAATATTGAAAATCTGTTTGACGAGGAATATTTTCCGTCAGCGCATAACACCAACAATATAGCGACG
The DNA here is from genome assembly GCF_005222225.1 of Salinimonas lutimaris. GTDB lineage: Bacteria > Pseudomonadota > Gammaproteobacteria > Enterobacterales > Alteromonadaceae > Alteromonas > Alteromonas lutimaris. The sequence continues at coordinate 276,998 of NZ_CP036536.1, forward strand.
GGTGCTCCGATCAACGCCCGCATAAGCGCCCAGTACCGGTTCTGATAAAACATCAGACTAGCTACCTAAACAGACCGCTGTACACTGAGTATGGCGGTCTTTTTTATGCGCTGAAAAAATTCTGACCCAGGGATCAGCAGATATAGTCCTACTGCGCCATGTATTATGTGTCCGAAATCAAAAAGCTGGGCAATGACGGTTGAAATTTCCCACTACGTACTTAAAAAGTTCGTTATAATGCTCGGCTTTAACGGGCTTTATGCCCGCTGTATAATGTGCAGCTAGAAACTTACAACGCAGGCTTAGGCTGAGTTGGCCAAGCGCTTAAAGAGTAATAAAACAGGAGACATCGATGGCTAGTAGAGGCGTGAACAAGGTAATCTTTTATAATATTTAATTTTATATACTTTAATCCTATACTGATTAGGTTTATTAACATCCCTTTTAGTATACTGTTCGTATTATTAGTTACCGAGGTATTACCTTGGTGTAATGCTCTCACTCAGAATGTTCATATTAGGCCTTTAACAGCTCATTTATTATAGTGAATATATAAGGGTCTTAGGTCTATTCTGAACCAACACCAACACCAACACCAACACCAACACCAACACCAACACCAACACCAACACCAACACCAACACCAACACCAACACCAACACCAACACCAAAGGCGAAAGAAATAGGCTGCAAACAGGCCGGTCTGTGGAATTACAAATCCATCATATTTTCTTCCACAAATGATTCTTAAGGTCAGTATGTGGACCATGGACGGAAGCGCGGTGGTAGTCCGCTTGAGACAAAGAGCGGACCTTGCTGCTAAGTCATTTCTTCTTCAACTTGATTTTGCGCAACAGATTTATTAACTTTCTCATTCAAAATTTGGATTACTGTAGCTTATACTGAGAACCAAATGTAACTTTGAGCACAATCCTTACAGGCAACTAGACTGTGGATTTTTACACACCAAGTTAAAGCTGTCCTCCACGCAAAAGCTATTTGTTGGGATTTTTTGACTCTCATAGCACTCATACATATTCTCATCAAGATCAGCGATGTTAAACTAAATAATCTTAGGTGATGCGAGGATATTGCCCAGTAACTCCTTTCACTTCAGGAACATCGAAGAGTATGACTAATACCCATGTGGCTATTACACGCCGATTTTCTCCTCATTCCGAAAAGCACCACTCGGACTCCGACTTTTCTTTTTGGGGAGAGCGTGAAGCGGGAATACGGTGGGAAGATATCGATAGCAGTCAATGCGTCGTTGTATTGGGTGAGGGAAAGTGCGGCAAAACACATGAGTTTAAGCAACAACACCAGTTATTAGGGGCTAATAATCAGTTCTCATTCTTTGTACCTTTGGAGTTGCTTCAGGATCATGATTTTCTTGACGCAATAACCGCTGAGGAAGAGCTTGATTTTGAGCGCTGGCAAGATGCTTCCATGGATAACGCGGTCTTCTTTTTGGATGCTGTAGACGAACTTAAATTACGCCAAGGTACACTTCGTAAAGCACTTAGGAAAATTAAACAAACCATAGGAAGTGCTCTTTCTCGTTCTAGGTTTTATATATCCTGCCGACCAAATGACTGGAATGAGGAGTTAGATTATGCAGCACTTTCTTCATTAGTGGTTCAAGAAAGTCATCCTGAGATTGAGACTGAAACTCTATGTGGTGAGAAGGTACTCACCACTATTATTTCTCGTAAAGGATCCAAGGAGCGTAAGCAGACAAATGATAATAAGTTGTCAAATGAACCTATCCAAGTGCTAACGCTGCTTCCCTTTACCCGCCATGAGACTTTGGAGTTTGCTAAGTCGTATGCTCCCAATAAAGCAGAAGCATTTGAACATTATTTGGAAGAGAAGGAACTGTGGCATCTATATCATTTACCTTATGAAATTATTTCAGCTCTTGATCAGCTTACTTCTGAAGGGAAGTTAGGGAACCTTGAAGAGCAACTTCAATTCGGAATTAAGCAAAAAGTTCGAGAAGCCTCCGATAAAAAAAGAAACTCATTGACTGAAGATAAGTCGATCGAAGGCTCGGAGCGTCTAGCCTTGGCTCTTTTCTTGATGAACCGGAGATCCATTCACTCAGGAATCTCTGCTAATAAAATTGATGTTATTGATATTGGTGAGATACTCACTGATTGGAGTTTTGAAGAACGATTAGAACTACTTGGAAAGCCTCTTTTCGATCCTACAGGTGTAAATTCGTTTCGATTCCACCATAGATCAACACAGGAATATTTAGCTGCGCAGCGCTTAAAAAAACTGAGAGAGCAAGGACTCAAGACAAGAGACTTATTTGGACTGCTATTTTCAGACATAAAGGATGAGAAAGTTGTCATACCTAGTATGGAGCCTATTACAGCATGGATGGCTTTGTGGTATCACGACATTTATTCTGAAGTTAGAGTTCGAGCCCCATCGTTAATGTTCCGTCAAGGTATCCCAGCACTCTTGCCGATAGAGTATCGCGAAGAGCTTATATGTAAATATGTTGAAAAGTTCGCGAATAAAAGTACTAGGTGTGGAGTAGGTGTCGGTCATACAGATCTAAAGCGTGTAGCGACGCAAGAATTAGGTCCCACCGTACGAGAACTATGGCAACAAGCTTATTCTGGATTCGATACACGAGAACTTCTTTTAGAGCTTATCTACTTGACGCCGATGCATAATTGTATTGATTTGGCATTGGGAGCTGTATTCGATGAAGAATTGCCTTATCAACATAGATCATATGCAGCATTAAGTGTGCTCGAATTCGGAAGTAAAGAACAGAAACAAACAATTGGAGAGCAAGCGATTCAAGGTGAGTGGCCCGAACGGCTGATTCGCAATATGATATCTCATCTTATTCCAGAAGCTATTACAGAAATTGATTTCTTAACTCTCGCCCAGACCCTTAAAGAAGTCCCCAATAATATACATGGGTTAGGCTACGAGCTTTTTAAGGCCGTGAAATCAGGGTTACTAACTGTTGAGCAACGAATTAGGTTTAGGGATAGTTTTGCTCAATCCATATGGAGTAATCGCGAGAAAGACTGCCGAGTCTATCAAGCACACTCAAAATATGATCACTTCGTTGACGCTGTAATTTATTCTTGTCTTGCAACGATACCTTCACAACCAGAGGATTATCCACAATGGGCATGGTGTCTCGCTGTTGCGTTTCATTTTGGTGAGGGTCGAAACAGCATTATTGTAAGCTCTGAAGTAAAGAGTTTGCAGCATTTTTTGTCTAATGAGACTGTACTGAGAGAAGCTTATTACTGGGCCTGTTTGAGTATTGTAGAAGAATTGGAAGATAACAAAAAAAGCATTCACAGCGATTACTTAATTGATTACAACAATGTGCTATCTCCTTTTAGTAACAATGATATAGATTGGTTAATGAATGCTTTTGTTTGTAATGATTCAAAAAACAAAAAAGATGCAGCTTTTAAGAAGCTCATTAAGTTTATAATGGATGGAGAAAATCCGAAATTGATGGAGGCTATGCTAGAGCAGGCATCTGATAATGATGAATACCTAAGTATCCTTAATAACGTGCTTAATCCCCCCCAAATGCCACCAAGTGAATATGAAATTAAATATAGAAAATCGAAGTTAAAACTTGAAGAGCATGAAGCTAAAAGAATTAATAACTGGAAATCATGGAGGGAAAAAGTTTTAAGTAGTGAGAGTTTTCACTTAAATGATGATGATTTTGAAAATACTCTCTACAACCTCTTTAATATGTTACGGCAAGCAGAGGGAATTGGAACGTGGGGAGCATGGGATTCTAGTCTTATTAGGAAAGTATTCTCTATTGACTTCCTTGAGGCTTTGCGACCTAAATTGTCAGCCTTTTGGCGAACAGCTAATGTTCCCCTATATACCGAACGAAGCGAGGAATCTAAGAACACTTTTTCTTATGATAGTTTGATGGCTCTTGCTGCCGTAAAATGTTGCTCAGAAAAGCCAAATTGGGCAGAGAGCTTATCTCACGCCGAGGCAGTAAAAGCGGTCAAAATCGCTACAATTGAGCTAAATGGTTTTGCTGATTTTTTGTTTAAATTAGAAATAGTTCACTCCGCTGCTGTTGAAGAAGTATTCATTTGTGAAACAAAAGCTCAAATTGACAGCTTCAGAAAGTCAGGAAAGTGTCCCATTTTCCATGATGTTCTTTATTTTGGATCTCTGCTTATTAAAAACAGTACCATTAAAGCCATCATGAGCAAGCTTGATACAATTGGTATTTTGATGGAAAAAGGCCTCGTTAGCGACTTGAAGTATGCCTTTGAACTTGTTGCTGCACATGGTTCAGAAGAATCTAAAGTGACTCTCGGAAGTTTGTTAAATGACTATCTCGATACCGCTCGAATCACAATTGATGAGAGAAATTTATGGGTAGACCTCTTAGCTCCTCTTGATTTGTTTAAAGCTTGCGAAAAGGTTATGCAGTTCACAAGTGATACCACTAGTGTAGAGAAGAGTAGAAGTGCTGTTGCCTTATTTTCAGTAGTATTTGGTGATGGCCATCGAAGTAGGCAACCATCATTCGAAGACATTGAGCCTATAAGTCGGCTAGCGATTTTGCGAGACTTAGTTATTCGCTCCTACCAAGTGGTGAAGCCAAGTGAAGATAATGTTCGTGAAGGGGGGTCATATACACCCAATACACGAGATTTTGCTGAACAAGCACGAAACTATTTACTCGAAAGTCTTTCTAGAACTCATGTAGTCGGCGCGATATCAGTTCTGTATGAATTATCTTTTCTTGATGAATTCAGACATCTATCGAGCCGATTGGAACAAATGTCTGTAGAACTTGCAGCTAGAATTTCAGAACCTCAAGCTATGAGTGTATCTGCTTTCATCAAGTTCGATAGAGAATTGAGCTACCTTCCCTATGATGACGCATCATTATTTTTAGTATTAAAAAATAGATTAGATGATTTTGAACATCACCTACTCAATGATGAGCAGAGTATTGTTGACACTCTTAGAAAGGTGGATGGAGAGACTGAGCTTCGCCGCTTTATTACGTTTTGGCTGAATCAGAATAGTAAAGGTATCTATACGGCAACACAGGAAGCGGTTGTAGCTTCTGAAAAGAGAACTGATATAAGGTTACATCCTAGCGGCATCGATAAGTATGCCTCTCTTGAGCTAAAGCTCGATGATAATCGACGTAAATGGAGCGGCACAGAATTAAAAATTGCGCTAGTAAATCAGTTAGTTGGTCGCTATCTGAACCATGAGCGATGTTATGTTGGCTGCCTACTTATCGCTATGAGAGAGCCTCGCCTATGGGAAAATCCAGAGACAAAAAAACCTATGAACCTCAATGAAACTGTTACCTGGCTTCAAAGCGTTGCAGATAAGATAATGGATGATCGTCCTGAACTTTACATCACTGTTAAAGGAATAGATTATTCAAAGATTGCTAATGAGTAATGTAATTGACGTCTCTTGAATAGCCATCGGTTTGCGAGACACTTTGTTACTAGGCCATTGAATAAGTGACATATTAACTTGCCATACTTTAATTAATTTTCACATTGCTTATTTAGCAAAACAACTGGCCCCCTTTTGTCCCTAAAAAAGTTAGAGCGATCGTCTGCTTCACGCCCTGAGTCATTCAACAAGCTTTTTATGTATTTAAAAGTGGAGAATTTCTTTCTCTCAGCGCCTTCAAATATTTCGTCTCGTTGTAAGGCGTTCTTGTTTGCCAGCACCTAAAAACTATCCGCGCCCATTTGAACGCTAATGCCCTAACGGCTGCTTGGTGTGCCTTCCCTTTTGCTCTTTGTTTTTCATAATACAAGCCAGCCCAGTAAGACTGATGCACACTTTTGGCTGACCATTCAATGAAGGTTTGTCTGATAAATTTGGCGCATTGCCATCGCCAATGGATCCACTCTTTATTACCACTTCGTTCTGTTACAGGAGATAAACCCGCATAGTTTTGAATTTCTTGCGCAGTTAGAAAGCGGTTTCTGTCTTCGCCAAAAGCGGCGAGTAAGCGAGGAGCTAAACATGGCCCTGTTCCAGGCAGAGAAGAAAATATATCTGCGTCGGGCATCTGCTTGAATATTGACTCAACCTCACTGTCGAAAGCTTTGATACTTTTATTTAGAAGCTGAATTTGGTTACATAAGGAAACAACTAATAGGCTGTAAGGCTCAATAATGCTGCTGTCTTCAGTGAGTGCCATAGCGGATTCGATCGCATGTATACGCTTGTCTGTATTGGTAACCGCATTACCACCGCGTTGACCAAAGAACATCCGAATCGTGTTTTCTCTTGCTCGTTTTAGCTGTTTAAATGTCGGCCACTTGATCAGAAATTCACAAAATAAATCGCTTCCTCGATGCGAAAACATGGTCAGTGGTAACGGATAATATTGCTTCAGAGCATTTATCAATCTATTCACATGACGTCTTTTATCTTCAACGAGCATGCGACGTTGTTCGACAAGTAAGTTCAGTGTTCTTGACGCTTTACTGCTGGGTTGAAGTGGTTGTATCTTTTCGGGGTACTTCAGCATGAGGTCAAGCGCAAGCTCAGCATCAGATGGGTCATCCTTAGCACCACTTGGAAACATGGCCTGCCTATATCGAGCAAGTGTAGCGGCATGGATAGGAAAAACTGTCACATAGGCATACTTTTGCAACGCATACACAATAGGCCCGCTAGACAACTCGACAGCAATGGCAATCGGTCCTTCTACCTCACTATGCAAATGAGTTAGCCATTCATCAATGGCTTCTGGTGAATGCTTTATGATCTCAAACTTTCTCTCGCGGGAGTCTTTTGTTTGTATACAAACATCATGCTTTTTTGAGGCCCAATCTAAACCGACATAGGCAGAGAATTTTTTTAACGAACTAGTCATCACAACCTCCTGAATATGAAGTTTGTTATGTAGCCTTCACTCGTCGAAGATAATATGGATGGCGTTCAATGCATGCCCTGAGTATTCGTTATGAGTAAAGTGACTCGTTGCATCGAAGGTAAAGCGGTAATCATCTAATGACTCACGTACAATGTTCGTATGCAACAAGCACATAACCTACTTTATTTTAATTCAAATAAAGTAGGTTGAATGACCATATTACGTACATTGCTGCTGTTTAAGCTTCGGACCTCGAACAGTATAAGCATTGAGCAGATTGGAAGGTTCGGTGAGGCTCTAAACTAAGAATGTATAGATTTTGATAATACCTGTTGGCCTCGAGCAATCAACTATCCAAATAAATTCGATATATAACGTTTTCGGTGGTGGCGTTTAAGATAGTTGTCATTGCATATCAAAGCTTTGATCAGCATTAGGGCCTTCTTTTTTCAGTTCAAGGCGGCTTGAGGTCCGGCCGGTAAAAGCGTTGAATTTAGCCACTTCTAACGTAACCGATTGAATATTATGAATTAATCAACCAGCAGTTCAAAAGTCATGGGCTTAACCTGCTTGGTTAGATCCAGCTCAAAACTTCCTAGCCGCCCCAAATGCTCGGTATGATACGGTGAGAATTCGGCCATAATGTCGCGGGTAATATTGTACCCTTCCGACTTCAATTGATTGAACACTTCGGTCATCGCGTTTACGTTGTATAAGATCGCGAAGTTGGCCAGCAAATGATTGTATTTAACGATTTTGCTTTGTTCGTGTCTCAAGTTTGCAGGAATTTTCCCGCCATTAGCAAAAAACAACCACCGGGCAAACTCATTGAACTCTTCGCTCTTACAGGTCGCTGCCTGGATTGTTTTGCGCAGATCAACGTCGGTAATGTATTCCAGCAAAAACATGGTTCTGACCACGCGCCCGAGTTCACGGAACGCAAAGTACAGCTTGTTTTTCCGGTTCTTGGTGCCGAACCGGCGCAGGATTGTCGAAGCGGTGATTTTCCCTGCTTTAACTGACATGGCCGTTCGCATCATATCCGCATAGTGCTTTTCAATGAGATCCCACTTGATCGGCTCCTTGAACAAAGACTGAATATGCTTGAGTACCATGGAGCGATCAGGCTTATAAAAGCTGAGATCTTTGATATTTCGGATACGGGGCATGAGCTTTATGCCCAGCAAGTACGCCAGGCCAAAGACGGGTGTGGATTGCGCCTGTGTATCGCCGTGAACGGTGTCCGGATTAAAATCAGATTCATCGTTGAGTAGGCCGTCCAAGATATAAATCGCCTCGTAGACACCGCAGGGAATAAACCGGCTGAACAATGCAATATAGGTGTCCGAGACGTGGTAATAGGCAATGCCGCCATAGCTGCCATACCGAATATGGTATTCAGATAGCAAATTATCTTCGTAGAGATCCCAAAGCTTTCCATCAGCGGCACACTGCTGCCTGATCCCCAACACTCAATGAGCCGGTATTTCTTATACTCGCTATTGATCTTCGCAATAGCTTTATCGAGACGCGCTTCCGTCGTGCGTTTTAAGTTAAGCCAGGCGACTTGCTTGCGAGAAACGCCCTGCACAGATCGCACGGTTTCGGTGGGACCAATGTTGGTACCGTAACAAAACACGGTCAGGACAAAACGTAACTCCGGGTCGCTGATACGTGATTCGAAGCCCGACAACGGGCCAAAATGTTTATTCAGGTTCAGCCACTTTTCGACATTGATAACGGCGTTTATCAAGATACACCTTGACCGTCCCAGACAACACAGAAATCAAATGATCGGTTTGCTTTTGATGGTCTGCAAGGTACTTCTCCAACAGCTTCTGCGCCGAGCGATCCATTTTTAACAACATCTTGATAAAAATATCGGCGGCGTTATCCAGTGTTTGTGCGTATTGGTGCCGGATTAAAACGATGACGAGTGCGAGTCGCTTGTTCAGCTTTAGTTTCATCAATTCGGCGTAATCCAGGGCCTTGGCCTCGTTGATAAACTGCTGGTGTTTAACTGGCGGCAACCCCAAATCCGTGGGCAAAAGTGTTTGCAGGGATGTAAGCCATTCCAGGTATTGGATGTACGCATGGATATTGCGAGGGGTCGGGCGTTTGGGTTCATTTTTCAGCGTGCTCCAACCAAAACCATTCAGTCCTGTGCTAGATCGAAGAATATCGTTGATGCATTGGCGACTTTCAGACTCTAAAAAGCCACACAATTGATCGTAATACCGAGTGTTGACTTCGGCCCTGGCCGCCTGACATATCCGCTCAAGTACACTGAACGCCGGTAACTCGTATCGCTCTTTGACCAAATATTCCAACGTGACATTGATGATATCCGGTAATGCTTCTTTGGTAGTCGCTGCCTCAAGTGCCCAAATCTGTGCCAATTCAGAGGTCTTGGCCGCATCGTAGGCTTTTATATTAAGATGGCGCCGAATCAGCTTTACGTGACGATCCTTCGCGCCCGATGTGTAATAGGTTTGGAGATCCTTCAGTGTCACCCGCGAACGGCACTGATTTTTAATGTGCGTGATGATCACCTTTGGTATTTCACCCAGGTTTACGAACCGGCCCAATCGCTGCGTGATTTTTAGCTGAATCAGGAGCCCCAAAAAGGATGCGCTGGTTCGTTTACAGTGACGCAGTGCAAACTTCTGATCTTCCGGCGTAGGTGTATAGACATCCCCTAACTCATCTTCGGTGATATCAGATTTAATTCGTGGATAAGCTGTCTGATAGATAGCGGCCATCGACTTAAATTTTCTCTGATAGATGCATTATTGTGTAAAAGCATCGCGTTATAGTTATCAGGTTTCTAGTCGTCATTTGGATATGCCTAGATTAGTCGCAAGTGGCTTTCATTGCTTTATTCCTTGTGATGGCCTGCCATTACGTCGCCTGAATTGAGATGCCAAGCATTTTGAACAATCGCAAACAACAGTAATACCAACGCCAACAGCAACAGTTCGGTTTGATACACATTGACCGCATACTGAATTTTGAGACCCATACCAGAAACAGCGGAAGGAAACAAAATGGCGATAAAACTTAAGATGGTCGGCAGCAGCGGGGTACAACACAACAGGGGGCTTACAATCCCGATAACTATGCCGCCCGCCGCTGGTGCCGTTCTGCAATGGGTCTTCTTGCGTATCAGTTGAACCCATAAATTGATGAGAACGCTCTCCAGCGTTGCGAACAAAAACGCAAATAGCGCGATTCTCAGATTAAGATGTGCAAAAGAACGCAAGCCAATATCGGAACCCAGTTCATGCGCTGGCAGGACAACCAAGTGGACGACCAGCACCAGACTAAAGAGGATCGCGGTACGCCGTTTTGAGTGAGAATCCTGAACCGGCGATTGAAATGCATACACTACAAGTGACCAGAGGCGTTTTATAGAGTTTGTAGCGCGCTTCACTATCGCATTCATTCTTCTTTGCCGTTTGTCGCAACTTTGTAAGTTCCCCAGAACATCTCCGGTAACACGCAAACCAGTGGTGTACCGATCAGTAAAAAGAGTCCTAATCCGTTAAAGGTGAGCCATTGTATCCACTGCATCCCAATGCCTAATGCCAACATGGCGGAACCCAGAAAAAATGGCCCGCTGAAAAAACAATGCATTCGCCCACATTGACGCGCATTTCTTAAACAGGCATATCCCATCCAACTTAAAGCGATCGCCCAGATACTGCCGGTCATCCACGGTGCAAGTTGCATCATGCCGGTAATCACTATGAGTATCGCTGGCAATACCCAGGTGAGAATAAATCGGCCTTTATTGGCTACCCAGTCGTGGGGGCCGGTTTCACATTTTTCTGACATCGTATACTCCTTTGTTATGGCGATCAGGCCAGTTGGCGCAGCTCCGACAGCTGTGAATCCAATGCCTGCAAGTAAGCCTGGCGTTCATCAATTTTGGTTTGCAGTTCGCGCATGGCGGCTTCACAGGCTTGCTGGTCGCCTTCGTTGATGGCGTAGAGCAAGGGTTTTATATCCAGGATCAGCAGGCCCGCCGCACGCGCTGCGCGAATGAAGCGCAGCCGGTTTAAAGCGCATTGATTGTATAAACCGAAACCACCCGCGGAATGCTCTGGGCAAAGTACCAAATTTTCCAAGACGTAATTCCTGACGGTATGCACTGTGGTTTGCGCGGCTTTCGCCAGTTGCGAGATCGTCAGGGGAAATTCGAGTGCCTGCCCATCGGCATCCATGAATGCCGCAAAGTCGGGGATCACCTCAAAGTATCGTGACACATCTTTTGACACGGCGGCTTTTGACATGGGTTTGTCTCCGTTCGTTTCAAACACTGCGGCCTGGCCACAACGCTTCAGTCGTTTCGGCATCGGCTGGCCGCGCCAGCCGATAGCCCTGTAATACATCACAGCCAAGCTTCTCTAAAAGTTGTTGTTGAGTGGCCGTCTCAACCCCTTCCGCGACGATGGATAAATTCAGGTTATGGCCAAGGGTGATGACGCTTTCGGTAATGGCGCGATCCTTTGGCTCGGTTGTCATATGCGTGACAAAGGTTTTGTCGATTTTTAGGCGGGTCACTGGGCAGCATTGCAAGCGTGCCAGCGACGAACTCCCGGTACCAAAATCGTCGATGGACAGGCGAATGCCCAGCGCCTGGCAGCGATGCAGGTTTTCGATCAGGATTGGCGTATCCTCCAGGGCCAGTGTTTCGGTTAATTCCAGTTCCAATGCCGGAGCAGGCAGTCCCGTATCACGCAATATCCTGGCAAGGTCTTCGACAAAGTCAGGTTGGTGGATTTGTAAGGCAGAGACGTTGACCGCGATGATACCCTCGGGTAAACCGCGTTGACGCCAATGCATCATCTGTTGACAGGCCGCCCGTAAGACAAACGCGCCCAGTTCCAGAATTAATCCGCTTTGTTCGGCAACGGGAATAAAGGTGTCTGACTGGATCAATCCTTCAGTTGGATGTTGCCAGCGAATGAGCGTTTCAGCGCCTTCCCAGCATTGGTGTTGAACATCCCATAGAGGCTGGTAAAAAGGAACGAATTCACCCTTGTTCAATCCATCCGCCAACGCATTGACCGTTGGGGCTGTCAGTGAATGCGTGGCGGGTGCCGTTCCCATACTGCCCTCTCTTATCCTGCACAACAGGACAGTTCTTTGACATCCTTGTTAAAGGTTTGCGCGCAGAGCTTCAAACCTTCCACCATGGTGAGGTAAGGGAAAAGCTGGTCGGCTAATTCCGTCACCGTCATACGGTTGCGGATGGCTAAAGCCGCACTCTGGATCAGTTCGCCGCCTTCGTGAGCCAGGATCTGCGCGCCTAGCAACAACCCCGTTTCCTTCTCTGTGACCAGTTTGATAAAACCGTCGGTTTCAAAGTTGGCTAACGCACGTGGGACATTTTCCATACCCAGTACGCGGCTGTCGGTCTCAATATCCTGAGCCCTGGCTTGCTCCTCGGTCAGTCCGACGGTAGCCACCTGTGGATCGGTAAAGATCACGGCGGGCATGGTGGACAGATCCAGTTTGGCGTCGCCGCCCGTCATATTGATACCAGCACGGCTACCGGCGGCCGCGGCGACATAGACAAATTGCGGCATGTTAGAGCAGTCACCGGCAGCGTAAATACCAGCAACATTGGTTTCCATGCGTTCGTTAACAACGATTTCGCCCTTTTTGTTGGTGGTGACACCCACCGCGTCCAGATTGAGTTGGCTGGTATTGGCGTGTCGCCCGGTGCTTACCAGCAAACGATCACAACTGAGCTCGCCTGCATTAGTGTTCAGGGTGAATTGATTTCCATCGTGGGTCACTTGGGTGGCTTGCGTGTTGTTTAAAACTCGAATGCCTTCTTTTTCAAAACAGCCTGCCAGTTTTTCACCGATTATGGGGTCTTCACTGTAAAGTAGTGAGTGTCTTGCCAACACGGTGACTTCACTGCCCAATCGTCGGTAAGCCTGGGCAATTTCTAGCGCCACGACCGATGAACCAATCACCACCAGGTGCTGCGGCAATTCCTCGGCAAACAGCGCTTCGGTAGAGGTCCAGTAAGGCGTTTCGGCCAGCCCCTCGATGGGAGGAATGGTTGGCGTGGAGCCAGTGGCGATCAGGATTTTATCAGCAAAGATTTCCTGCTCAGTGCCATCATTTTTTCTGACTATCAGGGTGTTTGCATTTTTAAATTGCGCCCAACCTTTAAGTAAACTAAGCGCAGGATTTGTCTCTAGAATATTCTGATACTTTGCAGCGCGCAGCTCTTCGACTCGAGCGGTCTGCTGCTGAGCCAACAAGGCTCGACTCAATTGGGGCGCATGATTTTCCAGTCCGGCAAAGGGATTATTGCGTTGCTGCTGTGCCAATTGAGCGGCGCGGATCAAAATTTTTGAGGGTACGCAGCCGACATTCACGCAACAGCCGCCAATCACATCGGCTCCCTCAATAAGAGTGACCTTGGCACCACCTTCAGCGGCTTTGATAGCACAGGCAAAAGCGCCGGAACCCGTACCGATAATCGCCACATGTTGAGTTCGGTTGCTTTCTGTGTTGCTGGTATTTTCGTTGTCACAGTAGGCGTTCGGTGCTGTGTTTTCCGCTAAGGGGTTTTCTTTTGCGGTATAACCCAGGGCTTCAATCGCTCCAATGAGATCGGTTACGCTGACCCCACCGTTTGTGGTGATCGTTGCGCTGGCGTTTTCATAAGATATTTCAACCTTATTCACGACTTCGATCGCATCGAGCGCTTCTTTAACGTGAGCGACGCAACTTGGACAGGTCATCCCTTCTATCGATAGTAAGATCATTCGTTTTCCTCAAATAGTAGTCAGGCATTGCGTCGTGTTAAACAGCACAGCTGTCATCATCACAGCGTTTATTCGCGGGTGAAAAAATATCCCAAAGCGATACGGCAACCATCAGGCCTAACGCTGAATAGGTGACATAGCTGCTCCAGCCGTATTGGAAAAACGGATAGAGCGATAACAGCAATAAAATGGGGCCGACCACACCCAGCGCACTACGGTGCCATTGCCGGTGGCTGAACCAGCCAAGTCCGTTGAGTACCAGGGCAATCCAGGCAAACAACGGTAACAGGGTATTAACAAACAAACCTTCCCATTGGCTGAGAAAACCCAACCCGACCGCAGCGCCCAGGCTGGCGATGGCCGGGAAACACATGGCGCATCCCATAGCAGAAACCAGCGCGCCCAATGAGCTAATCTTATCGCCGAAACGGGTCAGTAACTGTATTAGCATTTCCATGCTTTACTCCTTGAGCGTTGATGGATAACCCGCATTAGTGGTGGCTTCGGTCAGTGCTTTTACTGTGGTTTTTTCGTCGTCGAATGTGACAACTGCCAATTTGGTTTCAAAGGTGACTTCAGCTTTACTCACACCCTCAACATTTTTTAAGGCATTTTTGACCGTAAAGGGGCAGGTCACACAGTTCATGGTTGGAACTTCCAAAGTAACTGTTTTCGGCGCAGCAAAAGCGGTCAGGCTGGTCAAGGCTAGCAAAGACAACAAGGCAATTTTCTTCATCATTTTCTCCAGTAACGTATTAAGTCATTAATAAAAGTGAGCGGTAAGAAAGTATTCAGGCAAACCAGACAATCCAATAATTGCTGGTGACTAGCACCAACGCAGTCAGTGCCGTTAACCAAAAGATCACCTGCCGGCGTTTTCGCACTTGAGGAACTGCACAGGCGGTGCCTGGCTCACAGTCCTCAACGGGGCGATAGACCTTCCAGCCTGCGAAGCCAAATAAGGCTAAAACCAGCAGGATAAAAATGGGACGATAAGGTTCTAACAAGGTTAAATTACCAATCCAGGAGCCACTCACGCCTAGCAGCAACAACACGAAAGGACCAGCGCAGCACAGGCCAGCGCCAACAGCCGCGATAACGCCGCCAATAATAGGTAGATTGGATTCTTTCTGTGACACGACTTACTCCTCTGATTTCAGTGTATGGAGCAAGTGTAATCTCCGTACCGATGTACGGAGTCAAACGTTTTTGTGATGCCCGTGTAAAACTAATTAAGGTTGCAGGGAGTCGATAATGGGACAATGTGAGTCATCGTTATTACTCTGACATTGCGTCAATAATGCCTTGAGTGCGCTTTCGAGCCGCTTCAGATCGGCAATTTTTTCCATGACGGCGCTGAGTTTATACTCGGCCAGCTCCTGCACCTGAGCACATGGGCGGTCATTCAAGCTTAGCAGGTTGGCGATCTCTTCCAGGGTAAACCCCAATTCTTGCGCCCGCTTAATGAACCGGATGCGATTAACCGTTTCATCGGGATAATGGCGGTAGCCCAACTCGGGTTTTGGCGGTTGCTCTATTAATCCACGACGCTCATAGAAGCGAACGGTTTCTATATTGATAGCCAGTTCTTTGGCAACTTTACTGATAGTTCTTGTCATGTTCATATCTCTTTTACCCGAACGGTATCTATAAGAACCGCCATTTTCTCCATCAATATATGGGTAGCGTTATTGGAGAGCTGCTGTCCTTCTTCAATGTACTCCCAGACGGTGGCATCGCTCTTCCATCCGCCTTGCTTTTTAATCAACTCGTTCTCGGGCTGCCGATGTAGAGAGGCCGCGCCGGAAGCTATGGCTGCTCAATTCCGGTACAAAATCGAACTGGCAGGCGTTACCCAAAGTCTTGAGTAATTCATTAATGGCACTGGGATTCAACGCTTTAGGCTGAATCTTATCCCACCGGTTAATGGGGCGAAAAACCGGACCTTCATTAATGCCACCCAGTTCTATCCAGTTTTTCATGGCCGTAGCAGGACAGCAGTCTGGTGCACCGAAAGGTAATGCTCGCACTAAGCCGGAGGCTTGTTGATCGGTCTTGGAACTAGACAGCCGGATGAGAAGTCCTTCAGGTTCCCACACCAGATCACCGTAGCGAATGGCCACCAATTCGCTACGGCGAAAGGCACCGAAAAAGCCGGTCAACACCAGCGCGATATCCCTCAGTTTCTTTTTGGTGGTTGGTAGTTGCCGCAAATGATTCACCATTTGGGCGACGTGCTCCAAGCGCAATGCCTTGGCTTTGCGCTTGGGTTGGCCATGGGTACGACGAACGCCTTCCATGGTTTTGCGGACCAACGGATCACTTACTGGATCGATGAGCCCTTGATAATGGTGCCATTGGCTAATAGCGGTCAGGTGCAGATCCAGGGTTCGGGGATTAAGCGATTCGGCTCTGGCCAGCAGGTAACGCACGACAGTATCCCGATCCGAGGGCAGGCGACCACCCCATTTTTCAAATTGTCGAATGGCCGAACGGTAGGCTTTACGTGTGTTGTCGGATGTCGCTGCCTGGAGGTATTGCCGTAGTGGTTCGGGCCCCTGGCGTTCAACCAGGGTCGCATCCTTATTACGTAACGACAAGTTGCTAGCCTGTATTGGCGGTTTGTTGTTCATGAATAGGATTTCCTTCGATGTCGCTCAAAAGGCGGCTATGTACCGGCGTTACAAGTCGAAAATTTACGTCAAGATCAACTAGCCCACGATAAGGATGATTATCAGTGGTTAGTATCATGAATTCAAGTGATCTTGAAACGAACCAATATAATGTTATATTACGTGTTATGTAATATGTTACTAAATAATCCGAGAGGAATCACCATGGCCCGTGCCGGAGTCACTTATCACGATATCGCTAAAGCCGCTGAAGCCATTAAAACGCAAGGCCAGGAACCCACGGTGGATCGGGTGCGCGAACACCTGGGCACCGGCAGCAAAAGCACCATCGCGCCATTGCTCAAGCGTTGGCGGTCAGACAATGGGGAGGCGGCCGATGTCAGTGGGCTGCCGAACGACCTCGTCGAGGTGGTAAAGTCCCTGCATGAGCGGGTACAGCAGATGGCCGACCACCGTATCGAACAAGCTCGCCAGGAATTCGAGACTTTAAAGGAAGAACTCCGCAAAGAGTTGACCCATGCCGACAACACCATGGCGCAACTAACTGCCCGACAACGGGACCTGGAGAACCAGACCGAACGGCTGAGCAAAGAAAAAAGCGAGCAAAGTCGGTCCCTGGAAGACGCGCGTGTCAGCCTGGCCAAGGCCGAGTCCCAGCGGGACGAAGCTGCTGCACGGATTGTTGAATTGAAGGAGAGCGTTGCGGAACTCAAACAAGAAAATAAGGATATCCGCGATCATTTCGAACATTACCAGCAGCGTACTGCCGAAGACCGCCAGCAGGAGCGCGAACAATTCCGTTCAGTTAACCAGGGGCTGAACGATCAGATCCAGGATCTGCAACACCGGCTCGCCCAGGCTGAGTCGAGAGCGTCAGAGCTGTTTGACGCCAATGTGCAGTTACAACGACATGCCGATGAATTAAAACGGGCCAATGGGGCGCTAAATAGCGACGTGAAGGGAAAGATAGAAGATGTCCAGAACCTGAAACACGAGCTTGAAGAAGCCGTGGCAAAGTGCCGGGAATACCAGCATCAAAATGATCATTTGGCGCAAAACATGGCCGTGCTCACCACTCAGAAAGCTGATGTTGATAAGCAAGTGGCCGTCTTATCCCAAACACTGGAGACCACAAAAACCGAATTGAAAACCACCCAGGATAAAGCGGCGCTTCTGATCGACGAGAATAAAGTCATTCTTCAGGAAAAAGCCGTGATCCAAGGTCAATTTAAACAGCTCCAAAGTTCGCTGTAGCCGGATGGATGTATTTTGAGCGCCCGGCAGCTTAATGGTGGAATCGTCGTAGCTCATCAAATTTGTCGGTTCTTCCACTTGAAGCTTCTGTGCTTCTTCACATCAAGGATCTTTTGCCAATGAATCTGCTGTCAATTTTCACAATATTTGTAATTACTGCGGTTGCCGAAATTGTAGGTTGTTATCTGCCGTGGCTGGTACTGAAACAGAACAAGTCGGTATGGTTGTTAATTCCTGCTGCGCTTTCGCTGGCGTTATTTGCGTGGCTGTTGACGCTTCACCCAACGGCGGCAGGTCGCACTTATGCTGCCTATGCGGGCATATATCTGGGCGTTGCTCTCCTCTGGTTGCGTATTGTTGACGGAGTGGCGCTCACCCGTTGGGACATCGCGGGGGCTTTGGTCGCATTGGTAGGGGTTACCATCATCGTTATACAGCCAACGGCCGGTTAGGCAAGGCGCCATAATGTTGAATAATATCAGCCGCTTATGCTCAAAGTGGCTAAATCCAACGCTTTTACCGGCCGGACCTCTACTTAGCCATTCATCCAATGCTTATAAAGACAGGCTCGCTTTTTTCCAGTCTCAGGTTGTTTTCTGGATGCTTGCGGCCATTGACGGCCACGCGAAAAATTTCAGTATTGCACTTAATGCCGACGGGTACCGGCTGACGCCGTTCTACGACGTAATCAGTGCTTATCCCTATTTTGGCCAGGGCAACATTCAGCGACAAAAGATAAAGATGGCGATGAAGGTGCATAGCAAGAACAAGCATTACCGTTGGCATGATATAACCGCGCGACACTGGCTAGCTCATGGCTCTTACTTAGGCATCAGTAAGGACGACATTCTCAGCATTTTGTCGACTTTATCAGCCAATGTCGAACCGGCCCTCTCGCAAACCTTCGAAGAAGCAAATGCGTATTTTGATGTGGCGGTGGGCGAATCAATATCAGCAGGTACGTTGAAGTGTAAAAACAAAATTAATGCGCTCTTGGATAGCTAATTGTTAACCGAGCACAATTCACTACTAATGGAGCTGAATTCATTTCGGTAACGCTTTCCAGCTGGGCAGAGGAGCATATCCTCACACTGAAGTTAGCTAAGCCAGACAAGTATACACAAAACTCGTACGTCGACTGCTTCAGCCGCACCTATCTCTCAGAATGGCCAATATATATGTGTTTAAAACGCAGAATAGAGTGCACTACCTGACCGAAAAGTGGCTAACCGCGTAGAACAAAGCCTTACAATGTACTGGGTGAGCTTAGGTCGAGGGTGTATTTCAGTAAGCATGAACAGACTAAAACCTTAAATTATGGTCGCGACTAATTAGAGCAGATTCACAAAAGCATTTTCGGGCTCGAACTTTAGATTTACAGTCAAATTTCTGTTATGGCTGGCCGAAAGCTGGCTTTGAATGAGAAGCGGACGTTGGTTAGCACAATCGCGACAGTTCGCTTCAGACAAGGAACGAACGGTCAACGTCTAAATCAAATGCGCCATAGGCGTCACCTGGATTTTCTTGTTATTGCGGTGCAACAGGTTGCCAGCCATCTAAGGGGCCAACCTGAACATTGATGTCATACGCATACTGACTTTGATGAGCCGACGCGGTAACTGTCACGATAACGCGGTAGCGGAAAGCTTCTTTGCTTCGTTAAAGAAACGAGTTACAAAGAAAAAGATATATGCCACCCGTAATGAAGCTAGATCAGAGATATTTAATCTTATAAAGATGTTTTACAATTCCAAAAAACGGCATTTTCATACGGACGGCGTATTACCTGCTCAATTCGAGAATGTTTGGTTTACAAAACAGATAACTGTCTAGTGAATGCTGGGGATTTTACTTTGACCCTTTCGGAATAATTTTAATTTTTTGCAGTATTTTTTGAACTTATACTTGGCTTGAGTGGTAAAAATTTTTATCTATCTTTTAATGCTTTTTTGAGGGTATAAATATGAAATATTCAAGGTTTTTTGCAATGATTGCAACATCCACAATTGCTATGTTTGGATTGATGTATCTGAATACCTATGCAATGTCACATGTTTTCTTTAGTGAAACCAGAACATACATGGCTATTTACATGGGCGCGGTAATGGCAATTATCATGTTGGCATTTATGCTGGGTATGTATAGCAACAAGAAGTTAAATACCGCTATATTTATCGGCGCCTTTATCATTTTCATTTTAGGTGTGTTTTTAGTCCGTTCACAGACAACGGTATCAGACACTTCTTACATGAAAGCCATGATTCCGCACCACTCAATCGCGATTCTTACCAGTGAGCGTTCGAACATTGAAGACAAGCGCACCAGAGAGTTGGCGAACGGCATTATCAAGGCGCAGCGCAAAGAAATTAAAGAAATGGAATGGCTGATTAACGATATCGAAAAAAATGGCAAGGCTAAAACTGCTGCAGAGGCTGAAGCGCGCGCCATCCCTGACTTTAAAGGCAAGCTATAACTGGAGCAACGCTCATGAGCAAGAAAGCAATCATTTATCGAATGGCCACCGATGAGCATATTTGCCCGTATGGACTGCGCTCTGTCGACCTGTTGAAAAGAGAAGGCTACGACATTGAGGACCATAAATTAACATCCAGAGAAGAAACCGACCGCTTTAAAGAAAAGCATGATGTTGAAACAACGCCGCAAACGTTTATCGACAATAAACGTGTGGGCGGCTACGACGAGCTGCGTGACTTTTTTGATAAAGATGAAGCTGGCCAGCAGGGCACCACCTATACTCCGGTTATCGCTATATTTTCGGTAGCTGCGCTATTAACGCTTGCACTTCAATGGTTTGTATCGGGTGACTTTTTCTCAATACGAACATTGATGCTGTTTATTGCATTTTCAATGTCGCTGTTAGCGGTTCAGAAACTCCAGGATCTATATAGCTTTACTAACTCATTTATCACTTATGACTTACTGGCGATGAAGTGGGTGCGTTACGGATATATTTACCCGTTTGTTGAAGCTTATGTGGGTATTGGCATGGTGGCGCAATTGCCTGCGCTTATGGTCGCGCCATTCTCGTTGTTTATCGGTACCGTGGGCGCGGTATCGGTTATTAAAGCCGTATACATTGATAAGCGAGAGTTAAAATGTGCTTGCGTAGGTGGCGATAGTAACGTACCCCTGGGCTTTATCTCACTGTCAGAGAACCTGTTTATGATAGTAGGCGCACTGATCATGTTGTTCTGGTAGAGCAGGGTAGTATAAGAGTTGGTATAAAACCTGCTTTTGTAGAGAAATTGAATGAACAAAATGGTGATATTATGCAATTAGATTCAAGCTTTTTCTCTACAAATACCCTTACCTCACAGCCTAAAACTGAGCAAAATCAGACGCAAGGGTGCTGTAATAAAACCGATAGTAAAGATGAAAGCAAACAAAGTTTCAAAGACATTTTAAGTAGCCTTGAAGGCAAAAAATAGTACCTTTCAATAAAAAGGCCGGCAATACATTGCCGGCCTTTTTTATATCTTTAAAACCAAAGTCTGGCTCCAATAACCATACCTTTTTCTGACGTTTCCTCGCCCATTGCTTTTAATTTATCCCTTTTATTACCTAAAGATTCACTCCAGTAGAATCCAATGTATGGGGCAAATTCTCTTGCTATTTCGTGTCGGTATCTTAGTCCTATTCTTAAATCACTAAGACCACTTTCACGATCGTATTTTTCAGAATCGGTTATATTAGCAACCAATTCAATTCTTGGTTGTAAATAAGATGTCTGGGATAATAACCATTCATATTCAGCTTCGCCAACAAATTGAATATCACCTTCTTTATTTACTCTTAAAGAGTTTTCCATTTCAAACCAGTATGGTGCTAATCCTGAAAAACTAAATACAGCGTATTCTTCTAAATTACTTTCGGAAGACAATTCACCTTTTACACCAGCACCAACCTGAAAAGACCAGAATGGTGAAATTAAATATCCATATAAAAGTTCAGCTCTTTCAAGATCTGTTGGCTTACCGTCATTTTGAGTATTTTCACCTTCGCTTTTAAATACTGCACGATGATAATCGCTTCCATACCATGCCTGCATATCCCACACTGCCCGATTTTCCTGTTCGTCGGTGCGGGTTAATTCAAGCCGGTCAAAAAATACCTGACCGGTGATAATTTCAGGCACAGGAGAAGGCCATTCGGGTTTAACCTGAGCTTGTGTACTGAAGCAACTTAGTGTGCCCACAAGCAAAATACTTTTGTTGATGTTATTCATAATTTGCTCCTTAAGACACATTGACGACACGAAACATACCGGCTTCCATGTGATAAAGTAGATGGCAGTGAAATGCCCAGTTGCCAGGGGCATCAGCAGTAATCAGTAGCGATACTTTTTCACTGGGCTTCAAATTGATAGTGTGTTTGCGAGGACGCGGATAATTACCGTTTTCAAGCTCCATCCACATTCCGTGTAAGTGAATCGGATGGTCCATCATAGTGTCGTTCACCATCACAAGACGTAAACGTTCCCCAAATTTGAAGTTAACGGGCCCATCCACCTCGTTGTATTTCACACCGTCAAATGACCACATATACCGTTCCATATTACCGGTTAGGTGCAGTTCAATTTGTCGTGATGGCTCACGTTCATCCGGCCAGGGATGCGCACCTTCTAAATCGGTATACACCAGAACTCGCCGTGGGGCATCTTCAAGACCAATACCGGGCTCATCAAGTCTGGACTGAGGATTTTTAGCAATCATTGCCGCCCCGGCACCGTGATGGTCATCATCATGCTCAATTATGATATTTTCTACAGGCAGAGCGCTAGTGTCGGCTTTAGTCTTGGCGTGAGAGTGCGCGGAAGCGCCGCCTGAATGACCTGAGCCTGACATTTTATCCATGTTTTTCATACTGCCCTGTTTATCAGAGCCCATCTTCATGCCATCTTTGTTGTCATTCATTTTCATGCCGCTCATGCCCATGGCAGCCATGCCGCGTTCGGTCATTTCACGGCGCTCTGGTATAGCAGCCGACATGCCCATTTGCGGAGTCAGAGTCCCGCGGGCAAAGCCACTTCTGTCAAAGCTTTCGGCAAAAAAGGTAAAGGGTTTGGCAGAAGTAGGCTCGACAATAACATCGTATACTTCAGCTACACCGATTCGAAATTCGTCAATTTTGACAGGTTTTACGGGTTGACCATCGGCAGCTACTACGGTCATTTCTAAACCCGGAATTCTAAAGTCGAAAAAGGTCATAGCAGAGCCGTTGATAATACGCAGCCTGACTTTTTCACCCGGCGAGAACAAAGCCTGCCAGTTATCGTCCGGGGTCCGGCCGTTCATCAGGTAGGTATAGGTGCTGCCGGTTACATCAGCAATATCCCGGGGGCTCATGCGCATGTCACCCCACATTTCACGCTGTTTCCAGGTTTTGGCTAAACCCTGTTCAGCCACATCATCAAGCGTGTCGAATATGGTGCGTTTTTGATAGTTGTAATAACCCTCGGCCACTTTCAGTTTTCGCAAAACATCGTGGGGGTCTTCAAAAGTCCAGTCACTAAGCACAATCGTATGTTCACGGTCTGCGCCTATGTCACCGTCTTTAGGTTCAATAATCAAAGGCCCTAAGTGCCCACGCTGTTCTTGTAAGCCTGAATGGCTGTGATACCAGTATGTACCGTATTGCTCTACATCAAAGGCATATTTAAAGGTCTCCCCGGGTTTGATGCCGGCAAACGACACTCCCGGAACGCCATCCATGTTTTCGGGAAGCAGAATCCCATGCCAGTGAATCGACGTATCTTCGGCGAGTTGATTTGATACATGCAAGTTTGCACGCTGACCTTCGCGTAGCCGTATTAGCGGCCCCGGCATTTGCCCATTGATAGCAATTGCATTGCCAGATTTATGCCCAATAGGCATACGGGCGTTAGCAATATCTAAATGAATAATATCGCTGGTAAGCACCTGATCTTTGAAATTACGGCCCTGAGGCGTTGCCCAGACTGGCGCTACACGAGAAAGCGCAGCGGCAGCACCGACACCCAACGCACCCAATACAAACTTTCTTCTACCTTGAGCAATATCTTGCATAACAAGGTTCCTCCACAACTCTCGCGCCGTTTCACAAAGGGTGTAGTGCATTGAATAAATATAGACAGCACAACAGCCCCATGAAATTTGGCTATGTTCAAATAAATTCTTTTAACGTATTTAAATTAGCTGTGTAGAGGGGCGATTGGAGGTCTGAACAAAGGGGCGACAAAGCGTTCGGCAACGCCATGTTCGATAAAGACGCTAAGCTCTTTAAATACCTGAGCGTTAAACGTTAAAGATGAAGAAACCGTTGCAAACAGGGCGTGACACGATACGGCTTTACACTTACATATCTTTTCGCAACAATCTGGATGCGATGTGTTACTGGTGGTATCGGTGGTGCTGGTTGCTTCAACGCTTTCTAAGAAATAAGGGGTTTCAGACTGCAGTAAACGATATTCTGAAAGCTGAATAACCGAGTCTTTGGGTGATACAACGGTGTCTGTTGAACACGCAGCCGCGCTTCCTGCAAATAAAAGCAGTAGCGTGAAGGCGGTGCAAACTTTACCGAAGACACTTTTCATAAAACGTTTATAGACCTTTTATAGCCTGTAGGCGACTCAGCCAGCAATTCAAAACAAAAAACCTTGTTTAACCTTTACCCAATACCGAAGTTTTTCAACTTTAGATTACTTTTTCATAATTTTCTTTTACAGCAGTACACAAACATGTATATCATAAAAGTGTATTAAGAGGGTACTATGAAAAAACGTTGGTCTCAAATTGTGTGTCTGATCATGCTGACTGCCTTAACCTGGCAAACGTCGGCTATGGATACTATGGTTTGCGAAATGCCCAGCGATGCCCATACTGAGCATCGGTTGATGGCCGGCGCTGAAAGTCTTGCTATGGAAATGGGCGCTGACACTGTTGATCACTCGCAATGTTGCCAAATGACCTGTGCTTGCCCGGCAAATGCCTGCTCTGCTTACACCCCACTTAGCTCTGATAACGCATTAGCGCTGTTATTTTACAGTGACAATGCGATTAAACACGCAGGCTTGCGTGCTCCTATTCAAATCTCCACCTCGTTGTATCGTCCTCCTATAACAGCCTGATCCCAGGATAAGTGTGTCTGTCGTATGGCACTAATTTCGTTGGGTTCTATAATTTTAAGTAAAGTGAACTGCTCACTTTTATTCCTAAATTTGGCTGTATTCAGAGGCACTTATGTCTACTATTTTTCGTTCGCTTGGCGCGATATTATTTTTATTTTCGACCGCAGGTTATGCAGAATCTGCCCAGACTGAGCACCAGTCTCAGGCTCTGCCTGAAAAAGCATCTTCAGCGCTTACTGTCTTCAAATCTCCGTCATGCGGATGCTGTGGAAAATGGGTCCAGCATATTCATAACGAAGGATTTAAGGCGGTGGTCAAAGACACTGCACAATTATCTGCCATAAAGAAACATTACCAGATAGCTCCACGTTATCAGTCCTGTCATACCGCGGTTAGTCGTGACAGTTATGTTTTTGAAGGGCATATTCCGGCCCGGTATATACAAAAATTCATTGATAACCCGGTGGCCGATGCGATCGGCCTGACTGTACCTGCCATGCCTGTGGGCAGCCCGGGGATGGAAGTAGGCGAGCGCTTTCAGCCCTATCAGATTTTACTTTTGCATCGCGATGGTACGCAAAGCCCATATGCACAAATTGATGCCTACGGGGAACAATTTTAATGTCAGCTTTCAGGCGCAAACTTAATGTCACTCTGACACTGCTAACCATTGCTGTATCGGCGGGTGTCGGCGCGCAATCACTACCACCACTGGACTCACTGGTTACCACGGCAATAGCAAATGACCCCTGGCTAAATGGCAGTAAACTTTCACAACAGGCGATGCAGCAAAAGGCGATTGCGGCAAGTACGTTGCCTGATCCTGTTGTGAAAGTGGGTATGCTGAATTTACCGGTAGATTCAGGCAGCTTTTCGCAGGAAAACATGACACAACTGCAGGTGGGTGTAACGCAAATGCTTGCGCGAGGCCAGTCGTTAGAGTTAGAGCAACAAAAACTCAACCTTGCTGCCTCTATTGCGCCCTCTCAGCGTGACACTCGCAAAGCGGCTATTGCAAGGGCGGTTTCATTGTTGTGGTTAGATATATACCTGGCCAAAGAGTCGATTGTTCTTATTGAACAAAACAAAACCTTATTTGAACAGGCTAAACGAATTGCCGAAACAGCTTACTCAAGCGGTTTAGGCGAGGCCAGCCAGCAAGATGTGATTCTTGCTGAACTGGAGCTTATTCAGCTAGAAGATAGATTAGCAGAAAAATATCAACAGCTTGAAATTCAATTGCATACACTTAATCAGTGGTTGTTAAACCCACGAACGGGTGCAAACTCTTCGTTACTGACGGTAAGTGACGTCGTTGACAGCCAGCCCCATGAGGTTGATTCAAAAGGCAACCTGCCTGAGTTCAGACTGAAATTTTCTGAAGCCTGGTTGAACACTCAGATACATCGCACTGAAGTTCTGGAAAGATTATTGACCCATCCCTCCATCACTGCCATTGATTTAGAGCAACAGGTTCGTGAGAAAGATGTGTCGCTGGCCAGACAAAGCCTTAAGCCACAATGGAGTGTGAACGCATCGTATGCCTACCGCGACGAAAACGCCATGGGTGATTCGCGCTCAGACTTGTTCAGTGTCGGAGTCAGCTTCGATGTACCGTTGTTTACGGACAACAAACAGCAAAAGCAAATTTCGGCCGCTATCTACAATGCCGAGGCGTTTAAAACCGAAAAACATCTTGCGATAAGAAAGCTGCTGTCGCAGGTTGCCTCGTTCAGTGCGAAACTGACCCGTTTAAACGAACGTCAGTCTCTCTATACTGCCCGAATTTTGCCACAAACCACGCTACAGTCGAAAGCGTCACTGAATGCCTATACCAACGATACGGGCGATTTTTCTGAAGTGATTCGTAGTCGTGTTACCGAGTTGACCAATCAACTTACCCTATTGACATTAAATGTAAGTGTGGCGAAAACAAAAGCGCAGCTTAACTATCTGCTGGCCCCTTTTTCATTAACATCAGCATCGTCAACATCAGCCCTTACTAAAGAACAGGGATCTGCTTCAAATGAATAAAAACATTATTATCGCCTTACTGGCAGGTTTGGGCCTGGGCGCATTATTGGTGGCGGCTTTAAATAGCTCATCAGAAACTCCTGTACAAGATGAAGCTAAAAAACCCTTGTACTGGGTAGCGCCCATGGATGATAGCTATCGCCGGGACGAGCCGGGTAAATCGCCGATGGGTATGGACCTGGTTCCGGTTTATCCCGACAGCAGCACCGAACAGAAAACATCGCCAGGTACGGTAAAAATCTCTGCCAGGGTCGAAAATAATCTGGGTGTACGCACGGCCCCTGTTACCTGGGGAACGCTTAAATCGACGATTCAAACCGTTGGTTATGTCCAGTTTGACGAAGAACAACTGACTCATATTCACTCGCGGGTAAGTGGCTGGATTGAGAAGCTTAATATTAAAGCCAATGGCCAGAGCATTGAAAAGGGTGCGCCCCTTTATTCTATTTATTCTCCGGAGTTGGTGAATGCCCAGGAAGAATATTTGCTGGCTTTACAAAGTGGTAACCAAAAACTCAGGCAGGCTGCCATGGTTAAGCTTGAAGCACTGAAAGTATCAGATGAATTCATTGCTGAGCTTAAACAAACGAGGCAGGTTAAACAGCAGGTAACGTATTTGTCACCGCAGACCGGGGTGATAAATGCGCTGAATATTCGTGAAGGTTTTTACGTAAAGCCCGAAGTCACCTTGCTAAGTATTGCTGATTTATCGGCTATTTGGGTTAATGCGGAAGTGTTTGAGCGCGATGCTGCGTTGATTGAACAAGGCCAACCCGTTGCTATTAGTGTACCTGCATTGCCCAGTAAAAACTGGCAGGGTAAGGTCGATTTTGTTTATCCCGAGCTGGACGAAAATACCCGCACGCTCACCGTGCGCATCCGTCTGGACAATCCCGATGACATCTTGAAGCCTAACATGCTGGCTAATGTCACCATTGAAAAAACAGCATCACAAAACGCTATTCTGGTACCGGCTGAAGCGGTAATCAGAACCGGACAGCAGAACCGGGTTGTGGTTGTTGTTGGTAACGGTCAGTACAAGTCGGTTGAGGTTGCACTGGGCCAGATAAGCAATGAGCAGATTGCTATTACCCGGGGCCTTAACAAAGACGATGTGGTTGTAACCTCTGCCCAGTTCCTGATTGACTCAGAATCAAGCAAATCCTCTGACTTTAAGCGAATGGAAGGGGTATCACCACAAATGTCGGCCTCACAGAGCCCGACTAAGACATCAGACTCTGTGCAGACAACCCATTCATCAGAAACAAAAGAAGAAGTTCAGGCTGTTTGGGCACAAGGAAAAATCACTAACGTGATGGCAGAGCATCGTATGGTCACTATCGATCATCAGCCTGTTGAAGCCTGGGAATGGCCACAAATGGTGATGGATTTTGCCGTAGGCGAAAGTGTTGACATTAATGCGCTAAAAATAGGACAGTCACTGCATTTTGAAATCAGCCGGCTAGCTGAAGGTGGGTTTGAAATCACCGGTATTCATATTATGGAACCCGACAGTCAGCCCGCCAAGGTTTCTCAGCCAGAAGCAAAAGAAGAAGCACAAGCGGTTTGGGCGCAGGGAAAAATCACTAATGTGATGGCAGGGCATCGCATGGTCACTATCGATCATCAGCCTGTTGAAGCCTGGGAATGGCCGCAAATGGTGATGGATTTTGCCGTAGGTGAAAGTGTCGACATTAATGCGCTAAAAACAGGACAGTCACTGCATTTTGAAATCAGCCGGCTAGCTGAAGGTGGGTTTGAAATCACCGGTATTCATATTATGTCATCAGGCAGTCAGCCCGCTAAGGCTGAAGACAAGCCTATGACCTCTGACCATTCAATGCATTAGTGGAACAGCAATATGATTGAATCAATTATTAGATGGTCAGTGGCTAACCGCGTATTAGTGTTGCTGATGACCCTGATGCTGGTATTAGGCGGGGTTTACTCGCTTAACAAAACACCGGTAGACGCTTTACCCGATTTGTCTGATGTACAGGTCATTATTAAAACCAGTTATCCGGGGCAGTCGCCGCAGGTAGTGCAGGATCAGGTAACGTATCCGCTGACAACTGCCATGTTATCGGTGCCCGGCGCTTCAACCGTTCGCGGGTATTCGTTTTTCGGCGACTCGTATGTTTACGTTATCTTTGAAGACGATACAGATTTGTACTGGGCGCGCAGTCGCGTACTGGAATATCTGAATCAGGCCGCTTCGGCGTTACCTGATGACGTTCAGCCACAACTAGGTCCGGATGCTACCGGAGTTGGCTGGGTATATATATATGCGTTGCAGGATAAAACCGGACAACATGATCTTGGTCAGCTGCGCAGCCTGCAGGATTGGTTTTTAAAATACGAGCTGCAAACCGTAGATGGCGTATCTGAAGTGGCTGCGGTGGGCGGCATGGTCAGGCAGTATCAAATTCAGGTTATGCCCGAAAAGCTACGTGCATACGGTATTCCTTTGTCGCATGTGCAGCAAGCGGTGCAGCGAGGAAACCAGGAAAGCGGGGCTTCGGTGGTCGAAATGGCAGAAGCAGAATATATGGTGACCACCACCGGCTATATTCAGAACCTGGATGATATTCGACAAATTCCTCTGGGGCTGGTGAAAGAGGGCACGGCCTTAACCATAGCCGATGTGGCCACGGTAAATGTCGGCCCGCAAATGCGACGGGGTGTGGCCGAGCTAAATGGTGAAGGCGAAGTGGTGGGCGGCATTGTCGTGATGCGCTTTGGTGAAAACGCTGAAAAAGTGATCACAGGTGTTAAAGACCGGCTGCAATCACTTAAAAAGTCACTGCCACCGGGTGTAGAGGTAGTGCCGGTTTACGACCGTTCGCAGCTTATCAATAACGCCGTAGACAATTTATGGACAAAGCTGGGACAGGAACTCATTGTTGTCGCGTTGGTGTGTGTGGTGTTTTTGTTTCACCTGCGCTCGTCTGTTGTGGCGGTCATTACCCTGCCGTTAGGTATTCTGGTGTCATTTATTGTGATGTATTTTCAGGGTATCAACGCCAACATTATGTCGTTAGGGGGGATTGCTATTGCCATTGGTGCCATGACCGACGGCGCTATCGTTATGATAGAAAATATGCATAAGCATATGGAGAAGACCCCGTTAACCAATGAAAACCGCTGGCAGGTGGTGACTAAAGCGGCGTCAGAAGTGGGTCCGGCTCTGTTCTTCAGCTTACTGATTATTACCGTATCGTTTTTGCCGGTATTTATTTTAGAAGCTCAGGAAGGACGCATGTTTGCGCCCCTGGCTTTCACTAAAACCTATGCCATGGCCGCTTCAGCCGGGTTGGCCATTACCCTGGTGCCGGTATTAATGGGCTATTTTATTCGCGGCAAAGTGACCTCAGAAAAGAAAAATCCACTAAATCGCGTATTGGTTGCCGGTTATATGCCGCTGCTCACCAAGGTACTTAAATATCCAAAAACAACGGTACTGATAGCCGCCATCGTTACTGTAGTCGGGTTTTACCCGGTTAACAAAATTGGCAGTGAATTTATTCCTCCTTTAGACGAAGGCGATTTGATGTACATGCCAACGACCTACCCGGGTATCTCGATAGGTAAAGCGCGGGAGTTACTTCAGCAAACCGACAAATTAATCAGCACCGTGCCTGAGGTGAAAAGTGTGTTTGGTAAAGTGGGCCGGGCTGAGACCGCCACCGACCCTGCGCCGCTCACCATGATTGAAACCTTTATTCAGTTAAAGCCGCAAAGTGAATGGCGCGATGGCATGACCACCGAAAAACTCAGGACAGAGCTGAACAATCTGATTGATTTTCCTGGTGTGACTAACGCCTGGGTCATGCCTATAAAAACCCGCATAGATATGCTGGCGACCGGTATTAAAACTCCGGTGGGCATTAAAGTGGCGGGCGAAGATTTGTCGGTCATTCAACGAATTGGTAAGGATATTGAGACCATACTTAAAGAGGTTGAGGGTACAGCGTCGGTATATTCAGAGCGGGTGGCCGGTGGCCGCTATCTGAAGGTTGATATATCGCGTGAGCGTGCCAGCCGGTTCGGGCTTAATATTGGCGATGTACAGGCGACGGTTTCTTCGGCTATTGGTGGTATGAATGTCACTGAAACTGTAGAAGGTCTTGAGCGTTACCCGGTCAACATTCGGTATCCGCAGGATTATCGCAGCTCGCCTGAAAGGTTAATGAGTTTACCCATTGTTACCGATTCGGGTCAGCGCATTTCATTGGGTGATGTTGCCGATGTATACGTAGAAGAAGGACCGCCTGGGATTAAAAGCGAAAACGCCCGGATTAACGGCTGGTCGTTTGTAGATATCAAAGATGTTGATGTGGGTACCTATGTAGAAAACGCAAAAACGGTACTACAGAACAAGCTGGATATACCGGCAGGCTATTCGCTGACCTGGGCAGGCCAGTACGAATACATGGAGCGAGCCAAAGAAAAACTGACGTTTGTTTTGCCGCTTACTTTAGCCATTATTCTTATTTTGCTGTACCTGAATTTCAGAGCCTTTAGCGAAGTCGCGATGATTGTAGTGACCTTACCTATGGCGATGATTGGTGGTCTGTGGTTGCTTTATTTTGAAGGGTTTAACTTTTCAGTGGCAGTGGGGGTTGGCTTTATCGCCTTAGCGGGCGTGGCCGTCGAAATTGGCGTAATAATGCTGGTTTATCTGAATCAGTCTCTTAAAGAGCTGTTAGATGAGTCGATAAAAAACCATCAGGTTATCGAGCCCGGTGAATACCGTCAGGCATTATTGCATGGAGCGGGCTTACGGATTCGCCCGGTTATGATGACGGTGGCGACCATTATTATCGGATTGTTACCCATAATGTATGGCTCAGGCACAGGGTCAGAGGTAATGAGCCGGATTGCCGCACCAATGATAGGCGGTATGAGCAGCGCCGTAGTGTTAACACTACTGGTTCTTCCGGCGCTCTACTGCTTAATAAAACAGCATACTATTAAACGTCACAACAACAAGATGATGGCTGATGATTAGGTTTTTCAGACAGGTACATCGTTGGCTTATGCTGCTGGTAGGGGTTCAGTTTGTTATCTGGATGCTATCAGGCGTTTACATGGTTATTACCGATATCCATGAGGTGCATGGCGAACATCTGATCACTAAACAATCTACGTTTTCGGTGGATGAGGTGTTGCTTTCGCCCGGTGATATTATGGCGCAATACCCTTTGGCGACAAAGGTGCGTCTGACTTCCCGGCAGGGAAGGCCGGTTTATATTGCTACGTTTACAGCAAATTCTGATAAGCCGGCTCTGCCTAAGGCAATAAGCGCAGTGACAGGTGAAGCTCTGGCTGTGGTAAATGAAGCAGCCGCACGTGATATTGCGGCCTCTCGTTTTACCGGTGCAGGCGGTATTGCCGCCGCCACGCTGATTGAAAGCCAGCAAAATCTGCCTGAAGAAGTTTCAGGTCGGTATTTGCCTTTCTGGCGAATTGATTTTGATACTCCTGAGACACCCACCTTTTATGTGCAACAAAATACCGGCGAAGTGGTCACCGTGCGCTACGATGGCTGGCGCAGCTTTGACTGGATGTGGCGCTTTCATATTATGGATTTAGATGACGGGCGAACCATTGGCAACTTCTTTCTTTTAAGTGCTATTTTCACCGGATTATTGGCAGCCCTTAGCGGTGCGGGGTTAAGTTACTGGCGTGTGTGTCGGCCTCTTGTAAAAGGGGAAGACCAATGAGTCCGTTAATTACGAAAAGTCATCGGTGGTTGTCGGTCCCGGTGGGCATTCAGGTGCTTATCTGGCTAGGCACAGGCTTGTACCTGAGCTTGTTTTCTCATGATGGTCCTGAGCTTAAAATTCAACAGCCCCAAAGTGTCGATTGGCGGGTATATGCCGAAAAACTGTATCCGGTCAGTCAGCTTCCGATTGGTAAGGCTGAGTCAATAGAGACGGTTATACTGGCCGGCAAACCTGTTTATGAAGTTATCCTTTATTCACAGTCGCATAATTACCAGCCCAGGCAAGTGCGGCTATTTAACGCGGTATCTGGCCAGCCATTTTCAATTGATAAGTCTTGGGCTAAAGCCATAGCACTTGAACGCTACACCGGTGATGCTGTACTAAGTACCATTGAGCTTGAACAAGATTCGGGTGGGCTGCTACCAAAGCAAAGAAATGCTTACTGGACAGCTTACTTTGATGATTCGGCGTTTACGTATATCCATATTGACCAACAGTCTGGGCGGTTGTTAAAGGCCAGTAATGAACATAGCCGGTTTGTGGCACTCATGTTCAAATTGCATTTTATGGACTACTGGGATAAAGGCAACTTTAACCACCCATTACTTATTGTTGCATCGATTTTAGCGCTGGCGTTTTCGTTATCAGGTTTGGCCTGGCTGGTTATGCTGCTAAAAGCTGGCCGCTTTAAAGTGCGGTTTGGCGAGTTGCACAATATTGAGGTTCTGGTCGCTAATAACAATCAAAACGTCACCGTAAAGGGCCGTAAAAACACCACATTATTAACGACGTTAACTCAAAATAAATTGCAACTGCCGGCTAAGTGTGGCGGTGGAGGGACGTGCGGAACATGCCGGTTTTATACCGAGGCCAAATTACCGGTAACGCCTGCTGAAGAACACCTTATTGCCCGTACCGAGCTGGCTGCGGGCTGCCGTTTAGCGTGTCAGCATTCATCTGCTTCTGTTGATTCAATCATAGTGAAAGACGTAGCGACTCAGGCGCTGACTCTTCAGGTTTCCCGAGCCCAGTATATTAGTCCTACGATAAAAGAGGTTGCCTTTAAGGTTGTGGGCGGGAACCTGCAAAATTTCAACGCCGGCGCTTCAGTGCAATTCTCTATCCTGGCCGGAAAACGCCGTACCGTGCCAACGGATATTCCGGCTCAGTGGCGTTCATACTGGTCTGAGTTTGAGACTCAGACCCTACCATACAAAAACACCACGCGAAGCTACTCAATAGCCAATTATGATGGTGAATGTGATGAGCTGATTTTTACTATTAAGTGGCAATGTAATATCGCCACGCAAAAGAGCGGTGGGGCAGGCTCAAGCTATTTATGTTCACTTGAACCGGGAGCGTCTGTTGAAGCTTATGGGCCGTTCGCCAGCTTTGCCGAGCGTGCGAATCGGTCCGGCGCAATGATTATGGTAGGCGGCGGCTCGGGCATAGCACCGCTTCGGGCACTGATTTTTGAAGCCTTAATAAAACATAGCGTGACGCAGGAAGTAATTTTTATTTATGGCGCGCGCCATGAAGAAGATTTGTGTTACTCAGATGAATTTGAGCATCTGGCTAAACGCTTTAAGAATTTCACTTATCTGCCCACACTCTCATTACCTTCGCCAACCTGGCAAGGGCATACCGGGTATGTACAACAGATCATCCGAGAGCGGGTAGCGTCTGTCATTTTCAAAAGTGCCAATTTTTACTTATGTGGCCCTGCTCCTATGTTAGCAGAAGTAAAGTCATTGCTGCTGTCGCAGCATATTGAGCCACACCAGATTTATATCGATTCTTTTAATACAAACGAGGTTAAAAATGAAAGTAATTCATAAGTGCTTAGTGATATCAGGTTTACTGTTTAGCAGTGTAGCGTTTTCTCATGGCGGGGTAGAGCTAACTAAAACCATGCCGAAAGACGATGCAATGTTGATGTCAGCTCCACAAACGCTGGAATTGTCATTTTCGGCAAAACTTCAACTAATGAAAGTCACGCTCTCTAAAAAGGGTGGCGACGAGGTTGATTTTGGCTTTGAACCCAGCCGTGAAGCCGAAGCTGACTATTCGTGGGAGCTTCCAAAGCTGTCTCCGGCCACCTATAACGTTGAATGGATTGCGATGGGCAGCGATGGTCACAAGATGAAAGATTCTTATTCATTTATGGTGCACTAAGGGAGTCTTCTGATGGAAATGTATATCTGGAATACGCTGATCATTGTCTGTAAAGCTT
Organism: Salinimonas lutimaris; assembly: GCF_005222225.1. GTDB lineage: Bacteria > Pseudomonadota > Gammaproteobacteria > Enterobacterales > Alteromonadaceae > Alteromonas > Alteromonas lutimaris. The sequence goes on from NZ_CP036536.1 coordinate 311,696, forward strand.
TATTTTATGCAGGAACGGCAGGCATAGCCGGGTATGCATTTCTTCAGACATTTGGCTTTGAAAAAAGCACTCAAACTCTGCCCACAGCCTATGCGCGCAAAATAACCCGCTATTTTATTTATGTCTTTACGCTCACCGTTATTTCGGTGCCGATATGGTTTTTGGCGAAAGTGGGCGCTTTTTCAGAAAGTGGCATAAGCGGAGCACTGGACCCGACTATGCTGAGTATTATGTGGGATTCACCTGTAGGCCATATGGCACAGGTACGTGGTGGCGCCACTGTTTTTGCGCTTCTGTCACTACTTGTCGCTACCCGGTTGGGTTTTCAACACATGGTAATTCGCGTTTGCATGTTGTTGGCATTAGCGGTAGCGCTTTACAGCTATACCCTTGCCGGCCATATATCAGAGCAAGGCTTGATTGAAAAAATGCTACTGATTGTACATGTTTTCGTTATGTCTTGGTGGTTTGGCGCACTGATCCCACTAAAACTCGGGTGTCGTTACCTGCCCGTAGAGCAAACCAAATCACTAATGCATAAGTTTGGTGTATCTGCACAGTTTTTGGTGGGGTTGATGATTATTGTCGGCGTACTTATGGCGCTACAGTTATTTGACAATATTTCGCAGCTTTTCACCTCTGCTTATGGGCTGACTTTGATGGCAAAGATAGGGTGTGTTGGCGCGCTACTATTAATAGCGGCCCGCCATAAACGTAAGCTTGTCCCTATGCTGAAAAACCAACAAGCAGTAGACAAGCTGTCCCGCTCCATCTCGCTGGAAATTACTTTAGCAGCAACGTTGTTACTTATCACCGCCGCGCTGACCAGTGTGGTTGGCCCCGACTTTTCATAAGGAAAATTCACGCTTCGTTATTTTTTATGCAGCCTGGCGCAGGTGGTCTCATTCGCCAACAATGCGCACTGTGATAAACCTGAGGTCATCTATAAAGATATATTAGACAATAAAACTGTATCCCGAATTCAGATAATAAGTCCATACCTCACTATGCAAATAAGTTAACCATTCATCAATGGCTTCTGGTGAATGCTTCATGACCTCAAACTTTCTCTCACGGGAGCCTTTTGTTTGTATACAAACATCATCCTTTTTTAAGGCCTAATCTAAACCGACATAGGCAGAGAATTTTTTTAACGAACTAGTCATCACAACCTCCTGAATATGAAGTTTTTTATGTAGCCTTCACTCGTCGAAGATAATATGGATGGCGTTCGTATGCAGCAAGCACATAACCTAAATTATCTTAATTCAAATAATGTAGGTTGAATGATTATATTACGTACATTGCTGCCGTTTAAGTTCAGACCTCGAACAGTAGTTTAAGCCATGAGCGATTGGAAGGTTCGGTGAGGCTTAAAACTGTGAATGTTGTATAGGTTTTAATAACGCTTGTGGGGCTCGAGCAATTAACTATGCAAATAAATTCGATATATAAATTTTTCGGTAGTGGCGTTTAAGATATTTGTCATTGCATATCAAAGCTTTGATCAGCATTAGGTCCTTCTTTTTTCAGTTCAAGGCGGCTTTGCCACACCTGGGCACTCTCCAGTAACTGGTCCTTCAACGCTGGGGAATCCATGTGCAGCTTAGCTGCTGCAGCGTATATCTTCTCAGGATTGTCAATAAAGCCATTTAGCGCTTTCTCTAGCGTTTGCTTTGGCGCCTGGCCATAGTGACGTTCTACCTCTGCCCACGCATTTTTTGATGGCGCCCCCCAGTGACTGTGCATCATCATCAAATCGATGAAGTCCTTATTATCCGGCATAGCTGAGCGGTCTGCGTGCGCCAGTAGCTTAGTCACGTAACAGCTTTCTCGATCGATAGAAGGGACTGGTAAAGAAGAGGCGTTGTCTTTGTTTAAACGGTAATCCGCAAAGCTGACCAACTCTAGTTTGATAGGCGTATCATCCACATTAATAATTGTTCTCACGCCGTACCTGTCAAAGCGCACTTCCCGGGAAAGGTCGAATGGCTCTCTGGTGATATCCCCCAGTGCATTAGATGTCACCTGTTTCCTTACTTCACGGTAGCTCTGGATATCCGGACACAAAAAATCAATGTCCACGGATTCACGGTATTCCCCTAACTCCATTGCAATGCGGGTACCGCCTCCAAAAAGTACATTATTCTTTTCCAGAAAGTCCGCATTGAAGTTGGCTAATGCTTTGGCAATAGTTTCGTGGCGTTTATATTTGTATTCCATATTATCCTGCTGGTAAAAAGTGGCCGTTTCCCTGCTCTGCAATTAGTTGGTCGATAAGCGCACGCTCAGATACCGTTAATTGGTCTTCATCCAGATAACGCCAGCGGCTCTCATAGTAGGTAAAAGCTTCTTTATGGCTTATCTCAGTGCGACCTTTTTGGTCCCATAAGATAGCTTCCAATTGTGGGTAGTCTGTAATCTGAATCATGCGCTGTCCAACATTACTTTATACCGTGAGTGTATACACAACTCGTAAATTTATTAAGCCGCAAGTGCGTTTCATCACGCAGCCGGGTAGGGGAGCCGCCCATCGACATAAAATTGTTCAATACGAAATGTCACAGGGAATTGTCTTGGAAGAGAAAATTTCAAGATTTTACCGCTCGGTAATGTTTCGCACTGGACCGCCGTAATGTTCTCCGGCTTCGTTGACGTGATTGCTGTTGGCGTATCAATGGCCACATTTACGCCTTCGTTTTCCCTGGCTGATATAAATCTGATGACCTGAGCACCAGCCTTACGCGCTTCACCGCCTACAGCCTGCGAGAACGCATAAGATGTTTTACTGGTGAGTTCAGCGATAGCGTTAACATCCGATGTTTGTGTCAAATCTACCAATTTTTCTGTTTTTATATGAACAGAGAAAAGCTGGTGAGCAGAGTGAACTTTATCCGGGTACGCTGTTTCCATCCCATCGAACAACACAAATCGATAAAAAGCGGCTTCGGCTAGACACGTTTGCTCATCTTCACTTGCGTAAAAATAGCTCGCCTCGGCCCGGGTACCAAATCGAGAACCATGTTTGAGAGGTGGGTAGCGGAACGGCGTTTTAATCAGGTAGTCGTACTTACCGACATCGTCGGGGTAAGGCGGCTTGAAGTCTTCAAGTACATCCTCCAACACCGCCTGCTCTTCTAAGTCATCCACCAGCGCGTAGGTTGCCGCTTCTTCTTGAGATTCCACCAGCCGGTATACTGGCTCCTCGTAATCACACAGGTCCCCACAGTGACCAATTACTTCAAAAGGCTTCAAACCTTTGCTCGCATAGCATCCAGGTATGCATTTATGTCAGCCAGGCCGGTAATACGTGTGACTAATTGCTTGGGTATACCGCGCAGATGTTTGTTTGAAGTTGAGAACCAATGCTTCATTGCGGCCTTATCGCCCCCAAGGATTGCATATAACGACCGGTAAAGGCGAATGAATAATACCTGTATCTCATGCTCTTTGCTGTTTGCACTAAATCCCTGAGAACGTGCAAGCGTTGCGCGAGTTTTGCCTATAATCGCCGCAGCCTCGGCATCGGTAAGGCCGAAGTCTTTATAGGCATTTCTGTAGGCCTTGGTAACCCCCATCTGCTTGTCTACACTTTGCTTTTCCATGTTGCTCCCTTCGCAAACGAAACAATAGAGTTTGTATAATTATAGGCATGCGGCTGTTAAATTGCACGAATTTATACATCCAATGATATTCTAATGTGCCTTCTTGCTGGTTTTTTCGAAAATGTGCGAGTGCGGTATCACGCTCCTACGGTACCTGCGCTCATAATTGTTGTTGTTCCGGCTCCAGTTGAAGCAACTCCGTATTTCTACCTACTCGTTTTAAATCGGCAATCGCACGTGCCGCTTTGGCCCTGAAAATACGCGCAACGGGATCATAATAATAATCGTCTTCATTGAGCTTCTTTTTGCGGTTGAAATGAGTAAATTCGATGGTGCCATACCGCGTTTCTAATTTTCCACTGCGTCCTTGTGTCATCACAGTAAGGTAACCGAAAGGGACTTGCGATATTATTCCTTGCCGTGAGAGTTCACTTTCAAGACTCACGTAAATGAATTTGTTCCAGTGATGCCGCCAAGCAATATACTCAAGCACTCCGATTTTTGTTGGCTCATTGTCAGGAACGGCATACATATCCCGGGTCACTCTTAACAGCCACCCTGCAGCGACTCCTTTAGATAATCGCTTACGAAATTTCTCATTAGCACTTTCGCCCAGTGATAAGCTGATATCATGGGTGCAAAATATTCCAAAATGCCCATTTTTAATAGCTGTATTGAGTGTGGTTATTACTCGCAGCGCGAAACTCATTTGCCATTCTCTCAAGGGGGACCTAGTTAACAGATATGGTAACGATATCATTTGCTATACACTTTTTCGCCATATAAGCGAATATATGTGCATATACTTTTCTGAGAGGACGTATGAGCTCAATTGAAAGCCTGGTTGAACACACCAACAACTTTTTTAATTTGCACTGGCCAGAGTCACTGAACAGTCCCCGGCCGGAATGGAAATCAGACTGGAACTGGCAGGGCTCAGTTCCTCACCATGATAAACGCGGTGTTTACTGTCTATTCGATGGCGCCGGCGACATTTTGTATGTTGGTCTTGGCGCGTCAGTGGGAGGAGGAAAGCGTTTGGGCTTTGGTATATCTCGCCGGCTACTGGCCCATGTCATAACAACAGATAAAACGAAGGGACGGGGCCATTACATACCGAAAAAAAGGTGGGCTGATGTAAACTCGCTTGCTGCTATCGGCTTTCCGAACGAGTATTCATATCTGGCCCTGGCTCTTGAGGATTATCTTATTCAGAAGCTCAGCCCGCCGAGGAATAGAAGTAAGACTCAGCAAAAAAAAGGCGCAATATCTGGTAATTAAACGAGTATATTTTTTCCATGTTTCCAAAGTGTTAAGCGCGAATAAATTTCTGTCCAAACAAGAAAACATATTCGCATTTCGAGGAATGACTTTACAACAGTCAGTCTAAAGCGAGTCTCGGAAGTTAGTTCGCACAGTACAGACGTCCGCCTTAGACAAAGAGCAGACAGTTTGGTTTGTGAATCCGAGTTTCTGGCATGGGCCAGAATCGGAATTTGTTTACGCAAAATCGTTTCCCAGAGGTATTGGCTGGCTAGAAACTTCTTGATCCTGTAGGCAGCTAGTCAATTAACAGTCTACGAGTCAGCTAGCCAGCGCATTATATTCAGTAAAAACTCTTCATTTTGTTCCGCACCAACAGAGCGTAACCCCATCGCTTTGCCTGTACTTTTAACTAATTGCGAAGAGAACATCATGCCTTCAGAAAAAACTGCTACACGTCCTTTACCTAGCTCTAAAACAGCACCTTGACTCCATCCTGACATTGGAACTTTTGGCGTTTCTGCGTTAACTTGGAACGGTACTTTGGGTTCTGTAGCGGTGGTACCGTTCCCTAAATTCAATAGAGATATTGCTTCTTCGGGAGCTTTAAATGCTGAGCCACCGAACGATCTTACCTGAAGTATTTCTGGTGATGGTTTATTAATACCTTGCAGAAAAAGAGGTTGTGATTTTTCAGCTATAGTTTGCGAAATTTCTTTATTGTAAGTTGTCGCGTGCTCAGCGAGAGAACGATTCACTTTGCTAAAGGTTGCGTTTCCAACATGTCCATTGATGAATTGAAAACCAAGTGCAAGTGCTAGATTATCAATAGCTTTGGGAAACGGTGTGTGATCAGCAACTAAAAAAAGTGAGCCACCGTTCAATATCCAGCTCTTGAGAACTTCAACTTCATGGTCATCAAACGCTTCTCCATAAGGTGGAAGCCAGTCCTGTCGATTTCTGTCAAGCGCGTTTGCAATTACTAAAATATCCACTTGCCTTAGCTGATTTTCTGTAATTGCTTTATCATTCGGACTAACCCTAAACCCGTCACTTTCAAGAACTTGCGCAAATGGCTTATATCTGCCGCTCAACGTCAAAAAGTTATTATGGGCTTCGTCTATTAAAACAAGTGGACTACTCGCAGAGGAAAAGTGTGCAACTCTATGTTTAGGTCTGAAGTCAGGATCAAATTGTTGAGGGCTATCAGAACAGGCTACTAACAATATAGCAAAGCCAATAACAATTAAGCTATGAACTAACCTCATTTACAATATCCTTTGTAATAATCAGGTAGTGATTAACGTTAAAATTTTACAGTGCTCGACCATACCATGAAAAATGTTTGCGAGGGTAATTTCACATATCAGAAATATCTAGACGTAATTCAGTGGCCCTCATAGCGTCGTGCAGAGTTCAGTTTTTCAACTTCCGCTTCACGTACACTTCAGCCCTAAAGTATTTCTGGCTTCAAAAGACAAACAACGGACATTCAATAGCGCCTTGCTCACCTGTAAATTAGGAGCGTAGCAAGTAATTTACAGGTGAGCAACTTGTTAGCTGCCAATCAGTGCTGGAGGGTTTACCAGCCAAACAATTACAAATACAGCAATGGCTCCAGTCGCTCTAATGGACATTTTCTGAAACCTTGACTCGACAGTTAACAGCCCTGGAATAATGGCAGCAATAGCCGATAGTGAAATAGCAAATCCACCTCTAAAAATGAAGGCTTGCCAGCTCGTTGGATTCGGAATCATCACGGCCAGAACGAATAGCACCAACAAGAATAAAACGCCAATTATTAATCCAGTAATTAATTGCCAATTAGGAGTTTTTTTCAAATCTGAAGCTCCTGAGTATTTGAACCCCGATACGGGCAAACGATGTTCCTCATACTTTTCTTCAAGAGCCTTCCATATATTCTTTTCTAGATACTCTTTAGTCATTCTCTGCATATTTGCAAAGGCTTGAGAATTAGGCTCTTGATAAGAAGATCCCAAAACAGAAGAATGACTACGCAGAAATCGAATGTGTAGAATATACGATTCCAAAACCGCATGGCATGTCTCTGCGAAGCCAGTAACCCACTTACCGTTAACATGCGCTCCTAGCAACCCACTATTTCCGACAAAGCTTTCTACATAATTAAAATATGTATTGCCTTTTCTCTGACACTCAATCAGTTGATCTGCGGACGGGGATACCTTACTAGAATTGTATTCAATGGCTAATGGCTGAAGAACATCCATGTACTTTTGCTTGAGTTCTTCAATCTTCTCTTCTGCGCTCAGAACGAGTTGCTCATTAGTCATTAGATGAATCTTGCTTAACTGCCATTGCCAGTAGCGCATTCAAATCGGAGTTGTCAGCCCCCTTCGTTAAGAACATTTTGGTGGAGCCACAATGCTTAACAACTATGTGCTGGCATTCAGTTCGGCTTAAGGTTTTTCCAGACGCAATAGCAGTATCAATATCTTTCTTTATTGACTCCAATTGCTGCTGTGTTGGATTCCAGTCAATAAGATTGCAGTGATCGCGCAAAAACTTTTCTAGATTTCTATTCATTTTTCTTCCTTCTCAAATGATATAGGTGCCACCTGAGCAGCTAACAATTTAATATGGCGCGATTTGCGCGTTTTTCTACCAACGCATCGCTCACTTTTATATTTTCACCATTATTACCAAACTAGCTATCATATTGCTACATAAAGGAAAGCTGTCAATCTGGATAAAATGCTAAAAAGAAAAACGAGCGATTGGGTCGTCTTCCTGAATATTGGAGCGACGCAGCTTATTTAGATAAATAATTAGCTTCGCAATACGCTTATGTCGTTGCTCACTCGTTTTGCCACTAAAATGCAATGAGCCAACGGCTGCTTCACGTACACAGGGGCTGCACAAGCAGCCCCGTAAAGCCTAAATTTCAATAGATTCCGATATTTCCAAAGCGTCGTCCACCTCGATGCCTAAGTAGCGGACTGTGCTTTCTAACTTCTTGTGGCCCAGCAAGAGTTGAACTACCCGAAGGTTTTTAGTCTTCTTGTAAATTAAATAGGGTTTGGTTCTGCGCAGTGAATGGGTACTGTAGAGTGAGGCATCTAGTCCAAGTTTTTCGATCCATCCGTGAAAAATGCGATTATATTGTCTAGTTGATATGTGCTCAGCACCGTGTATACGCGATTTGAAAAGGTAGTCAGATGCTTTTAGTTCAGCGTTCTTTACCCAAGCCAAAATCGATTCTCCGGTGTTCGGTGTTATCTCAAATTGGACAGGACTACCAGTTTTTTGCTGAACGACATGAGTGCGCCTCAGCACTGAACGTCCGCAAACGACATCTGAAACTTTGAGTTTAACGAGGTCACAACCTCGTAGTTTGCTATCAAGACCAAGATTGAACAGTGCGAGATCACGCGTCCGCCCTTCAAGTTCTAATCGAATTCGGATACCCCATATATGTGATATCTGAAGAGGCTTCTTCTGCCCAATAATGCGATCTTTGTTCCAAGGTGTATGGATTTGAATTGCCATGAGTTGTCTCCTGCTTAGTAGGAAACATAAGTATGGCATTCAAGTTGACTGGCGCATTTAGACAAATAGCTGACGTTCAACACTCCACTAAAGGGCACTAACGCGGTGGCTATAATCGGAGCGAAGCGACACAGCCACCTCGTTTGTGTCCCGTCGAGCTTGCGAGCAATTCGAGTGGTTTGTTATATCCGTTCATTTAGGTCCGAGCGCTTCATCTTGTCTCTTAGGTTCGGCGCCAACCTATTAGTTATTTCAGTTAAGGTGTCAATTTGCCAATTTTGACAATATGGTGAAAGCCAGATCTCATCTACAACCGCTTCCAAATTCAAATTGAATGTTCGAACAGGGGATAAAGTATTAGGATCTATTCTGACTGGTGGATTGTCTGGGGAAAGTTCCCCTTGCGGCAAACATATTAGAGATTCGTTTACGCTAAAACGTATCTCTGATTCTGATGAGTAAGCTGGTGCTTTAGCATTTAATAATGTTGTATTTATCTGTAGTTCTTCTAGGTCACTGAAATCATTTCGATAGACTACTTCTCTAAAGTCATAGCTATATTCACCCCATTCGATCCCTTCCAAAAGTTGGCCGACAGTAGTTTTTAAAGCTACACCAATTCTAGATTCACCAAGATAAGCAAACCAGAGAGATCTGCATTCGTGCTCTTTACCAGCCCAGCAACTTATATAATGCGACTTTTTAACTGTATCTATATGAACATTTGCTCCACTTACAATATGTTCCTTGCCTTCCAGAGCCCCGTATTCTTCAAGCCGCTTTAGCATTAGGGAAGTTTCAAGCCGGTCCGCTGCTATTGCGACCTGAGTGAATTTGATTGTTCGAGAAACAAGCAAGTCTAAGTATTTATCAAGACTCAGGTAACGCCAAATAATTGTATCTTTAGGAGGTCTCGAAGGCTGCTCAAACATAAAACGTCCTTGTGAGGATATAACGCCGCGCTTTGCGGCTGTTTTGTAGCGCCAGCGAAAAAACAGTCCGGCAACAGCGCCTTGTTAGGTCAATAATGATCCAATATCTCAGAGCGAATATAAGTAACGCCGGATCGTTCTTCAATTTTTGTTGGCCTATATGCGCAACACATTGGAAGAAGCACTTCCTCTTCCTCGGGAAAATCCGAAATATGAGAGACATCCCTAGGAGCTCTTTTGTCGCGCTCCGACAAAGCGGAGACTGGCACAAGTTCAAATATTACGTTTCCGCCAAAACAGGAATCGATACTCTTAGATGCTGAAGTAAATGGAGCCCAAATATAAATACTATCGACTTTGTACTTTTCTATATCGCTACTTGGCATATTACTACCGCGAAAGCTTGGCCCCGTGTACTCATCTAATTGTCGCAGTGATACAGCTAACTGACATATCCAAGGTACTAGTGGATCATGAGAAACATCATTCCCTGAATGCCCTTTACGGAGCAAATTGTTTATGTAGGGATAAATCCCATTTTCCTCGGTATATTGCTTTATAATAATGGAGTTTAGGTCTGCCTCACTTTCTACAATTTCGAAATCTTTAGCTTGTTCGCTAAAACCAGCATACTGTAAGTTTTCTGCAATTGTATTTTTGAGGAGATCAAACTCTTCGAGAGCCTTATAGGCTCTATTGCGATAGTCATCACTTAACTTCACATGCAAAGGCACCAAGTGACCAAGCCAATGTGAAAATGGATAACGCTCGATTGCTCCTTCTAAAATAAAATTTTCACAATCATATATTCCAATGTCTTCACTGAGTGTCAGAAGATCACCTAAAGCTGATTTTGATAATCGATCTCGCATATCAATGACCTAACATTTAAATGAAGCGGACCCTAAGAACCGCTTATTAATTTTTATCATACCGGGCCATTTCCCGCTATCCTTCGCTGTGACTGGGCTGGCAGCACTTTTAATATTTTGCGAACCTATTAATATGCGAACCACGATTCGCATATAAATACATCTCTATTGGCATAGTACAGCTTTACACAGCCAAGTCATATACTTAGGAGTTCGCAAAACGTGGAACACAAAAAAAAATACGAATCGCTGAGTCAGGTCAAAACCTGATTAACCGCTTTTCCTTTGCCATTAACAGGCTGGGGTACAGTAAAAGGACAGAGCAAAGCTATCGCTACTGGATAAAGTATTTCCTGAACTACAATCGCGCTACGCCTGCCCAAGACCTCTGTACAGAGCATATCAACCGCGTTCTCCAACATATATCTAACCGTAATAAATCAGCCACAACGGTCAACGCAGCCATTAACGCGATTAATTTCTTTTTCAAACATGTTCTGGAGCGGGATATGGGGCATCTTGCCCCGATTCATCGCCCTAAGGCATCAACAAATCTTCCTGTTGTATTCACCCACCAGGAAGCAATGAAAATACTCCGTGCGATGTACGGTACACATCGTCTAATGGCATCCATCCTCTACGGCTCTGGCCTTCGGATAAGTGAATGCGTTCAATTGAGGGTCAAAGACGTGGATTTGTCCCTGAGAACTATTCATGTTAAGTCCGCTAAAGGTAAGAAAGACCTTGTCACGCTATTCCCTGAAAGGCTTATCAGGCCATTGTCTCAGCAATTACAATGGAGGAAGTCACTGCACGACTATGACTTAAGTCTGGGCAAAGAACATGTTGAGCTACCTAATTCATTGAGTAAAAAATACCCTGCCGCAGAACGAGCGCTGGGATGGCAATACCTCTTCCCTTCAGCCATAGCAAGAATGGACAAAACCTTTAACGTCGAACGTCGCTGGTATACGTCAACCCGCACTTTACAAAAGGCGGTAAAGAGAGCGATTCAGATTGCCGGAGTGCACAAACACGGCGTTTGCCACACATTTCGCCATACATTTGCAACCACCGTGTTGTCCAACTCACTTGTTTGCGCATAAAAGTTTGTTGTAATAACCACAAAATTCAGTATGACTTGCGCCTTCACTTGACCTTCGGCGCTAAAGCTAATAGGTTAATGCAGCCATTAGAATGAGGAACGCAATGAAATTGCATCAAAACAACAGAATTAACAGCAAGGTGGTAATTGCCGCCCTGATGCTGTTTGCACAGTTGTTTTTGTTTGCCTCAGATGCTTTTGCTTTTGATAGCTTCTTCGAAAACGCTACAGAATCACACCACGAATTGTGTGTTCAGGACTCCAATGTATGTCTCCCAGATAACAATTCTGCAGACGACGCTGGCGCAGACAACTGTGACCACTGCTGCTCCTGTCACGGACATTTTACCCATATCGTATTATTTAAAAATACTGATAGCCATTTAGGTAAATTTGGCGAGATGGCACTTGCTGCTTACCGTTCTTTCCCCCCCTCTCACTTACAACCTGGTATCGACCGTCCTCCCAGAGCCTAAATCCTAGTCATTTTTTACCTATTTAGTTACTGACCAGGATTTACAATATGAACTCTTTTTTTTCGCATGCGCGCAAGCGTATGTTCACTGTGGTCGTGAATAGTGTGTTGCTATTCATATCAACCACTGCAACAAGCAAAACAATAACGTTCGAACAAGCGGCACGTCTGACGTTGCAGCAACACCCGGATTTACAGCGATATCAGTCGCTGCTCACTGCTACAGAGGCAGATAGAACGCTGGCTAATCTTACTCCGGCTTATCACGTTGGCGTTGAAACAGAAAACCTGCTCGGCTCCGGTGACTCATCAGGCATTAGTGATGCTGAGTTGACGGTTTCACTTTCCTCTATTTTTGAGATGGGAGGAAAGCGCGATGCAAGGGTATCCTTGGTTGACGCCAATTTATCCCTGTTACAGTCAGAGCGCTATGTTGCTTCGCTCAAACTGTTAAGCGAACTAACCCGGCACTATGTAAAAACACTCGCAGCTAAAGAGCGGCTGACATTGGCACAAACGTCTGTTTCTCTCGCGGATGAAGCCTTATCTATTGTTAAACAGCGCGTTGAGAAAGGCGCAACCAATAAAGCTGAATTTATGCGCGCCAGAGCCGCACTCAATCAAGCCAAAGTCGACAAAGCATCCGCTGAAACGGCTCTCGCTATTGCCAAGCAGTCACTTGCTCTATTTTGGCAGGGAGATGCTGAGGCAATCGATAAAATCTCGGGTTCACTTAGTACCCTTCCCGCAAAACGGCAGTATTCCGCTGTTTATCAACAATTTCTTGAATCAGCAAATGTGGAACGACTCACCCAAGCTATCAATGTGAAAGAAGCTGAACAAAAGCTGGTAGAAAGTAATGCCAGTGCTGATATTTCATGGCGCATTGGTGTGCGGCGCTCTCAGGCAGTTCAGGATACGTCTGTTGTTGCGGCTGTATCCATGCCGCTTTTCGCTGAACAAAGAAACCAGGGCGCCACTCGGGCTGCCCTGGCGAAGAAAGAAGCCGCGGTAATTGCCAGAGACAGTCAGATACTGGAGATAAAAGCATTACTGTTCAAAGCGCAGCAATACCTCAATTTCTCCATTGATGCTGTAAAGCATATCAACGACACCGTTTTGCCCGACCTTGAAACAGCTACCACGCTCGTGCTCGAAGGTTACCAGCGAGGGGCATACAGCTACCAGGACTGGATTGCATCCAGAGATGCGTTGATACGCGCACATGCAAAGGTCATCGAATTAAGCGAAAACGCGTTAGTGAACCAGTCACTCGTTGAACAGTGGACCGGAGTATCCGGTCAGGCTTCTCCTACTCAAGAATTCCGGAATAACCATGAATAGACTATTAGTTATTATCTCACTACTACTGTGTCTGACGGATGCCAATGCCGCAGCAAGTGGTAAACAATCCCACGCGGCTGAATCGAAAACATTTACCAATAGCAGCGTATCGTTGACATTACGCATTCAGGATACGAAAGAGGGAGCATATTTACTGGCCGAAAGGGCTGATCGCTCCCAGCCGCTGCCACCTGACGCGCTTAACGTCACGCTCAATCGTATGGGAGGACGTCAGGACATCATCCATTTTGAAAGCTATGAAAATGGGCTCAGGTCCACAAGTTTTATCGCTGAGCCGCACTCATTTCTCGCGAATATTGCACTCTCACTGGGAGAAAATAGCTTTTCGTGGGATTGGGAGAAGCACGAAGCCCGAACTGAGATAGATGATGCGTATTCCAGTCAGGCTGGCGTAACCACAAACGTTGCTACGGGCGGTGAAATAAAAAAGCACATCGAGGTTTATGGTCAGTTGACTATACCGCCACAACAGCGTGCCGAGGTTCACGCCCGGTTTACGGGAATTGTTGAGCAGCTCTTTACTGATATTGGCCAGACTGTGAAAGCCGGAGAGGCAATAGCGCAGGTGCAGTCAAATGACAGCCTCCAGTCTTACGATGTAAAAGCGCCAATCAATGGCGTTGTCGTATCGCGCAACCTGAATATCGGAGAGCTTACCAGCACAACACCGCTTTTTACGATTGTTGATACCTCAGTGCTTTGGACGGAATTAAAGATATTTCCAGCTCAGCGTAGTCAGGTTGCTGAAGGCAAATCTGTTCACATTATTGCAAATGGTCGTCAACTCGAGAGCACGATTTCCAGCATTGTTCCTTCTCACGAACAGCAGCCTTATCAACTAGCACTGGTAAAAGTGGTGAACAAGGACGGCCTACTCTCTCCCGGCGATTTAGTCACAGGCATTGTTGACTCACAACAAAAAGCGGTGCCGGTAAAAATAGAAAATCGGGCCATTCAAATCCTTGACGATAAGCCGGTTGTATTTCTGAGTGAAGGCAATGCTTATCAGGCAACACCTGTAACCTTAGGTCTGCAGGACGATAACTTTACTGAAGTCGTCGCAGGAGTATCCGCCGGACAAAGGTATGTTGTCGACAACAGCTACTTAATCAAAGCGGATATACAAAAATCCGGCGCATCACACGCACACTGATAGGGAGAGACAAATGATAGATAATATTGTTCGCCTCTCAGTCGAGCGGCGTTACCTGCTGTTAACCCTGGTGCTCGTCATCATAGGCATCGGCATATGGAGTTATCAGAGACTACCGATAGATGCGGTGCCGGATATTACTAATGTTCAGGTTCAGATAAACACGGAAGCACCTGGTTATTCGCCACTTGAAGCCGAGCAGCGAATTACCTTTCCGGTTGAAACCGCGTTGTATGGTCTGCCCAATTTGTCCTATACGCGCTCTATTTCACGTTACGGACTTTCTCAAATCACCGTGGTATTTGAAGAAGGAACGGACATTTACTTTGCGCGGAATCTTATAGATGAGCGCCTGGCAACGCTGAAAAGTGTTCTGCCGCCGGGGCTTGAACCTGAGATGGGGCCAATTGCAACGGGCCTGGGTGAAATCTTCGTTTACACCCTGGAAGCGCAAGACGGAGCCCAAATGCCGGATGGCTCGCCCGTTACGCCTATGGCACTTCGAGAAGTTCAGGACTGGATAATCAAACCACAACTGGCTCAGGTTAAAGGCGTGGTAGAAGTGAATACCATAGGGGGGTACGACAAGCAGTATCACGTGATGCCACATCCAGCGAAGATGCTGGAAATGGGTGTGACGATGTCAGATATCCGCAAAGCGTTGGTAAGCAATAATGACAATGCTGGAGCCGGGTATATAGAAAACCATGGCGAACAACTGTTAGTTCGCTCACCGGGGCAGTTAAAAACAATTGAGGATATCAGGAACGTAGTTGTCGGACGTAAAGGTTCTGTACCTGTTTTAGTCAAAGATGTGGCCGAAGTGGGACTGGGCAAAGAGCTGCGCACAGGTGCGGCAACCCGAAACGGGGAAGAAACCGTGATGGGCACAGTGATGATGCTGGTAGGGGAAAACTCGCGTGAAGTTGCAGCACTCACCAATGAAAAATTTCAGCAAATACAAACGTCATTGCCCGAATGGGTTAAGGCAGAGGTGGTATATAACCGCACTACGCTGGTAGACAAAGCCATTCAGACTGTACAAAAAAATCTTCTGGAAGGCGCACTGCTGGTTATCGTTATCCTGTTTTTACTGTTAGGAAACATCCGTGCTGCCCTCATTACGGCGGCAGTTATTCCTATCGCGATGATGATGACTATTACCGGTATGGTCCAGCGGGGGGTCTCTGCAAACCTGATGAGTCTCGGGGCCCTGGACTTTGGTTTGATTGTGGACGGCGCTGTCATCATCGTGGAGAACTGTATTCGCAGGCTCTCAGAAGCGCAAAAGCAACAAGGCGGTATACTGGCGCTTAAAGCGCGCTTACAGGAAGTCAAAGAAGCCACTATAGAAGTTATCCGTCCCAGCTTGTTTGGCGTAGGTATCATCACCGCGGTGTACTTACCTATATTTACCCTTTCTGGCGTAGAGGGAAAAATGTTTCACCCCATGGCAACTACCGTAGTAATCGCACTACTTTGTGCGATGGTATTGTCGCTCACAGTTGTGCCTGCTGCGATCGCCGTTTTTATGCGTGGAAAGATCAGCGAAAAAGAGAGCATCATAATCCGCGGGGCGAAAGCCATTTATCGACCTGCGCTTGAGTGGGTGCTTAAGTTCAAATCGCTTATTCTGGCAGGCGCGCTGGGTCTCGTTGTGGTTTGCTCATGGCTCGCCTCTACTTTAGGTTCAGAGTTCATCCCACAGCTTGACGAGGGTGATATCGCGTTGCATGCACTGCGAATTACAGGTACGGGATTAGAGCAGTCTGTTGAAATGCAGGAACTCCTTGAAAAAACCATTATCGACTTTGAAGAAGTTGACAAGGTATACGCGAAAGTGGGTACGCCAGAGGTGGCCACCGACCCCATGCCACCTAATGTCGCCGACACATTTGTGATGCTCAAGCCCCGCTCTGAGTGGCCCACTCCGGATAAGCCTAAATCGCAGCTCATTAAAGAGCTTGAGAATGCAGTCACAGCGCTGCCGGGCAATAACTACGAGTTTACGCAGCCTATCCAAATGCGCTTTAACGAGTTAATTTCCGGTGTCAGAGCCGACGTTGCGATTAAAGTCTTTGGTGATGATTTGGATACCTTACTGGCATCAGCAAATTTGGTTGCATCACTGACGAAAGGGTTACCTGGCGCAGCAGATACCCGTGTTGAACAGGTGGCGGGTCTGCCTATGCTATCTGTCATTCCCAAACGGAAAGTGATGGCGCGGTATGGCCTCAATATCGACGACATCCAATCTCTGGTTTCGACCAGTATTGGTGGTCAGCAGGCAGGCTTGATTTATGAAGGTGACCGGCGCTTTAAATTGATAATTCGCCTTCCGGAGCAACTACGACGCGACGTTCAAAAGCTAAAGGTACTGCCAGTCCCCACACCCGATGGATATGTACCTCTACAGGAAGTTGCCACATTAGAAGTCAAACCCGCGCCAGCACAGATCAGTCGCGAGAATGGTAAACGCCGTGTGGTCGTTACAACCAACGTTCGCGGGCGTGATCTAGGTAGTTTTGTCGCAGAGTTGCAGGCTACATTGCAGACTGAACTGGAACTTGAGGATGGCTACTGGCTGGAATATGGCGGAACGTTCGAGCAGTTGGAATCGGCCAGCAAAAGATTGTCCTGGGTGGTACCGGTGACGCTGGCGCTCATCGTCGGGATTCTTATTCTTGCATTTGGTTCAGTAAAGGATGCCTTAATCATCTTCACCGGTGTGCCGCTGGCACTAACTGGGGGTGTACTTGCGCTGTGGGTACGGGGTATGCCGCTGTCTATTTCTGCCGGTGTAGGGTTTATCGCATTGTCAGGCGTTGCCGTATTAAATGGTTTAGTCATGCTCGCGTTTATCAGGCAGCTGTGGTTTGAGAAAGGCGATCTGTACATCGCTGTCATTGAGGGGGCAATAGTCAGACTGCGACCCGTTTTGATGACTGCCCTGGTAGCAAGTCTTGGCTTTGTGCCCATGGCACTGAACACAGGCACTGGTGCCGAGGTTCAAAGGCCACTCGCGACGGTAGTCATCGGCGGCATTATCTCATCAACTTTACTAACACTGTTCGTGCTCCCAAGTTTATACCAATTGGTGCACAGGAAAGCGGATAAACAGTAAAACAACAATGCCCTGGTTTTATCCAGGGCACTACAGGAGTATGTATGACGCACTCACATTCCCATACCTCAGAAAAAATTGGCTGGGCTTTTTTCCTTAACTTTGGCTTCACTATCATTGAGTTCATTGGAGGATGGTTAACAAACAGTACCGCTATTATGGCGGATGCCGTGCATGACTTAGGTGACACATTGTCAATTGGCAGTGCGTGGCTTCTGAATAAACTCGGCACTAAAAGCGCGACGAAAGAGTTTACCTATGGCTATCGCCGGCTGAGTTTACTTGGGGCGCTGATAAACGGCATTGTTTTAATCGTTGGTTCCGCCTGGATCCTTTATGAAGCTGTGCCACGCCTGAGTAACCCGGAGATGCCAGAAACAGAAGGCATGATTGTACTGGCTATTCTTGGCGTACTGGTCAACGGCTTCGCCGCTTATAAATTACAAGGTGGTAAATCGCTAAATGAAAAAGTTCTGAACTGGCATTTACTCGAAGACGTTTTAGGTTGGGTAGCGGTACTCATTGTCGCTATTGTTATGCAGTTCAAAGACTGGCCCGTTCTGGATCCTGTTCTTTCTATCGGATTTACACTTTTCATACTGTTCAATGTTATCCGAAACCTCGTCAGCACTGTGAAGCTGTTTTTTCAGGCGTCACCAAACAATAGTCTTTTACAAAACGTAACTGATAAACTGCTTGAACTTGATGCTGTTAGCGATCTGCATCACCTGCATATCTGGTCATTAGATGGTGAGCATCATGTCGCGACAGTTCACGTCGTTAGTCAATTTGAGTCGAAAGCTGAATATCTTGAATTAAAAGAAAGTGTGTCCAACGCGCTGCAAGAGTTTGAGTTATCGCATACAGCTATTGAAATTGAGCTTACCAGCGAAAAATGTCGGGATGCTGATTAATATTAATTTTGTATATAACAAATGGGCGGTGTAGCCACTATGAAACGACTTTTTACTTCAGTAATGGTCACCACCCATTTTAACTGTATGAATCGATACTAATTTATTGAACATCTACTCACCTTTTTATACTTATACATTAGGTTGAGGGGATGACCGCTTTGTCCGATGCATCGCCTGCCAAGCCGCTATTGCTGAATAACTGCAACTCGCTCCTAACTGCCATCAAAGTTGCAATAGGCCAACGGCTGCTATACGTACGGAGCTGCCGCCCACGAGTTTCAGTACCAACGGCAGCTACCGGCACTGAACAAACTGTCAGACCTGATTAAGCTCTACCATGGGTATTGTGTTAACACCAAGCGATTCTGTCGGTCTTTAGTTACCACGCGACTTTATCGCCCTCTGTATTTAAAGTTGAATCTTGATCTCAGCTTTCCCATCCCTGTCTTTGGTGTGAAATCCTGATCTGGTTTTGGTGGGATATCGTGATTTGATTGTTCCACAACACAAATTTTAGCGTGAAATCTCGATCCAAGTCTCCTCGGCGCTGTCTTTGGTTTGAAATCCTGATCTGGTTTTGGTGGGATATCGTGATTTGATTGTTCCGCAACACAAACTTTAGCGTGAAATCTCGATCTAAGTCTCCTCGACCCTGTCTTTGGTGTGAAATCCTGATCTGGTTTTGGTAGGATGTCGTGATTTCATTGTTCCGCAACACAAACTTTAGCATGAAATCTCGATCTAAGTCTCCTCGACCCTGTCTTTGGCGTGGAATCCTGATTTGATTTTGGTGGGATATCGTGATTTGATTGTTCCGCAACACAAACTTTAGCGTGAAATCCTGATCTCTTTTTGGTGAGAAATCTCGATTTAAGACTCCTCAACCCTGTCTTTGGTGTGAAATTCTGATTTGATTTTGGGATATCATTACTTCACAGCCTAATCTCAGGGTGAGATCTCGTATTCAAAATTCTCACTCCTTACTTTGGCATGAAATACTGATCGGGCGTTGATGTCATAGCGTGATTTTATCGTCACACACATCCGGGAGGTTAGTAAAATCAAAGTCTCAGCCAGTTTATTTATTTTTGACCTGTAACTCAAAAAGACAACACATCAGAGTGAAACGCCACTAGTTCAGCAGACACATCATGACCATACTAAATGCCTACTTTACGCACAAAGTTGACTAATAGGTTCACACTATTAGGTGAACAAGGTCAAACGTAACCTCACAATACTCCAGCCCAAAGCCCGATTAAGTCTGACAAAGAACGGCAAGGAAGCTTCTAGTATTTTGTAGCTATTCATCCCAACCACTTCAAATTGGTTAAAGAAACTGCCAAAGTAAACCTGAAGCGCGAAGCGCGCAGATATCAATATCTATTTAGTAAAGGACAAGAAGTAATTAAAGGAGCACGCATGCCAACATCAGTAACTGGAGCATTCAATGCTTTTCAGAAGGAGACGGTCAATCTCGACTCATATAGAACAAAAAGTGCACGGTCAAGTCGAGATTGGTTGGTCGGCAAAATAAATGCGTTTGATAATTTTTTCCCCTTGTACACCGACAAGCACATTTCCTTTGGCTCTTTTGCAAGAAGAACAAAGATACGCCCACTCGATGACATAGACATAATGATTGCCCTTACAGGGCAAGGGTGTTCATACTCGGAGGATGGATTTGGCAAAATCACCATTCATGTACCAGATGATTGCGATGCATATAAGCATTACCGGCACGCATCCGCTGATTCATTGAACTCTATTCGGATAGTAAATGAATTTGTCAGGAAGCTATCAAACATTGATCAATACAAGTCCGCGACCATAAAGCGAAACCAAGAAGCAGCTGTCCTCAATCTAAAATCCTATGATTGGGCATTTGATATTGTCCCTTGTTTTTTCACTACTGAAGATGCGTTAGGGAGAACGTTTTATATTATCCCCGATGGAAATGGCTATTGGAAAAAGACAGATCCGCGAAGGGACCGTTATAGAGTGACAAACATCAATACGTCTTGCTCCGGTAATATGCTGAACGTGCTTAGGCTCGTTAAGTATTGGCAAAAACGCCCAACAATGCCATCTATGGGGTCATACCTTCTTGAGTGCATGGTGCTCAATTACTTCGAAAATAAGGGCACTTGTTCTCAATTCCAAGACATGGAATTGGCAGGTGTGTTTGACTACATCGCTAATCATATTTTTGCAAATGTTCCTGACCCGAAAGGCATTCAGACAAACTTGAATGACAAGCTTTTATATGAAGAGCGTGAGAAAATCTACAACAAAGCCACTGCCGACGCCATAGTAGCTAAAGAGGCAAGGAATTTAGAAAACGACGGTGATCACAGAGCAAGTATTAATAAGTGGCGACAAATTTTTGGTAATAACTTTCCGGAGTACGGCTGATGGAAAATGACATTATCAGGAAACAAAACCAAGAAGTTTCTATCAATATGATCGCAGCATTCAGGCAGAAATATTCCGATATAAAACGCGTAAGTTTTATACAAGTGGTGTTGTCTGTTTGGTTGTCGATTGTATTGGGGGTACTCGCTTTGGCTTTGAAAAGCCAGTTAGTTACTGGAGTAATCGGAGTACCACAACTTGATATAAGTCTATACGTTTCGTTTTATTGCGTTGTGATAGCGCTTGCAGATTTGTTCCTGTTCAACAAACTAATCGACTCTGGGAAAGAGTTGGCAGCCAAGATTCAAGAGAGATTTGATACTAATGTTCTCGGGATTTCATGGAACATAACGTTAGCCGGAACTACGCCAGATGCGGAGGTTATATATAGTCTTAAGAATAAATTTTACAGAGTAAAGGGTAACAAAAGGGAGCACCTTACTAACTGGTATAACCCTAAAGTTGAGGACGTCTCTCATCACAAGGGTGTTCTGCTGTGTCAACGAATGAACCTTTATTGGGATAAATCTCTTCGACAGGCGGTAAATGGGCGCATTCTTATTGCATTGGTTTTCTGGTGTACAGTCATACTGATAGTCGCATTGGCCCAAGACTTATCTCTTAGGACATTGCTTCTTGCAGTGGTTTGCCCTTTGCTACCGATCCTAAGTTTCTCTCTAAAGCTAATTTCTGATAACAACAAATCTATTGCAAACCTGACGAGGTTGAAAGAAGTCTTGGAGTCCGCTTGGATGGATGCAACAGGCCAAGGTATTACAATTGCGAAACTTCGAGAAGTACAGAATGAAATCTATCAACACAGGAAAACAAACCGGCCTATATCAGACCGATTTTATTGGAAGCAAAAAGATGAATTCGAAGGCGATGCACAATACAGCATTGAAGAAATGATCGCAGAGCTAGAGCCACAAACCGCAATGGCCTGAGGATGACCAATGAAAACCCAAAAAGCTCGAGACTTGAGAGCTGCTAGTGAAGTTTGTGGCCAATATCTACGTCTCTAGTACGCTGAGACTGTAAAATAAATGCTCAGCGTTTTCGATTCAGAGATAAAACTTGTTGGTAAAGAACGGTGCGAATTGTAAAAATCTCTACGGGTCAATGGCAGAAAATCGTACACGGTAGACTACAAACGCTGAATATCAGGCTATTGATTTTTGCCTTATAAATCTACACAAATGACGAATGTTAGCCGATAGATACAAGTTAAGGTGAGCGCGCACAGTGAAATTGTGTTCTTCTTACAATTTTAAGTGTGTAAATAATTTAAAATACCACAGTCCCTAATGGTTTTGTCTTGGTCACACGATGACGCCATATTTTCGAGTGATGACTTTAATGCGTTTAGCTCTTCAATGCGAATAATGACGTCTGATAAATGCTTAGCTATTAACGTATTGATATTTGAACAGCTCTGATCTGGCCTCGAACGACTGTCCATTAGCGTTTTTACTTCCATGATAGACATATCTAATGAACGACACTGTTTGATAAACAGGAGTTGTTCAATAGTCCCCTTGTCGTAGACACGATAATTTCCACTTGAGCGCTTAAGCTCAGGCAAGAGCCCCTTCTTTTCATAAAAACGAATGGTCTGAATACTACAGCCTGTCGTCTTTGCGACATCACCAATTTTCATTTTTTTCTCCTAACCGTTGACTCTATACCAAGTATAGACTTTATACTCATACTATTCATCAGTAAAGAGTGTGTTTCTAATGAGCGGATGTGGGTGCGAAGTTGAAATAAAAGACCAGTCTCAACGACAGGTTTTGTATTGGCTTTTGGGAATAAACGCGACAATGTTTGTTATAGAAATGGGGATCGGGTTGCTTGCTGATTCAACCGCATTAATAGCCGATTCACTTGATATGCTCGCCGACGCAGTTGTCTATGGTGTTGCCCTTTATGCTATTGGTAAATCGCTATTGCACAAAGCCAATGCGGCTAGAATTAGCGGCTTTTTTCAGATGGCACTGGGTGTGTTGATTATCATTGATATTGTAAGACGGTCAATTTACGGTAGCGAACCTGTATCGGGACTAATGATGGCTATGGGGGCAGTTGCACTGGTTGCTAATGTCATTTGTCTTGTGATCATACGCAAACAAAGAAATGAAGAAGTGCATATGCGGGCAAGCTGGATATTTTCAGCCAACGATGTGATTGCCAACTTAGGTGTTATCTTTGCTGGCGTTTTGGTGTTTTGGCTCGATTCTCGATGGCCTGATCTGGTTATCGGTGTGATAGTTTCGTGCGTTGTGTTGCGCGGGGCAAAAATGATCCTCGAAGATGCTGGAAATGAAAGACAGCGAGCGCTTAATACGCAAAGTTGATAAGAAAATGCCAATTTTTAATTGCACATCAAAACTGCGTAGGTTGGCATGGCTACTTATTACTTTGCTCATGTGTCAATCGGGCTTTTCGTTCGCCGCTCAATGCGATGACTACCCTGCGGAGGTATCGTCAGTCCCTGAACAATCAAAGTCGATAGGCACTTATGATGTTCCCGAAAAAAATGTAAATGCTGGTGATAATACGTCGAGTGAAGAGTCTAAGTGTTTCCATTGTGTGCTGTGTCAATGTGGACAGATTAAGTTTTTGGCACAACACCCAATAAATGACGTATCTAAACCGTTATATACCAATCAATACAGTTATTCCCGCAACGTCACTGACGGCCTAGTCGAAGGCCTTTTGCGCCCACCTCAACATTAATCCATTCCCTCCTATATGTTTGCATGGATGCTTTCCATGTATGTCGTTATCTTATGAACAAAAGGTTCTTTTATGAGTTCTTCACGCCCATTGGGCATAAAAAAAGCTAGCTCAGCGTATCTGAAATTGATATCTGCTGTACTGGTAACCATGAGCATATCTGTTCAATCTGCCAATGCGCAAAAGTCTTCAATCACGCTTGAAAATGCGCTCAAACGCACATTATCAAACAACCCAGATTTAGTTGTGTTCGAATTTAAATCTTCGGCTTTGGATGGTGAATCAAAAATGGCCAGCTTACGACCTGAAATGTCTGTTGGGGTTGAAGTTGAAAATGTGTTGGGAACAGGCGAAGTGTCTGGTATCAAAGATGCCGAATTGACACTGACCTTATCGTCGGTCATCGAGCTTGGAGATAAAGTCAGCGGCCGAATGAATGTGGTGAGTTCAAAAAAAGCACAACTGCTTACACAACGGCGCATTCGTACGCTGGACATCTTGGGTGAAACAACTCGACGATATATCAATGTCATTGTCCAACAAGCGTTGCACAAGACTGAGCAACGAGCTGAAATGCTGGCTCGCACAATGCTTCAGACAGTCTCTACACGGGTTGAAGCGGGGGCTTCTTCACCACTTGAGAAAAAACGTGCAGAGTCAGCGTTGTCGCAGGCGCGTTTGTCGTTATTGATAAGTGAACAAAAACTCAATGAGTATAAACGCGACCTGGCCATCATGTGGGGTGACACTAACGCTGCGTTTGCGGAAGTTGAAGGGACACTGTTATCGTTTCCAAATTCACTATCACTTGAACATATGCTTTCACAGCTTCAAAGCAATCCACACGTTCTGCTTTATGCTGATAACTATCGGGTACAAGAGGCCAGATTGAGAGTGGTTCAGGCCAGTCAGCAGTTCGACATTGCGTGGGAAGCCGGTATCCGAAGAATGCAGGGAATTAATGACACAGCGTTAGTCGCCAGTATTTCGGTGCCGTTAAATACCAAGCAGCGGAATCTAGGAGAATACGAACAACAGCGCGCATTGCTTGACAGTATCGACTATCAAAAACAAGCGAAAATTCGTGAACTCACTCGCCAATTAAATCAAGTCATTAGCGCAAAAGACCAAGCCTTGCTCACTGTTACGACCCTTCAAGACAATGTCGTTCCCACATTGGAATCTGCATTGAAATTGGCGCGGGATGGCTATGAAAGTGGTCGCTACAACTATATAGAGTGGGTGACAACGCAACAGCAACTCATAGATATGCAACGAACACTGATAAAAGCCGCAGGCTTAGTCCACCTTCGAAGCGCAGATCTAGAGGCACTTACGGGAATTCCCGTGTTTTCTGACTCTCCCTCGACGTCTGCTCAATCATCAGAATTACTAGAGAAAAAATAATGAATACATCACAATTTACATTACTCACTAGCGCACGTTACTTGCTTGGCGTGTTAGCCATGCTACTTACTTTATTGTTTGCTACTGTCGCCCTGGCTGATGATGACGATGAGGAAGCCGAAGAAAGACCCGAGTACGTAGTATTATCTCAAGAACGGATGCTTAAACACGATATCGTGACTGCTTCAGCCGCGTCAGGATCATTATCGCTCACAACCAGAACGTTTGGGCGGATAGTTCATGATCCTGCGTCACTGAGTCATATTCGTGCCCGCTTCGACGGTGTTGTAAAACGTATCATGGTGAATATTGGAGATAAAGTAGAAAAAGGTGACACGCTGGCAATCATTGAGTCAAACGAGAGTTTAAATCAATACTCAATCACCTCACCGATGTCTGGAAAAATCATAGCTAGACACGCCAATGATGGTGAGCTCACCAACGGTCAAGTGCTGCTTTCTGTTGCTAATTACTCTCGCGCAATTGCTCAATTGGCTATTTTCCCCAAACAACGTACTCATATTGCCGCTGATATGGAAGTCACTTTAAGGCTTGAGGAATTGCAGCAACAATCAAGTATAAGCCACATTACGTCCTCACCGGATGACAAACCCTATTCTATCGCGTTTGTGAACGTTGATAATGGCAGTGGTTATTGGCCTTTAGGCGCTATGGTAGAGGGTTATATTCAGATTGGTTTCCAAGAAGTCAATCTGGCACTCCCCAAAAGTTCAATACAAGAGTTAGATGGGCAAACCATTGTTTTTGTCAAAGAAGGGGAACGATTTTACCCCCGCCAAGTAAAACTTGGGAACACGGACAACCGTTTAGTAGAGATTGTGAAGGGCGTTCAAATAGGCCAGCAAGTCGTTGTAGAAAATAGCTATCTACTAAAAGCTGATTTATTAAAAATGGAGGCGGGCGATGATGACTAATTACCTGCGCATTTATTGTCAAAAGCAAAGCCAAGTCCATAAAAACGGTGAGGTGAGAGCATGATTGCACGAATACTCCGTCTGTCGATTGAGCGCCGTGGTGTCATGATGTTGTTCGCCTTGTTTGTCGCCTTTTTTGGTATGTACAGTTACAAACAACTGCCGATTGATGCTGTGCCTGATATCACCAACGTGCAAGTGCAGATAAATACCGCAACCCCAGGTTACTCGCCTTTGGAGACTGAGCAACGCATAACGTTTATAGTTGAAACCTCGCTGGCCGGTTTGCCTAATTTATCGTATACCCGCTCGATATCACGCTATGGCTTGTCGCAAGTCACAGTCGTGTTTAAAGAGGGCACCGATTTATATTTCGCACGAAATCTCGTCAACGAGCGTCTCACCGCCATCGCGGCGCAATTGCCAACAGGGTTAACCCCTGAAATGGGCCCTATCGCCACAGGCTTGGGTGAAATTTACATGTACTCGTTAAGTGCTGAGCCTCAGGCGCGACAGGACAACGGTCAACCCTATGATGCTATGGCATTAAGGGAGATCCATGATTGGGTAGTTAAGCCCCAATTGTCGCTTGTTGAGGGGGTGACCGAGGTTTATGCGGTAGGCGGATTTGAAAAGCAATATCATGTGAATCCTAATCCAGTCGCAATGATAAACTTTGGGATAAGTACAGGTGACCTTCTCAGTGCGCTAGAACGCAACAATGCGAATCAAGGCGCTGGTTTTGTAGAACAAAATGGGCAACAAGTACTGATCAGATCGGAAGCCCAACTGAAGGGCATCGACGATATCGGCCAAGTGGTTGTTAAGATCATTGATGGCGTACCGGTAAAAATTCAAGACATCGCCCAAATCAACCTCGGTAAAGAGCTGCGCTCTGGAGCCGGCACGTTAAATGGCCAAGAAACAGTGATTGGCACGACAATGATGTTAGTGGGAGAAAACTCTCGTACGGTCGCCAAAGCTGTGGACAGTAAGCTCGAAACCATTAAAACAAGCTTACCCGAGGGCGTTATCCTTGAAGCGGTTTACGATAGAACAAGCCTCGTTGACAAAACCATCGACACAGTACAGAAAAACCTCGTCGAGGGCGCTTTACTTGTCATCGTTGTGCTATTCGTTTTGCTTGGGAATGTGCGAGCTGCACTTATTACAGCCGCTGTAATACCCCTGGCAATGCTTGCCACGATATCGGGTATGGTCAAAACCGATGTGTCTGCTAACTTAATGAGTTTAGGCGCACTGGATTTTGGCTTGATTGTCGATGGCGCAGTTATCATTGTTGAAAACTGTATCAGGCGATTATCCGAATCCCAGAAGCAAAACGGCGCAACTCTACCGCTCAAAGAAAGACTGAATGTTGTATATGAAGCCACTAATGAAGTCATACGTCCCAGTTTGTTTGGTGTATTGATCATTACCATTGTTTATACCCCCTTGTTCACGCTCACTGGCGTCGAAGGTAAAATGTTCCACCCCATGGCAGCGACCGTGATAATGGCTTTGCTTGCCGCAATGGTATTTTGTTTTACCGTAGTGCCTGCGGCGATAGCAATTTTCATGAGAGGTAAAATTAGCGAAAAAGAAAGCCCAATTATTAAAGGTGCAAAGGCAGTCTATCGTCCTGTTTTAACCGGAGCGCTGCGTTTTAGATGGCTAGTGGTAGTAGCAGCGAGTGCTTTGGTTGTCGGCAGTTTATGGATGGGCAGTAAATTAGGCTCCGAGTTTATTCCCCAGCTCAATGAAGGTGATATCTTAGTACAGGCAATACGGATCCCTGGGACAGGGGTAGAACAAGCAGTTGAAATGCAAAAAACTCTTGAAGCGAAACTTATGCAGTATGAGCAAGTACAGACGGTATTCGGTCGCACGGGTACGGGTGAGGTCGCCACCGACCCTATGCCACCAAACATTACTGATACGTTTGTTATTTTAAAGCCTCGGGAGCAATGGCCCGATCCATCAATGACAAAAGCTGAGTTAGTGGAAACGTTTGAAGAGGACTTGTTTACTTTGCCCGGCAATAATTATGAATTTACGCAACCTATACAAATGCGTTTTAACGAATTGATTAGTGGCGTAAGGGCAGATTTGGGGATAAAGCTATTTGGGGATGACTTAGATACGCTCTTTGCATCTGCTTCTGACATTTTGACCGTTATTTCAACGATTGAAGGAGCTGATGACGCGAGGCTTGAGCAGGTAGAAGGCATTCCAATCTTCACCGTCACACCAAAGCCTGATCAATTGGCACGCTTTGGTTTGGATATAGCCGACTTGCAGTTATGGCTCAATGCTGCGACAGGTGGAGAAACCGCTGGAATGATTTTTGAAGGCGACAGACGCTTTGAGATTGTCGTGCGATATGGCGACGACATTCGAAATGAACTCACTCAGCTTGAGAGCGTTCCCATCGTCACGCCCTCTGGTGAGCATGTACCGATAAGCGAATTAGCCACACTGGCATTTAAAGAAGTACCTAGCCAAATAAGCCGGGAAAATGGCAAACGTAGTATTGTTGTCACAGCAAATGTGCGTGACAGAGATATTGGCACTTTTGTTGAAGAAGCTCAGGCGAGAATCAATGATGAAGTAGATTTACCTGCTGGTTATTGGCTCGACTATGGTGGAACCTTTGAGCAGCTCGAGAGTGCGAGTCAACGATTGACTATTGTGGTACCGGTTACGTTGTTTGTGATTTTGACAATGCTGGTAATTGCGTTTGGTTCTATACGCGATGCGTTGATTATCTTCACAGGTATCCCTTTGGCATTAACAGGCGGTGTAATGTCTCTTTGGTTAAGGGATATGCCTTTATCCATATCCGCGTCGGTAGGATTTATCGCGTTGTCTGGGATTGCCGTATTAAACGGATTGGTAATGCTGTCCTTCATCAAGCAACGTTTGCTAGAAACCGGAGAATTAGTGAATAGCATTGTTGAAGGGGCACTTATTCGCTTGCGTCCGGTATTAATGACAGCACTAGTGGCAAGCCTTGGATTTGTGCCCATGGCGCTCAATACGGGCATAGGTGCAGAGGTGCAACGGCCTTTGGCCACGGTGGTCATCGGCGGGATAATATCGTCAACCTTGCTAACACTGGTAGTGCTGCCTGTACTCTATCGACTCGTGCATAGTAAAGGGGATCAGTAGTGTTCTTGGGCATTTATTCGTAAATGCCCAAGTTTTACCTGAACGATTTTTAGGTACCTATTGACTCTTTATTAAGTATAGACTTTACAATCATATTCTTAACGTCATGTACGATAAGGATAGATATGGTTTCGCTTATTTTAATATCTGTATCTAACCTTTGTGAGCCCAACCCATTCGCCCTCGGTGTTCTAAGCGGGGGCTTTGTTTTTTATAGCAGGCAAATCACTTCCTCGAACTCACCATTTCGCCAGAACCCAAGTGATTTTTTTCCTCTGGGCGTGATGCGTTCAATGTAGTTTGGGAAATCGGTGTGCTTACCGTAAAGCGTATTCCCGTGAGTTAACAGTTCATGACTGAGAGCATCAGAAAGACTATCTCGTGAGATCTGTTTAGCTAACTTCAGCACATCAAGTGAGTTGATCATAATTATTTTCCGGTAAGCTTATCAAATAAGTACCCAGAACTTTCTTCATTAAGCGAGACACTATGTTTGGCGGCAAAGGCTCTGAGCTTTCTATCGTATATAGTCATATTACGCTCATCGCGACAGAAGAACTTTATAGTTGCTTCATTCTCGTAATAGTAAGCCCGAATATCGTTTTCACCAGCGTCGATGTTAATGCCTCCATCATTTAGCCAGTAAGCTTTCTGACCAGCGACAAAGTTCTCCTTAGCAAATGACGATAAGATGTCTTCAACTTGCTTAGGCGCTACAGCGAGAAAGTGAGTTTGGCAATAAGGCATGAACATCGGCTTTGGTTGCGTTGTTATCTATCAAGCATAGCTAAGAACTGACTTTGAATATCGATCTTTTTGTCAGTAATCTTTTTTCACTGCGCCAAGCTTGAGCAAGCCATCATAGCGAAAGCAATGCACTCTCTTACATACTCCAGCGCCTGTTTTATAAGCGTTACTACCGTACCTTTGTTAAGCCGAATACTGCCCAAGGTCGGTGGCCCAGAAGCCGTGAAAATAGCAGTTACCTTGCAAAGGGAAGGCTCCTTGATGCACCTGCCTACGCCGGAATTCTCGGTTTCAGTAAGAGGGTTGCTTGAGTGACCACTGACTTCAAAATCAAGCCATCATCAATAAAGTTCATAGGTAAACCTCTGGTAACAGTATAAAACACCTTACTCTTTTCAGATCTCCGCGCAAGTTGCATTTTGCTGTAAAAGTTGTTATTAACACTAAAATTCTGATTAATAAGTATAAAACTGTTATTTTTCCTCAATGCTTTTTCGTGTAATCACCTACTCGAACGGCCTGTTGTGGTTGATGTAGATGTAGCGGTCAATATGACATGGCCAGTCCAGCAACTCTAATTACATGGCCAAAGTCACTGTTCCACTACAGCTAAAACAACTCACAGGTCGGAGCCTGCATTAATTGGGATTGCTCAAATAACTCACAGATCTAAATTTTCCATCAGGTAGATTTAACAACATTAAAATATTATACTTCTGCCGTGGGAGTACCGTTTAGTGAGCTAAGAGCGGTTGAGGATAAATCGTTACCGTTGGAAGGTAAACCACCTTCATTTGATGACAACCTTATCATCCATGGCGATAACCTCGTAGCCATAAAGACGAGCATTTAAATGGAAACGATGACACTAAGTACAAACGCCGTTTGTTTGAGCTATTAACTGAGCACATCAAGACAGCGGTAGATGCCAGTGAACTCATGCTGGAAGCCGCATCAGGTGGTATGTTATTCAGAATGCTGATGGAAAGTAGCTGGGCACAAGAGATCGTACCGGAATTGTCATGAATAAAGTTTTTAGAAAAAGAGATTATTACTCTGTAGATAAAGCACTAAATGGCTTAGATAAATCAGAACAGCGGTCTTTGGTTTAACCATGGCGTTCTTAAGAAAAACATCAAGTGCCAAATTAAGCGGGAAAGTTGGTATCAAGGGTTTTCCCCTAATTCTTGATGAAAACTACCAAGTGCATACCCTCTCCCTGCGATATTTCCTGCATTGTTTGAAGTCAGTTCAACCTTCAAGCCTTGGCACCTACGGAGCACATATATGTGATTTTATAAGCCAGTTAGAAGTAGACGGGAAAGATTTATCGGAAATAGATGATAACTGGCTTGAACAATATAAACAGGCCCTTATTGAGAGAGACCCTGAGGCTGAACACAATACTGAAAATTATGCGAGCCAAGTTTGCAGGAGCGTTATCAGCTACTGCCTGTGGCTTACTGAAAAGGGGTATGAGCCGTATCTTTGCGGCCTCACAAATAACCATAGAATTCAAATCTCCTACAGTCAATCGCTTCGCGTAAAGCACAAAACCATTAAGAACTCGGAAAAAGACAAGCGCCTTATGCAAGCGCCGCGTTCTGATTGGATTGAGCATATAAAGCCGTTTGGCCCACAAAGACCTGATTTAGCAAAAAGATTTGAATTAATGATCGACTGGGGACGCTTAGCGGGACTGAGAGCACACGAAATATGTCAACTTAAATACAAGCACCTTCCGTCAAGAGAAACGGCAGAGAAAGCAATAAAGGCCGAACGGCTAATACCCACAACGCTAACCGTAACAAAAGGTAGCCGTGTAGAGACAGTTAGAGTACCTCCTAGCCTAGTATTAGCAACTAGGGATTACATGGACCTCTATAGAGACCAGATAGTTAAAAAGTTTAAAGAGATACACAAGAAAGATGGTAGTCGCCCTCCTTACACTGAGCCTCAAGCTGTCTTTTTATCAGACAAAACCGGTAAACCGTTAAACTCAATTTCATTCTCAAGTAGCGTAAGAAAAGCCTTTCTAAAAGCAATTGAAGAAGGTCTTCTAACAGAAGATGAGCGCGTGTGGGCGCACGGACTCAGACATAACTTTGTTACTAAGAGTTTAAGTGCAAACGACAAAGCTGACCGAAAGCATCCTGAGCGATTAGCCATGCAGCAGACTAGGCATGGTTCTCCAGAAGCAATGGAGCCCTATTTGCAAGACAGGTATAGCAAGGATTTTAGCTAGTGCCTAGATTAAAGCGTCGAAAGATAGAAGCAAAACCAAAAGCATCTATCAGACATCTTGCGCGAAACGTAGAGTGGAAAATAGTCACAGAATCCGGCTCACCTATTGATGCTGAGTTTATTTCGCATATCCATTATGGAGAAAGGATTTTTGAGCAATTACTTATTTGGAATCGTCGACAAGCAAGTAAAAGAGCCACAGCTAACAATGTTTTGCGCTACCTCAAGTATGTTGCATGGCTTGATGGAGCTGTCAGCTCAAGATCATTGAGTGACTTTAAGAACGCATTAAACACAGGAAATAGCGCCCAAGCTAATTCCAAAGCTCAGGTGTTTGGAATGTGTCGAAATTTCGTTAGCTTTCTAATGTCTGCTGAAGTTATACCAACCGAGCCCCTTCCAAAGAACTTTAAGCTAACCCACAAAGTGGCAAAGCCAACTATCGTGGAGCTAGTGAGAGACGCTGTTGCCGATTTCGCTAGAGACCATATGGATGTAGTGCAAAGCTTGATGGATAAGCAAAGATTGAAATTAGAAGAAGCCAGCGCTGTCGCTTATGGTTCACACATATTAGAGCGTTATCACTCACTGTCTCTGGATAAAATTGAGAATTGGTTTGAAGATTGCCGCACCATTGACGTTGCTATCGAAAGTGTTGGTGATGCAGAATTCTCCGAGCTAATAAAGATAACTGACTTTAGGGCGTCGAAGGGAGATTGGAGAAGCTTAAATTATACTATCCGCAGTCTTCCTTTTGCATTTCGAGTACTGTATGCAAATTACGGGCGTTTGATACCTTCAAGTCTTGAGTGGCCGATAGGACTTGCTGACTTCTGTAAAAACCAAGGATGGCCTCCCAGACGTATACAAGCTGCATTTTTTACTAGCGCTTATAATCTACAATATTTTCTAGTTGCAGCACTTTCCCACAAAGAACTCGCTCCAAACGTCGACAGTGTAGCTTTTTATGCCTATACCAATGCCTTCATTCCATCTTCTGAAAAGGGAATGATGTCTGTTCATTTTGGAAAGAAGCGAGGTGCAGCTACACAGAAAGACATCTCAAGAAAGGAACGAATATGCGCGGCCTTTTATGCTTATCAGAATCGACTTAAATCACTCCTATCAAAAGTACCAAGAGGCCAAGAATGGCTTCGCAAAGAAAACTGCGAATTGTTTATTCATTACACCAAAAACAATGGACAACACTCAATACGAACATTTGATAGGTCATCGACAGCTCACATGGTGAGAAGGGTTACAAAAGAATTCGCGTCGCAACATTCTGAGTTCGAACCGCTTGTCGCAGCTAAGGTCACTGGAGAAAATTTTAGACCGACAATCAGCGCTCTCGATATTCTATCTGGTGGTACGTTAGGAAAACTGAAACACAAACTAAACCATAAGAGTCTGTCAACGACAGAGAGTTATGGCGTAAGAGTGGCGACACAATCAATTCACGATAGAAAGCTTAAAAGTTTCCAAGATTACTTAATTTCCAATCGAAACAACAATCTTCCTGATACTGGAACGGGCTACCAGTGTGGACAGGCGGAAAATTCAAATGTTGTTTGCTCCGGTGTAGGGATGTGTTTCGCCTGTGAAGCAAGGCGAGTGGTGTTGAAGGACACAAAATTAATTGCCGAGTGGAAAGCTTATGCAGAGTGGATTAAAAAGAATGAACAGCGCCTTAGATTTAATAATGTGGAACGATGGGACAATCATTGGCAACTGAAACTGGCCGAGTATGAAGCACTATTAGCGGAGTGCACAAAAGCAGAGGTTAGGGCGGCTGAGACTCTGGCTCGTAATATCAAAGTACCATTTATGGATTAGACAAATGCAAACACTCGGGCTCAAACACCATGATCAATTGAATCCGGAAGTAAAAAGTGAAGCGCCTGACTTCTGGTGGTTGGGTAGTGATTCAGATGCAGATATTTGGCGCTTTAAGCCAGACGGTCACTCTGTCTTATCAGCATTTACAGTAAAGTGGACTCCTAACACTGGTAGGATTGAAAAAACGGATCTTGGTCGATGGGTTCAATGGAAAGAATATGCCCAGAAATTGGTTATAGCGATAATGGAGTCAGGCCTGACAAACGTCTCTAAACCGATAACACTTGCCAGTTATGCAAGAGAAGTGAGATCTGTTTGCATGTGGTTTTACTTCACTCATCGAATGCATCATATTTCAGAAGTTACAAGAGAACATATAGAGGTTTACGAGGATCATATCAAAGAGTCTGAATGCACGAGCAATCACGCCTTAACCAAACTCAACATTCTCAACATGATGTGGAAGTTAAGAGAGCACGTCGGCTCCGGCTTGGCGTTTTTGCCCTACCACAATGGACAGCTAGGACCAAAAGCAAGGCGGCTGGGCGTTCGAGGAAAACGAACTAAGACTATTCCACCAATGGAGTTTTTTTCACTTTTGGACCAAGTGCTAAAAGAGGTGGAAGGCGCTGATGAATGGCTGTACAAGCTCGAAGTTTATCTAACGCTAAAAACTAAACATGGTCTCAACTGTTCGTGGCACTACACGAAAGAGTTTGGCGAGTCTACTCAGATATTATTCAAGCGAATTCGAGTAATTTATGCCGCTGCAATCGTAACTATTTTATCTTTAACAGCGATGCGGAAACATGAAGCGACTGTACTAA
This sequence comes from Salinimonas lutimaris, assembly GCF_005222225.1. Lineage (GTDB taxonomy): Bacteria > Pseudomonadota > Gammaproteobacteria > Enterobacterales > Alteromonadaceae > Alteromonas > Alteromonas lutimaris. The sequence goes on from NZ_CP036536.1 coordinate 346,359, forward strand.
AATATAGTGACGCGATAAAAGCATTTAATGAAGATTCAGTGCTCATTGGAGCCGAACACAAAACTTCCCATACAGAGACAGGAAAAACAACGAAGCGACCGCTTCCGGAAGAAGGTATAAGGGCATTAAAAGTCATTCTTGAACTCACTAAATATCAAAGAACTAAGGCTTCAGACCCTGAGAGACTTCTGCTACGCCTGCCATTTCAACACACTGTCGGTGGAGATAAAAAAGCGAGTGAATACGTTAATACGAGAGTCCTTTACAACATATTTGATGCATTAACGGATCATATATCATTCGGTTACAAATTGCGGCCGCATATGCTGAGAAGAGCTTTTGCGATGACATGGACATGGCGATTTGAGATAGGAGATCTCGAGCACCTAGCTAGATTTCTCTACCATAATAATCACGTCTTCACTGAAATTTATGTTGATGATCCAGATGTATATGAATTCCTGCCTGAAGAGATGCAACGCTATACCGCAAGAGTCTTTGAGCAAGCGTTCTTAGGAGATAATGACATAAAGGGTGGCGTTGCTCCATTGGTATCAAAGTACATAAGACTAATAAGGCAAAAAGTAAACGTCATTGAACCAGAAACGGTTCGTGTTTTCGTCGCCAAGTTGATTGATAAGTTTAATTACGAAGTAATCCCAAATGCCGACGGATATTGTTTCATGTCAAGCGGCAGGAGTAGCCGAGCGAAATGCTCAACTGATGGAGTTAATCCAGATTATTCTAATCGAAATGAAGAACACTGTAGTGGTTGCCCAAATTTTGGGGTAGACGCACCAAGAGTAGGATACTGGGAAAAGCGTCGAGATGCCCATAAGGCTGTTGAGATAACCTCAAATGACAAGCTAATGGTGGACGCCTCAAGAAAAGGGGTAAAACGTGCTGAGCACATTATAAGCATGTTTAAAGAGGTGGATTAGGGTGAGAAAAAGAATAAGCTCAAGTGAATTTGTGGCAGCAATAAAAGAATCGCTTAAAGATCTAGTTGAGAAGGGAGAATCGATTAATCAAACCTTAGTCATTAACAATGCAAGAACTCGAAATGGCCAGCCGGTTGGCAAAACCACACTTTACAGAAAGAATGACAGCACCGGTGAGGCTATACATCAGGATTTAATTGATGACATAGAAGCTGCGAAGAACGAGACTAAAAAGAAGAAGGGTAGGAAAACGCGTGGTGAGACCATAGATAGTTTGAAGAAGGATAAGGCTGCTCTTGAAAAGGAAAAACAAGGTCTCGTTAACAAGGTTGTCGAGCAGGAGGCTCAAATCATTCAACAACAACGAGGGGAAGGCATACATTCTTCTTTGTTAAAATCATTTGAAGCGGAATTGTACGTCGCACATAGCCTTCTTCTGAAAAGGTATCCGGCGCTTAAAGATTTCAAGTCTCTCGTTTCAGAATTCGAGAGAAAGCATAAAGATACAGAGTATTTAGAGCACTTAAAAAAGCGTATTGAGGCGTTAGATGCAGACATCCAATACTCTACTGTTTATGACGCAAAGTTTAGAAATAATCATCGCTGAGAGTTTAGTATAGTAAAAGTTGTGCTATACTCTCTGTAAGTCTTATAGATAAAGAGTTTGAAGGAATAGTATATGAATCGCGGTATTAATAAAGTCATCCTGGTGGGAAACCTTGGTACCGATCCAGAAGTAAGATACATGCCTAACGGTAACGCCGTAGCAAACCTGAGCCTGGCCACCAGTGAGAGTTGGAAGGACCAGCAGGGTCAGCTGCAGGAGCGCACAGAATGGCACCGTCTGACTATGTATCGTCGTCTGGCGGAAGTAGCCGGTGAGTACCTGAAAAAAGGCTCACAGATCTATGTAGAAGGTAAACTGCAGACCCGCAAATGGCAGGATCAGCAAGGCCAGGATCGCTACACCACAGAAATCATTGTTGACCAGATGCAAATGCTGGGTGGCCGTAATGAAGGCGGCAACCAGGGCGGTGGTGCCCCGCGCCAGCAGCAAGGTGGTGGTCAGGGTAACTACGGCAACAACCAGGGTGGCGGTTTCAACCAGAACCAGGGCGGTGGTTATCAGCAACAACAGCGCCCGCCGCAGCAGAATCAGAACATGGGTAATCAGGGTGGCAACCAGCAAGGTGGCCAGAAGCCGCCAATGGCTGAACCTGATTTTGACTTTGACGACGATATTCCGTTCTAGGAAACGCTGTCAGGTTAACTACACTAAGGGCTTGTTTTTACAAGCCCTTTTTTATACCTGTTTGAAAGTTAAAATGCCTCATTGAGGCTGATGAGCGGAATGCCGCGCACCCGCATCGCATCAAGGGCAAGCATGTGGGTGATGGGGTCTGTGGTGTCGGTACACTCTTCAATAACTTTGGGCTGGTATTTGGCGGCGGCGGGGGACAGTGCGGTGTGAATAACACAGTTGTGGGTCATCATGCCGGTGAGCAGGATGTGTTGTACGCCCATTTCCTGTAGCAAGTCCTCAAGCCCGGTTTGGGCAAAACAGTCAGCGTGGCGTTTGGTGATAACCGGCGCGTCCGAAGCGGCGGCCATGATCGCAGGGTGTATACTGGCACCTTGTGAGCCCTCATAAAAGAACAGTCCTTCTCCCATCTCCGGTGCCACCAGGTGCTGGATGTGAATAACCGGTACTCCGCTGTCCTGGGCTTTTTCTATGGCTCTGAGGTTTTTTTCCAGAATGGCTTCAGGCTGATGTAACGGGTATTTGCCCTGCGGGAAATAGTCGTTTTGATTATCAATCACAATCAGTGCTTGTTTTGTCATAAGAACATGCTCCGGTTCAGGTATGAATGTGATTATCAGTGTGCATCAATAGCAGATGGCATCGTAGTGGCAGATATGCCATGAAGCGCGCTGAATACGCCAATATCAATACCGCATATTCCTGACAAATGTGAACAGCACAGCAAATGCAGAACAGCACGGCTGACCGCAGTACACTGCGCAGCTACAGCACGGGTTCTGCTATTTCCTTACGTTAGGTGGTATAATCGGGCTTTACTTAACGAAGAAAGAACCTGTTCTGGCATGCCGCAAGCTGCAAAACCGTATCTGACTACTGACAAACTTTCCTCAGCAAAACGGATTTTGTATATGAGTCACCTGGCTTTAGGTGATTATGTTTATCAGGGCGCCTTATTAAAGCAACTGCACGATGACTATCCGCATCTGTCGATTGATGTATGGTTTGACGATTGTCGTGAAAGCCCTAAAGAATGGGCAGCCGGACGTAATCATATACTGTCCCAGTGGCTGGAACATGAGCCGCATATTGACCAGTTATATCCTATTGCACACAACAAGGCTGAACGTAAAAAAGCCATTGAACGGGCGCGTGCCAGCGGCTATGACGCAGTGGTGTTTTTTACCACCCTGCGCAGCCACCGGTTTGCTGATATCGCCCTGACTATTGCAGATGGCAAGCCGGTTTATGGGGCCCACGAAACCGAAGTGCTGCGCCGCATCCGGCATCGTAAACTGTTTGCCAGACTGGCCGGTCAGGTATTATTGTCACCCAGCGAAAATTTCAGCCATATCAGTCAGTTTTATCGTCACTACTTTGAGCAGCTGCTGGCTTTTCGGCACCCGCCGTCAGATTATCTGCGTATTACCGTGCCGCAACAGTATCAGGCACAGGCCCGGCAGTGGAAGGAGCGACACGCCGCCGGCAAACCGCTGGTGCTGCTTAATCATCTGTCCACCACGGCTAAACGAGATTGGCGTTTGTCTCAGGTGACCGGGTTTATTATGCAGCTGCAACAAAAAGTGGCAGGCGTGTATGTGGTGATTAACGCGCTTGAGCACCAGCACGAGGAGATTCAAACGGCGTTAAAAGCACACGGGCTTGAGTCTGACACCAGTTTATTTTGTGCCACAGAACATTTTCTGGAACTACCGGCAATGCTGGAACAGGCTGATTTGGTGGTGAGTGTGGAAACCGCCATTATGCATCTGGCCGCCTCGGTCGGTACGCCGTGTATCTCGCTGGTTCGCGAGCAAGCTGCACAATGGTTTCCGCTGGGCCCGGGCAAGGTCCTGATTGCCGGAAACCGGGTTGATACTATTGCCCCGGCCATGGTGATCGGGGCGGCTGTTAGTTTACTGCACGGCTAGGGACGTCAGCCGGTTTACCACAACAGGCTGACAGATGCCTGGCCGTAGGTTTCATCAAACACATTGCGCCCGTAAGTCACAATAGTTTGTAGCTGGTAATCATAAAACGGCTGGCTGTTCAGGACTTGCAGCTCGTGCCCTGTGACATAATCGTCAGACTCATTATACTGATTGGCGTATTTCAGCTGCCAGTAGGTGTCCATGTCCTGCTGAAAATCCACTGCAATGGTATGAATCTGCGCGGGTATGGCATCGGCAAACTCCCGTCGGTCCGCGGCCCAGTGTCCAAATACTCTGCCTTTGTTGGTATTGCCTGCCGGATAAATACCATTGGTATACCAGGCTGTCTTCCACTGATTATATTCATAGCGCAGGGACAATCGCTGGGTTAGCGCTGGCAAAAATACCCCGCCGCTCATTGACTGATTTCCCAGGCTATAGTTGCTGCCGCCCTGAGTATCTTCACCGGCGTATTCAAAGTACAGCTCAGCGGGCATGGCACCATCAATGTAAAAGGTGCTGGTGACAGAGGCTATCTGATCGCCGGCTTCACTGTTACGCTCCTCATCACTGTAGGAATTATCATTTCCGGCCGGATCGTAAAAGGCTTTAAGCACATCGCTAAAATCGGTGTCACGGGGGCCACCGCCAAACTGCATAATCCGGTTAACCGCCAGCTTCCAGCCTTCAACAGGTTCTACACTAATATGCACCCCAGCTACCCGTGGGCTGCCGTCAAATGTTTCACCGGCAAACCGAATACCGTCAGGCACTTCATCAAGCTGGGTGTAGAATAATTCAAAATCCAGATTCCACCAGTTGTGGGCGGGTGCCACCATGCCGATGGACACCGACGGCGACGCCTTGGCATTGGTAGAAAACAGCTGGCCGGAAAATCTAAAAGGTGAGAACCAGTGTTCTTTATACCCTATGGTCAGCTGTAAATCCTCACCGGCCAGGGCAACAAACGTATTGTAAGGTACCAGCTCACCGCTGTGAGGACGGTATTCCATACCGCCTTGTACCAGCATGGCCTGATTCGGGCGCCATAACCCTTCTGCAAACACCTGTCCCCATGTATCTGATGATAGTCCGCGCTGGTTAGGCAGCGGCATGGTTTCATCGCTATCATAGCGTAGCGTGGCGCCGGCCCGTGACAGGGTAAGCTCGCCCCGATAGCGGTTAAGCTGCTGATTGATCGACTGATACAATGCAGGATGGGTATCTTTTGCCTGGGCCAGTGCGGTTTCAATCACACTGATGCGATACGGCTTGCTCATCGGCACGCCAGTAGTGACGGCAAACAGACGGTCAATCTGATGCTCCAGCTGATGGTCGTACCCAACAGGTAAAAATGCGGTCGGCGTTGCCAGAGCCGGGGCACTAAGCAGCAAGCTGAACAAACTGGCTGTAGTGAGCAGCCGAGGCAAAGAGGGAAGCATGGTGGATCCTGTGCAATAAAAACCGGCGCATCATAGCAAATAACCTTACGTAACTCAGCAGCCACTTGTTATTGTGGTGTTAACGTGCAGGTAAGTGCTCACAAAAGCACAGAAAATAGCTGAAAAAAAACGGGCCACGGTGGCCCGTTGTGAACGTGGCTAGCGCAGTGAGTGCAAAAAGTGCATGTGTTTGTGGTAATGCTCAACAATATCATTGATCACCGCGGCCTGTGGCCAGCCCATGATATCGTAGTCCTGTCCACCCTCACGCAGGTGAACTTCTGCCCGGTAATACACATCATCGGACTCATCTTCATCGTCATCCAGACTGTATTCCGGACGATCATACGAAATACGGCGCACTTCATAGTGAAAGTCGTAGGTATCTTCAATTTCAATAGTAAATACCAGTCGCCCGGGCTTTGTTGACTCAATCAAGGCTTCCACATTATGCTCTTCTAGCTGCCTGGCAACCCGCTCCATGGCGCTACGTACTTCGCTATTGATATACGTACTGACATTTTTCTTACTCGGGTAATCCAGAATACTGGCAAGTCTGGCTTCCCAGGAAGCGCCGTCAGGATTGCCAATCATGACCGGTGAGGTGGTTTGCTGCAGGCTTTCGCGTTTCACCATATCTACCTTTAGCGCCTTGAGCAGTCCGTAGGTGGCAACCAGTATCACAACGGCAAAGGGCAGTGCACTAGCAATGGTCATGGTCTGTAGCGCACCCAGTCCGCCAACCAGCAGCAAAATAGCCGCCACGATACCTTCTGAACTGGCCCAGAAAATACGCTGCCACAGGGGAGTATTATCGCTGCCATTTGAACATAGCATATCCACGACCATCGAACCTGAGTCACAGGAGGTCACAAAAAAAACAATAACCATACAGGTACCGATGAACGACAGCACTCCGGCCATCGGAAAGTTTTCCAGAAAGGCAAACAGGGAGATCGCCACATCTTCAGACACAGCGGTGGCCAGCATATCTTTGCCCTGGTTCATAATAAGATCGATAGCCGAATTACCAAATACGGTCATCCAGAACAGGGTAAAGCCGGTGGGTACAAACAGCACACCAATACAGAATTCGCGAATAGTACGGCCGCGGGAAACCCGGGCAATAAATAAGCCGACAAACGGTGCCCATGATACCCACCAACCCCAGTACAGAATTGTCCAGCCGCCCAGCCAGTCGGTTTTTTCATAGGCATACAGATTAAAGGTGTATTGCACCAGATCTGACATATACGCCCCGGTGTTTTGTACAAACGCCTGCAACAGGTAAATGGTCGGGCCCAGTATTAAAATGGTCACCAGCAACAGTACTGCCAGTCCCATATTCAACTCAGATAAGCGGCGAATGCCTTTATCCAGACCGGTGGTCACGGAAATGATAGCCAGCAGGCTGACGCCGACAATCAGTGCCATCTGCACGCCGGTACTTTTTTCCAGGCCAAACAGGTAATTGAGCCCGGAGTTGACCTGTTCCACGCCGTACCCCAGTGAGGTCGCCACCCCAAAGACAGTGCCAATCACTGCAAAAATATCAACAGCGTGACCAATCGGGCCGTAAATGCGGTCGCCAATCAGCGGATACAGAGCCGAGCGCAGCGTGAGCGGCAAGCCATGACGATAACTGAAAAAAGCCAGAATCAGGGCTACGATGGCGTAAATAGCCCAGGCATGCAGGCCCCAATGGAAGAATGTCAGTTTCAGCGCTTCTTTGGCGGCATCAACGGTCTGGCCTTCCCCCAAGGGAGGATTCATAAAGTGCATAACCGGCTCGGCTACGCCAAAGAACATCAAACCAATGCCCATGCCGGCCGAAAACAGCATGGCAAACCAGGTGATATAGCTGTAATCAGGGGTGGAATGGTCCGGGCCGAGTTTGATTTCTCCGTAACGGGAAAGGCTGAGAAAGACCACCACAATAAAGATAATCGCAACAGTCAGTACGTAGAACCAGCTTGCGTTAACAACAATTAAATCCTGCAGGGATTCAAAAAAGGTAGCTCCGGCTTTGGGGAACAAAGCGGTAAATAAAAGTAATGCTGCTATCAGAGCGGTCGCACTGTAGAACACCGGCGGATTTAGTTTCCCTTTCGGTCGGTTTTCCTGCATATCAGTCCCATTTGTTGTGATTATTAAAGCAATCGGCTGCTTTATTCTTGTACGTTATTTACCCGTGCTAAACGGACAAACGTTAGTAGTCTAACAATTTGTGAGGAGGCATCACAAACGCGGTGCTTTTTTATCCGGTTATGATTACGGCATAAAAGGAGAAACAGAGCTTTATGATTTGACTGGTTTTTTTAATAGAGTAAGTCCGGCGCACAGGAATGAAAAGTCACCTGATAAGAGGTAGGTGAAGGAGCGCCGGTCAGGATTTATGCGTAATTTCTGGTGGTTCCGCGCACAATGACTGAGGGAGATAATATGTGTGGTAACGATTGGCGGCCATCGCCGTACACCTGATTAAGCAACCAGTTGGCAGCAATTTCACCAATATGCCTGACCGGGTAGTCTACCGTGGTCAGCTTAGGCGTCAGATAGCTGGCAAAATCAATGTTATCAAACCCGATGACCGAAATATCCTCAGGTACCCGCCATCCATTGATACGCAGGGTATTAATCGCACCCGACGCCATTTCATCGTTACCACAGGCCACAGCGGTAAACGGCACCTGCCGATCGATAATAGCCTGCATACAGCGCTCGCCCGACTCAGCCTGAAAGGTGCCTTCACTGAACAGGGCGTCGGTATAGGGAATACCAAACTCAGCCAGTGCCCGTTTGTGGCCCTCCAGCCGGGTTTGCGCATCGGCCTTGAACATGGCGCCGCTAAGATAGGCAATGTCACGATGGCCTGCGTCCAGTAAGTGTCGGGTAGCCAGATAACCGCCCATTTCATTATTCAGACTGATACACCGATCGCCAATTGCCTCAATGTAGCGGTTAACAATAACCATCGGCACATCCTGCGCGGCCAGGTTGATAAGATAGTCATCACTGACTGCCTCTACATGCAGAATCAGTGCATCACAACGCCGGCTGAGCAGAGCATCAATTTCCCGCTGCTCCTGCTTTTCATCACTGTGCCCGGCGACCACGAACATATGCTTGTTAGCATGTCGCAGCACTTTTTCCGTGCCCGCCATCATGGCACCAAAGAAAGAGCCATGCAGTTCCGGCACTACATAACCGATGGTATGGGTTTTGTTGGACGCTAGCGAGGCCGCGATAGTGTTATGGCGGTAGCCCAGCGTTGCCATGGCTTCAAGCACCTGCAGTCGGGTTTTTTCCTTCACTGTGTCGGTGTTATTGATCACTCTGGAAACTGTAGCAGACGATACGCCTGCCAGTTCACTTACCTGTTTAATTGTTACCATGCAGAATTGTTCCGGCTATGCCCTTGGTGGTGACGCATTTTTTTGCAGGCTGATAATGTAATAAAAAACCAGATAAATAAACAGCTTATCCGGTGTCATCAGCCGACCTTCAGCGACGGATATATCGCTTCAGATAATCCTCATGCGGCGGCAGCTTGGTAATAGTATGGGTGATCTGCTGTCGAATCTGCCCCAGAAATGCTTCCAGCTCCTGCCTGCTCATGGTATCTACCAGCGGATGGTAGCTGGCCGGACGCAGTCCCTGACCAATCATGACCTGCTGCCATGAATCATCAAACAGTTCACTGCCCTCGCGAAAAACCCGACCGGTATGCCGGAATAAGTCAATGCGATGGCGCAGCGAGGCGGGTACATCCATTTGCCGGCAATGACGCCAGAACGGGCTGTCGGTCCGGTTGGTCACATGATAGTGCAAGATGATGAAGTCGCGGATGTGCTCAATATCAAAATCCGCCTGGCGATTAAACTCATCAATATCTTGCTGATGAATCTGATTGGCGGCTGGGAACATCCGCAAAAAGCGCACAATATTCTGCTGAATCAAATGAATACTGGTGGACTCCAGTGGCTCCAGAAAGCCACTGGCCAGGCCAAGGGCCAGGCAGTTACGATTCCACTGTTTACGGCGGCGTCCGGTGCGAAACTTAATGACTTTTGGCTCGTTGAGCACTTGCCCCTGAACCTGGGAAAGCAGATTTCCGATGATCTCATCATCAGATTTATACTGACTGCAAAATACCATGCCATTGCCCACCCGGTGTTGTAGCGGAATACGCCACTGCCAGCCAGCATCATGGGCAATACAACGGGTGTAGGGCAGAGGCGGGGCAACCGACTCGGTTTGCACCGCTACGGCGCTGTCGCAGGGGAGCCAGTGAGACCAGTCTTCGTAACCGGTGTGCAGGGCTTTTTCAATCAGTAAGCCCTGAAAGCCGGTGCAGTCGATAAAAAAGTCTCCGCTGATCACCTCCCCGTTGTCCAGGTGCAGACTGTCAATATGACCATCTTCAGCTCGCCGGCTGACCTTTTCTATCTTTGCGTCGATACGCGTCAGGCCTTCTTGCTCTGCCAGCTGGCGTAAAAAGGCCGCATAGCGAGAGGCATCAATATGAAACGCATAGTTCAGCCCGTTATTGGGTAGGTGCGCAAAGCGGCCTGACTCGGCAGCCTGACGTTCTAAGCAGTAATCGCCAAAATCTGTGGCCAGCCCTTCCTGTTGTCCGCGTAACCAGAAATGCTGAAAACCGGCTGCCCAGCTATCTTTACCAGTCACACCAAACGCGTGCAGGTACTGATGTCCGATATCGGTCCAGTTTTCAAACTGAATCCCCAGCTTGAAGGTGGCATTGGTGGCCGCCATGAATTCCTGTTCGCTGATGCGCAGCAGTTTATGAAAAAATACCAGCGTTGGGATGGTGGCTTCCCCCACGCCTACCGTGCCGATGTCGGAGCTTTCAACCAGTGTTACGCTCACCCGATCTTTCATTACCCGGGTCAGGGCTGCCGCAGCCATCCAGCCGGCAGTACCGCCGCCGGCAATAACAACATGGGTTTTAGAAGATGCTGACATAGTATTACTCCGGTAAAGGGCTTAGCGCTTGAGGCTGTTGGCCAGCCACGCCGAAAACTGTTTTATGGTGGCCTCGTTGCTTTGGCCCAGTGGCCCGCGCAACGCCTCGGGGATATGGTCAAAGCGTTTTTCATCGTCACTGAACACATAAAAATCGAACAATGCCTGCCAGGCCCGGCGTTCTTTCGCCGGTAACTGACGCAAGTTCAGCAATGCATGGTACAGGGCATTGTCACCGCGTCCGACAAACGCCGGTGTGGTTCGCCACCAGTAGTTTACCAGTAGGTTGAGCGGGGCGTGTGCTTCAATATGGTGCCACCACATTGAGGGGATAAACAGCGCATCGCCGGCATTAAGCTCAATGGTTTGTGCGTTGTCCAGTGCGGTCTTGAAACGGGGAAAGCGGTCCCAGTCTGGTTGCTGAAAATCGACCAGACTAATGGCCTGTCCGGCCGGGGTCAGATGCAGCGGCCCAATGTACAGGTTGGCTACCTGATCAGGAGGAAACAGAGTGACGGTACGTTTGCCGGCCGCCACACAAATCAGGTTGTCCGGTACATCGTAATGGGCGGCAATACGACTGGGCTGGCCCAGCCACAGCGTGGCCAGCGGATTCAGGGTATCCAGCGGTACAGTATTGTCGGCCGAAAAACCCGGTAAACAGGTGTCCACAGAGGTGGAGCCAACATACAGGGTCGGCGCCGGATTATCTTTTGGAGCCTGCACCGTGGCGCTCAGGTGTTTTAAAATTTGCGTAAACGGCACGCGCTGACGGGAAAAGTTAAATCCACTCATGGTGTCGTTGTAAAACATGCGTCCGCGAGCCTGCGCCGGCATTTCAATGGCATCCACCTGCACGCCGGTATCAAACCGGGCCAGATAGTCGAGTAGCGAGGTATCACCCTGTCTGGCTGCCTGCACGACCGGCCACTGACTGACCAGGCCGGGCAACACCACCGGCTTGCACTGATTAAGCAAAAAGTCGCTCAAAGACTGGCCGGTAGGGAGGGTGGCCCGGGCTACCTGTTGTTTCATGCCTGACGGGCCTGCTTTTTACGAATCAGCACAGACAGGTTAGACAACGAGGCCAGCATCATATACAGGGTGTGCAGATGGCCGCTGGAATGTAATTCAGACAGCTGTTCAGCTGTCAGGCCTGCCAGCTTTTCCTCATTTACGGTATAAAAGCCAGACAAGCGATGCGTGCCGCCCTGAGGCATATCAATATCCAGTACAAATGACTCTATCAGCTCCAAGGCCAGGCACTGGCTGACAAAATCTGCGTGAGCGGACTGACTTTCATGCAGGGTGCTTAGCACATTGGCAATGTTATCAGTGTAATCGGTGGTGCCGCCGTGGGGCAAAAACAGCGGTTGTCCTTCACTATTACTGACCCGCGGATCATCCAGCTCGATATGCACCGACAGGCTGTCAGGGTTGTCCGGATGACGACCAATCACAAATGGGCCTTTTTCAATCATCAGCGGCTTGTAGGCTGCTGCCCATTCCCCCTGTTCAAGGTACAGATTCTCGCCTTGCTCAAAGCCCAGCAGCGCAACCATCTGATAGCGGTCCTGTTCATTACGGGTGAATAGCAGCGGGTAGTGACCCTGAGCCAGCCTGGCTTCGGCGGGAAACACCGGTATACTCATCACGTTATGTTGATACGCCGCTCCGTATTCCGGTTTTATTTTCAGTTCAGCATGCTGCACGTTATTAAGTAATTCTGTTCTGGCCATGATAGCTCCTGATAAAAGCGCGGATTCGCGATAATGCCCTAAATGGCGTTCAGCAGCGCGCGGTGTGTGGGCAGCCCCTGCTGCCACTGTTGCCGGCGCTGGGCGAGTTGATGCATAAGCGGGTCGATGCTGGCCTGCGGGCGGTGTCCCGGGGCGGTGACAAAGCCCATACCGTATAGTACGTACAAGTAACTGGCTTGTGGGAATACTTCATCCTGATAGAAAAAATCAGTATGTTCCGGAGCACGGTGCTGCCATTGCACCAGCCAGTCCTGCAATTGCTCAGAGGCTGAACTGATGTTGCTGACTGTGCGCCAGTAAGGGCTATCCTGCCGGCAACTCAACACATAGTGCAGTTTTAAAAAGTCGACAATGCGCTGCCATTTTGCCGTAAATGCCTGGTTATATTGCCGTGCACTAGCGCTTAGTAAGTCTTTACTTACCGGAAGGTGTCTAGCCAGGTGTGATGCGGCCAGCTCAACCATCACCAACGCGGACGCTTCCAGTGGTTCGGCAAACCCCATAGACGTACCAACAGCGACACAATTTTCCACCCAGCTGGTGGCACGATAGCCGGGCGTAAAACCAATTTTGCGAATAGCTTCCGGGGACGGGGTGACAGTGGTGTCATCCTGAGCAAGATAACTCAGTAAGGTCTGGGTGGCCGTCTCATCATCACAAAATGCCGAACTGTATACACAGCCTACGCCTTTGCGGTGACTCAGACCGATATCCCACAGCCAGCCTGATGCGTGCGCGGTTGAATAGGTTACACTGGCTACCGGCCCGGCCGGATCCTGATAGCCAGCCTGCACCGCCAGGGCGGTATTATTGGGCAGTACATGGCTGACATCAGTCAGGGCCTGACCGTAATGCTGACCAATAAGACGGGCGCTGAAACCACTGCAGTCAACAAATAAATCGCCACTGATCCGTTGCCCGGTACGGGTCTGTAACGCGCTTATCTGATTGTGGCTGTCACTGATTACCTCATCAATGTGCGCACTATAATGCTGCACTCCGAGTTGTTCTGTGCAGTGACGTTTAAGCAGCGCGGCAAACTCGTGGGCATCCAGGTGATAGCCGTAGTTTGCCACAGCGGCAAATGGCGGTGTTTGGTGCTGCTTGGGAGCCTGGAACTGCTCGCACAATGCAGGCTGTGCGCTCACCGCGTGAGCAAAGCTGCCGGCAGTTGACTGTTCGGCCCACCATTGCCCGATGTTGGTCTCAAAAAAACCGGCGGGTAAATCAAACGGGTGATAGTAAGTATCGGCCAGACCTGAGGGTTGGCGGCTGCCCCACTGGCGAAAACAGGTGCCCTGTTTAAAGGCACCGTGACACTGACGAATAATATCCTGTTCACTGATACCGATTTTGCGCAGGGTGTCGCGCATGGTGGGCCAGGTACCTTCACCGACCCCCAGAATTGGAGCGTCAGGCGACTCAATAACACTGACTGTCAGGTACGGGTGGCGCGGTAGGTCGTGAGTCGCGGCAATGACAGCAGCGGTCAGCCAGCCTGCGGCACCAGCTCCTAAAATCACAATATGCTGAATCTGCGGCGAGTTGTGCTGCGCCATAAAATCACCTGTCACCTAAAAATCTATCCGGTTAGCCCCGCAGGCTTTACTGCCGTGCAGGGCTAAGCGGATAAACTGTCTGAAAACCATGATACCGGAGCATAACCTGCCTCCGGTATCATACTTTTTATGATCAGAAGTTGTAACGCATACCCAGGTTATAACGTGGCTCTACGTCAACAACATTGATTAACATGTTGGGATGGCGGCCATGAGCACGCTGATATTCTCCGGTCACGTTAATCCCCTCTACAAACACTTCCATGTTGTCTGTAACCTGATAACGCACATTGACATCAAGCTGATCGTACGCCTCAACATAGGTTGGGTTACGCTCGCCATTGCCATCAATAGTGGCACTCAGGAAGCGGTCACGCCAGTTCCAGGCCGCTCTCACTTCCCAGCCGGCGTTTTCATAAAACAGCACAAAGTTGGCGGTGTCACTTAATCCCAGCAGGGCGAACTGATTTTCCACCTCACCTTTATTGGTGTTGTAGTTATCATATTCTACATCGCCATCTACCATGGTGTAGTTGGCCATCACCCCAAAGCCACTGCCACCGAAGATATGCTGTACCGCAAATTCAAAACCGTCGACCGAGCGGCTGTCAGACGAATTCACCGGTTGCACAATGGTGATAGGCAGCAACGGATCCTCGCCGTCGATACCAATCACTTCACCGGCGTCATTCACATATCCCTGGGCAATAAAGTAATCCCGTACCGCTGCCAGGTCATCGCCTACCGCGGCTACTGCTTCATCGTAGCGCGGGCCACCAATCGGTGTGGCAATATCAAACAGGGTGTCGGTGTATGAGTCGCTACCGATAAAGTTATCTACTTCTTTATCAAAATAACCCACCGACACGTAGCTGCCTTCACCGTAGTAATACTCGGTCGACAAATCAATATTGCTGGACTCATAAGGTAACAGGTTCGGGTTACCTGCGTTACCGGTGCCGCCATTGAAGCGGGCCAGAGTATTGACGGTCAGGCCGCCCTGAATATCACCATAGCCGGGACGCGCAATGGTTTTACTGTAAGAGGCACGGACAAACCAGTCTTCCACCACTTCCATTTTAAAATCTACCGATGGCAGGAAGTGATCATAACCCCCTTCCAGCGTCGTGGTCTGGAAGCCTTCAGTCACCAGGCCAAACTCGTTGGCACCATCCCAGCGCATATAGGCAATTTCCGGCACCTGTGCATCAGACTCTACCGTGGTATCTTCATAACGACCACCAATAGAAAGCCAGACCGGCATATCGCCAATATCAAACTGCATATTGGCCTGTAGATAGACTGCCCATTGTTTTTCCACCACGGTGCGGTCGGTTTCAAAATTCGGGTCCATACACAAGGTGGTGTCACACGGACCCAGGTCATCACCGTTGGCAATGGCAATTTGTGAAATAGCGCTGATTAAATCGCCCATGCTGGAGGCATAGTAAAATGGCTCCAGGTTGGCGCCATTGCTACCCAGTACATCATCAAAGCGACCAGGCAGATCCTCGGGCAGAAAAATATCATCCGGATAATCTTCCGGCGCGCCATAACCTCCCCAGGTATCACGCTGGGCCACCGAGTAGGCAGAACGGTTTTTAGCTTCCATTCCGGTTAAACCAAAATCGATGCTGGTAACAATGCCCTCATCAAAATAGTAGTTACCGCGAAACTGAAGCTGGTCGATATCTGACTTCTGGTAACTGTTTCTAAATGATGTGCCTGAGGTCAGCATACGGGACGGATCCAGCCCATCCACACCATCGGCATAAATGATATCCATCACCGGGAAGTCCTGAGAGTAGTCAACAATGGTCTGTACCCGGTCAAACTGCACCGCACTGACGACGTTGTTACTACCAAGATCACTATCCGGACCGGCTTCAGCGGTAGAGTGGTGATAATCCACTTCCAGTGTCAGGTTATCGGTTGCCAGCCACTCTACATTCAGACCCAGAGATTTATTTTCGTTGGTCACCGTGTAATCGCTGGTACCCAGGCCAACATCACAACAGGTATTATCCGCATAGATCACCGGCCCCATTACAGAGCCTTCGGTATTGGTGCCCGGGGTGTATTCACCAAACGCAGGCACGCCATTAAACCAGGTGGACAGCTGCTGGCGCTGAGTCTGGGTTTCCAGCTCTGAATAGGTGTAGTCTAACGTGGTGGTCAGTGAGTCTAGCGGGCGGTATTGCAGGGTCAGCTGACCGTTGGTCCGGGTACGGCTGACCTCATCAAAGTTGTAAGCCAGATTACGGGGAACAGCATAAACATCGTTCTCGCCTGGCAGGTTTTCAAAACTCCCATCGCGCGGTAATGAACCCCAGTCGCCGCCATCGCCCTTAATGGTGTACCAGCCGTTACCGGTTTCAGCCACGGCTGCACCGCTGTCACGTTTTTGTACTGAGCCGATTAACTGCACACCAAAAGTGTCGTCGGCAAATGTCTGACTGTAAAGACCGGAGACTTCCGGGGTGACCGAATCACCGGTTTCCGTAGAATCATCAAAAACAGCTTTTACCCCGACCGAGGTCTTCAGACCCGGATTACTCAGCGGCTTGGCAGTCACCAGATTAACGGTTGAACCGATGCCACCGGTAGGCTGAGAAGCCAGACTGGTTTTATACACTTCAACCGCAGCAACGCCTTCAGACGCCAGGTTTGCAAAATCAAAGGAACGGGAGGAAGACGCGCTGGTGGCTTCTACATTAGCAGCCGGCATCTGGCGGCCGTTCAGAGTGACCAGGTTATAATCAGGGCCAAAGCCACGAACGGTAATCTTGCTACCTTCACCATTACTACGGTCAATCGCAACACCCGTGATACGCTGCAACGATTCCGCCAGGTTGGTGTCAGGAAATTTACCGATATCCTCGGCAGAAATTGCATCCACCACACCTGATGCCGCTTTTTTGGCCAGCATGGATTTGGTCAGACTTTCGCGTATGCCACTCACCTGAATGACTTCGAAATTCGTCTCTTCATTCGCCTGTTGCTGTTCAGTGGAGTCGGTTTGCTGAGCCAGGGCAGGGTAAGCGGCAACAGCTCCCATGACCAGTGACAGACAGGTAGCCAGTCGGGTCCGGGTAAATGTTGTTGTTTTCATGTGTTCTCCTAGTCAATCAAGACTAATATTCCTGTAAGCGCTTACAAAACTGGGTAGCATGCAGTTCGTAATTGCTTCATTTTATGGTTTGGTTTTCTCACACGCTTTCGCCATGCCAGGCACCCGTGCCGAGATACAACATCAGCGCTATGACAGCCTGTTACATATTTGTAAGCGCTTTCATATTAATTTACTTTGCCCGCTAATGTAATTCAAGTGTTTTCACTTTGTTAAAGATTAAATTTCGTACTGCTTGCTTTGTTACAAAGATTCATCACCTGCCTGACAAAATTTTTTCACATCCTTATGTCCGGTAGTAATTTCAGGCTTTTAGAGGTACTTAGGCTCGATTGTTATCTGCATTGATGCGCTTTGAGTTATGTGAGGCTGTATTCTGGGTTTGAGAAAACAAAGCAGAAATGCATCATAAATGTAAAATGTAAGCGCTTGCATTTCGTCGGTGAGTCTCTATACTGCCACAAGCTATTAACATGGTATGAATATTAACCGTGGCTCTGAATCACGGTTTATTCTGAGCGTCATCACCACCCAGGCAGACTTTTCAGCCTGTTGACGATACTGCTACCGATCGGAGAACAATCATGAAATCTGTTTTTAAACCGTCGCTGACAGCCATGGCGGCTGCCCTGATTCTGGCCGGTTGCCAGTCTGACAATACGGCTTTAAATGATACTGGCAGTGCTGCGCAGCAGGCAGACAAGGTGCCGGATTTCTGGCCAGAGGTTCGCTACGACACCGCGAATCAGGCTGAGGTGGAAGCCCGGGTAAACGCACTGTTATCTGATATGACGCTGGAGCAGAAAGTTGCCCAGATCATGCAGCCAGAAATCCGTGATGTGACGGTTGAGGATATGCGCCGGTATGGTTTTGGTTCTTACCTTAACGGCGGAGGCTCGTTCCCCGGCGGTAATAAACATGCAACCATGCAAGAGTGGGTAGCACTGGCCGAGGCTATGTATCAGGCATCGGTAGATGACTCGCTGGATGGCAGCGCCATTCCTACCATGTGGGGCACTGATGCTGTTCACGGACACAACAATGTCATTGGCGCAACCTTATTCCCGCATAACATCGGTCTGGGCGCGATGCGTGACGCGCCACTGGTTGGCAAAATTGCCGAAGCCACCGCCAAAGAGGTCAGGGCAACCGGTATCGACTGGATTTTTGCACCCACAGTAGCGGTTGCCCGCGATGATCGCTGGGGGCGTACCTATGAAGCGTATTCTGAAGATCCCGAGGTAGTGGGTGAATATGCCAGAGCGGTAGTCACCGGTATGCAGGGTGATATCAGCGATGGCCATATCGATGATGAGCATGTGGTCTCTACGGTAAAACATTTTATCGGTGATGGCGGCACACACCTGGGGGACGACCAGGGAGATAACCGCGCGGACGAAAAAACCTTATTCGATATTCATGCGCAGGGCTATGTACAGGGGCTCAATGCGGGCGCGCAGTCAGTGATGGCGTCATTTAACAGCTGGCATGGAGAAAAAATTCATGGCAGCAAATATCTGCTGACCGATGTTTTAAAAGACAAAATGGGCTTTGACGGGTTTGTGGTAGGCGACTGGAATGGTCACGGCCAAATCGAAGGCTGCACAAATGAAGATTGTCCGCAGGCGCTCAATGCCGGACTGGATGTGTATATGGTGCCAACCGGGGCCTGGAAACCGCTGCTTGAAAATACCATTGCGCAGGTGAAAAGCGGTGTCATTCCCATAAGCCGACTCGATGATGCCGTGCGCCGTGTACTAAGGGTCAAAGTAAGAACCGGTTTATTCGAGCAACCGTCGCCGGCTAACCGGAAATTATCTGCCAATGCACAGATAATCGGCGCACAGGCGCACCGGGATATTGCCCGGGAAGCGGTTCGCAAGTCTCTGGTTATGCTGAAAAACAGTGATAACCTGCTGCCGCTGTCCCCGGCAGCGAACATTCTGGTGGCCGGTGATGCGGCCGACAATATTGGTAAACAGTCTGGTGGCTGGTCTATTACCTGGCAGGGAACAGGCAATAAAAACGAGGATTTTCCGGGGGCTACGTCGATTTTCAGCGGTATTAAGCAGGCGGTAACAGCCGCTGGCGGCTCCGCAACCCTGTCCGTAGACGGCAGTTTTGATGCCCGTCCGGATGTGGCCATTGTGGTATTTGGTGAAGAGCCATACGCAGAAGGCAACGGGGATTTATCCAACCTGGAGTACCAGCGCGGTGAAAAGCAGGATCTGGCCTTGCTGAAATCCCTGAAGGAACAGGGTGTACCCACGGTGGCCGTATTTATCACAGGCCGGCCGTTATGGACCAATCCTGAAATTAACGCCAGTGACGCATTTGTTGTCGCCTGGTTGCCTGGCACCGAAGGGCAGGGAGTGGCAGATGTGTTATTTACCAATGCGCAGGGTGAAGCTGAATATCCGATGCAGGGTAAACTGTCTTTCTCATGGCCGGCCACTCCCACTCAGGTTGTCAATAAAGGAGATGGCCAGAAGCCCCAGTTTGCCTATGGTTATGGCTTGCAATATGGCCAGCCGGACCCGCTGACTCAGCCATTAGCAGAGTCAGCCGGCGCGGGTGATGATCTGGTGCTGACCCATAATATTTTTGTCCGCGACTTCCAGAATGGCTGGAATCTGGTGGTTAGCAGTCAGGAAAGTACTACGGCGATGACCAGTAACACACTGGACAATGATGTGGCCAGTATTCGTACTGCCGATCGTAATGTGCAGGAAGACTCGCTGGCTATCCATATTAAACAGCCGGCCAGTGTGCGGTTTAGCGCGCAGTTCCCTGAAGATTTGCGTGATTATAATACTGACCAGGCTGCCCTGGTCATGGATATTCAGCTGGATGATCCGGACCATGCGCCTGATGTTGGCCTGGCCTGTCAGGAGCAGTGCAGCAATCATCTGCGCCTGAGTGACTATGCTGAGTCTACGACCAAGTGGCAAACCGTGCGCATTCCGGCTCGCTGTTTTGCTGAGCGCGGCGCATCGTTCAGGGACGTGTTCACGGTACTGGCGCTGCACAGCGAGCAATCCGTGCAGTTTAGCATGTCTGACATTCGCATTGAGCCAGACGCTGAACCGGATACGCCATGCGCTGACTAACCGACGCTAAGGCCCTGTCTGTCAGGGCCTTTTTTGTATCTGTAAGATTTTTACAAAAAATAACGTTTCTTATGTACCTTCTATGGAGGTTTTTTCATCGACAAACAGGTGCAACCTGATGGCAGGTGAGTACAATACGCGCCTGTCTGAAACTCTGAAGTAAAGTAGTCTTCTTTTTATGAACGCTCGCTCTGCAGCACAAACCGGCTTTCCGGTGATGCTTTTTATTGGTGTCCTGCTCGTTGCCACCAACCTACGCGCCCCGTTTACCGGTGTAGCGCCACTGATGTCTGATATTCAGCAGGCATTGCAGGTCACCTCGTCCACCGCCGGACTGCTGATTACCCTGCCGCTGATTATCTTTATGCTGGTATCGCCGCTGGTACCCCGCCTGTCACGCCGGCTGGGTATGGAGCGGACCATGCTGCTCTCGCTGATTGTGATTGCGCTGGGCATCGGGGTACGTTCGCTGGGCGGGCTGGCCCCGTTATTTGGCGGTACGGTACTGATAGGCGCCGGGATTGCTGCCGGTAATGTATTATTGCCGGGTGTGGTCAAGCTGCGTTTTCCTAATCATATTGCCCTGCTGACATCCGCCTATGTGCTGGCGATGGGCGTGATGGCCGCCGCCTGGTCTGCACTAGTTATTCCACTGTCGGCAGTGGATGGCTGGGGCGGCTGGCAGTTTTCGCTGATGGCCATGATCATTATGCCGGTAGTATCTGCACTATTATGGCTCAAACAGATTCCGCGTAAAAAGCAGCAGGCCCCGGAGCAGGGCCGTTCGCAGGGGGCTGGGCCTATCTTCAAAGCCCTGCTGACCTGGCAGATTTGTGGCTTTTTTGGCTGTAACGCATTTTTATATTATGCGGTGGTCAGCTGGTTGCCCGGTATTGTCAGTGAAAGCGGGTTTAGCGCCTCACAGGCCGGATCAATCCATGGTGTGATGCAACTGGCCAGTGCCTTGCCCGGGTTTATTATTGTTCCGGCCATGGCCCGCTTCGATGATCAGCGCGGCATTTCCCTTACCATGACCTGTGTGAACCTGGCCGGGTTTATCGGCATAATGCTGGCGCCGTCGCTGGCATATGTGTGGGCCGCGCTACTGGGCTTTGGTATTGGCGCGAACTTTATTCTGGCACTGTCGTTTATCGGACTGCGTACCCGGGATTCTGATCAGGCGGCGTCAATGTCCAGCGCCGCGCAGACCACCGGCTACTGTGTAGCCGCGGCAGGCCCCTTTTTGCTGGGCGCTATTTATGATTACACTGGCGGCTGGAGCTGGGCGCTGGGTTTGTGTGTGGTTATCAGTCTGGCTCAGGCCCTGCTGGGTACCCGGGTTGGCCGGAATGTGCTGTTACCTGAACTACGTCCGGCTGGCACCCAAGAAGTTGCTCCGTCATCCTCCGGGACGGCCGACACCTGATATCTCTGGCGCCTGAAGGTGAACCCGAAACGTCATAACTCTGTATTTTAGTTAATAGTTTAACAATCCTGTAGCAGTGTATTAATGCACTGCTCACAGAGTAGCTGTCCGGCGTAGCATTTTGAATTTCAGATACGATATAAACGGTTTACGGGCCATCGCAGTGATCGCTGTGGTGGTCTTTCATTTTAATCCTCAGTGGCTGCCCGGCGGCTTTGCCGGTGTCGATGTATTTTTTGTGATCTCCGGCTTTCTGATGACCAGTATCATCTGCCGCGGACTGGAAAAAGACAGCTTCAGCACCTGGCAGTTTTATATGGCCAGAGCCAATCGAATTATTCCGGCACTGGCGGCAGTGTGTGCGGTACTTATGCTGTTCGGATGGGTTTATCTGTTGCCGGATGAGTACGCGGCGCTGGGCAAACATGTGGCCGGCAGTGTCAGTTTTCTGTCAAATTTTGTGTACTGGATGGAAGCGGGCTATTTTGATGCGTCGTCGCATGAAAAATGGCTGTTGCACAGCTGGTCGCTGTCGGTTGAATGGCAGTTTTATCTGATTTACCCGCTGATATTGCTCGCTTTCACCCGGCTGTTGGGCGTGGCCAGGCTTAAATGGCTGGTACTGGGCCTGACCGTCGCCGGGTTTATCTACAGTGCGGTGACCTCAGCCCTGTGGCCCAGTGCATCATATTATTTACTGGCCACCCGCGCCTGGGAGCTGATGTTTGGTGGTCTGGCTTATTTATTTCCGGTGGTGATGACCGGTCAGCGCCAGCGAGTAACTAATTTGGTCGGCATTGCGCTGATTGTGGTGGCCTATGCCACGGTCAGCGAAAGCAATCCCTGGCCGGGCTCACTGGCCATCATTCCGGTTCTGGGAACCTACCTGGTTATTCTGGCTGCCCAGCAAAACAGTGTGTTTACCAACAATGCTGTGTTTCAGCCGCTGGGTCGCTGGTCTTATTCCATTTACTTGTGGCACTGGCCGGTCGTGGTATTCGGTTATCGCTATGATATCAGTTACTGGTGGGTACCCGGGCTGGTACTGTCGGTTCTGCTGGGCTGGCTGAGTTACCGGCTGGTGGAAAATATTAAATGGCAACGAGTGAGCAGTGTGTTTGCGACCTGGCGGGCCAAACCAGTCTGGATGGCCGCCCTGATGCTGGTGGTGGGAATCACCGTGTTGTCTGGTCAGGGGCTGGTTCAGCGGTTTGACCCTGCTATGCAGGCGATGATCAAATCTGTGGAGTTCAGTCCGCTGCGCGATAAGTGTCATGTTAATGAGTATCAGAACCCTCACGATGCCTGCGAGTACCTTAACGACAATGTGACCTGGGCGGTATTTGGTGACAGCCATACGGTAGAGATTGCCTATGCCCTGGCAGAAAAACTGGATGTTCGTGGAGAAAGTCTCAAACATTACAGTTTTTCTGGCTGCGCACCGCAGCAGCTGGATACGCCCGGTAACAGTAAATGCTCGGCCTGGTATAAAGACGCGGTGCAGGACATACTGAATGATGAGCGGATTCAGTCGGTACTGATTAATCACCGCTATTCCTGGAGTTTATTTGGCGACCATGCTCCTTCTTATCCGGCACTGCCAGACCAGCATAAACCCGAGCGGACTGCCCGGGTGATGGGCTCGCTGGACACAGTGATTGAAAAGCTGGCCAGCGTTAAACAACATGTGTATGTGATGCTGCCGGTACCAGAAATTGGCAAAAGTGCGCCGGCGGTATTGGCTTATCATTATGCCAAAGGTGAGGTAGCAGACCAGATCACAGGTACCAGCATGACGTATTATCAGCAACGAAACAAAGCGGTTCTGGCCCATTTTTCCCGGCAAACGTACCCTGACAACGTGACCTTGCTGGACCCGACAAAAGCATTTTGTGAACAGCAGAACTGCTATGTGATAGATAAGGGAAAATCGCTGTATTTTGATAATAATCACCCGTCGATGACGGGCGCACGTAAGCTGGTTGAGCTCTTACCGGATGAGCTGGCTGGTCAACATTAACAACAGCTAATGCATTTCGTACATTTTGTTCCATGTGCTATATAACCCACTGGTTTTTAGGAAAAAGAGCACATGGAACGGGAAATCTTGTTTATCCGGCACGGCCGGCCAGCATCTGAAAACAATCAGGCGCTTAATGCCCCCGGCTTTTTGCGCTGGGTGCGCGATTACAACCGCGCTGATCTTCATCATCAAAGCGCCCCACATGAGCAACTGGATTTGCGCGGTTACTACATTATGTGCAGCGATCTGCACCGGGCCCGCTTGTCCGCCGCAAAATACACCTCCTTACCCGTTAACCACTACAATGCCTGTTTCAATGAAATGGACATCCCCTACTACCGTCTGCCACTGACCCTGAACGCCTGGTCCTGGGTCTATCTGAACCGTTTTTTATGGATGTTAGGCAAAGCCGGAAATTTTGAATCTTTTGCCGACGCTAAAGTTCGCGCTAAAGACGCCGTTAACCTGATCGTTAAGCACAGTTCGGCACACCCGAAAATTGCGCTGTTCGGCCACGGCATGACCAGTCGTATGATGATGCATTATCTGAAAAAACAGGGCTGGCGTAGTTCGACTAAAGATTACCGGTACTGGGGTGCAATTCGACTACACTTAACAACATAAGCAGGATGCAGATTGTGTGAAAAAACCATCCTAAGTCTAATGGAGTCAATAGTATGCCTCTGTTTAAACTAAGAAAAAATTAACTACCGTTTATGATGCAGATTGGTTGGCGTGACTACCTGAAGCGCAAGTTTCAGCCAAAATCAGATTACTTCTCGCTGGGAATTGCGATTACCCCGGACACCGTGACTTTTTGTGCATTGAAAAAGCAGGCCGATGTGATCAGCGTGTTTTTCGAACACACTGTGGCATATACCAAGTGGGCAAAGCAGCTCAATAAGTGGGTTACCCAGCATAAGTTACAGGGCACGCCGGCTTATGTCGCGTTCTCACTGCACTGGTTTCAGCACTTACAGGTTGATAAACCCGATGTGGAAGATAATGAACTGCACCAGGCGCTGACCTGGCAGGTAAAAGATCTGGTCGAAGGCGATAAGCCATTTGTGATGGACTACTTTGATATGCCGGTGCCGGTCGCCGGTGCACACAAAGTCAATCTTATTGCTATCGACGAGCGTGAAATTGAGAAAACCAGTCTGGCCGTGTTTCAGGCCGGCCTGCGTCTGACCGGTATTACGATTGAAGAGCTGGCTTACTGTGACTTACTTCCGGCCTCTGCCACCCCCTGTATTACCGTGATTCAGGAAGGTAACGAAGAAGTGGTGCTGTCGGTGGTGAAAGACGGCCATCTGTATGTGTCGCGCCGTTTAAAAGGATTTGAAAACCTGCCCGGTTTCTCACCCGAAGAACTGCAGATGGGAATTCTGGACTCACTGAGCGTGCAGGTACAGCGCTCCATGGATTACTTTGAAAGTCAGCTGCGTCAGGCCCCGATCCGACAAATATTTATCCGTTTGAACAGTCCTCACCAGGCGCTGCTGGCCGGGCAAATTCAACAAGGCACCGGCGCCACGGTAACGGTACTGGAGCCGCCGGTCAGTGCTGCCGATACAGCATTGAACAAACTAAACTTTATCAGTCTTGGCGCTGCTCTGGCGCCTGCCCGGGTTAAAAGTGAGCCGGCTGCCACTGTTGGAGAGGCGTCATGAAGTCCCGGGTTAATCTTTATTCCAAAGCCTTTGCCCCGCGCCTTGAGGTGGTATCGCTGCACAGTTTACTGGTTGTGACCGGGCTGATCGTTGCTTCGATGATTTTGTACTGGGTGCTGCAGCAGTCAGCGGTCAGCACACTGTCACGCCAGACCAGTGAGCTGTCTAATAGCAACGAAATGCTTGAGCAGCAGATTGCACAATTACAGACCACCCTGACGAATCGTAAGCCGGACCCGGCACTTCAGGCTATGGTTACCCGCATGCAAAACCAGCTGACCAGCCAGCAACTACTACTGACAGAGTTAAGCCGCCGGGATGCTATTCGTGAACAGGGTTTTGCCGGTCTGCTAAGTGATCTGGCTGCTCGTCACCAGCCGGGGTTATGGTTGGAGCTGATTGAAGTAGATGAACAGGAAATGCGCCTGCAAGGCAGCGTGAATCAGGCCGAGACCGTGCCGGTATGGCTGGCCGGGCTGGCCCAGGCTGAGTCTTTTCAGGGTAAATCATTTGATACTGCAACGGTATATCGTATTGACGAGCACCTGCGGTTTGAACTGGATACTGCCCGGGTAACACCTACGCCAGGGTCTGCTTCAGAACCTGCCGACATTGCCAATAGTCTGGCCGGGGCGACCGCCGCCAGACAGGCCGAGAGGCAGCCATGATTCAACAATGGAATGCGCGGTTTGTGGCCATGTCGGCCCGAGAAAAATACCTGATTGCCGGTGCCACTCTGGTATGTGTGCTGTTACTTGGATTTACCTTTTTAGTGGAACCGGTCGCTAAACAAAAAAATCAGCTGGAAGTAGCGCTGGCCAGTGAGCAGGCCCGGATGACAAATCTGCAGCAGCAGGTGGCGCTATTTACTGATGCGCTAAAAGATGACCCCGATACGCCGTTAAAAGCCCAGATAGCCAGACTTGAGCAGCGTCAGCACGATCTGGGAATCCGGTTTGCCGATGAACTGAGCGAGCTGGTTGACCCGGTGCAGATGCCATCGGTGATGAAGCGTCTGTTCAACCGGGCCGGGCGGTTGTCATTACAGGAAATGCGCTCGTTACCCGTGATCAATTTATTTAAGGACAACCCAAAAATGCAGGGCACAGCCCTGTATGAACATGGTCTGACGCTGACCTTTTCCGGCAATTACTTTGCGGTCAGAAATTTTTTACAAGAGGTTGAGCAGGGTGAGGATGCCCTTTACTGGCGAACTCTGCGCTACGAAGTCAGTGACTACCCGCAGGCGCTGGTAACACTGCATATTTATACGTTAAGTACCGATGAGGCTTTTATCCGTGTTAACTAGAACACTTTTTATGTTGGTTCTGTTTGTTTCTTATCTGGCCCAGGCGCAGGTACGCGAAGAGTTTGATCCTACCCGTCCGGTAGCAGCCAGAGCCCAAAGCAGTAACCAGCAGGTTATCGCCTCTAAATGGCAGGTCAGTGCGATATTTTCTACGGCTACCGAGATGCGGGCGGTGGTGAATGGTCAGGCGGTACGTCCCGGTGAGTCCGTGGATGAAGCCAAAGTGCTCAGCATTGAGCCTTCTGCGGTCACCATTTTGCTCCCGCACACGCATCAGCAGCACCGTTTATCCCTGGCAACCAGTCAGCCGGTTAAGCGCAATGTTTCCAATTCTTATTAGAGGCCATCAATGACTTACCGATATGCCGTTACATTGATCAGTGCCGCACTGCTCGCAGCCTGCCAGTCTACGCCCGCTGAATCACCGGTTGAGCGCGATTTAAAACAGCAAATGATGGATGCAGCCACCCCGGCACCTGATTCAGCTACACCTGCCGCAACCCTGACCATACCGGCCGACGTGGCGCAGGCGCTGATGAGTCAGCCGGCCTCCACGCTAAGCGGGCCGGATGCATTGTACGGCCCACAGAAGTTTGATGTGGATGCACAACAAGTTGATGTACGTGCTTTTTTTGCCGCTTTGGTGGACGGTACGCCGTTTAGCGCTGCCATTCATCCGCAGGTCACCGGCAACATTTCGTTAAGTTTGAAGCAGGTCACCATGGCGCAGGTGATGGGCCTGCTGCAGGATTTGTACGGTTATGATATTCAGCGCAAAGATACGGTGTATCAGGTGCGCCCGGCCGGTATGCGCACAGAAACATTCGCCGTGAACTATTTGCTGATGAAGCGTGACGGCTCCACCCAGACCAGTATTATTTCTGGCGGTGTATCACAAAATAATGATAACGGCACCAATGCCCAGGGCAATCAGTTTAACAACTTCACCGGAAACAGCGCCGGTGGCGGTAACCTTAACGGTCTGGGGGGTGGCACCAATAACAATGGCACGGCCATTAATACCCGCACTGAAACTGACTTCTGGAGCACGTTAAAGGAAAGCCTGACCGCCATGGTGGGTAGCGAAAACGGGCGGGCAGTGTTTGTCACGCCGCAGGCCGGTCTGGTGACAGTCAGGGCATTGCCGCAGGAAATTCAGGATATTAAGACATTTCTTAAAGTGTCAGAAACCCACCTGCAACGTCAGGTGGTGCTCGAAGCACGCATTCTGGAAGTGGAGCTTAAAGACGATTTTCAACAAGGGATCAACTGGAATCAGATTATTGCCAGTGCCGGCAGTACGGAGCTTAATTTCAGCACTACCGCCGGCAACTTTGGCAACCAGATTACCTCAGCGCTGGGCGGCGTAACCAGCTTATCATTCCTCAACGAGGACTTTTCCGGCGTGCTGTCGCTGTTGTCCACACAGGGCGATGTACAGGTGCTGTCGAGCCCGCGGGTAACGGCAACCAACAACCAGAAAGCTGTGATCAAAGTGGGCGACGATGAATACTTTGTTACCGAAGTATCCAGTCAGAATACTATCACCAGCACCAGCACCTCAGTGGTGCCCAATATTGAGCTGACGCCGTTTTTCTCTGGTATCGCGCTGGATGTCACCCCGCAGATAGACGAAAAAGGCAGTGTGCTGCTGCACGTTCATCCGTCGGTTATTGAAACCGAGGAGCAGGAAAAAGTGCTGCGCCTCAACGATGAGCAAATTGTATTGCCGCTGGCACAAAGCACTATTCGTGAATCTGATACCGTGATTCGGGCAGCATCAGGTGAAATTGTGGTAATTGGTGGCCTGATGCAGACCAGCAATGTCGATACTGAATCAAAAACCCCGTTACTGGGCGATATACCGGTACTGGGCAATCTGTTTAAAAGCCGCCGCGCCACCACTGTCAAAAAAGAGCTGATCATTTTACTTAAACCTACCGTGGTAGGGCCGGGAACCTGGGCGGCTCAGATGGAAGCCAGCCGGGCGCAAATGGCTGACTGGCTCTACGTGGAGTAGCTATGTATTTGTACCACTTCGGCATTCGTGAGCTGCCTTTCACCCTGACCCCCAATACCAGTTATTACTTTGGCTTGCCCAGCCATAATGAGGCGCTTGAGGTATTGCTGACCGCACTGAAAACCGGCGAGGGGTTTATCAAGGTCACCGGCGAAGTGGGTACCGGCAAAACTCTGCTGTGCCGCAAACTGCTCAACGAATTACCCGGCTTTTTTCATACCGCGTATATCCCCAACCCTATGCTCAGCCCTGAGGATTTACGCCGGGCCGTCGCCTCGGAGCTGGAAGTTGAGCTGGGTGAGAGTGTTGATGCCCAGTCCTTTACCCAGAAAATTCAGCAACGACTGATGGCGATTCACCAGCAAAACAAAAGTGTGGTGTTAATTATTGATGAAGCACAGGCTTTACCGGACGATACCATGGAAGCACTGCGGCTGATGACCAATCTGGAAACCGAGTCGCGCAAACTGTTACAGGTCGTGTTATTCGGCCAGCCTGAGCTTGATGAAAAGCTTGCTTGCGCGGCTTTCAGACAACTGCGCCAGCGTATTACGTTCAGCTATGCGCTAAAACTGATGGATGCTGACCAGATTTTTCAGTATGTGGCGCATCGCATGCAGGTAGCCGGCTATGCTAATCCGCCGGTGTTTACCCCGCGCTGCTGTCAGTTGCTGTATAAAGCCAGCGGCGGCATTCCGCGAATTGTTAATGTGCTGTGCCATAAAGCCTTGATGCTGGCGTACGGCGAGGGACGTGCTGTGGTAATCCCGGCAGATATCCGGCTGGCTGCCAAAGATACCGAGGCAGCCCGCACACCGGCTAGCCTGATGATTCCCGCGGCCTTGTGTGGGCTGTTCGGCGTGACTTTGATGGCGGCCTTGTTGTGGCATTCCGGGGTCAGTCTATGAGCGTGGTGAATAAAATGCTGCGCGACCTGGACGGTCAGGCCAGGCATCAGGAAACCGGCACCCACGAGAAGGCTAGTCAGCTGCCAGACAACCAGTATCAGCCGCCGGGGCGTTCTCATCACATCAGTCTGATTCTGATTGCTATGCTGGTGCTGCTGGCCACCGGTGCTGCCGGTTATTTCTGGTGGCATTTTTCTACGGCTAAGCCATCGACAAACCCCGCTATTATTCCGCTTAGCCAGCAGGTACTGGTCAATGCCAGTGAGTCATCTCAGCCGGTAACAGATGCTGCCCCTGATAGCAGCAAACCGCAGCCTGTGAGTGAGCCTGCAAGTCGCCCGAATGTCGCAAAGCCTGCCACGCTGACGTCAGTGAATAATGCTAAGCCCGCGGCCTCAGAACCGGCGTTTCAGCCAGTTGTTCAGGTTGCCCAGCCTGCATTAACGGAATCACAACCTGCCAGAACTGCGCCGGCCAGCTCGCCAGATACCAGCACAGTGCCTGCGTCAGGACAGTTATCGGTGACCCGCACCACCGAGGCGCTAAGTATGGCTGACTCATTACGTATGCAAATAGGCGCTGCACTGGAGCACAACGAACAGGCTCAGGCCATTCAGTTACTGCGCGAGCTGGTGGTGCTTGAGGACAATAATCCGCAACCGGCCAAAAAGCTGGCCTCGGTGTACTATGCACAAGGTCAGGTTATCAAGGCACAGGCCATTTTAGACAAGCAAATCCGGCTGCATCCTGCAGACCCCAGTGTGCGTTTAATGAGTGCCCGTTTGCTGGTGAAACAAAACGAACCCGATCAGGCGCTTCAGCGCCTCTATGATCTGCCGGCCAGCGCTGCCCCCGGAACAGATTATATTAGTTTCAGGGCAGCACTGGCACAGGAGCAGGGGCGGCTGGCGCAGGCCATGAGTGATTATCATCAACTGGTCGCACAGGATAGCCAAAACGCCCGCTGGTGGCTGGGTCTGGGTATTGTGGCCGACCAACAAAATCAGAACAGTGTGGCTCAGGCAGCCTATCAGCATGCCCTGTCGCTTAAGCAGCTGGCGCCGTCTGTACACCAGTACATCTCATCGCGCCTGGCGTCTTTGCAGGAGTTACACAATGGATAAAAAGATTCGTCTGGGCGATCTGCTGGTTCAGAGCAACCTGATTTCAGAAGAGCAGCTGATGTCGGCGCTGGCCGAGCAGCGGCAGACCGGCCGCAAACTGGGAGCGACCCTGATTGCGATGCAGCTGGTGACCGAGCAGCAACTGCTGGAACTGTTGTCTGCTCACCTTAATGTACCGCTGATCGATATCGACCATTATCAGGTTAACCCTGATGCGGTTAAGTTGTTACCTGAAGTGCAGGCGCGGCGTTACCGGGCACTGGTGCTGGAAGATAAAGGCGATAAGTTGCTGGTGGCCATGAGTGACCCGGCTGATTTGACTGCGGCCGACAATCTGGCAGATATTCTGCCCAAGCCGTTTGATATTGCGGTGGTCAGTGAAGCGCAGCTGTTTAATGCCTACGACGCGTTTTATCGTAAAACCGAAGAAATTGCCTCGTTTGCCAATGAACTGGCAGAAGAATACCAGACCGGTGATGACTTTGAGCTCAGTGTGGGTCTGGAAAACGAGCAGGATACGGCGGTTGCCCGCTTGTTGCAGTCTATTTTTGATGATGCGGTGATGGCCAAGGCATCAGATATTCATATAGAGCCGGATGAGACACAACTGCGCATCCGGCAACGGGTGGACGGGGTTTTACAGGAAAACATCATTCCGCAAAAAAATATTGCCGCGGCATTGGTGCTACGACTTAAGCTGATGGCCGGCCTGGATATTTCAGAAAAACGCTTGCCGCAGGATGGCCGCACCCAGGTGAATGTAAAAGGCCACCGAATCGATGTGCGCTTGTCTACCATGCCGGTGCATGCCGGTGAATCTGTGGTTATGCGTTTGCTGGACCAGTCCGCCGGTTTGCTGACGCTGGAGCAGACCGGGATGCCAGCTAACTTACTGGACCGCTTTCGTACGCTGTTACACCGGCCGCATGGCATGATACTGGTAACCGGGCCGACCGGTTCGGGGAAAACCACCACGCTGTATGGTGCGCTCAGCGAGCTGAATAAACCGGAACGTAAAATCATTACCGCAGAAGATCCGGTGGAATACCGTCTGCCGCGGATTAATCAGGTGCAGGTGAACAGCAAAATTGACCTGACCTTTTCCAATATTCTGCGCACCACACTACGTCAGGACCCTGACATTATTATGGTCGGGGAGATGCGTGATCAGGAAACGGTGGAAATCGGTCTGCGCGGCGCACTGACCGGACACCTGGTGCTTTCTACCCTGCACACCAATGATGCGGTCAGCAGTGCTATTCGTCTGATTGATATGGGCGCGCCCGGTTATCTGGTAGCCAGTTCTCTGCGCGGCATCATTGCCCAGCGGCTGGTACGCCGGATTTGTGATAATTGTACGGTGGATGACACCCTGGATGATGAAGGCCGGTTCTGGCTGAGCAATATTGACAGCAGCATCGACACCATCACGTTTAAACGCGGAGCCGGCTGCCAAAAATGCAATCATACCGGATATCGTGGCCGGGTCGGGGTATTTGAACTACTTGAGCTTACCGAGCAGATGATGAATGCCCTGAAAGCCAACGACACCGTGGCATTTGCCGAACATGCCCGGCACAGTAAATACTATCGTCCGCTCTCTCATGCCGCGCTGACCTACGCCAAGATGGGTGTCACCAGTGTGGATGAGGTGCTCAAACTGGTAGAAATGGTCGCCGACTCAGGCTCAGAGCCTGCACCGGTCACGGAGGCGGGCGATGGCGAAGTATAGTTTTACCGGGCGTGAGGCGGGCGGCACGCTCACCGAAGGCGTGATTGATGCCAATGATGAGATGACTGCCGCCAAAATGTTGCTGGCGCGCAGTGTGACCCCGATAAAAATTCAGCTGCAAAAAGAAGCGGGCAGTACCCGGGGTGAAGAAAAAATTCATTTTCTGACCCCACCGGTGGAACTGACCGACCTGGTGATCTTTTGCCGGCAAATGTACTCGCTGACCAAAGCGGGTATTCCTATTCTGCGCGCGGTGAGTGGACTGGCTGAGTCCTGTACATCCCTGCGTTTGCGCGAGGCCTTGCTGGACGTGATTGGTCAGCTGGAACGGGGCCGCAGCTTTTCCTCAGCGCTGAACCAGCATCCTAAAATCTTTAACCAGCTGTTTGTCAGCATCATCCATGTGGGTGAAAACACCGGCCGGCTGGATGAGTCTTTTGTGCAGCTGGCAGAGTATCTGGAGCGGGAACAGGAAACCCGCAAGCAAATCAAATCAGCCACCCGCTATCCCTTGTTTGTGGTGATTGCCCTGGTGGGCGCCTTTGTCATCATGAACATTTTTGTTATTCCCAAATTTGCCAATATGTTCAGCAAGTTTGGCGCAGAACTGCCGTTAATGACCCGGATTCTGATTGGTATGTCAGATTTTATGATCAACTACTGGCCATTGCTGCTGGTGGTGATTGGCGGCGTGTTTTTTGGCCTGAAGCATTATGTGAAAACAGAAGCCGGGCGGGTGCGCTGGGACCGGCTGAAACTGCGCATGCCCATTGTGGGCAGTATCATTAACCGCTCGTTACTGGGGCGCTATTGCCGTAGTTTTTCCATGATGCTGCGCTCGGGAGTGCCGCTGACCGCGGCGCTGAATCTGGTGGCCGATGCGGTGGATAACAAATACATGGGCGACAAGATCATTGAGATGCGTCAGCGCATCGAAAAAGGCGAGAATTTGTCCCGGGTGAGCCAGAGCAGCGGCTTATTTACTCCCATGGTGATGCAAATGATTAATGTTGGCGAGGAAACCGGTCGCGTCGATGAATTACTGGCCGAAGTGTCGGAGTTTTACGACCGGGAAGTGGACTATGATCTGAAAACCCTGACTGCCCGCATTGAGCCGATTCTGATCGTGTGTGTGGCTGTCATGGTTCTGGTGCTGGCGCTGGGTATTTTCACCCCGATGTGGGGCATGATGAACGCGGTAAAAGGCGGGTGATGCAGTGAAAACAGCAGAACGGGCGCTGGCATCACGCCGGCTGTTTACCAATCTGGTGGTGCTGCTGGTGTTTATCAGCATGTTGGGCGCGTTGATGGTGTATTTCAATAATGCAGAACCTGAGCTTAAAAGCAGCCTGCTTAAACAGGTGAGCCGCCGGATGCAGGACAGTGCTGCTCAGGCCCGCTGGCAATGGCAGGCCGAGGGCCGGCCTAATGCCATCATGCTGGTGCATTACAATCAGCAGGGCAGCGAAACCGATCGCCGGCCGTTGCAGGTTAACCGCCAGGGCCTGGCCCGGGTAGACAGCAACGATGAAGCCTGCGAACGCTTATGGTCAGTCTTGTTAAATACGCCTGCCCGGCTAGACGGATTTCGGGTACGCAGTGACTTCATGCAAGTCACTGCACAGGATAAAGCAACTGCCCCGGTCTGCCGATACAGCATTAGCGGCGGAAGTTATTTTGACTACAACATTGCCACAGGAACCACCACGTTCCGTGATTAACATGAATTGCTGAATCAGGAGATAACAATGATAACAACCGTCAGAGCCACCGCCTCATCTGGCCGTCAGTCCGGGTTTACCCTGATTGAGCTGGTCATCGTTGTGGTGCTTTTAGGCCTGTTGGCAGCAGTGGCAATTCCGCGCTTTCTGGATGTTACCGAGGAAGCCGAAGATGCCACGGTAGAAGGCGTTGCTGGCGGGTTTGCCGTGGGTGTCGGGCTGGTGCGGGCACAATGGGAATTGGAAGCTAGACCAAAGGATAATGAGGGTAATAACCAAACCTTTGTTACGCTTGATGGAGTACGGGTAGGGGTGGATAAAGCCACCGGATACCCTACCGGACATGTTGATAATGATGGCAGCAGCGAAGACAACGCCATGTCCAGTCAGGACTGCGCCAGTATTTTTAACCTGATTATGCAAAGCGCGCCGACCATATCGTCAAGCTGGGGTAACCGGCCCTTTGAAGGATTTCGTTATTTTACCCGGGCGACTCAGGGTAATGGCTCCGGCGGTAACGATTTATGTTTTTATTACCTGAGTCAGTCGGTAAGAAACTTAAATGCCGAGCCGACAGACAGTAATCAGGGTAATGGGTTTGTTTACGACCCACGAATAGGTCAGGTTATTGTTTTTACGAACAATGGTGACGAAAACATACAGAACTAAAGGCAATTGTTGCCTACACTTATCAAGGCACTAACACTCTTTGCGAGGAAGCAGTATGAAGCAGCGTGGTTTTACATTAATCGAGTTAATAATTGTTATTGTTATTTTAGGGATTCTGGCTGTAACGGCAGCGCCCCGGTTTATTGATATTCAGTCGGATGCCCGTGAGTCTACACTAGAAGGTGCTAAGGCCGCATTACAGGGCGGTTCTAACCTGGTGTATGCCAAAGCCGCAATTGCGGGCTTACAAACAACCGAATTTGAAGGTACGTCAGCACCGGCTGTATCGGTCAATGGAACCAACAATAATGTGAATGTCACCTTTGGCTATCCTGAAGCCGATAACATGACTATTACAATGTTGAATCTGTTTACTGATCTGTCTGCAACAGACTGGAAAGTCGATCCTGCTACACCAGACGATGGACAGTTTACCCTAACCCCGGTAGGTACTGATGCCAGTGACGATGCTAGCCTACAGTGCCAGGTAGTTTATACTGAGCCAGCTACGGCGGGGTCTTCTCCGCTTATCGTCACGCAGACCGGTGGCTGCTAATTACCTGTCATGGTAACCGGTTGTGAAGGCAGCAATTTCATCAGCACCTGCGCGCGCCAGCGCAGGCTTCACTCTGGTCGAACTTATCGTCACGATTGTGATTGTGGGGGTGTTGGCAGTGGTGGCATTACCACGTTTTGCTGATACCTCCGGTTATACCGAATTTACCTACCAGAAGCGGGTGCTTGCAGCACTGCGCGCCATGCAGTACAAAGCCATGCAGGACACCCGCACCGGCTTTTGCCACCAGCTGAACTTTGCGACCGGCAGTGACCCGGCATTCGGACCTGCCACCATGGACTACTCAGCGGTCAATCAGGCTACCACCTGCCAGAACACCATTGATTTTTCTGCGCCTGAAGCCCTGCGTACTGACACTGGCGAGATACAGGCTGACGGTGTGACCATGTCGGTTCTGGACAGCGCCGGCACAGCAATTTCCTCGCTGGGCTTTGATAATCTGGGGCGCCCCGTTACCGCCGACTGCTCTACGGCCAGCGGCTGTACCATTACCTTTAGCGCGCAGGCTTCGGCCGCGGTCTGTGTGACCTCTCAGGGGTGGATTCATGCGTGTTAAAGCAGGCTTTACCCTGGTTGAGCTGATTATTGGCATGGTGGTGTTTTCCATTGTACTGGTCACCGTGTCATCCATGGTGGTTAGTCAGTCCCGGCAAAGTGTATCACCAGTGTTTCAGATTCGGGCCGCCGCATTTGCCCAGTCACTGGCCGATGAAATTTTCAGTAAAGCCTTTGACGAGGTGGCCAGCCGCTCAGGCTCACTGGCGCGCTGCGATGAAGCCCAGCCATGCACAGCGCCGGTTGCACTTGGCCCGGAACCTGGCGAAAGCCGGGCGACTTATAATGATGTAGACGACTATCATAATTTTTCCCAGTCCGGTGACAACTTTACCAACAGCAATAATCAGCCCATAGAGGTTAACGGGCGTAACCTTTACAGCGGCTATGCTGCCAGTGTCTCGGTTATCTACGATGCCAATATGGACGGGGTGGCAGACACCAGCGCCAGTACCGCCAAACTGATTACTATTGATGTAACCACACCAGATAGTGATGTGGTGCGTTTTGCACTTTACCGGTGGAATTTCTGATGCGTCGTCAGCGCGGTTTTACTCTGGTGGAACTTATCACTGTGATTGTGGTGTTGGGGGTGCTCAGTATTGGCAGCGCCAACTTTGTGCGCAGCGCCATGGGCATTTTTACCGATGTGAATGATCGCCAGCAAGTGCTGATGCAAAGCCGCTTTGCACTGGAGCGCATGAAACGTGAGTTACGCAATGCTGCGCCCAACAGTTTTCGTATTACCGGCAACGGGGCAATGCACTGCCTGCAGTTTGTGCCGGTTGACTGGAGCACCGTGTATACCTCGTTGCCGGCCGCTGGCAGCAGCGCCGATGTGGATGTGGTAGCCATGCATGATATCGACAATAATCCGTATGTGATTGGCACAGGCACCCGGGCGCTGGTGTATTCGGTGCGCCCGGAAGATATTTATCAGTCAGGCTCAGGCCGGATTCAGACGGTGAACAGCTGTAGTGACGATGGGGCTGACAGTGCCTGTCACACCCTGGATGACAGCGATGGTATTGTGCAGCTGGATGTGGCTGACGGCTTTGCCACGACCTCGCCGGCCAGCCGCTTGTATCTGGTCTCGCAGGCAGTCAGCTTTTGTGTAACCAATAACCGGCTGGTGCGGTTTGCCTCTGCGATCAGTGACACTCAGCCGCTGGCGCCGGCTTCTGCCGATGTACTGGCTGCCAATCTGGTCAATACCCTGTCTGCCAGCCCGGCCACCGCTGCTGGCAGTGATGATCCATTCCAGGTTTATGCCGCCAACCTTCAGCGCAATGCGTCGGTGCAGTTAAGGCTGCGTTTCTCAATTAATGAAGAGCCGCTGAATTACCTGCAGGAGGTCCATTCCAATAATGTGCCCTAAATCTTCTATGCCCAGCAGCAAGCTGCTTTACAGTGCCAGCCGGGCGCAGCGCGGCAGTATGCTGGTCATGGCAATCTTTATTATGCTGGTAATGGCCCTGCTTGGCCTGACAATGATTAACGTTATCGGTGCATCAAGCCGCTCTGTGGTGGATGAAGTGCTGGGAACCCGGGCAATGATGGCGGCGCAAAGTGGTTTACAGCAGGTAGCCACGCAGGCATTTCCGCTTGGCAATGACTCAGTGCAATGTGACACCGCCATCAGTAGTCCGGCAGGCTTTTCGCAACGTGGCGGGTTACAAAGTTGCCTCTATACCGCCCGCTGTACCACACAGGATGTGATAAAAGCCGGGGTGGACCATTACTTTTATCGCTTTTCCAGTACAGGTATTTGCCAGGCTGGTGATGTGTGGGTAAGCAGAACCGTGTCGATGGACGCCATGGCCAGAGTAGCATTATGAAAGTGGTTTACGCCGTTGTGTTACTGATATTTACCGGGGCCAGTATCGCTCAGGAGTGTACCGCGGTGTTTCCGGACCCCGCCAGCTCATCCTTTGCAGACGGTACTATTGATTTTAAAAACAATTCTCAGGTCATCGGCTCTGATGGCTCGCTGGATGCCCCGAATATCACCGGGGGAGATACAGCCTGCGACGGCTCACAGTGCCAGTCGTCCGGACAGACTGCCGAACCATTAGTCTTACCTGCATTTGAAAATTCAGCGGTGACGGCAAAAGATAAAACCGCCTATCCGGCGGTGTTCTCGCCAGGCGACTATGGCCAGCTCAGTCTGAAAAATGCCGACACTGCCATTTTTAATGCTGGTGAATACCGCATTAGTTCACTGGACTTAGGTAAGGATGCGCAGGTCGTACTGGCCAGCGGGGTGTACTGGATTGATACCCTGACCCTGGGCAACGGGGCGAGCCTGATTGTTGCGCCGGGCGAAGAAGTATTATTGTATGTGAATACCCTGGATGTGAACAACGGTGCGCAGATGAACAGCGCCGGTAGCAGCGATCAGCTCACCATCATTAATTACGATAGCGCCCGGTTTAAAAACAGTAGCGATACATCCGCATTTATATTCAGTCAGGGCACGATCACACTGGATAACAGTGCCCGTGTGCTGGGAGCGGTAAGCGCCAGGGATATCGAACTTAAAAACAGCTCCGTGATTGAATATGATACTGCGTCATTTGACCGTTTTACGGCTGGTGGTCTGTGTGAAGCAACGGTCACGGTGCCATCGCCGGTTGCCCACTGGCCGATTAATGTCTGTACTCTGGCCGGAGACGACAACCAGGTTCCTGAACTGATTACAGGCAACGACGGGCAGGGGGTGAACAGCCCCGGCGTTGAAGATAATGGGCGGTTCTGCCAGGCTGGCTCATTTAGGGGGGATGACGATACGATATTATTGCCCCACAGCACGGACTATGCGATAAGCGAAGGCGCAATTGCCTTTTGGTTTAATACCGATAATCTGCAGTTTAGCCGTCGCAGTTCTGCCGGTGGTATGGCTTTGTTTTCCAAAGATGCTCAGGGGCTGAGCGATCACATTACCATTAGCCTGCTGCAAAACGGGGCGATTCGCGTTGCCCATTCTTCATTGGCTGCCACCAGGCAGATCAACGCCAATGCCGGAATACAGGAGAACACCTGGTATTATCTGGTTTATACCTTTGGTCCGCAGGGCATGCAGTTATTCATCAATGCTGCGCTGGTTGGCAGTAATATCGAACTGACAAGTGGCATCCTGAATAACGGCGAGCCGATTGTGCTGGCCGCCAATGCTGGCCTAACCGCTTCCGGTAGCGCTGCTACTGCCCAGCTAACCGATTTTTATCGTGGCAAAATTGATGATGTGCAATTGTATGACGAGCAGTTGTCCGGGTCCCAGATTGAAAGTCTGTTTGGTAAAGAGGCTGAAACCTGTGTGTCGTGTGAGACTCAGACAGAGCTGGTTTCACATTGGGATTTTGATGTATGTAGCCTGACCGGTGCCGACGATGTGGTGGATGTTCAGGGCGTGCAAAATGGTACCGCCCGGGGTGGCTCACAGGTTGAAGAGTCTGCCCGTTTTTGTCAGGGAATCGGCTTTGATGGTGACTCGGGATTGGTCGAGGTGCCGCACAATTCTGCCTATGCGCTGTCTGAAGGAACAGCGGTGCTGTGGTTTAACGCGCAGACTCTGAACAATAACGGGGCTGCACGTCAGGCACTGATTTCAAAAGATCACAGTAATACGGGCGATGAACGCGCCGCCAATGGGGATCTGAGTATCTTTGTTGAGCCAGATGGCCGGCTGCGGTTCGAGCAGTATTTTGATCAGCAGTCGCTGGTGCTGGTCACCAATCGAGCGTTAATTGAAAGCGAAACCTGGCATCAGCTGGCCTACAGCTGGGGGCCTGATGGTATTGAGGTTTTTGTGGATGGTAATTATATCGGAGGCTATCCATCCCCTTTTACCATGTCAGCCAACACGCAGCCGTGGCGTTTCGGGGCCTCGGTCAATCAGCTCACGCCCGACAGGTCCCAGCCTGCTGACTTGTTGAATTTTTTTGATGGGGTGATGGATGAGATCAGGCTGTATGCCGGTCAGCTATCAGGCGCAGATGTGCAGAGCCTCTACAATGCCAGTCAGTATACCTGTGAAAGCTGTCAGATAACCGATGCTATTCTGTTTTACCGGTTCGAAGAAACCGATCGTCAGCAAAACAATATAGACGATGACTCGGTAAACCTGCAAACGGGGCAGCTGGTAGGCAGCGCCATAAGAATCCTGCCTGAAAACCCGATTTCCTGTGCCGTTCTGGACATTCCACTTAATACCGACGCTCGTACAGCCGATGCCGCCGACACCCGGTTTGATATGAATGATATCGGTACGCAGGGCACCCTTTCTTTTTGGTATCGCAGCAATGAGCCCTGGGTAGGCGGTGGCAATCGTCAGTTATTTGATGCATCTGAGCGGCGCAATCCTAACCGCAACAATGCCAATAGTGACAAGTATTTCCATCTGACCCTGGTCAATACAGGGCAACTCCGGTTCGGGCTCGAAGAAAGTAATGATGGCGACTTGCAGGTATTTAGCAATGTGCTTGATTTTGCGGCCGGGGAGTGGGTACATATTGCGGTTAGCTTTGATGTGGTGACCAATGAACAGGCCCTGTTTATTAATGGTAGCCCCGTCAACTGGATAACCAACCAGGCCAGCAGATTAAGAGGCTCGCAGCTCGGTTCACTGAACTCACTGTATTTTGGTGACAATCGCTCTTTATACCTGGTAGGAGCAATGACCGGTAATTCAGCCAATGGTCAGTTTGATGATATTCGTGTTTATAACTATCTTCAAACACGGACTCAGGTACTGGCCGACATTGACGATGTGCTGGAGTGTACCGGGGTGCATCATTACGAATTGACGCATCCGGCACAAAGCCTGACCTGTGATGCTGCACCAGTGGTGATTAAAGCCTGTGCCAATGAGGCCTGTAGTGAACTGGTCAGTCAGCCGGTCACCGTGCAGCTTAATAACGGGGAATGGGGCAATGGTAATCCGGTGACCTTCACCGGTCAGCTGACCACCACATTACGTCAGCGCAACGAGCAAACGGTATCGTTAAGAGTCGCCGGTACTGATCCAGACTATGCCGCCCAGACTCCGCTTATCTGTACCAATAATTGTGAAATCGAGTTCAGTGCCGCCGGTCTGGTGTTTTTTGATACCACAACCTCTGCTGCCTTATTGCCTGATACCATCGCGCAATCCGACCTTGGCCGGATTGGCCTGTGGGCAGCCAAAGATGAGGGCGGCGTGTGCAAGGCGTTGTTAAACGGCGCTCAAACGATTGATTTTAGCTACCAGTGTTACAATGATGCCAGTGCGCCGTATTCTTCTGAGCAGTGTCAGATGCCGTTTGCCGGCGTGCCGGTTACCGGCAATGGTAGCGGGCAGAACAGTGGTCAGCTGACGCTGACCTTTGATGAAGAAGGAAAAACCAGTCTGGCCGGATATCAGTACGCTGATGCCGGGCGTTTGCTGTTAACCGCATCGGCGCAAATCGACCAGACTCCGTTTAACAGTGGCACAGCCACCTTTGACAGTATACCGGCCAGTCTGCTGTTTGAACCGGTCATGACCTCCCCGCAGCCTGCCGGTGCACCGTTTACTATCGCCATCAGTGCGCTTGGCGCTCAGGGGGCCGTCTTACCTGGCTATCAGGCCGGTCAGTTGCAAGCCAGCCTGAATCGTCAGATACCGCTTGATGGAGTGGACGGCCTGTGGCACCTGTCTGACAGTCAGGTCATTCAAAGCCGCACTGACAGTACCTTCAGCGATGCTCCCCTCAGCGGCTTTAATAACGGCGTATATGAATACACCAACAGTTACTTTGATGAGGCGGGAAGCTTTGAGGCCTTGTTTCAGGATGCTGATTATCTGGGCAATACCATCAGCAGCTCCCCGGTTGCCTTGTCGCGTTTTATTCCGGCTTATTTCGATGCGCAGGTGACGCAGCCAGGTCAGCTGGCTGATAGCTGTGGTGCCATTACCTATATAGGCCAGCCATTTGGCTTTGAGCTGGGGGCAGAGCCGCAGATTGAGGTCACAGCATTAAATGCACTGGGTCAGGTCACCGCCAACTACGACAGCGGACTGTGGCAATTAGCGCCAGACAGTGCTCA
The DNA here is from genome assembly GCF_005222225.1 of Salinimonas lutimaris. Classification (GTDB taxonomy): domain Bacteria; phylum Pseudomonadota; class Gammaproteobacteria; order Enterobacterales; family Alteromonadaceae; genus Alteromonas; species Alteromonas lutimaris. The sequence goes on from NZ_CP036536.1 coordinate 388,282, forward strand.
GATTGCCGGGTTCAGCGCGCTGGGAACATCAGCCTATGCGGCTAACGGGCCGGTTACAACCAACACCGCCGCCATGCAGGCGCTGGTCACCGGCACGGATAATTTTGATGGACAAGGCATGGTGACCCTGACCGGCCCGCAGTTTACTTATGCCAAGATTGCTACGGTCAGCCCCGGTGCGGGCGGCGGCTCGCCGTTTGCCGCCAGCCTTAACGCGAATGTGCCGGCCACCGCACTGACCGATGCAGATGGCGTTTGTTATCGGGCTGACAGTAGCTCACCGTGTCAGGCGCTTACCATCAGCAGTATACAGGGCGCACAGCTGCATTATGGCAGACTGCGACTGGACAATGCCTATGGGCCGGAAAATGAAGCCCTGAACATTCCGGTCGTCACCGAATACTATGATGGTGGCAACTGGTTACTGGCTCAGGGTGACAGCTGTACTACGCTGAACCTGGCCCAGAACAATGGGCAAATTGGTGTGGCCAATGCCTCGCAGGGCAGTCAGGAAACCGATATCAGTAGCGCGTTTACCAGTTTGAGCGTGACCAGCACGCTGAATCAGGGCAGTTCAGCCGATGGTGAGTTTGTTGTCGGCCCCGCCCTGGATGGCAGTGGCAACGGACAGCGCGGCACCATTGCGGTAACCCTTATACCCGGTGCTGTTGGGGAGCGCTGGAGCGAATATCTGAATATCGACTGGAATCTGGATGGAGTTATTGATGCCAGCGATTTCCCCAAAGCGGCGGTGTCATTCGGGCTGTACCGTGGAAACGAAAGAACTTTGCACTGGCGTGAACGTTTTTAAACGGGCAGGGTCTAAGCCTGCCAGAGAAGGGTGAAACGAGAAAATAAATAAATCAGGATGATTGTCCTTAAGCGGTGGCTTGCAGTGTGGTTGGCTGTTTTTTGTTCGCTTGGCACAAGTAAGTTACCACTATCGTCTGATGGTGCAAAAAACACGGGAAATAACGTGACTTACGGCTGCTCCTTACTTGCCCAAATCTGCCCCCGTTGTTAAAGTGTGCGGATAGTTATCTTCTTCTTTGCTGGTGCGTAAACTCCTCACCCGAACACGTCGCCCAGCGTACAGTTACAGGAATTAGCATTTCATGTTTAAAAAGCTTCGAGGCATGTTTTCCAACGATCTGTCTATCGACCTCGGAACAGCTAATACGCTGATCTATGTGAAAGATCAGGGCATCGTTCTTAACGAACCATCAGTTGTTGCAATTCGTCAGGAACGTGCGGGTGGCCCCAAAAGCGTTGCTGCGGTCGGGGCTGAAGCCAAACGCATGCTGGGACGGACTCCAGGAAACATTCGCGCCATCCGGCCAATGAAAGACGGTGTGATTGCCGATTTCTTTGTTACTGAAAAAATGCTCCAGCACTTCATCAAGCAGGTTCATGATAACAACTTTTTACGCCCCAGCCCCCGGGTACTGGTGTGTGTACCGTGCGGTTCGACTCAGGTAGAGCGCCGCGCCATCCGCGAGTCGGCACTGGGTGCCGGTGCCCGAGAGGTATATCTGATTGACGAGCCAATGGCCGCAGCAATCGGTGCCGGTCTGCCGGTATCTGAGGCAACCGGTTCCATGGTGGTCGATATCGGTGGTGGTACCACCGAAGTGGCAATTATTTCACTCAATGGTGTGGTGTATTCTTCTTCTGTGCGCATTGGTGGTGATAAGTTTGACGAAGCCATTATCAACTATGTACGCCGTAACTTTGGCTCACTGATTGGTGAGGCTACCGCCGAGCGTATCAAGCACGAAATTGGTGCTGCTTATCCGGGTGAGGAAGTACGTGAAATTGAAGTGCGTGGTCGAAACCTGGCCGAAGGTGTACCCCGCGGCTTTACCCTGAACTCCAATGAAATTTTAGAAGCGCTGCAAGAACCACTGACCGGGATTGTGTCAGCGGTGATGGTGGCACTGGAACAGTCGCCACCAGAGCTGGCCTCGGATATTTCAGAGCGTGGTATGGTGTTAACCGGTGGTGGTGCACTGCTTAAAGATCTGGACCGCCTGCTAATGGAAGAAACCGGTATTCCGGTGGTTATCGCCGATGATCCACTGACATGTGTTGCCCGCGGTGGTGGTAAGGCGTTCGATATGATCGACCTGCACGGCGGCGACCTGTTCACCTTCGAATAAGTATCAGGCAGAGGTCGGTAACACAGACCTTTGCAAGCTTGCATGGATACGATATTCACCAGAGGCCCCTCGCTTAACAACCGACTCGCGCTCGCTGTAGCCTTGTCGGTTTTGTTGATCTTTGCGGACCATAAATTAGATGCATTTCAGTCAGGCCGGGTTTATTTAAACTCGCTGGTCAGCCCGGTTCAGTATCTGGCTAACCTGCCCAGCGTATTGCTTAGCGAAAGTGCTCAGCAACTGACATCACGTCAGGCCCTGATGTCTGAAAATGCCCGTTTAACCAATCAGAACCTGAAAATGAATGAGCGCTTGCAGCGCTTTGAAGTGTTACAGGCCGAAAACGACCAGCTGCGAAAACTGCTGGATGTGCCCACTGAGCCGCGCATGCACAAAATGGTGGCAGAGCTGATGGCGGTGGATAACAATCCGTTCAGCCAGCAGATTGTCATTAACAAAGGCGCCATTGATGGTGTCTATGTGTCACAGTCGGTGTTAGATGATCGTGGCGTGGTCGGGCAGGTGATGGAAGTGGGCTCTACCAACAGTCGGGTTATGCTGATTTCTGATGTTACCCATGCCATTCCGGTTCGCTCGGTACGCAACAACATTCGATTTATTGCCAGTGGCAACGGCTCGCTGGATGAACTGCTGCTGGACCATGTGCCGCACAGTGTGGATGTTCGTGAAGGCGATTTGCTGATTTCCTCTGGCCTGGGCGATGTGTTTCCCGAAGGTTACCCGGTGGCCCGGGTAAAATCGGTGGTCCGGGATGAAAGCCGGCCATTTGCCACTGTCCGGGCTACGCCTCTGGCAAGGCTGGATCGTTTGAAATATCTACTTTTATTATGGCCGGATGATGCGCCACGTCAGCCTGAAGATGCTGGCGAGGCCGGTCAGGGAGAATCCATCGCCCATGTTGATTAAACCGCGACATTTTGTCATTGCCGCGACGATTCTGATTTCGCTGGTTCTGCAAATTATGCCCATGCCGCTGGAAGCGGATCTGTACCGGCCAGACTGGGCGCTGGTGGTGCTGGCATACTGGTCGATGGCATTGCCTCACCGGGTCAATGTTGGCGTGGCATTTTTAACCGGGCTGGTCATGGATGTATTACTGGGCACCGCGCTGGGTATTCACTGTCTGGCACTGAGTGTCAGTGTGTATGTGCTGGCTGCCAATTATCAGCGGTTGCGCAACTATTCGGTCTGGCAGCAGGCGATTATCATTGGCCTGCTCAGTTCACTGTATCATCTGGTATTGTTCTGGATTCAGCACCTTCTGACCGACATTCCTTTTCAGTTTTCTTTTCTGTGGCCCGTATTTTCAACCATGGTACTCTGGCCATGGGTGTTCTGGCTGTTACGTAAGTTTCGCCGCCAGTTCAGCGTGACCTGATAACAACAATGACGAAGAGGAACGGGTATGTCTACGGTGTTGATTTTAGCGTCAGCCTCTCCCCGGCGCACGGCGCTGCTTAACCAGATTGGCTTCAGCCACCGGCAGTTTCCTGTCGATATTGACGAATCGCCACTGCCGGATGAAACACCGGCAGCCATGGTGGCCCGGCTGGCCGCCCAAAAAGCATTAACCGCTCAGCAGCGGCTGGACAGCGCGTCTGAAAAAGCGGTAATACTGGCCTCCGATACCCTGATAGCTTTTGATAAACAGCCATTAGGCAAACCCGCAGATAAAGCGGATTGTCTGGCTACATTGCGCCAACTGTCGGGTAATACCCACGAGGTACTTACCGCCGTCAGTGTGATTCAGGGACAGCGCCAGCACACCATCACCGTCACCACCGAAGTACAGTTTGCTCCTTTGACCGACCAGGATATTGAGCAATACTGGGCGACCGGCGAGCCGGCTGATAAAGCCGGCAGCTATGCCATTCAGGGCATTGGCGGTCAGTTTGTAAAATCGGTTAAAGGCAGTGTGAGTTCGGTGATAGGTTTGCCATTATATGAAACCAAGTGTCTGTTAAATGAATTTGGAGTCACCCCATGAGTGCTGAATTACTGATAAACGTGACTCCTTCAGAGTCGCGGGTAGCCCTGATTGAAAATGGAATATTGCAGGAGATTCATGTTGAGCGGCACACCAAAAAAGGGTTGGTCGGCAATATGTACCGGGGCAAGGTCAGCCGTGTACTGCCAGGTATGCAGGCGGCGTTTGTTGATATCGGACTGGAAAAGGCTGCCTTTTTACATGCATCAGACATTGTGTTTCATAACGAGCTGGTTGGAGAGGTCATGGCCAGCCATATTCAGAAGCAGGATATTCGTGAGCTGGTTCGTGAAGGGCAGGAGATTGTGGTGCAGGTGGTCAAGGATCCCATCGGTACCAAGGGCGCCCGGCTAACCACCGATATTACGATTCCGTCCAGGTATCTGGTGTTTATGCCCAGTGTTACCCATGTGGGCGTATCGCAGCGTATTGAGGATGAGGCTGAACGGGAGCGCCTCAAAGCGCTGATGCAGGAATTTTGTGACGAAGATGGTGGCTTTATTCTGCGTACTGCCGCCGAAGGGGTCAGCAAAACCGAACTGTCTCAGGATGCCGCCTTTTTACGCCGGCTCTGGAACAAAATTCAGCAGCGCATGAAACAGAAAAAGTCGAATGTGCTGTATGAAGATTTGCCTCTGGCCCGTCGCGTGCTGCGTGATTTTGTTGGCACTGAGCTTGACCGGATCCGGATTGACTCAAATCTGTCGTATCAGGAGCTGGTCGATTTCACCAAAGAGTATGTGCCGGAGCTGAGTAATAAGCTCGACTACTACCGGGGTGAGCGTCCGATATTCGATTTGTACGATGTGGAAAATGAAGTACAGCGCGCGCTGGAGCGACGGGTCGACTTAAAATCCGGCGGCTACCTGATTATCGATCAGACCGAGGCAATGACGACCATTGATATCAATACCGGGGCATTTGTCGGTCATCGTAACCTCGAAGAAACTATTTTTAACACCAATATTGAAGCTACCCTGGCCATTGCCCGGCAGTTGCGGCTGCGTAATCTGGGCGGCATGATCCTGATTGATTTTATCGACATGATGGAACAGGACCACAAACGGCGTGTCTTACATAGTCTGGAGATGGCAACCAGTAAAGACCGGGCAAAAATCAATATTCACGGGTTTACCTCACTGGGCCTGATTGAAATGACCCGCAAGCGCACCCGCGAAAGTCTTGAGCATGTACTGTGTGGCGACTGTCCGGTATGCAAGGGGCGCGGTACCGTGAAAACCATCGAAACCATTTGTTTTGAAATTATGCGCGAAATTGTGCGGGTTAACCGGGCTTATGCGGCGGATATGTTTGTGGTGTACGCCTCGCCCAATGTGGTTGAAGCCCTGCTGGGAGAAGAATCCCACATGCTGGCTGAACTGGAAATGTTTGTGACCAAACAAATCAAGGTGCAGACCGAGCCGCTGTATAATCAGGACAAATACGACGTCGTCATGATGTAAGGGTACCGTGAACCGTTTAAGTGTGTTTACCGGCTGGGCGCTGAAAAAGTTGTGGATGACCCTGGCTGTATTGCTGGTTTTATTTGCTGTTTTACTCAGTGCGATTCGTTACGCCCTGCCACAGCTGGATGAGCACACCCAACAACTGGAAGAGTATGTGCTCGAGCACTACGGGCTTGAACTGACCATTGGTGAGCTTAAAGCTGACTGGCAAAAAGCCGGCCCCAGTCTGGTACTTGATAATGTCACCCTGAATCAGAATGATGCTTCGCCACTGGCACTACATATCGACAACATTGATATAGAGCTAGATTTCTGGCGTTCTCTGGCTCAGCGCCAGCTCTCCTCCAACCGGTTTAACCTGTCCGGGTTTAATCTGGTACTGGACACTACACGCTTACAGGGAGGTGAGGGCGACAATGATTTTCCGGTGGTTAAGGCGCTTAAAAATCTATTTCTGGAACAGTTAGAACAGTTTGCCCTGAATCGCGGCAGTATCACGCTTATCGGAGGAGATAAGCCAGAAGTGATTGAGCTGTCGTCACTGAACTGGCTTAACCGGGATGGCCACCACCAGGGAGAGGGAACCTTTCAGGTTCGCGAGGTGGCCAGCAACTCAGCCTCGTTTATTATTGATTTGCATGGTGGTCAGGATGATTTGAGCGGGGTGGTGTATGCCCGCGCCGAGGAGCTGGATATCTCGCCGTGGATCAGCAGCAAAATCAATACTCGTCGTCCTTTGCAAGAAAGCCGGGCTAATCTTGAAGCCTGGGCAGAAGTTAAAAACAGTCAGTTCAGTGCCTTTTTCTCTCGCATTCACGACAGTCAGCTGACCTGGGGTGGGGATGACAGCGTTAGTGTCAGTACCGGCATTAAGGGCGGCAGTATTCAGGCTCTGCCTAAAAACGGACACTGGTTTTTTCGGGTGGATGAACTGGTCTTTGAGTCGAATAAGCAAAGTCTGGTGACCGATGTGGTTGGTCGCCTGAGTCCGTCTGGCGATGTGCTGGTAAATACCATGAAACCCGCGCCGGTGAATCCGTTTTTGGTGCTGCTGCCACTATTTAGCGACGATGCTGCTGATGATGATGTCCGTGAGCTGAACCCGACCGGGGAGCTGGCCACGCTGCAACTGAGTATTCGCAACAAGGGTATTGCGCTGTCTGCCAAACTGCTGGATGTGGGCTGGCAACAGCGCGGAATATTACCAGGTGTGGATGCGCTGGATGTAGACATCAACTGGTTTAAAAATCAGGGCGCAATTACCGTGCAGGCGAATAACGGCAAGCTGGCATCATCCAATCTACTGGGACAGGATGTAGCGCTTAATCAGTTAAACGCCGACATATATGTGCACCAGGAGCAAGTGGGTGATAATCCGGGCCACTGGCTGGTGAGTTATCAGGACCTGCTACTTGATACCAATCTCATGTCCTTGTCCCAGAGCCTGAGACTGGATGTTACCGGTGGCTCCATGAGCCTGATGACCGCCATCGACGACCTGCCGGTGTCCAGTGCCACACAGCTGTTCCCGGCCAGTCTGATGGGCCAGAATACCACCGATTATCTGAAGCGGGCGCTGGCCAGTGGGAAAGGCCAGGTGGAGCATGGCAGGGTGCTGTGGCAGGGCGCTTTCAGCGATTTTCCATTTAATGACAACAGTGGAATTTTTCAGGCCTACCTGAACCTGACGGATACTACCTTTGCGTTTTCCAAAGACTGGCCGGCCCTGACCCGCACCGACATTGCACTGCATTTTGAAAATGCCGGTCTGGCCATGGCTGCGCCTGCAGCTACATTAGCCGGAATTACCGTTACCGATTTACGCGCTGATATTGCGCGGCTGGCGGCGGATGCCAGTCTGGTGATTGACGCTAACGGCGCCGGCACCGGAGAGCAACTGGCAGACCTGATGATGGACAGTTCGTTATCAGAATCGCTGGGTAAGGTACTGAAAAACGAAGTACAGGTGCAAGGCGATGTCAGGGCCAGCCTGCATCTGGATATTCCGCTGAACAGCCCGGATGTGGTGGCCAGCGGTAACGCTACACTCACCGGTAATCACATTTTTATTGACAGTATCGGGCTGCCGCTATCAGCAGTAAAAGGCAATATCCGGTTCAGAAACGAAAATATCAGCAGTACCGATTTATCAGCAGATATGCTGGGCCAGCCGGTGGGTATTGAACTGACCGGCGCCAAGGGGAACCAGGGATACGAAGTTAATATCGGGGTGGGCGGCAACTGGGATGTGGCCCCGCTTATCAGTCGCCTGAATCCGGATATGACCCGTTATCTGACAGGTCTGACTGACTGGCAGGCAAATGTCTCGCTGGCACTGCCTGAACAGGGTTTTCATTATACTGCCAGCGTGATCAGCGACCTGCAGGGCGTGTCCTCCAGCCTACCCAGCCCGCTGAATAAAAAATCCCCCCAAACAAAGCGCTTATCAGTGACCAGTCAGGGCGATCAGACTGCTTCTACTATCACCGCCATGCTGGGTAAAAACACCACCTTTAACGGCGTATTACCGCACCGGGAGATGCAGTTTTCCCGTGCTCATTTAGCGTTGGGAGAAAGCGAGCAGACGAGTCTGGGAACAGGCTTTAGTATCGCGGCTAATCTGCCAGCGTTAAATTTAACTGACTGGTACAAGGCCATAGAGCTTTTGATTAGCGGGGTAAAAGACAATGGCAGTGACAAACCTGGGTTGTTTGCCGTGCCCCGGCGTATTTTTATCAACACCGATAATCTGGTCGTGGGCGGACAGGCGCTGAGCAAAGTGGATATTGTTGCTAAACAACTGAATAATAACTGGCTGCTGGATATTAACTCGGATCAGGCCCGGGCCAGAGTCAACCTGTACGATGAGTGGTTGTCACGAGGTATTGAAATAGAAGCAGACTACATTAATTTTGCGCAGCTTGATGCGCCGGATGATGCGGTTCAGCATGACTGGGATCCGGCTACCCTGCCGCCGGTCTACTTTCACTGCCGCCAGTGTTCGGTGCTGGGTAAAAAACTGGGTGAGGTGACGGTAGATGTTGTTAAAAGTCCGCAGGGTATGGAGATTCGCCAGTTGGCAGCGACGGGCGAGCATCATCAGTTTTCCGGCAAAGGACGCTGGCAGGCGAATAGTAATATCACCGCTATCTCAGGATCACTGAAAAGTGATGATGCCGGGCAGATGCTAACCAACTGGGGCGTGGACTCAGGAATCAAAGACTCATCGGCCAACATCGATTTTGAAGTGAGCTGGCCCAAAGCCCCTATGGATTTTTCTGCCCAGGACCTGCAGGGCAAGCTGAGCTGGCAACTATCTGACGGCTATCTTAGCGAAGTCAGCGATAAAGGCTCGCGCATATTTACCCTGTTCAGCCTGAATTCACTGGTGCGAAAACTGAGTCTGGATTTTCGGGACGTATTTGCCCAGGGCTTTTTTTATGATGATATGAGCGGTACGCTGGAGATTGCTGATGGAAAAGCATCCACTCAGGATACGGTCATTGATGGCGGCGCCGGTGAGATAACCATTAAGGGCTATACCGACTTGATTGCCCGCCAGCTTAATTATCGGGTGTCGTTTACCCCAAATGTGACAGGAAACCTGCCGGTACTAGTGTATTTTCTGGCAACACCGCAGACCGCTCTGGCGGCACTGGCACTGGACCAGGTGCTGACCTCGGCTAAAGTAATTTCCAATGTGAATTATCAGGTCACCGGCACCTGGAGTGAGCCACAATTTGATGAAGTAGGTAGAGATAGTAAGGACATACCTTTACCGGCACAGAAGCAGGCGATTCCTGACAAGGAACAAATTCTGACACAGCCAGATCTGGAACGGTTAAACCTGGAGGTGCAAGATGGTTAATCTGATCGCAATACAAATGACATCCACACCGGATGTAGACGAAAACCTGGCATTTGTTGATGCCCAACTGGCCTCACTGACTGTCAGTGAGCCCACTCTGGTTGTAGTACCAGAGTGTTTTGCCCGCTTCGGAACACGGGACCGGGAACAGCTGGACATCGCCGAGGCCCGCTATACCGGAAAAATCTGTCAGGCCATGCAGGCGATGGCTAAACAGTACGGCGTGTATCTGATCACCGGCACATTTCCTTTACAGGGCGATGAGGAAGATAAATTTACAGCCTCCTCACTGTTGATTGGTCCGGATGGTAAAGTCATTGATGAATACCAGAAAATTCACCTGTTTGATGTAGCGGTGAAGGATAATACCGGCAGCTATAAAGAGTCGACCTACACTCAGCCGGGTCAGCGGGTGGTGACCTGCAATACGCCAATCGGGCGCATTGGTCTGGCAGTATGTTATGATGTGCGTTTTCCGGGGCTGTTCAATGCAATGGGGGATGTAGATATTCTGGTCCTGCCCGCGGCATTTACGCGCTATACTGGTAATGCACACTGGCATACGCTGGTGCGAGCCAGAGCCATTGAAAAACAATGTTTTGTGGTTGCCCCTAATCAAACCGGTGACCATGCAAACGGACGGGAAACTTTCGGCCATAGTATTATTTATTCTCCGTGGGGAGATGTACTGGCAGAATGTGATACCCAACCCGGCATGATTCAGGCTGCGGTTGATATCAGCGACCGGGATTCGCTGAAAACCAATATGCCGGTTAGCCAACACAATCAATTCAGGAGCGATTTTGTCAAATAACGTAGCACGCCATTTACTGACTGACTCAGGGCTGGATTTATCTGCTTTAGAAAATGCACTGGGCCAGATCCATCGTCATGATACAGATTATGCTGACCTGTATTTTCAGTCCAGTCAGCATGAAAGCTGGGTGCTGGAAGACGGGATCATCAAAGAAGGTAGCTATAACATCGAGCGTGGTGTCGGGGTTCGGGCCATCAGTGGCGAGAAAACCGGTTTTGCCTACTCCGATGAAATTAGCCCTGATGCACTGCTTAAAGCCTGCAAAGCCGCACGGACAATTTCTCCGGCTGGCGGCACGCATCAGGTACAAAGCCTGAAGCAGGGTGAATACGCCGGACGTTACGACTCGGCTAATCCGCTGCTGGGCATGCAGGAAGCCGAAAAGGTCGCTCTGCTTAAGGCCGTGGATGCCTATGTACGTAAACAGGAACCGGGTATTAACCAGGTTGTGGTCAGTCTGACTGGCGTTTACGAAGAGGTGCTCGTGGCTGCCAGCGACGGTACGCTGGCGACAGATATTCGCCCGCTGGTGCGTCTGAATTGCTCAGTATTGCTGGAAAAAGGTGAGCGTCGTGAGCGCGGCAGCTCTGGTGCGGGTGGCCGTCATACCTATGCGTTTTTTGAGTCAGACCGGGACGGACGTCCTTATTACGAGAAACTGGCTGACGATGCCTTGCATATGGCGCGGGTGAATATGGAAGCGATTGCCTCGCCGGCCGGTACGATGCCGGTGGTACTGGGCAATGGCTGGCCTGGCGTATTGTTACACGAGGCTGTGGGTCATGGATTGGAAGGTGACTTTAACCGTAAAGGCGCATCCACATTCAGCGGCAAAATGGGCCAGCGTGTTGCAGCCAAAGGTGTGACGGTGATTGATGACGGTACGTTGCAGGATCGTCGTGGCTCTTTGTCGGTGGATGATGAAGGCACACCTACCCAGCACAATGTGTTAATTGAAGATGGTATTTTGACCGGTTATATGCAGGACAAAATGAACGCGCGTCTGATGGGAGTGAAGCCAACCGGTAATGGCCGTCGCGAGTCGTTTGCCCATCTGCCCATGCCACGTATGACCAATACCTACATGCAGGGTGGCCAGCATGACCCGCAGGAAATTATCCAGAGTATCGAAAAAGGTATTTATGCACCTAACTTTGCCGGCGGTCAGGTAGACATTACTTCTGGCAAGTTTGTGTTCTCCAGTGCTGAAGCCTATCTGATCGAAAATGGCAAAATTACGGCGCCTATCAAAGGGGCAACACTGATTGGCAACGGCCCTGAAGTCATGCAGAAAATCTCCATGATTGGCAATGACTCGGCACTGGATAATGGTGTGGGTGTGTGTGGTAAAGATGGTCAGTCGGTACCGGTAGGCGTGGGTCAGCCTACACTGAAAGTCGATGAACTGACGGTAGGTGGTACGGCATAACTGCCACCTCGCCGATACAAAAAAGCCCCGAAACCGGGGCTTTTTTGATCTTACGGCTCAATCACCGATTTTAAATACTGAAACAGTTCGCGGTAGGCTTTAGGCGCGGCGTTTTTCTCCCGCTCCTTTTTCACCTGACGGTGTAACTGACGCAGTTTCTGACGATCCAGCTCCGGATATTCCTCAACCAGTGGCTGAATAGCTTCATCCCCTTTATTGATAATATCTTCACGGGTCTTTTCCAGCGCATGAAAGGCCGCATTATTGGCCCTGTGCTGGTGAGTCAGTTTGGCCATAGCCTCTTTCACTGGCGCGGTGTCACGGCGGCGCAGCAGCTTACCGATAAACTGAAGCTGTCGGCGATAACCTTCTTTTTTACGGTTCTGGGCCCGTGCCTGATGAACCGCGTCGTGCAGTTCCTCGTCCATCGGAATCGTCGCCACATGGGCATCAGACAGGTTAACGATTTCTTCGCCCAGTTTTTGCAGTTCCGCAGACTGACGTTTTAATTCACTTTTACTTAGCGGTTCGTCGTACGCAAAGTCTTCCGCTTCGTCAAAGTAAGAATCTTCCTCAGAATGATGCTTGTGGTCGCTCATTTAACTCTCATAGTGTTACACTGGTAATACAAGTATTTTGACACAGAGACCGGGATAGCGAAACTGACTATGCAAATTGAACAGCAAATCGCCGAAATTCAAAACGTGGTAGATGATGTACTGAAGCTGGCCAAAGCCAAAGGCGCAACGCAGGCCGAAGCCAGTATGTCGAAAGTGCAGGGAATCGCTGTTTCATCCCGTATGAAAGATGTGGAGAACGTTGAGTTCACCAATGATGGCGGGCTGGGGATCAGTGTTTATGTCGGTAAGCATAAAGGCAGTGCATCTACTGCAGACCTGAGCAAAGAGGCACTGGCGCTGACGGTGGAAAAAGCCGTGGATATTGCCCGTTATACCAGTGAGGATCCTTGCACCGGTCTGGCAGACGAAGCCCTGATGGCGACCGAGTTCCCTGATTTGGATTTGTATCACCCGCAGGAGCTTGACCCTGAACAGGCGATGAAAATCGCGATTGAAGCAGAAACAGCGGCACTGGAATACGATGAGCGAATCGTTAACTCTGACGGCGCCGGTTATAACGCCAATCTGGGGATGCGAGTGTACGGCAATACCCACGGTATCAACGCCGGTTACCCCAGCAGTCGCTATAGCCTGAGCTGTATGATGATTGGCGCCAGTGGCGACGATATGCAGCGTGATTACGCCTATACCGTGTCACGCATGGCCGACAAGCTGAAAAGCCCGCTGGAAGTCGGACAGGAAGCCGCAAAGGCCACGGTAGACCGTCTGGGTGCACGTAAAATCAATACCGCCAATGTGCCGGTACTGCTACACCGTGATGTGGCGTCTTCTTTGTTTGGTCACTATGTCAGTGCCATCAGTGGCGGTAATCTGTATCGCCGTTCCAGTTTCTTACTGGATAAACTGGGCGAGCAGGTATTTCCTGAGTGGCTGACTATTGAAGAACGTCCGCATCTGAAAGGCGGCCTGGCCAGCGCTAACTTTGATGCCGAAGGGGTGGCAACCAAAGATCTTAATATCGTGGAACAGGGACGCCTGGCTCATTACCTGTACACCACCTATTCATCGCGCAAACTCGGGACACAGTCTACCGGTCACGCTGGTGGCATCCATAACTGGATCATCGGACATTCCGGCCAGACAGAGCAGGATCTGCTGCGTGAAATGGGCACAGGTCTACTGGTCACCGAACTCATGGGACAGGGCGTCAGTGTGGTCACCGGTGACTATTCCCGCGGTGCGGCAGGTTTCTGGGTAGAAAACGGTGTGATTCAGTATCCGGTGCACGAAGTGACAATTGCCGGTAACCTTAAAGACATGTTTGCCAATATCCGGGCAATCGGCAGCGAGCGTGATGTTCGGGGCGGGGTGCAAACCGGCTCTGTGCTGATTGATAATATGAAAATAGCCGGTAACTAAATCTACCGGTTTACCCATAAAAAAACGCAGCTGATTCGCTGCGTTTTTTGTTTCTGGTTTGTGTGAGCACCGGTAACAGTGATTGATCAGCTATCTACAGTGCCACAGAAGCGATAACCTTCGCCGTGGATGGTTACGATCAATTCTTCATCACTTGGCTCTGACTCAAAGTGCTTACGGATACGGCGGATAGTCACATCCACAGTACGGTCGTTCGGACGCAATTCACGGCCGGTCATTTCCATAATCAGCTGCTCACGAGTCAGGATTTTACCCGGATTACTTAAAAACAGATGCAGGGCACGGAATTCACTACGCGGCAGACGGAATTCTTTACCGCTTGGAGAAATCAGTGAACGACTATCGCCATCCAGCGTCCAGCCATTAAAGCTGACACGGCTTGGCAGATCATCATCTTCTGCTGAGTTAGTGGTGCGGGTTAACAGGTTACGCGCACGGATGGTCAGTTCACGAGGGTTAAAGGGCTTGGTCAGATAGTCATCTGCACCGATTTCCAGACCCAGGATACGATCAACATCGTTGTCGCGGCCGGTCAGGAAAATCAGACCTACATTTTTACGGTCGCGTACTTCACGTGCCAGGATCAAACCATTTTTGCCCGGAAGGTTAATATCCATAATGACCAGATTGATTGCGTGATTCTCAAAAAAGTCGTGCATTTGATCGCCATTTTCTGCTTCAAATACATTATAGCCTTCGGCTTCAAACAAGCTCTTTAGCGTGGTACGGGTAACCACTTCATCTTCAACAATTAATACATTCGGCGTCTGCATGGTGTTTCACACTCTTTTCACAATCAATTTAAGCAACATTCTGGTTAAAGTTTAAGCTTCGCTATCTGCATTGCAAGTAAATAACGAATAAAACATGACCTACGGTATGAGGGTTTGCCATAAATTTACAAGGCCTTAGCATTGTTAATTTACGGTTTCCTCTGATTTAGCACTTTCGACAGGAAAAACGATAACAAATTCCACGCCACTGTTTTCTTCGTTCAGGAGCGTTATGGTACCGTTTAATACCTGCGTCACCAGATTATATACAAGATGCATGCCCAGCCCTGAGCCGCCATGTCCCAGACGTGTCGTCACAAATGGGTCATAAATACGCTGACGAATATGAGCCGGAATCCCCTTCCCATCGTCCTTGTAAACTAATCGTAAGGTGTTGGCTGATGCTAATTCAGCCTTGATATCTATCTGACCGTTTTCCCGGTTCTCAAAGCCATGGACTACGGAGTTCATGATCAGATTGATCAAAATTTGGTTTATCGGGCCAGCCTTTGTCTCAACAATTAAGGTAGGGTCACACGTTATGTTGATATTATGATGATGTTTTTTTAACTGGGGCCGTAAAGGTAGTAGTATCTCATTAAATAGCTGTAAAACGCAAAATGTTCGGTTAGTCTCGCTATTTTGATCGACCGCCAACTGTTTAAAGCTGTTGATCAGCTCTGCGGTACGGTCCAGGTTACGGCAAACAATGGCCAGGCTCTCCTGCGTTTCTTGCAAAAATGCTTCCAGCTGACTGGCTTTGAGCGAATTATCGTTAAATTCCTGTTGCAGTTGTCCCAGCCGATCCACGATGACCGAGGTAGCAGTAATACTCAGACCCAGCGGAGTATTCATTTCATGAGCCACGCCGGTGATGAGATCGCCCAGCGAAGCCAGCTTTTCATTTTCTATGACCTGTCTTTGGTACTGATGCAGTTTTTCCAGCGTTTGCAGTAGCTCGTGGTTGGCATCTTTCAAGGCTAGTGTGCGCTGGTTTACTATATCTTCAAGCTGTGTGTTGAGGGCTTTGTGCTTTTGCTCGACCTGTTTCTGCGTGGCCACGTAGTCCTGCATTCGCGACAGTAACAGGTTAACCGCGCTGCACAGCACATCGACCTCCTGCACGCTGGAGCCGGGAGCTCTGGCCCGGTAATTACGTTGTCGTGACGTATGCTGCACAAAAGCTGATAGCTGTTCGATGGGTCTGATAAACAGACGCTGCAACCGTACGCCGAACAGGTAAGTCAATAGCAGCAATACAAACATTATCGACAGATGCAGCAAAATGCTTTTACCCACCTGCCGGTTAAACGTATCAGCACTGGCCTGCACATAGATATAACCCACATAGGTATGATTGAGCATGACCGGTAGCGCATATTCTACGATGCCGTCGTGCAGCACCGGTTGACTGAGCCGGTCAAGCTTGTCAGGTTCGGGCGTGATGGCAGGCTGACCAGGCTGGTTGAATGACGCCAGAAAGGTCAGGTCATCCAGCTGTCGGGGATCGCTCCAGAATGCATGTGCATGCAGAATATTGTCTGCCTGAGCAAAACTGGCGAGAATATTTTCGGCTTGAGACGAGTTACCGGCAGAAATATCACTGGCCGCCAGATTGCTGACCAGCCGGGTAACAGAGGTGACTGAACCAAACAGTGCATTTTTGCTGGAGGAAATTTGCATATACACAGACAGGCCTGTCGCCAACACCAGAATGATGGTGACGATAGCCATGATGACCCAAAGAAACAGGCTGCGGATAGACAGCCGGGTCGAAATATCGCTCATGCTTTATTCTTAGTTTTGTCAGCCTATCGCTTTATACTGTCTCAAGCGAAGACAAAAGAAAAGCAGACCACCTGATTATTTTTTAATTCTTTAGCATAGTCTTATATAGCGTTTCATAGCGGCTGGCTGCATCCTGCCAGGTGAAACGCGTATCCATGCCCCGAATCTGCATATCACGGAACCGGGCCGGGTGCTCGTAATAAAAAAGCAGGGCACGGCGAATACAGGACAGCAAGGCCTCAGAGGTGGGTTCTGAGAACACAAAGCCGGTGGCCTTGTCAGCATCAGCCCCAGGATCCTTAACGGTGTCTTTAAGTCCGCCGACTGAACGTACAATAGGTAACGTGCCATAAGCCAGGCTGTACATCTGATTTAAACCACAAGGCTCAAATTGCGAGGGCATCAGGAAAAAGTCCGCGCCTGCTTCTACCAGATGAGCATATTCACTGCTAAACCCGTTAATAAATGCAAATTGATCAGGGTGGTTATGAGCATACTCGCCCAGATCCATACACACACTGGGATCACCGGTACCCACAATCACCAGCTGAATATTATGGTCCATCAGCTCATCAAGGATAGGCAGCAAGTATCCGAACCCTTTTTGTTCGGTGAGCCGGCAGACCATGCCAATCAGAGGCACACCTTCTTTTTCCGGTAATCGTGACTGTTGTTGTAACACCTGTTTACAGCGTTTTTTGGCAAACAGGTTTTTACTGTCAAAATTTTCCGGTAAAAACGAATCTGTGGCTGGGTTCCACTGCGTGTAGTCACAGCCATTCAAAATTCCGACTAAATCCCGCTGGCGGGTGACCAGGCGATCATGCAAACCATGGCTACCTAAGTTGGTCAGAAGTTCCTGCGCATAGTTAGGGCTTACCGTTGTGATTTTGTCGGCAAACTCAATACCGGTTTGTAGCATATTGATATAACCACCGTGTACCAGCGGCAAAATAGCCGGATGATGGCGTAAAAACGGAATCTCCTGTAGCGGGTGTACGCCCTGAAAGGCCGCGTTGTGGATGGTAAATACACTATTTGTACCGGCAAAAAAGCCGGTGTGATCGTTACGCAGTAAAAACGGCAGCATCGCGGTATGCCAGTCATGACAATGAATAACATCCGGCTGTAGGGAAAGCGCCTGTAATGTGGTCAGACAGGCCCCGGAAAAAAAGCTGAAGCGCTCGCCGTTGTCATTAAATGCATCGTAAGCACTGCTGTACAGGCCATCGCGGTCAAAGTAGTCAGGATAATCCACAAAATAAACCGGAATATCGTTCCAGCTCAGTTGCCGCACAGCAAAATGATAGACCTGACCGGCCGTAAACAGGGTTTGAGGCGGACAGGCTTCGGCCAGATCATACTGGACTCTGATCGCCTGATAATAGGGCATGATAATGGCCACGTTGTGCCCGGCTTCTTTGAGCGCCAGTGGAAGCGCTTTGCCCACGTCAGCCAGGCCACCGGTTTTAACCAGGTCTTCTACTTCAGAAATCGCAAAAACTATATTCACCTTACGCAACCTTAATCATGATTTGCAGCGGACCAACGTACCTGGTGTATCGGTGTTCAGCGAGGAGCTGAACACCGATATCCAGCATACAGGGATAACGTATTATCTGAATAACAGTGTTCAATACTTACATGCATTTATCCAGCAAAAATGCTGAAAAATACGTGGCTTGCATTATTTTAGCGACAGATACACAGAAAACTGACTGGTTTGGGCTAACGGTCTTACCTGACTGAAATGTTCAGCCAGTAAACCGGGGTAGGGCAGGAACCGGTTTGCCACCAGATGCAGGGTGCCGTCTTTTGCCAGTACACGTTTAGCATCGCTGATAAAGCGCTTGGTAATACTGTAATCAGTCTTCACACCAGTGTGAAACGGCGGATTAGTGACAATGTGACTGAACTTGTCGTCTACGCCATGCAGACCATTGGCTGCCAGTAGCTGGCCAGTTACTCCGTTTGCCTGCATGGTGCGGGCCGCGCAAAACAGGGCCAGCGCACTGACATCCAGCAGTGTCAGCTTAAGGTGTGGTTGCAGTTTATTCAGGTAACTGCCAATGACACCGGCGCCGCAGGCAAAATCCAGAATGTTACCGTTTAAGTGATTAGGTAGCTTGCTCAGCAGAAGACGCGTGCCGTCATCCAGCTCAGTGTGGCTGAATACACCAGGCAGTGACACAATATCCCACTCAAATTCATCAACCTGGTAGGTGCGCTCGTCCAGCCAGTCTTCAAGCCGGAAAACCGGAGTGTTTTCTACCTCGATGGTAATCAGGCTGCAATGACGGGCAGAGTCGACCTTTTGTGCGGGTCCCAGGTCTGTGGCTAGCTTAGCCGCACTTTTGATACCGCCTTTGTTTTCACCTACCAGATGAATCCGGCCACCCTCGCGCAGCACTGATCCTGCCATGGTCAGCAGCATCTTTAGCTGATGCTTGGCCTTGGGAATGTAGATAAGAACATCCGAAAAGCGGCGCTCACCGGTTATAAAGGGGGCAAAGGTATGCAAATGCTTACTGACTTTCTGCGATACACAGAAACCCGACGGATCCTCACTCACATCACGGGTATCCATACTGTGAGAATGGATGACCCGCACGCTTTCGCTGAAAACATCAAAATACTGATGCAGCACTTCCAGCGGCATATCGCTGAGCTGGTCGGTAAAATAGGCATCGGCAGGGTTGATGATGAGCCATTCACCCTGCTCAAACAGATCAAGATTGCGCGCCAGTAACTGGCTCTGGTTTGACAACATTATTGCGTTCGCTCGTAAATCAGATCCCACACGCCATGGCCTAACTTCTGGCCGCGTACTTCAAATTTTGTAATTGGACGATACTCCGGACGCGGTACATAGTCGCCCTGCGTTGCGGTGTTGGCATAACCCGGCGCTGCATTCATTACTTCAGCCATATGCTCAGCGTAGTTTTCCCAGTCTGTGGCCATATGAAAATGCCCTTTCATCTGCAGTTTACTGCGCAGGGTTTCAACAAATTCTGGCTGCACAATACGGCGCTTGTGGTGGCGCTTTTTATGCCATGGATCAGGAAAGTATAGTTGCAGGCGAGCCAGCCCCTGTTCGGGAATCATCTTGTTCAGTACTTCAACCGCATCATGCTCCATCACCCGCAGATTGGTCAGGCCCAGTTCACCGGCATCATGCAGACACGCGCCTACACCAGGACGGTGAACTTCAATACCGATAAAGTCCATCTCGGGATGGTTCGCGGCCATTTCTACCAGCGATTTACCCATGCCAAAACCAATTTCCATCACTACCGGGGCGGTCCGGCCGAAAACTTCAGATAAGTCCAGCACAGCATCTTCAAAGTCGATGCCCATGGTTGGCCAGTATTGCTCAAGCGCACGCCCCTGCGCGTTGGTCAGACGCCCTTCGCGCTTAACATAGCTTTTCACTTTACTGATATAAACACCGGCTGCTTCCGCTTCTGCCTGATTTTTGTATTGCCCCATAGTGTTACTCGATCTGGCTGTAAAATTAAGTTGCGCGCATTATCCAGCCTGTTCCGGACAATGCAATAAAAAGTCGTTAGTGACGCGCAGTCCAGTACCTCGCTGTGCGCCTGTTATTGTGCTTTGTCGCGTGTTCAGTCAAGCACTTGCCGCAGCACCGAGGCGACTTCTTCAGGTTGCTCAAGTGGCAGCATGTGCGCTGCATTTTTTATCGGATATAAGGTGCAGTCATTCAGCTTTGCCGCAATGGCGGTCAGTTTATCAAACTGCACCACAGCATCGTCGATGGCGGCAACCAGGTTCAGATGAAACGGCGCTTTGCGCAGTGCCGGTACCATATCTTCACGCGGGGTGGTGGACTGAGTATGGGCAATCAGCGTCGCTTTGCCCAAATCCTGGCCCATTTCAGTGATGACCTGACTGACCTGCTCGCTTGGCATGAAGTCAGGGTGCACAAAGTTTTTCAGGTAAGCGGGGTTGTCAGGCTGAAACTGCCCGTTTTGCAGCATGCTCACCATTTGCTTACGGCGATTGATTTCATCCACACCCAGACCTTCGGGGTTATAGCCAACCAGTGTTAGTGAAGCCACTTTGTCACTATTTTGCAGCGCCCATTTACTGGCGATATAGCCGCCCATTGAAAAGCCGACAAGATGCACTTTTTCGCCGTCCAGCACCCGGTCTCCGGTCAGCGCCAGCATATCCTCAAGGCAGGTTGCCCATTGCAAAGGAACATAACGGCGCTGGGTGATAGAAAGCTGGCGCCAGACTGGCAGCCAGATACGCTCGTCGCAAAGTGTTCCGGGTAAAAATAAAACAGGGGTGCTGTCCACGGGATCTCCACAGTTCCTGACACAGTTGAAAGGCATGATATCATAGCCACCTCTTTAATCAGACCACGACGTAAACACCACACATGACAGCCAGCTTTTCTGACCAAGTGCTAGCATGGTATGACCTGCACGGACGCAAACATTTACCCTGGCAGCAAGATGTTACGCCTTACCGGGTCTGGGTTTCTGAGATTATGCTTCAGCAGACCCAGGTCACCACAGTTATTCCGTATTTTGAAAAATTTATGTCCAGCTTTCCCGATGTGCAGGCACTGGCAAGGGCCCATACTGATGATGTACTGCATCACTGGACCGGTCTGGGTTACTATGCCCGCGCCCGCAACCTGCATAAAGCCGCTATTATTATCGCGCAGCAATATAAGGGTGAGTTTCCCGGTTCACTGGATGAAGTCATGGCGTTACCGGGAATCGGCCGCTCTACCGCAGGTGCTGTATTGTCGTTATCCCGGGGCGAGCGGCATCCTATTCTCGATGGCAATGTAAAGCGTGTGCTGGCCCGCTATTACGCCGTAGAGGGCTGGCCGGGGCAAAAGGCGGTAGAAAATGCCCTGTGGCAGTTTGCCGAGGCAAATACGCCAGCCCGGCGTTGTGGCAATTACACTCAGGCCATGATGGATCTGGGTGCCATGATCTGTACCCGCAGCAAACCTGCCTGTGACTCATGCCCACTGCAGCAGGGCTGTCTGGCCTATGCACAGGGCCGCCAGTCAGAATTTCCGGGCAAAAAGCCGAAAAAAGCTATTCCGGAGCGCAAGGTCAATATGATGGTGTTTATGGAAGGCAACAGCATATTGCTACAACAGCGGCCCTCACAGGGATTATGGGGCGGCTTGTTCGGGTTTATCGAGTCCCAGGAGCCGGCCGAAGACGTAGCCCGTGAGCGCGGTCTGGACGATTTTCAGATAACCTCACTCGCGCCATTTCGTCACACATTCAGTCATTTTCATCTGGATATTTCGCCCTTTGTTGTTTTCAATGGCAAAATGACTTCCACCAGGGTGCGGCAAGAAGCCAGTCAACGCTGGTTTGCGTTGCATGAACCGATTGAAGTCGGGCTGGCTGCCCCCACCAAAAAGATCATAGAACAGTTAAAGCGGACTCTGTAAGCAGGCCGCACAACCTAAAAGGTAAGTAACCATGAGCCGAACCGTTTTTTGCCAGCATTTAAATAAAGAAGCCGAAGGGCTGGATTTTCAGCTGTACCCGGGCGAACTGGGCAAGCGTATTTTTGACAATATCTCCAAAGAAGCCTGGGCTGAGTGGCAAAAAAAGCAGACTATGCTGATTAACGAAAATAAGCTGAATATGATGCAGCCCGAAGCACGTAAATTCTTAGAAGAACAGATGAGCGCATTTTTGTTTGAAGGGCAGGAACCGACTATTGAAGGCTATGTCCCGCCGGAAAAGTAAACAAAAAAAGTCTTTTTGAGTAGTTATTGTGCAAGCAGACAGTTTTTTGAAAAAAAGGTGTTGACGCGGGGCCTGAAAATCCGTTTAATGCACACCCACTGCGATGGTGGCGGCAACGCTACAGCGCTAACCAGTTTCGCCCAGATAGCTCAGTTGGTAGAGCAGCGGATTGAAAATCCGCGTGTCGGTGGTTCGATCCCGCCTCTGGGCACCATGAATACTGCTTTATTTTCGAATAAAGCACAGCGTAATAACGCTAACCTGTTTTGCCTCGATAGCTCAGTTGGTAGAGCAGCGGATTGAAAATCCGCGTGTCCCTGGTTCGATCCCGGGTCGAGGCACCATCATTGAAGCCCTTGCAGAAATGCGAGGGCTTTTTTGATCCTGCCCCTTAGAAAATGCTGGAATATACTTACATGATTTTGCTGTTGCCTTCGAGAGCAGTGACTCCGGCCGAGAAACGATTATTAAATCCTGACTATATTTAAAGAATCATCAGGTGTTTTCATTTTTGAGCCATATATTTTTCAACAACACCGTTTATTCTAGCAAGGTGTTAGGGTTATTGGTTACAAATCGTTTAGAAATGGGTGCGTGTATCACTTAATATTTTATTTTTTGCAGCCAAATTTTTATAGTGAATAAATCGGTGCCACTCTCATAGTGTGGATTACTCAGTTACAGCGTGTGTATTGAAGGCGCAATTCCGATAGAGATGAGTTCATTGTAAAAGTATCTAGGCCATAAAGCGTATTTGATAAGCTAATAGAAAAAATCGAATGGGAATGTAATGCTATTTTTACTTGGATACTCTTTACTCAATGTTTTTTCATAGTGATTGAAAGGTCTAAATTTTCTCCATTCATGTTCGCTAATATTGTCCATTATCTTCAACGCGTCATAGCTTTTATCAAAGAATAAATGAAATCTGCCCGCTTCTAATGCTGGAAATGCTTGCAGATGTGTAGGTAATGATACCGTATTATTTACCTCGATCTTTTTTTGGATTGAAGACCCAAATGAACAAGATTTAAAATCGCCTATAATGTATTTAGGCCATTGATAAGAAGTGCCGCCTAACACCAATTGAGTATCAACTCCTTTTAGCTTCCTTCCGTGCGGTGAAAATTTTTTGTTCAATCTGTCTATGATTGATAAGTTGTGAATTAATTTTCGCAAGTAGCGGCTCGTCAAACTAGCTCGTGCTTTTTGACCATTCTTCTTTGAGTTCAGGACTGATTTTTTTAACTTCTCTATCGTGCGTGATAATTCCGAGGTTACTTCTTCTACACTGAAGAGTTCTTTCGAGTAATATGGTTTTAATCTCGTTTCTAACGACACTTTACCGACAGGTGGTTGATCAGGTGCAAAATTAACTAACTTATTGTCTTGTATTGAAAAAAACTGTGATTTCTCCTTCATAGACAGTCCTTCATAGAACTCAACAACTTTTTCGAATGTGTCTTCCCGGTATTGTAGTATTGTCTTTGGTGTTAAAGGATAGACATACTTTAAGTTGCTGGAAAGCTTGTTAACTCTTTGCTCAGCCAAAACTAGTTCATTACCCAACTCTCCATATTCCTTTGTCTGAACGATCCTGCTAGACGAAACATATCTCGTCCCATCTAAGTGATCGATTTTAGCTGTGCGCTTTCTACGTATAGCACTCATTCGCTTTTTTATCTCACTTCTTCGCTCTGGAAGAATAAAGATGTTTTTCATCCACTCCTGAGAGTTCACTTTTGTTGATTCTCGTACCCCGCTCGCAACAACAAATGTTTCATCAATAAAGGCATGGCACTTCTTCAAATCTGATAAGGTCATTTGTGGAAATTTTGTAGGCTGATATCCCCAAACTCTAGCATTGATAGGTGATTGAAAGAAAATTTATTTTTTTAGGTTTGCCAGCTTAAATTTTTTAAAGTCTAAATTACCTTGGATAGTTGGGAAGACTTTAAAAAGATGAAAATTGAAATAGCTTTAACTGAAGGTGCCATCAAGAACAACTACATCAATCTGAGAGGACACCTAACAAAATTCTCAAATAAACATATTGGATCTGATGATTTACGAATAAAAGGCAAACCACTTCAATTGGATATAGGTGGTGGCGATGTCTTTGAAACTGATGTTTGCGGAAAGCATCAGCGCTTTCGCAATCGCACAGCTATGCGGATCTTAAACGTCAGGAATAATCTTCAGCCAAGAGACATTTTGATCGTTGAAAGATACCTAGACGACCATTGGAAAGTTTATCGAAAGTAGGGAACAGTTCTACTCCAGCGGGCGGTGGGGCTAATAACACCCGCAACCATGCCAGCTTCGCTCTCTTATCCCTGTGGGAATTGATTAGAAGCAGTAGGCGCATAAGTCATTTATGCAGAATTGTTGGCGTAATTGATTTAGGTGTTGAATCGTGAATGGCTGACGGTGGGAAAGACCACATTTCTGAAGTTTAGAGGAACAAATATGTTACCAACACACGGCAAAATTGAGTGCAGAATTTGCTTCGGCGACCAAAATGAAAAAACGATTAAACCAGCTGCAAACTGGAAAATGATAAATGATAAATGATCCTGGAGCATGGGGAAGTGATAAACCAGAGTATCTAATCCTTGGATTTTCAAAAGGCTCAACACAAGCTGGTATATATGATAACGGTCGCTTTGAAGATGTTGCCTTTGCGAAAATGAGAGGACGTTTGTCAGAGGTTCTTAAGGCATTGGGTCTAATATCACAGGAAGAAACCGTTGATGAAAGAATAGCAGACCCCAAGTCAAAAATTGCATTCGGTTCTTTGATTAGGTGCAGTGTGTCCCGTGCTGATGATAAAAATGGAATTTACTCATGTACTGGCCCTATTATTAATAAATCTTTTAATGAAATACCGGATGTTATTGCGAACTGTTCTGAGAAATACCTAAAAGCACTCCCAAGAGAATTAAAAGCGGTAATAATGCTCGGTAATTCTGACCAATACGTAAAGGCAGTCAGAAGGCTACTCGAGAGAATGTTTTCAGGAACTTATCGGGTAATCAATGATATGGCTGTCTGGGCAGATGGAAAAGTTTGGGTTCACACCGCACATCCATCAGGCCTAAATGGTCATTTTAATACTTGGCTGACTAGCGAAACTAGCTCAGGGTATAAGCGAATTCAGGCTTTGGATGCAATGACACAGATAACGGAGGATTAGTCATTCTATTGGTCAAAAATGAAATTTATTAACAAGATAGTGAGTACGTCTAACCAGATTTGGTGTGACGATTTTTCGTCTTGTCACATCGTTTTGACACAAGGAAGCGGCGCTACAGGCCGCGAAAATCAATATGTGACATCATTGCGACAAGGCCTATAGAGATTGAAAATCTGCGTGTCCCTGCGGCTGCACCGCGCGTTGCGATCCCGGGTCGAGGCACCATCACTGAAGCCCTTGCAGAAATGCGAGGGCTTTTTTGATCCTGCCCTTAGAAATCACAGAAACACGCTGACTTAACGGATAGCAAGTAACGCGAAGTTACACTTATCGTTTAGCAAAGCAATTTGGAACTAGCTCGACACAGTTT
This sequence comes from Salinimonas lutimaris, assembly GCF_005222225.1. Classification (GTDB taxonomy): domain Bacteria; phylum Pseudomonadota; class Gammaproteobacteria; order Enterobacterales; family Alteromonadaceae; genus Alteromonas; species Alteromonas lutimaris. Next base: position 413,930 of record NZ_CP036536.1, read on the forward strand.
TTTGACCAGGTTTGGTATCTATCGAAATAAAGTCACGGATGCAGATACACCTCTCCCGCACATACTTCAGTGTTTAGTGAATATGGCAATACTTACCACAGTTACTATTATTAGAGCGCTGAGTATCGCAATCACTCATTCCCGTTTATTTTCCTGCTCCATTTCTTTTTTATGTTCCTGCCAGCTTTTCATGCAGTACTCCAAAAAATTTTTGTAAATATAGCATACTGCAATAAGCAAGAAGGTTGTTTTTTGTACTATATGCCAAATGGCAATGCTTTCTGCGGCTTCTCTGAAAAAGCACCATCCCGATTTGCAGTACTCAAAGATGAATGAAAACCATGCTTGTTACGGTCCTGTTGTCAGACGCAAATTTTTTGACTGGAAATCACTATGAGAAAAATCGTTATAAGTGCGGTTGTTGGGCTGTTGGGTCTGTACCATTCAACCGCAGTCGCTGAGAGCACCATTCTGGCCGGAGGGTGTTTTTGGTGTATGGAGTCTGATTTTGAAAAGCTGGAAGGGGTCACGGATGTGGTGTCTGGGTTTAGTGGTGGAACGGCTGAAAATCCGACGTATGAAGGCAACCATGAAGGTCACTATGAAGTGGTAAAAATCACCTATGATGCCTCGGTGGTCAGTTATAAAGAGATACTGGATTATTACTGGCTGAGTATTGATCCGTTTGATCCGTCGGGACAGTTTTGTGACAAAGGCCCCAGCTATCGCAGTGCCATTTTTGTTGCGAATGAGCAGGAGCGCGCAATGGCAGAAAAATCAAAACAGCATATAGATAATCAGTTTCCCGGACAGACTGTGGTGACCCCGGTGCTCGATGCCCAGACGTTTTACCCCATCAAAGGTAAAGAAAGCTACCATCAGGATTTTTATAAAAAGAGTCCTATCCGTTATAAAGCCTACCGCTGGAGCTGTGGTCGCGATCAGCGTACCCGGGAGATTTGGGGAGATAAGGCCATACACTAATCACTCTTGCTGAATGACATCAATTCGCCTTTGTGATCAGTGCCTGACTACGGTGACCGATAGGTCCAGACAAACAGCCCGGCGTTATACCGGGCTGTTTGGGTTTATTGTGCGGCTAATTTATCGACCAGTTCGGTCAGGGTATTAACCTGATAATCCGGTTCAATGGCCAGTGGGTAAACTACTTTGCCCGGGCGTTTGATAAATGCAGCCTGCCAGCCGGCTGCTTTAGCACCGGCAATATCCCAGCCATGGGCTGCAACCAGCATAGCTTCATCGGCGCTGACACCGGCTTTTTCCAGCGCCCATTCATAGGTACGCAGATCAGGTTTATAACGCTTGATATCTTCCACACTGTAGCGGGCATCAAATAAATCGATCATGCCGGCGTTTTCAAACTGAGTCTGTACTCCTTTGTTAGAAGAATTAGTCAGGCTGATAAGGCGGTAGCCGGCTTTTCTTAACTGTTTAAGTCCTGTTTTTACATCCGGGTGAGGGGGCAGGCTTCTTAGTGGAGTGACAATGGCTTTACGCGCCTGTGCTTCGGTTAATTCAATATTATTGGTCTGGGCCACCATGAGCAATGAGGCCACGCCAATCTCTCCGAAGGTGTGAAAACGCCGGGTTGTGTTATCTACCAGAGAATGATGCAGCATGGTCGAGAACCACAGGCTCATGAGATCGTCGCGCTCGCCCAGGGCATCAGATACCGACGTGCGCATGGCATTCAGATCAAGCAGGGTTTCGTTTACATCAAAGAAAATGACTTTAGGCTTTTCTGCTGACCATGCGTTGCCGGCACAAAGCAGGCACAGCAAGACCAGGCTGGTTAATGTTTTCATCAGTAATCCCAATTTTGTGTATTTGTTTTGAACGATTGTTCAATATCCATAGTTACTAAATCTGCTGCTGATGTAAAGCATTCCGGCCTCTACCAGCACTGAATAACGTGTTCAGGTCAGACTGGTGTAATAAATTGTTATGATATAACATGTCGAGCTTTGTTATTGCAGATACAGATATCAGGTATGCCGACTCTTTTATCCCGCACCTATTTATCACTGGCAATTGCTGCTGCCAGTTATTCTTCTATGGTTGCTGCCCAGCAAGATGATGCTGATACGATTGAGAAAATTTCAGTGGTACATAAGCAAGCTTACCGGGGCAGTATTCCTGACAATGAACTACCGCAGGCGCTGGAAACATTCAGTATGGGTGAGATAGCACCGCTGAACCTGACCCGGTTTCAGGATGTTCTGGATTATTCCGGAACCATTGCACGGCAGAATAATGGTGGTGGATTATGGGACAGCTTTTCACTGCGAGGCTTTCCCGGAAACGAAAACATGCCTTCTGGTTATCTCATTAACGGATTTAATGGGGGGCGCGGCTTCAGTGGCCACCGGGATCTGTCTAACGTACAGTCGATTGAGATCTTAAAAGGTCCGGGCTCTGCATTATACGGTCGCTCCGAGCCGGGCGGTGTGATTAATATTGTGACTAAAAAGCCGCAGTTTAATGAGCAGGGCTCAATAAAAGCCTCAGCGGGGCGCTTTGAGCAATACCGGGTTGAAGGCGACTATACCAATGCTGTTACCGATGATGTGGCCTTTCGAATTAACGGCGCCTGGCAGGATTTTGGCAGCTTTCGCGATTATGTATCGAGCGACAAACAGGTGGTCACCCCGTCTGTTACCTGGAAGATAAATGATACCAGCAGCCTGTTATACGAATTTGAATTTGTTAAGCAGGAGCAGCTGTTTGACCGCGGTATTGTGGTACTGGACAATCATTTTGGCACTGTACCTAAAGAGCGCTATTTAGGTAATCCTGCGGACGGACCGACCAAAATCTATGCCGTGGGGCACCATCTTGCTTACCAGACATCGCTGGCCAACGAGTGGTCTTTGCTGGCCGGCTATAGCTATCGACGGTCTGATTTAAACGGTTTTTCCTCTGATGCTGAATTATCAGCGTCGCGCCAGACGTTGTATGAAGATGGTGAAACACTGACTCGCCAGCATCGACGCCGTGACTATGAGTCTGAAGACCATTCGGTTCGTTTTGAATTCAGCGGTGATACTCAGATAGCTGGGATGACGCACCGTATGATGATAGGTATGGATGCGTATGATTATGAAATCAGTACCGCATTGTTCCGCTATCGCGGTGGGGCTAACACCTACACACTTAACATCCTGGAGCCGGACTACGGTAATGAGTTTCCACCCGTAGACCTGTTGTATCAGGACAACGAGGAGCAGCAGTCACTGGGAGCCTATATTCAGGATCAGATTGGTCTGACTGATCAGCTTAAAATGTTGCTGGGAGTTCGCTTTGACACCTATTCTCAGGATATTGGTGAAACACTGACCGGCCGGTTTAATGAAACCTCTGACAGCAGATACAGCCCGCGCTTTGGACTGACCTATTTACTCAACGACACTGTGACGCTTTATACCAGCTATTCACAAGGGTTTATTCCATTAAGCGGTACCGATGCTGCCGGAAATGCGTTTGAGCCCGAAGAAAGCCAGTCAGTGGAGGTCGGGGTCAAGTATGTATCAGATTCGCTGTCGATGACACTGGCGGTGTTTGATGCACAAAAGACCAATATTCTGACATCCGATCCGGTTAATGTTGGCTTTTCGGCTGCGCTGGGCGAAGCAACCAGTCAGGGCGTAGAGTTTGATGCTGACTGGAGCATGACTGCTGATACCCAGCTTGTATTGTCCTACGCGTGGCTCAACACCCAGACCGGCGAAGCAGCGGTGAACCCGGACTGGGGAATACTGGTGCCTGAAGGCTCACCTTTGGTGAATGTACCCAAACACAACATCAGTGCACGGGTGAATCACTTCTTTGCACTGGCTGGCCAGCAGGCTCAGACCGGGTTAAGTGTACGCTATGTGGATGACCGGCTGGGAGACAGTGTGAATCTGGATTACCGCCTGCCGTCCTACACTCTGGTAGGCTGGTATGGCAAAGTAAACCTGACAAATCAGCTGTCGCTGGAACTCAACATTGATAATCTGCTGGACGAAGAATACTTTACGTCCAGCTACTCACCACTGTGGACCGTACCCGGCGAGCCTCGCAATGCACGGCTAACCCTGAATTATCAGTTCTGACCTGTCTTTACAGCCGGCCTGCTTCCTGTCTGGCAAGCGGCTGGCTGTGTCACAAATGCCCTGATTTCCACATTTTAAATCTAGTCGAAAGTAGCATAACAAAAATTAGAACCTCGCTCATACTTTAATCAATACAGTTGTGTTTGGTATTTATTGGAGTAAATGATGAGCAAGCAGATTCTTGTTGTTGACGACTCTGTATCCATGCGCCAGCTAATCAGCATGACATTAACCGATGCCAGCTATGAAGTCACCCAGGCTGAAGATGGTCAGCACGCGCTGGAGCTATGTCAGCAGCGTGGGTTTGACGCTATTTTTACTGACCAGAACATGCCACGAATGGATGGCTTGACTCTGATACAGACATTGCGCAAAGCCGCCCGGTTTCAACGCACTCCGATAGTAATGATTACCACCGAAGCCGGTGATGACATGAAAGCGAAAGGACGTTCTGCAGGGGCAACAGGCTGGATAACCAAACCATTTGAGCCAAATAAACTGTTGATGGTGGTGAATAAAATACTGCCTTGTTGAAGGTTAAATTAATTTAATTTTCAAGCAGGTGGAAATTTTTGGCTGTGCAATTAAGCAGCATCTTAAATCCTGACTATACTCAGCCAAGAGTACCAGTTAGGTATGAGCAACACAGTCAATCACAATGCCGGCCTATGGGCGGCAATTCAGGTAACCTAGTATGTAAAGCCAGCGGCTGACATACGCTTGTTAACCTCTTTGTATTAAACAAGTCTGTCAGGAGAGACTTATGAGTGTATTCAACTGGTTCAAATCTGAGTCTGATGTCGGGCAAGGTTGCCAGCAAATACTTGATGGTTGCGATTCAGCAATAATTGTAACCAGTGCACAATTTGATATTACGTTTGCCAACCGGGCTGCCTGTGCGCTTTTAAGCACCGCAAATCAGCCATTAACTAAAGCGACCCTAACCGGCACCCATCTGACCCAGCACGGGATAGATACCAGCCCGTCGGCGGTGCGGGCCGAACAGGGAGCAACCCTGACGCTGGCTGATAAACAGCTTACTGTAGTGTTTCAGCCTGTCGAAAACAGGCAGGGTGAAATTACCCAATACTCAGTGCATCTCAGCGAAGCGCAGAAAGAACTGTTAAAAACCGCAACGATTGATGCACTCAACCGGGTTCAGGCTGTCATCCGCTTCGCCCCTGACGGTACGATTCTGGATGCGAATGAAAATTTTTGTACCGGTCTGGGCTATCAGCTCAGTGAAATAGTAGGGCAGCACCATCAGATGTTTATTGATCGCAACTATGCAGCATCTGTTGAATACAAACGATTCTGGCAGGAACTGGCACGAGGTGAGGTAAAAGCCGGTGAGTTTTGCCGTTATCGTAAAGACGGCAGCCCGATATGGATTCAGGCTTCCTATAACCCGATTTATGACAGCGCCGGTAAAGTGATTGGTGTGACCAAATTTGCCACGGACATCACCGAGGCCAAAACAAAAAATGCATATTTTGAGGGACAGATAAACGCTATTCACCAGTCGCAGGCGGTTATTGAGTTTGATGTTGACGGAAATATCCTCAGCGCTAACGATAACTTCTGCAACGCGGTAGGTTACTCGCTCAATGAGATTCAGGGGCGGCATCACAGCATGTTTGTTGATGCAGAGTATAAAGCCAGCGCCGAATACGCCAATTTCTGGGCGCAGCTGAAACAAGGGCAGTTTTATGCCGGTGAGTTTAAGCGCTTTGGCAAAGGGGGCAAGGAGATCTACATTCAGGCGTCCTATAACCCGATTCTGGATGAAAACGGTAAACCCTTCAGAGTGGTAAAATATGCCAGTGACATTACCGCCAGAGTCAAGGCGGTGAATGATATTAAGTTTATTATGAACAGCCTGGTACGTGGTGAGCTTAATGCCGATCTGCATCGTGACTTTGAAGGCGATATGAAAGAGCTGGGCAATGCCATCAACACATTTGTTGTGGATATTCGCGGTATCATTGGCACCATCAAAGATGTGATGACGCAGTTGTCAGGCGGCGATCTGACAGTACGTGTAGAGCAACAGTTCCAGGGCGAATTCCAGGTACTGGGGGATGCCATCAATCAGTTTGTAGCTGATATGGGCACAACGATTCAAAGTATTAATGATGCAGTTGAGACCATCAACACCGCATCAAGTGAAATCGCGTCAGGCAACGCAGACTTATCTGGCCGGACAGAACAGCAGGCGTCGAGCCTGGAAGAAACGGCATCCAGTATGGAAGAGCTGACCGGTACGGTGCGCCTGAATGCAGAAAATGCAGAGCAGGCTAATTCGCTGGCTGCCCGTGCCAGTGATGTGGCCAATGAAGGTGGCGAGCTGATTGCCAAGGTCGTCGATACCATGGGCGCTATTAACGACTCTGCGCAGGAAATTTCTGACATTATCGGGGTTATTGATGGTATCGCGTTCCAAACCAACATTCTTGCTTTGAATGCCGCAGTGGAAGCCGCCCGGGCTGGTGAGCAGGGGCGCGGATTTGCCGTGGTTGCCTCTGAAGTGCGAACCCTGGCACAGCGTTCTGCTGAAGCAGCCAAGGAAATTAAAGAACTGATTTCTGATTCAGTGAATAAGATTAATGGTGGAAATCAGCTGGTCAAAGAGTCTGGCGATACCATGACAGAGGTAGTCAACTCTATTAAACGGGTTAACGACATCATGTCTGAAATTTCCGCGGCGTCTTCCGAACAGGCAACCAGTATTGAAGAAGTTGGCAAAGCAGTAAACAACATGGATGAAATGACCCAGCAAAATGCGGCGCTGGTGGAAGAAGCGGCTGCTGCAGCAGACAGTTTGCAACAACAGGCTGTGCAGTTGTCTAATCGGGTAGCCACATTCAAATTATCGTCAGAGTCCAGAAGCTATGTCGCTGCCGTACCTGCGGCTCCTAAAATGCGTACCCGGGTAACACCGGTGGTCCCTCAGGTCACCAAAGCGTCTGCCCTTAAACCTAATGTGCCGGAAGAAACTGACTGGGAAGCGTTCTGACGTACTAGGTAATCTGACAGCAGCGGGCTGACTTAGTCCGCTGCTGTTTTTGCAGTAACCCAACGATAAAGGCTGATTGTGAATAATACAGCTGGATTCCCCCTCAACACCTACTTTGACACCCGCTTTGCCCGTCAGGCGGTCAAGATTTTACCTGGTCAGTACTTTGTCACTGGTGAGGATAAGCTGATTGTTACCGTTTTAGGATCTTGTGTTGCGGCCTGCATGTACGACCCACAAACAGGGGTCGGCGGAATGAATCATTTTTTGTTGCCGTCGAATATTTACGTCAACATTAAGCCGGCTGAAGTGAATAAATATGGCGAGCAGGCTATGAGTACACTGGAAAGCTGTTTAGTTGCCAGTGGAGCAGCACCAGAACGGCTGGTGGCAAAAATCTTCGGTGGCGGGCAGGTATTAGCCGGGTTTAGCGATAACGATGTGGGCTCGCTTAATGTCAGCTTTGTAAAACACTATCTGGATGCCAGAAATATTCCGGTGCTAAGCGAAGACTTACTCAGTAATTACGCCCGTAAGGTCTATTTTTTTCCGGCTACCGGAGATGTGTTTATGAAGCGTATTCGTGATTATAATAACGATACGATCATGGAGCGGGAAAGTGAGCACCGGTATCAGCTGAATCAGCATTTTGCCCCTCATGACGACCCCCTTTAAATGACTCATCTGATCTGCCATTAAACGCCTTCTACACGCACTTTTAACGCAAACACATTGTGATATTACTACGTTGTTCTAGTCTCAATGAATACCCTTTGTACTGCGCTTTAAAAGGAATGCCGTTATGAAATTAAGGATAATACTCATTGCTTTAGCCCTGCCATTAGTAGCCTGCTCCGAGCCGTTGCTTACCCTTGATGAAAGTGCCAGTGAAGTGGCATCACAGTATCAGCAGGAACAAAACAAACTTATCTGGTATACACCCACTGAGCTGCATAAAAGCAGTTTGAAAGAATGGCAGGCTGCATCAAAAAGTAGCAAGCGTTCGCTGTGTGCAGACTATCTGATGGCCTTGCAGATGCGTGGCTGGCTGGTAGCCAGTGAGTTTGGTCATATCGAACATATGAACCAGCTGAAGCCTTATGCAGAACAACTGGCAACAGCTGTGAATAAGAATGTAAAAGCGGATTTATCGGCGCAGCGTGTGGTGAACAGCGATCATGTTGCTACCGAAATTCTACGCGCCGCAGGGCAGTTAGGTTATCTAACCGGCCATGCTCAGCTTGGCCATAAAGTCGTTTCTTAAAACACCGGCAACGCTAAAGGCAGCGTTGCCGGTATAGCGGTTACAGTGTAAACAATACTTTTACACTGTCGTTTACTGCACTGGCATCCACTACACCAATCGCACCGGGATCAGAGGATACTTTGCTTAGTACATCGGCTGCAGCGGCGCTCTCGGGCGGACGACCGCCTCCTGTGAAAGCCAGCTTAGCCCAGTAAGCTTTATACTGGCTGGGCGAACGAGACAGGGCTTTTTCAACAAACTCATCGCTGGCGCTGCCTTGCTGCATAAGCGGTGTCAGCGTTTTATCTTTACCTAAAAACAGTTTACTGACCTGGGCCTGATCCAGCGCTGCACCATTGGCAGGGTTGACGACAACCGCTACCTCAGCAAACGCAAAGTGGCTGGCTAAACTGGCCGCAATCAGGCTGGTGATCTTCAGTGATTTGATAAATTTCATTGTTATGTACCTTAAAAAACTGTGACCAGAGCAACCTGGAACAAACCTGCATCACTGCCATCTAGCTGTTCTGAGTTGGTGTATTCTGCTTTAAACGCGGCAGATTCATGGAAGTCCCAGCGGGCACCGATAGTATAGAAAGGTGCATCTTGTGTGCGACTGGCAAGTACCGCGTCTGTGGCTGCACGCAGGCCAGCCAGAGCTTCAATCTGAGGAACAGCTGACAGATCAACATCAGGCGTTGTTTTGTTATGACCAAATGTGCCGTGCAGCATCACCGTGCCAAAGCGTTTGCCGACTGATACCATCCATGGCTCCAGCTCGCCTACAACAGTATTGTCCAGTTTGGTCGGAATGTATTCAGCAACAAATAACCAGTCCTGATTGTCATAAATCACACCAAACTCGTAGCCATCTACTGAATCATCGCTGATCGCAATATCATCGCCCACATAGCCAAACGGGGTTTGCTGCCATCCTGCCACAAGAGGTGTCAGGCCTAAATCAGCACTCCAGTCAAAATGCAAATAGGTTGAGCGGAATGTCCAGTTGCCGTAGTTCACGCTGGCCACCGCACTGAATACTTTATCAATATCGAAAGTCGCGCCATCGGCCCGGGTGAGGTTTTCCTGACCGTAATACAGGCGAAAGTTAATGATAGCATCGCCAACATAGAAGTCGTGAATCGTGGAGATTCCATCAATGCTGTCAAACGGTGATTGATAAACTTCTGTTGGAGGTGCAATCCAGTGATAGGCGTATGACACATCCAGATAGTCTGAGTACAGATACATCGGAATACGCTGTCGACCAACCTGTACACGCCAGTCATCCTGAACCTGATATGACAGATATGCCCAGGTAAATTCAGGATCCCAGTCATCAACTCCACGGGCCCGGATCTGTGCTGTTGCGCTCAGTCCGTCGTTTAAGTCGGCATACGCCTGCAGCGCAAAAAATGACCCTTGTTTAAAGTTAAGATCAGATTCATCGTAATTTCTGACCTCAGTATCGCTGTCTGTCAGCAGGCCGGCAGAAAGGGTACCAAAGCCACTTAGCTGAACATCCGCCGCGGCATTGAAAGACAGGGCTAAACCCAGTGATAAACAGGAAAATGAGGATAATTTCATTACAAATCCAAACAAAAAAAGAAATCAGGGACAATGTTAGTTTGTTAACGGCAATATTACATGAGGTAAAAGTCGAGATTGGATAGCAGGTGTGATAATGAGGTATTAATCTGAATACTTAGTTGACGATTTTCGGCGCACAAGTACAACACATGTCAGCATATCGAAACTTTATGTAGCATTTTTCGCATAAAAAGCGCTGCAGGAAAGGTCCCCGACAGCGCTACTTTGACCGATAACGTCAGACTTTAAACTGGCGGGCGATTGCTTCAAGCTTAGTCGCCAGATCAGCCAGCTCTGTGCTGGCTGAAGCCAGTTTGGCTGAGTTCTGACTGGTTTGTTCGGTGCGCTGAAAAATCGCGTCTACACTATTAACAATATTTGTAGAGGTGGTTTGCTGGGAGTCGGTAGATGCAGCAATTTGCGCATTCATCCGGCTGATTTCTTCAATTGTCTCGGTAATTATATTCAGACTGTTACCTGCCGCATTGGCTGTTTCCACACTGTCACGGGCGCGCTCATTACCCCGATTCATCACCGTTACAGCCGACTGCGCTGCGCTTTGCAGCCGCTCAATGGTGCTTTGTATTTCTTCGGTAGACTGTTGTGTACGGGAGGCCAGCGTGCGCACCTCATCCGCAACCACCGCAAACCCGCGACCCTGCTCACCGGCCCGGGCGGCTTCAATCGCTGCATTAAGGGCCAGCAGGTTGGTTTGCTCGGCAATCCCTTTTATGACATCCAGTACCACACCAACCTGATTGGTATCGGTTTCCAGACGCTGAATCACTTCGGCTGTTTCGGCGACGTTAGCTGCCAAGTCCTGAATACTGGACACCGTATTGCCCACCACGCGCTTTCCTTCATCAGCGGCACTGGTAGCGTTGATGGCAGCAGAGGACGCATCTGCTGCATTGGAAGCGACCACATTGACCGACTGATTCATCTGCTCTACCGCTGTTTTAGCGGTGGTGGCGGAGTCACGCTGATTGGCAATGGTTTGATTGGTATCAGCTGTCAGACTGTTCAGGTTTTGGGCCAGTGATGATAAGGGCAAAGTGGTATCTACAATGTCCTTTACCAGATTTTGTAACCGTTCCATAAAGCGGTTGAAGTAGGTAACCAGTTCACCCACTTCGTCGTTAGAGCGGGCATCAATACGCACTGTCAGATCACCGTTTTCCTCCGCGATGTTACGCAATGACTGCACCACCCGGTTAAGGCTTCCGCGGATCTCAGACACAATCGGCCAGGCGGTAGCAAACAGGATCACTGTGGTCACCAGACCCATAATGATACCCAGTGTCAGCAGAAAACTCTGGGCATCATTGTAATCGGCAAAAGCCGTGTCAAAAGCCTGCGCCCGGTCCTGTTTAAACTGATTAAGGTGCGCGGTGACTTTATCATAGCCCTGGTTCATTTTTTCCAGCTGGGCGTTTAACGTAGAAAAATCGGCTGAGCCATCGAGGATTGAAGCTGTAATTCGGTATGCCAGTTTAAAATACGCATTAAACTCGCTGAGCATGCTGTTGACTTCACCGGCCAGTTCGGGGTCTATCTGTTCAATCTGCTGCAGACTTTGCTGGGTTTTCTGTGCGGTGTCTGAAGCCTGCTGTAGCGCTTCTGCATCGCCGGTAGTCACTGCGCCGGCCAGCGTATCACGTACTTTTTCCATGTTTACCAGCGCGGTTGAGCTTAGTTGCAAAGCCGGAAAGTCCACATCTTTTGCTGTTGCCAGTTGTTCGCTATTCTGGGCAGAGATATAGCTGTTTATTACAACAAAAATAAGAAAGCTGGCCGCCCCGATAATCGGAATCAAAAAGATTTTTTTGGCCACAGATAGGTGTAAAAGAAAGTTCATAAGGTGTCCCCAGGCAGATCGGTCGCGCATTTCCATATCAGGTAGATGCAGTGGTGGATTACTGACAGGTTCGTTACCTGATCGCGTTATTTTGTAATATCTTAAACAGTTTATCGAACAGTGCGGTATGTAACTTTAGAGTAAATTATAGAAAGTTATCTGTGATTTGCGTGATCAAATTTTACTCAGCAGGGTAATAAAATCATTCTGACTCCTGATTTAAAGGCCTGACCATGCCGATTATTTCCCGTCGTCGATTTCTACAGTTATCTACCAGCAGTTTATTAATCGCTTCTGCCAGCCCGGTATGGAGCATGCCGCGCTCCGATAAACCTGTAGGCGTGGCATTGCTGGGGTTGGGGAATTACAGCGCCAGCATGCTGGCGCCGGCTCTACAGCACACCAAACACTGCCGGCTGACCGGCATTGTGACGGGCACGCCAGATAAAATTCCTCAGTGGCAGCAAAAGTACGGGTTACAGGATGCAAACTGTTATACCTACGACAACATGGATGATATTGCTAATAACGATGACATTGATGTGATTTATATAGTGACTCCTACCGGAACACATATGGATTTTGCCGTGCGGGCGGCCAATACTGGTAAACACGTATGGTGTGAAAAACCGATGGCGATGGACGAAGCTCAGTGTCAGCGGATTATTGATGCCTGTGAAAAAAATGGGGTCATGCTGTCGGTTGGCTATCGAATGCAGCACGAGCCCAATACCCGCACCTTTGCTGATTATCAGCACACATTGCCTTATGGTGAAATGCGCAAACTAAGCAGTTTTGCCGGTTATGGTGGCAATGGCCGGCCTGCTGATAACTGGCGTATGCAAAAAGAGATGGGCGGCGGCGCACTCTACGATATGGGCGTTTATGCAATTAACGGTGCGCGGTTTATTACCGGCAAAGAACCGGTGGCGGTCACCGGGCGACATGAAAAATCTCACCCGGAGATTTTTAAAGAGGTCGACGAAACCACCTTCTTCACCCTGGAGTTTGCAGATGGACCCGAAACAGAGTGTGGCACGTCAGTGGTAAAAAGCTTTAACCACCTGAAAGCTGAATGTACAGACGGCTGGTATCAGCTTAAACCTATGCAAAGTTATTCTGGTGTCACCGGCACGACCAGTGATGGCAAGCAGTTGCCTCCCATAAAAGGCATGCAGCAGTCACTACAAATGGACAATGATGCATTGGCAATCCGCAACAAAGGACCGCTGCTAGTACCTGCAGAAGAAGGTCTGCGGGATATTCGTCTTGTAAACGCTATTTTTAAAGCAGCCAAAACCGGCCAGAAAGTCACGTTATAAGTAACCTGCGCGCCGGTTGGGAAAACAGGCGCGCACCCCATGTTCAGGCATTCAGCGCACTGGCCAGAGCCAGAAAGTCAGACACCGATAAATCGGGAGTGAGGCCAAGCGGGTACATCATTTTCCCTGGCCGTTCAATGAAGGCCGTTTGCAGTCCGGCTGCCTTAGCCCCGCTGACATCCCAGCCGTGCGCGGCGACCATCATAGACTCATGGGTATCCACGCCCATGGTTTCTACAGCCCACTGATACACATCAGGAAAAGGCTTGTACCGTTTCATGGTAGACACACTTAAAACAGCATCAAAATGCTGCCGGATACCGGCTTGATGCAATTGTTTGTTCAGACCGGCTTCGGCGGAGTTTGAAAAGGCCACCAGAGTATAGCCGGCCTGTTTCAGGCGGGTTAGTCCTTCGGTGACATCATCATGCGCGGGCAGGGAGGTCATCGGGCCTGAGATAGCGGATTTTGCCTCCTCCATACTCAGTGTCATACCCTGGCTATGTGCCACCATGGCCAGCGATGCTGCTCCTATTTCGCTGAAATCGTGATATTGGTTCGTGGCGCAATCTACCAGAGAATGATGTAACAGCTGAGCAAACCAGACCGGGACCAAATCAGCGTTGTTACCAAGTGTGTCAGCAATAGCAGTTTTCACCGCGTTCATATCCAGAGTGGTTTCATTGATGTCAAAAAACAATACTTTGGGCCTTTCTATAACAGTCATTAGGTCTCCGTTTTAACTCATATTTTTGGTGTTCTAACTCACGGTGATACAAAGTTTATTCAAAAAAGGACAATATTTTCTTCATTAAATTGACACATGTTGTATACTCGCGCCCCGATCTGCGTAACGTGCAAAAATCTGTATAGATTCTGTACAATACCAATATAAAGCATAAAGCACACCAGACGGAGAACACACATGTCAACGTACTCGCCATCTTCGCGAACTTTTAACCCTGCGCGTCTGTCAGTTTTATCACTGGCTATTTCTGCTTCTTTACTGAGTTCTGCTGCCCTTGCACAGGCCAGCGAAGCCAAAGAAGCTACCGTGTCTGACGAGCCAGTTGAAAAGATCATGGTTACCGCCCGTAAGCGGACCGAAAGCATCTTTGAAACACCCACTGCGGTTTCTTCTATTGGTGAAGGCATTATCGATGATACCAATGTGACCAATCTGGATGACATTGGTAAATACGTACCCAACCTGAATATCAGCCGCTACGGTGGTGGTAACAGTGGTCACGCCGCTGTATTTATTCGTGGTATTGGTCTGCAGGATCATATCATTACCACTGACCCTGGCGTAGGTGTGTACCTGGATGGCGTATATCTGGGCCGTCAGATGGGCGCAAATATGTCGCTGCCAAACATTGAGCGGGTAGAGGTACTGCGTGGCCCGCAAGGTACGCTGTATGGCCGTAATACCCTGGGTGGTGCGGTAAACATCATTACCAAGGCGCCGGGCGCACAGGACATCGCCTCGGTATCTGCAAAAGCCGGTACCCGTGGACGTTTTGCTACCGACATGTACATCAACAGTGATGTTACCGATGATCTCAGCGTGTCAGCTACCGGTTCTTTCAAGCGTCGTGACGGCGTGGGTGAAGCGGTTAACCTGGCAAACCCTGAGCGCGATATCGGTGAAGAAGAAGAATACAGTGGCCGTATTGCTGCCAAGTACCAGTTTTCTTCAGACTTTGCTGTGACAGTGGCGGCTGACTTTGTTGAAAACGAAGCGGGCCAGTCGCCTTACACCATCGAGTTTACGCCTAACGGCCCGACTGAGTTCAGTATCGATGATGGTGAGTTCTATCTGCTGAATCCTTCGCTTATTCCGGCAGACCCGGATGACTTGGGTACCACTGTACCGGGTCTGGAATCTACATCCTATTCTGGCTGGGGCGCTGCGCTGACCGCAGAGTGGGCCATGACCAACACGCTGGATCTGAAATTTATCGCCAGTAAGCGTTCTTCTGACTACGAAGGTGGTCTGGATGATGACGCATCGCCACTGAACCTGTCTGAGTTCCCGGAAACCGGTAATGCAGATCAGCACTCTTTAGAGCTGCAGCTAAATGGCACTTACGATAATTTTGATTTTGTTTCTGGTCTGTATTACTTCAATGAAGAAGGTACAACAGCCTCTGGTCCCTGGACCTTCAGTCCGTTTAACGTGCCGGGTGGTTTGTTAAATGATGGTACACCGGTTGCTGAAGTATGTAGCTTTTGTGGCGATTATGGTTACTTTGACCTGAACCAGGAAACCAATGCTTATGCCGCTTATGTAAACGTGTCTTATAGCATTACCGACCGGTTGAATATTGGTGGTGGTTTACGTTACAGCCGTGACGAAAAAGACGCTGATGCGCTGTTCCCGTCATTTGGTGGCGAGCGTGCATTCCGTAGCGCTGATTTTAGCGAAGTAACCTGGGATGTGAATGCCGGCTATACCTTAAGCGATGACCTGAATGTGTACGCAGCGGTACAAAAAGGCTATCAGACTGGTGGCTTCCCTCCGCGTCCGTTTGGTGGTGCAGCGCAGTTTGTGTCGTTTGATGAAACCACGGCAATCAACTATGAAATCGGCTTTAAAGGCAACCTGACCGATGACATTAGCTTCATGTCAGCGTTCTTCCTGACCGATTACACAGATCTGGCTCTGCCGTTCTCCAACCCGCAGGCTGGTGGTGGTTTTGTCACCATCGTTGAAAATGCCGGTGAGTCGCGCTCGCAGGGTGTTGAACTGGAACTGACTGCGAATGTAACTGACGATTTTGTGATACGTAGCAGCTTAGGTTTCCTGGATGCCGAAATCACGGATCTGGATGAAGGTGTACAGGGGATTGGTGAAGGCGATGCGCCGGCACTGTCACCAAAATGGACCATCATGGTTGCACCTACTTATTATCATGAACTGAGCAGCGGTGCACTGATGACATTCAGTGTTGACTACTCGTTCCGTGATGAAATGCAGGGACAGTCAGTGTACAACGCGAACGAGACTATTGATGCCCGTGAGCTGGTTGGTTTTAACGTAAGCTACGAGCCGGCGGCTGGTGACTGGTCACTGAGCCTGTATGGTAAAAACGTGTTTAACGAAGTCTACGACCAGGGCCGTCTGGCTCAAAATGGTTACGTAGGTATCGTGCGCAGTAATGACCGTAGCGAATTTGGTCTGCGCTTTACCAAAACATTCGACCTATACTAAGCCACAGGCTGAAAACACCCAAAAGCCGGCATTTGCCGGCTTTTTTTATGCGTGTAAGTCAAACTGCCATACCAGCAGGGTGAGGGTAAGCGCGCCAATCAGCAGGTTCATCAGTACGCCCACTTTTAAAAAATCAGTAAAGCGGTAATTACCCGGGCCGTAAACCATCAGGTTTGTCTGATAGCCCAGTGGTGTGGCAAAACTGGCTGATGCGGCCATCATAATAGCAAACGTAAAGGGTACCGGATTCAGCTGTGCCGCCTCTGTAAATGCAATCACTACCGGTAACATCATCAGCGCTGCAGCGTTGTTGGTGATCACTTCTGTTAACAGCGACACCGCAATATAGGTAGCAATCAGCAACAATATCGGGTTATTACCACTGACACTGAGCATATTGTCGGCAAGGTACTGCGCCACGCCGGTTTTTTGCAGCGCCAGGCCCAGTGCAAAAGAGGCAGCAATGGTCATCACAACGCTGAAATCCACACTTTGCTCTACTTGCCGGGTACTTAAACATCCGGTGAGCAGCATAATGGCAGCCACTGCCAGCGCTGCATGCAGCATGGAAATAATTCCAAATCCGGCGGCGGTGACACCCACCGCCAGCAGCCCCCAGGCCAGATACGCTTTGGCCGGATTAGGCAGGGTGTCGGCCAGTGGCGTAATCACCAGAAAATCCTGATTATGCTGCTGACGTTCAGTAAATGCCGGACGCGCCTTAAGCAGTAATGTATCGCCGCCAGCCAGCACAACGGTGCTCAACGGACCGTTAATACGATGACCATGACGGGCAATGGCCACGATGGCAGCGCCGTACCGACGCCGGAAGTTAGCCTGCGTCACGGTTTTGCCAATGACATCACAGCCTGCTGAGATGACTACCTGAATCAGGGTATTATCCAGCGCCGCCTGATCAGAGGCCTGCTGCACACTTTGCAAACCCTTAAAGGTCAGTAATCCGGAGATGGCACTGGTCTGGCCGGCGAAAACCAGAATATCGCCGCCTTCAAGCAGGGTGTCCGGGGTCACCGGTAACGAATGGCGCTGCCGGCTGATAGCCACCAGATACATACTGCGAAGATGCCGCAGCCCGGCTTCTTCCACGGTTTTACCCGCCACCGGTCCTTCAGGGGTTACCTGTACCTCGGCAGTAAAGTCGTGGATGTCAGCAAACGGTGTCTGCGCCGAGGTGTCTGGCAACAAGCGGTTAAAGCATAACAGCATAATCACAAACCCGCCCAGTGCTACCGGGATACCAATAACTGCCAGGTCAAACAGGGCAAAGCCCTCGCTGTGGGTCAGCTCCTTATACAAGCCGTTGACAACAAGATTGGTGCTGGTGCCAATCAGAGTAATCGTGCCGCCCAATATGGCACTGTAACTGAGCGGGATCAGCAGCTTCGATGGCGCTACGCCGATTCGCCGGCTCCATTGCATAATGGCCGGGATCATGGTGGCCACCACCGGCGTGTTATTTAAAAATGCACTTAACGTGGCAACCGGTAAAAATACCCGAGCCAGCGCACCGGGAATGGTTTTGGGCGCGCCCATCAGTGCGTTGACCAGCAGGGTAACCCCGCCAGTGGTCTGAATGCCCGCAGCGGCAATGAACATGACGGCCACTGTTATCAGGCCTTCATTTGCCAAACCGGATAGTGCTTCGGCGGTAGTCAGTACTCCTGATAACATCAGCAGCACCAGTACAACCATCATCACCCAGTGAGGGCGCAGACGACCGCTGATGAGCGTGACCAGCGCCAGTATCGTCAATACAGAAACAAAAATGCCTTGCCAGTTTTCCATAAGAATTTGTGAGTAATAAAAGTCTCAGAGCTATTCCAGAATCAGGCCACAATTTAGGTGGTTGATTTTATATTATATTTTACTGTTAAGAGCGCCATACCGTTAAATATCACAGTTTTATCTGTTTTATTTAGCGGTTTACTACGCTATAAGACAGTATTGATAATTCATTAATGCAGGAGAGTGTGGTGTTAACTGACTGGAGCGAAGTCTGGAAGCGGGTGGCACAACAAGCCAGCGTGGAGGAGGTTGTACAGCATTTACAGGCAGTGACCGGTGGGGTCTTTTCTATTGGAGTTGCCTGGCTGAATGAGCAGCAAATCAGCGTCATGGTGGCGCCGGGAAAAGATACCCCTGATGAGCTTGAATGTGAACAGTTGCAGTATAGTGAGCTGCCGATGATCTGGCTGTCCTCCTGCAGCGCTTATCGGTTAACCGAAGTTCCCCGGCCGGCCTGGCTGCTGCTGGGTTATGGGCGTACTGAAATCAGTCAGGAGTTACTGGCGATGTTTATGGATATTATTGGTACGTTACTGCACAACCTGCATCAACAGCTGTCCCAACAGGAAGCCATTCGACAGGTCTCTTTCCGCCAGACAGATCTGCTATTGAGAATGGGCAAAACAGCCAGCGCTGATACCATTATCGGTGCCGGGTTGGATGATGTTCTGCTCAGAGCCGCTAAAGTGGCCGCCACTGATACCACGGTACTATTGCAGGGAGAAACCGGCTCAGGTAAAGAGCTGATTGCCCGGGCGATTCATGATGGTTCTGTGAGGGCCGGCCAGCCATTTGTGCGGGTAAATTGCGGAGCGATTGCACCGGATCTTATTGATGCTGAGTTGTTTGGTCATGAAAAGGGCAGCTTTACCGGCGCGACCAGTCAGCGCAAGGGGTGGTTTGAACGGGCGCATCAGGGCACATTATTTCTTGATGAAGTGGGCGAACTCACTCTGGCAGCCCAGGTCAGGCTACTGCGTGTTTTACAGGATAAAACCATTACCCGGGTAGGGGGAGAAAAAGAGCTTCACTGCGATGTGCGTATTGTGGCCGCGACCCATCAGGACCTGGCTGCCCGGGTACAGCAGGGCGCTTTTCGTGAAGATTTATGGTACCGGCTCAATACTTTTTGTTTACTGATCCCTGCATTGCGTCAGCGTACTGCCGATATTGGCGCCCTGGCCAGACACTTTTGTGAGCGGGCCTCAATTAAACTGGGTATCGCACAGCCAGTGCTGACAACTGCCCATATTCGGTTGTTAAATCGTTATCACTGGCCGGGCAATGTGCGGGAATTACAGTCGGTGATTGAGCGTGCCGCCATTCTGGGCAGCCCGGGGAGTCTGGCCCTGGAGCAGGCCATGGGAGCCGCACAGACCCAGCCGGCGGCTGCGCCCGCCGAAGTCTCGTCCCCTCTTACGCTCGACGGGGCAATTCACCAGACGATAGAAGCCGCGCTGATCAAAACCAACTGGCGAATTGAGGGACCGCGCGGTGCGGCGGCTTTACTGGACGTTAACCCCAGTACGTTACGCTCGAAAATGCGTAAGCTGGGCATTCCTGGTGCGCCAGTCAGTTAAAGAAACCGCGCCATGTGCGGATGCGCCACCTCAATCCACTGTGCCAGGCACGGTTCATCAATAAAACTGAAATCGGCAAAATCGAACCCGGGTGCCACAGTGCACCCGGCCAGTGTGTAATCGCCGGTACTCTCTGCCGCCTGATAGTAGCCTGCCGGCACCACGCTGGCATATTCTGTCTCACCCGGGCCAATGCGCTGCTCTTTTAACTGTTGCTGATTCAGTTGATACAAGCGTAACGGGGCACCTTCATATACATTCCACACTTCATCATGCCAGACCCGGTGGAACCGGCTGACCTGATCTTTTAACAGCAGAAAATAAATGTGCGTCATGGCCGGCCGGGGCTGCTGATGGTGAGGAGAGATAACCGTGTGCGACGAGCAAAAGGTTTGTTTGAAAAAGCCGCCTTCAGGGTGCGGCTCAAGCCCGAGCCGGGATATCAGCGGATGGGGTTTTGATTTGTAGGAAAACATAGGTCAGGCATCCCTGCTTGCAGGTTATTTTATGTAATGTGCAAAGATTTTAACAAAAATGAAACGTGCGTGCAGTGACCGCGTTGATTGAACTTTTTCCGGTCACCCTGCCGTACCAACACACAAATCACTTATAGTTATCCACTCTGTTCATGGTCTCCCTCTACGCTGGCCGCGGTGGATACACGGCACAAAAGGATGGTGAATACGTGAAATACCAGTCATTTACACAACTTAACGTTAACAGTAATCAGTACAAGGCCATCAGCTTTGATAAGGTGGCCGAACAGTATGATTTAGCCCGGTTACCATTTTGTATGAAAATACTGCTGGAAAACCTGATTCGTCACGAACACGAAGAGTTTGTGGCCAGCGAGGATATTGAAAAAATAGCCGGCTGGGATACTCAGAACGACAGTCAGCAGGAAATTTCATTTGTGCCAGCGCGGGTTATTCTGCAGGACTTTACTGGGGTGCCGGCCATTGTGGATTTAGCCGCCATGCGTGATGCGGTCAATAATCTGGGGGGGGATGCTCAGGCCATTAATCCGTTAAATCCGGTAGAACTGGTTATCGATCACTCGGTGATGGTGGATTATTTTGGCAGCGATGATGCCTTTGAGAAAAACACCGATGTGGAAATTGAGCGTAACAATGAACGCTATCAGTTTTTAAAATGGGGCCAGTCTTCATTTGATAACTTCAAGGTTGTGCCACCGGGACGCGGCATTGTGCATCAGGTTAATCTGGAATATCTGGCCCGCTGCGCCTTTACCAAAGAGCAGGACGGGGAAACCTGGGTATACCCCGATACGCTGGTGGGGACCGACTCGCACACCACAATGATAAACGGTTTGGGTGTACTTGGCTGGGGCGTTGGCGGCATTGAAGCCGAAGCTGCCATGTTAGGCCAGCCGGTAACGATGCTCGCGCCACGGGTTGTCGGTTTTCGTCTGACCGGCGAGCTTACTGCTGGCACTACGGCCACCGATATGGTGCTGACAATTACCGAGCAGCTGCGTAAGCATGGTGTAGTAGGTAAGTTTGTTGAATTTTATGGTCCGGGCCTTAAGCATTTGTCCACCGCAGACAGAGCAACTATCGCCAATATGGCCCCTGAATATGGCGCTACCTGCGGTATTTTCCCGCTCGATGAGGTAGCGCTGGAATATCTGACGCTGACCGGACGAGATGCACAGCAAATTAAACTGGTAGAAGAATACGCCCGCTCTGCCGGTTTGTGGCATGACGATACCACTAAAGACGCTGAGTACCATGAAACTCTGGAACTGGACTTATCCAATGTGGTGCCTTCGCTGGCAGGGCCTAAGCGCCCGCAGGATCGCATCCCGCTGACAGACGCTGCGGCGGCGTTTAAGAAGTGGTTTAACTCGCAGATTGATGTGGATGTGAAATACGAGGAAGACGCCAAGTTTGTCTCTGAAGGTGGTGATATGTCAGAGGTCGACGAGGAGCATGACTCGTATGTTGATTTTAAAGGCAGCCAGTTTAATCTGCAGGATGGCGCTGTGGTCATTGCGGCAATCACCAGTTGTACCAATACGTCCAACCCATCCGTGCTGATTGGCGCAGGTCTGGTCGCCAAAAAAGCGGTAGAGATGGGGCTGGTCACCAAGCCCTGGGTGAAAACCTCACTGGCCCCGGGGTCACAGGTAGTGACTCAGTATCTGGAAGATGCCGGTCTGATGGCACCACTGGAGCAGCTGGGCTTTAATCTGGTGGGTTATGGTTGTACAACGTGTATTGGTAATTCAGGCCCGTTACCCGAAGAAATCAGTAACGCGGTGCAAAACGCCAAGCTTACCGTTACATCGGTACTATCTGGTAACCGCAACTTTGAAGGACGTATTCATCCGGATGTGGCGGCCAATTACCTGGCTTCTCCACCGCTGGTGGTTGCCTACGCACTGGCCGGTAATATGAATATTGATATTACCAGTGAACCGGTGGCAACCAGCAAAGATGGCAAAGACGTATACCTGAAAGATATCTGGCCATCGGAAGATGAAATTAAGTCGATGGTCAAAGAGTTTGTTTCCGGTGAGCTGTTTAAGCAGAAATATGCTGATGTGTTCAAAGGCAATGATGTATGGAATAACCTGAATGTATCCAAAACATCGGTATACGACTGGCCAGACTCAACCTATATCAAACATCCGCCGTTTTTTGAGGGCATGGGCAAAACGCCCGGCGCGTTATCGTCTATTGAAAACGCCCGCTGCTTGGTCAAAGTCGGCGACTCTATTACCACAGACCATATTTCACCGGCAGGCGCGATTGCTAATGATAGTCCGGCAGGGCAATACCTGCAGGAGCAGGGGGTTAAGCCGGTTGACTTTAATTCTTACGGTTCTCGCCGGGGGAACCATGAGGTCATGATGCGCGGTACATTTGCCAATGTCAGACTGAAAAATCAGCTGGCACCGGGTACCACGGGCAGTGCTACCACCCACTATCCTAGCGGTGAGCAGATGTCGATATTCCATGCAGCGATGAAATACCGTGACGATAATGTACCGGCGGTAGTGATTGGCGGTAAAGAATATGGCACGGGGTCGAGCCGTGACTGGGCAGCCAAGGGACCTTCGCTGCTAGGTGTTAAAGCCGTTATTGCCCAGAGCTACGAGCGTATTCACCGTTCGAATCTGATTGGCATGGGAATTCTGCCGCTTCAGTTTAAAGACGGCGACAGCGCTGAATCGCTGGACATTAAGGGCGATGAGTTGTTCAGCGTGGCTCAGGTAGGCAAAGACAGCCGCGAGGTAGAAGTGACGGTAACAACCGACGATGGCAGCAGCCGTTCTTTTATGGCTGATGTGCGCATTGATACCGCCAATGAGTTTACCTATTTCGAGCATGGCGGAATCCTGCATTATGTGATTCGTGAGTACCTTAAAAAAGGTGCATAGACAAGACTGAAAAAAGCTCCCGAACGGGAGCTTTTTTATGGAGGCTGGCGTTACATGTAGCGCCGGCGTTCGGCGAACACACCAATAGCGATAAACGCGGTGATAAATAATGCACCTTGCAGGTAGTAAGGAAAAAACTTGATAACATGCAACACCAGAGGCGCACCATACAAGGTTAAAGCGCCATAACCAAATGCGCACATCAGTACAAACAGCAATACCCTGATAATAAAATGACAGGGACTGAGCATTGCTTTTACCTGCTTATTGATGATGTCGCCAAATACCACCAGCAAGGTTGCCATAAACATCAGGCTCATCTCGGTAAAATACGGTGCCAGCCACCGGGTGACCTGAGTTAACCATTCCGCCACTGTACTACTCCGTGTGACAATTAAACTCCTGTCAGTTTAGCGACTTTGCCGAATTTGAAAACCCAAAATGTTCAACTACAAGCGTTACCATTGGCGCGACCATACCGTAAACCAAAATCCGGTTTACGGATGCAGCAGGGCATTGACTGCTTTATAGCCTTGTTGAATGGTGGCCAGTTTATCCTGCGTCTGGTCCCGCTCAACCACATAATGTTCTACACCAGCTTTATCTGCAGCAGCAAAAATCGGTGCAAAATCGATCGTGCCTGTTCCCACGTCAGCAAACGCGCCCGACGTATCCATATCTTTTACATGCCACAATTTAAAGCGTCCGGCATGCTGATTAAAGTAGGCCAGCGGATCCTGTTTGGCTTTAAACATCCAGTACAGATCCATTTCCATCGCCACTTTGTCGGCGTCGGTTTCGGTTAGCAGCACATCATAGGGAATCTGTCCGTTGGTGTTGAAAAATTCAAAATCATGATTGTGATAGGCCAGCTTCAGGCCGGCCTTGTTGCAGGCTTCGCCCCAGATATTCAAATCTGCAGCCAGCTGCTTATAAACATCTATGGAGTTACCCCGCTGCGCCTCGGTAAGGTAAGGCACAACCACATAACGATGGCCAATCTCCAATGCGGTATCAATGACCTTATTCACACCGGCTTTAAACATATCCAGTGGTACGTGGGAGGAGGGAGCGCTCAGGCCTTCACCATCCAGCAGCTGCTTGATTTCTTTAGGTGAGTGGTTGTAATAACCGGCAAACTCCAGCTCTTTGTAGCCGACACCGGCCACCAGTTGCAGTGTGCCCGGTACACTTACCGCCATCCAGTCGCGCAGGGTATAGAGCTGCAGTGCAGGCACCGCGCTGCTGTGATTATGCGCCTGTAGTGAGAATGATAATGGCAGTGCAGCCAGGGCGGTTGCGCTGGCACCAAGCTGAATAAATCGGCGACGGTTCAAAGGGCTGTTGGCAATCATTGATATCTCCTGTTTTGGGTGTCCCGTCAATACATCTGGGATGGATCAAAGCGGCGCAGGGCCGGTGCTCTGACGAAGTTTAAGTTCATAGGGCATAACCACTTTCGGGGCTTTTTTTATTTTGCCATTAAGTACATCAACCAACAGCCCCACAGCGGTGTGGCCAAATTCTTCGGCTGGCTGGGCCACTGTTGTCAGTGGCGGATCGCAATATGCTGAAAATGCAATATCATCAAACCCGGCAACCGATATATCTGCCGGAATCGCCAGGCCTGCAGCTTTAATCGCGTGCATCGCACCCATGGCGGTTTCATCGTTTTCACAAAACAGCGCGGTAGGGCGATCAGCCATGGTCAGCATATGCCTAGCAGCATCGCTTCCCGCCTGCAGAGTAAAATCGCCGTTAAACAACAGTTGCTCATCAAAAGTAAGACCCGCTTCACGCAAGGCATCCTGATAACCCGCCAGACGATCCTGAGTCAGGGGACTGGCATTCGGCCCTTTTATCAGGGCAATCCGGCGATGCCCCAGGTCAATTAAATGGCGGGTCATGGCTTTGGCAGCGCAGCGGTTATCCAGTGTAACCACCGGGCAGGACGGGTTGCTGAGTACTTCACAGGCATTCACCATAGGCAGCAAATCACTGCCTTTTTGCATGTCGGTTGTAAATGGATTGTGCGCGCGTAACTGTATCAGACCGTCGGCCTGAGACGTTTGAACCATTCTGGCGTAATCCGCTTCAATTTCAGGGTTTCCCAGCGTATTGCCCAATAGCAACGAATAGCCTTTTTCCACCGCGGCTTCCTGCATGCCGCTAATGACGCGGGCAAAAAACACATTCGCTACCGTGGGCACCAGTACCACCAGGTTATGCGTTTTGCCGGAGCGAAACTTAACCGCCATCAGATTGGGTTTGTATCCGGTGCTGTCAATCGCTTCCACGACCCGCTGACGGGTTTTTGGGGAGACCCGCTCAGGTTGCTGCAGGGTGCGCGATACGGTTGCGACCGAGACCCCGGCCAGATTTGCTACATCTCGGATTGTTGCCATGTGTTCAGATAGTACCTGTTATTTTTATTGTTAATGTAACCGTTAACATCGTTTGAACGAAAGATGACGGAAATTTATCCAAAAATCCAGTGTGCATCCAATAAATTTTACAAAATAAAAACATCGGGATGAGCTTTGGGTTGTTATTTGCTCATAATTATTCAACTTTTGTTTAAATTTGTTTGACAAAAAATAATGTAATCCGTTACATTTTTACGAAGATAACAAACTTATAACATCGTGATAAGAAATATCTTGTCCTGATGTTGCTACTGACTGGAGACACTGATGCCAGCAACAAAGAAGCTACGCCTGGGTATGATTGGCGGCGGTGAGGGCGCTTTTATCGGCGCGGTTCACCGCCATGCAGCCGGGCTCGACGGCCACTATCAGCTGGTATGCGGGGCGTTTTCCCGTGACCCGGATAATAATCAGCGCACTGCAGATAGTCTGGATATGGACCCGGCCCGGGTGTATGCCTCCTGGCAGGACATGATTGAACAGGAAGCGCAGCTACCGGAAGACCAGCGTATGCAGGTCGTCAGTATTGTTACGCCTAATCATTTGCATGTACCTGTTTCGCTGGCCGCAGCCAAAGCGGGTTTCCATGTGTTCTGCGAAAAGCCGGCTGCGGTCAGCTTTGATGAAGTGAAAACCTTATCGGCGGCGCTGTCATCAGCGCCGGTATTATTTGGTCTGGCGCATACCTATCTGGGGTATCCAATGGTCTGGCAGGCCCGCGATATGGTTCTCAGCGGCAAGCTGGGGACGATTCGCAAAGTGTATGTGGAATATCCGCAAGGCTGGCTGTCTGGGGCCGAAGAAACGCACAACAAACAGGCCTCGTGGCGCACTGACCCGGCCTTATCCGGTGCCAGCGGCTGCATGGGGGATATCGGTACTCATGCATTCGGGCTGGTCGAGTTTGTGCTCGATGATCAGGTTAGTGAACTGTGTGGAGTACTGAACACTCATGTGGATGGCCGACGACTGGATGATGACGGGGCGGCATTACTCAAAACCAGTAAAGGGGCTTCAGGCGTACTGGTCGCCAGCCAGGTGTGTGCCGGTGAGGAAAACCCTCTCAAAATTCGTGTGTATGGCGATAAAGGTGGTCTGGAATGGCAGCAGATGGAGCCTAATTCCGTGATTTACCGGCCTGCCGGTGAGCCGTATCAGGTCTTCAGGGCCGGTGGTGGTCAGCCGGGACTATGCGACGAGGCAATGGCGCGATGCCGCATCCCAGGTGGTCATCCGGAAGGGTATCTTGAGGCCATGGCAAATTTATATACCTCCTTTGCCCATGCGGTACGCGCTGGCAAAACCGGCACCGCCGAAGGGGTGCCCGGACTGATGTCGGGCGTACGTGGTATGGCCTTTATCCAGGCTATGCTGAACAGCGCTAAAAGCGATACCAAGTGGCACGCCGTGCCAGCGCTTAATTAACCAGAGCAGCATCAGGAGACCGTTATGTCAGCAATTAAAGGCCCGGCTATTTTTCTTGCCCAGTTTTCCTCAGATACCGCCCCGTTTGACTCGCTGGAAAACATGGCGCAATGGGCCAGTTCACTTGGCTACAAAGGGATTCAGGTCCCCACCGACCCGGCGTTATTTGATTTAGAAAAAGCGGCAGACAGCCAGCAATATTGTGACGATGCCAAGGCAACCTGTGCCAGATATGGTATCGAGATTACCGAACTTTCCACGCACCTGCAGGGGCAGCTGGTGGCGGTTCATCCGGCTTATGACGAGCTATTCGATAACTTTGCACCGGCCCACCTGCATGGCAAGCCGGCACAACGTACCGAGTGGGCTGTTAATCAGCTGAAACTGGCAGCTAAAGCCAGTCAGCGTCTGGGTCTGAATGCGCATGCCACCTTTTCCGGTGCGCTTATGTGGCATCTGGTTTACCCCTGGCCACAACGTCCAGCCGGTCTGGTGGAGCAAGGATTTGCGGAGCTGGCCAGACGCTGGAAGCCGATTCTGGATGCTTTTGATGAAGCCGGGGTAGATGTCTGTTACGAAATTCACCCAGGCGAAGACCTGCACGATGGCGCCACTTTTGAGCGTTTTCTGGCTGCGGTAGATAACCACCCGCGGGCCAATATTCTGTTTGATCCCAGCCATTTTGTATTACAGCAGCTGGATTATCTGGATTTTATCGACCGCTATCATGACCGCATCAAAATGTTTCATGTCAAAGATGCTGAATTTCTGCCTAACGGCAGAAGCGGTGTGTACGGCGGCTATCAGGACTGGGCTGACCGTCCGGGGCGATTCCGCTCACTGGGCGATGGCCAGGTCGATTTCAAGGGTATTTTCAGCAAGCTGACTCAATACGGATTTGATGGCTGGGCGGTACTGGAGTGGGAATGTTGTCTGAAAGACTCAGCGCAGGGGGCAGCCGAAGGGGCGCCATTTATTGCCAGTCATATTATTCAGCCGGCCACCAGTACATTTGATGATTTTGCCGGCGGTCAGGCCAGCGAAGAGAAGAACCGGCGAATTCTGGGGCTTAATAAGTAGTTCGCCCCGGCATTTTGCCAACAGCTTGCAGCGAGGATAACAATGAATAATATAACTGCGCGCCTGAGCGTCATGATGTTCCTGCAATTTTTTATCTGGGGTGGCTGGTTTGTCACTCTGGGTACTTATCTGGCCGGTACCCTACAGGCTTCCGGTGCTCAAATTGGCATGGCGTTTTCCACCCAGTCATGGGGAGCGATTATTGCGCCGTTTATCATCGGTCTCATTGCCGATCGTTTTTTCAATGCTGAGCGCATTTTGGGTGTGCTGCATCTGGCTGGTGCGGTGTTAATGTACATGATGTATCAGGCCCAGGATTTCACCACCTTCTACCCGTTGGTTCTGGGCTACATGATTGCCTATATGCCAACACTGGCGCTGGTAAACTCTGTCTCTTTCAGTCAGATGAGCGATCCGTCTAAAGAATTTGGCAAAATTCGTGTCTGGGGCACCATCGGCTGGATTGTTGCCGGTCTTGTCATCAGCTATGTCTTTTCATGGGACTCCCGCCAGGCTATTGGTGACGGGATGCTGCGCAATACGTTCATGCTGTGCGCCATTGCATCCTTATTACTGGGTTTATTTAGTTTCACTCTGCCCGCCACGCCTCCAAAGGGTAAAGGGCAGGCTGCCGGGCTGGGCGAAGCTCTGGGGCTGGATGCGCTGTCCATGCTCAAAAACCGTAACTTTCTTGTATTTTTCTTATCTTCGGTACTGATTTGCATTCCGCTGGCATTTTATTACCAGAATGCGAATCCGTTTCTGACCGAAATCGGCGTGGAAAATGCCACCGGTAAGATGACGCTTGGTCAGGTTTCCGAAGTGTTGTTTATGCTTGCTCTACCGGTTTTCCTGAACAAATTTGGAATAAAGAAAACGCTGGTACTGGGCATGTTGGCCTGGGTTATTCGGTACGTGCTGTTTGCCTACGGTAATGCTGATGAAGGCATGATGTTACTGCTTATTGGCATTGCGCTGCACGGTTTGTGCTACGACTTCTTTTTTGTGTCAGGCCAGATTTATACCGATGCCAAGGCCGGTGAGAAAGTAAAAAGTGCTGCCCAGGGACTGATTACGCTGGCGACCTATGGCGTGGGTATGCTGATTGGCTTCTGGGTTGCCGGGCAAATTACCGATGCTTATGTGACAGACTCAGGACATGCGTGGATGAATGTGTGGTTATTCCCGGCAGCCTTCGCATTGGTGGTTCTTGTGCTGTTCACCGTGCTGTTTAAATCAGAAAAGGTATCAGTAGATGACTAATCGACGGCAGTTACTCAAAGCAATGGCAGTGTCAGGGGTGGGTCTGACACTGGGAGGCCTGGCTACCCGGGTACAGGGAGACACCACAATGCCGCTTAAATTAAAAGGCAATATACGCCATGCTGTGGCGCGCTGGACCTACGGCGATATGGACCTGGACACTCTGTGCACAGTGATTAAGGAAATCGGCTTTAATGCCATTGATCTGGTAGGCCCGGACGAGTGGCACATCCTGAAAAAGCATGGGGTAGACAGCTCCATGTGTAACGGGGCTGAGCTGAATCTGGAAGATGGCTGGTGCGATCCACAATTTCATGATGCCCTGACCGAACGTTACCTGAAACATATCGATTTGGTCGCAGAAGCGGGCTATAAAAATCTGGTGTGTTTTAGTGGCAACAAACGGGGCATGGACCCACAGGTTGGACTGAAAAATGCCGCCAGCGGATTAAGCCGGATTGTGCCGCACGCAGAAAAGCGCGGGGTCATTCTGCAAATGGAACTGTTTAATTCCAAAATTGATCATCCGGATTACATGGCAGATAACTCGGCCTGGGGGATTGCCCTGTGTAAGGCGCTTAACTCCGACAATTTCAAATTGTTGTACGACATTTATCACATGCAGGTAAATGAAGGCGACATTATCCACACGATCAACGACAACATTCAGTACTTTGGACATTTTCATACCGCTGGCGTACCTGGCAGGCATGAAATTAACCACACTCAGGAGCTGAATTATCCGGCCATTGTTAATGCTATCAAAGCACTTGATTTTGATGGCTATCTGGCCCAGGAATTTATCCCGACAGCCAAGACCGAAGCAGGACGAATTGCCTCATTGCGCGAAGCAATTCAAATCTGCGATGTGTAAGAAGAATAACCAACGCTAGTGCGTTAATGAGGACAGAACATGGCGAATAATCATTATGATGCGATAGTCGTAGGCTCGGGCATCAGTGGCGGCTGGGCCGCTAAAGAGCTCACCGAAAAAGGATTGAAAGTGCTGATGCTTGATCGTGGTCAGAATATCAAGCACATCGAAGATTATAAAAACGCCCATAAAGAAGCATGGGACTATCCGCATCGCGATCTGGCGACCCATCAGATGCGAGAGGACTATCCTGTGTTATCCCGGGATTATCCACTTAACGAAGCGACATACGGCATGTGGGCTAATGAGAAAGAAGCGCCTTATGTTGAAAAAGAGCCGTTTGCCTGGTTTCGCGGTTATCACGTTGGTGGCCGCTCCCTGCTGTGGGGGCGCCAGAGCTACCGGCTGAACCATGAAGATTTTATGGCGAACCAGAAAGAAGGGATCGCGGTTGACTGGCCGATTCGCTACGAAGATGTGGCCCCCTGGTATGACTATGTAGAAAAGTACGCGGGTATCTCGGGTAATCGTGATGGCCTGGATGTTCTGCCGGATGGTCAGTATATGCCGCCGTTTGATTTAAACGTGGTGGAGAAAGACGTGGCGGCGCGCATTAAAAAAGCGTTTAAAGGCTCGCGTCACCTGATAATCGGGCGTGCAGCCAATGCCACCCAGGCTCAGCCTCAGCAAGGCCGGGCCGGTTGTCAGGCAAGAAATAAATGCTGGCTGGGCTGTCCGTTTGGCGGTTATTTTTCTACCCAGTCGTCGACCTTACCCGCGGCGATGAAAACCGGAAATCTGACCTTACGCCCGTACTCCATTGTGTCGCAAATTCTGTATGACAAAGATAAAAAGCGCGCCCGTGGTGTAGAGGTGATTGATGCACAAACCAACCAGACCTATGAGTACACTGCAAAAATAGTCTTTGTAAATGCCTCGGCTTTCAACTCGTCGTGGTTGCTGATGAACTCTGCTACAGATATCTGGGAAGGTGGACTGGGTAGCAGCAGCGGAGAGCTGGGCCACAACGCGATGGATCACCACTTTCGTCTGGGCGCTTCTGCCACAGTCGAGGGCTTTGATGATCGTTATTACTACGGTCGTCGCCCGTCCGGGTTCTATATTCCGCGCTTCCGTAACTGGGGCAGCGATAAACGAGACTATGTGCGCGGCTTTGGCTATCAAGGCAGTGCCAGCCGTTCAAATTGGCGTCGTGATGTAGCAGAGCTGGGCATAGGTGAGGATCTGAAAGACGCGATTAGCGAGCCGGGCACCTGGAATATCGGCATGAATGCCTTTGGTGAGATGCTGCCGGACCACCGTAATAAGATCTATCTCAATAAGGATGTGAAAGACAAGTGGGGTCTGCCGGTTCTGGAGATGGATGTGAAGATTCGCGAGAACGAAGAGCGCATGCGCAAAGATATGAAGCAGGACGCGATAGAGATGCTCGAAGCGGCGGGCCTTAAAGATGTGCATGGCTGGGATGCTGGTTATGAGCCGGGGATGGGAATTCATGAAATGGGCACCGCCCGCATGGGGCGTGACCCGAAAACCTCGGTACTAAATGGTCAGAACCAGGTTTGGGATGCGCTCAACGTATTTGTGACCGATGGGGCATGTATGACATCGGCCTCCTGTGTTAATCCATCGTTAACCTATATGGCACTGACTGCCCGGGCGGCAGACTTTGCTGTCAGTGAACTGAAAAAAGGAAACCTGTAGCCATGAATCGTCGGGACTTATTAAAACTGATCACTGCTGCGACTGGCGTGGCATTTGCCGGCAGTGCTATGGGTTATACCCTGCGTGAAGATGTCAGCCTGTCATCCACCGGCTTTACTAAAGAAGACGTGGCATTTTTAAATGAAGTGGGCGAGGTCATTATTCCGCAAACCGATACGCCGGGAGCCAAAGCCGCTAATGTCGGACAAATTATGGCGGTATTGGTGAAAGACTGTTATACGCCGGCACTGCAAAAGACCTTTAAAGAGGGCATGAGTGAGTTGAACCGAGCTGCCAGTAGTGAATTTGGTAAAGATTTTCTGCTGTTGAGTGCGGCGGACAAGAAAACATTGCTTACCCGCCTGGATGGTGAAGCCAAAGCGCAAAATCAACAAAATGGTCTGTGGAGCGTGGCCTCTTCCATGCCTAACAGTCGACGCACTGATGGCGAACAGCCATTACCACATTATTTTTCGTTATTTAAACAGCTGACGTTGTTTGGCTTTTTCACCTCTAAAGAAGGGGGCACACAGGTGCTGCGCTATGTACCGGTGCCAGGCAAATACGACGGCGATATTGAGTATAAAAAAGGCCAGAAAGCCTGGGCTACCTAAGGTAAAGGCAGGAGAATATGATGAAGCAGACCTATAAAATAAGCAGTGTTGCGTTGGCCGTCGCCATGAGCGCCACGGCTTTTTCAGGACAGATTATGGCAGCAGATGACGAACTGGAAGACTGGCAAAAAGCAGAAAAAACCGAAGTCTGGGAGCCGGTTCCACCCAAAATTACCGCCAATGCCGGGGAAGCTCCGTCAGATGCTATTGTGTTGTTTGACGGTACAGACCTGTCGGCCTGGGAGTCGGTAAAAGGCGGCGAGGCAAACTGGACCGTAAAAGACGGAGTACTGACGGTAAAACCGGGCACCGGAGATATTAAAACAAAACAGTCATTTTGTGATGTACAGCTGCATGTTGAGTGGCGTGCGCCAAAACCTGAGGCGGACATGGAAGGGCAGCAGCGTAATAATTCCGGCGTGTTTTTACAGCAGCGCTACGAAGTGCAGGTGCTGGACTCGTTTGAAAGTAAAACCTATGCCAACGGCCAGGCCGCCAGTGTTTATAAGCAAAGTATTCCGCTGGTTAATGCCACCCGACCACCTGAGCAGTGGCAGGAATACGATATTATTTTTAATGCGCCGCGATTTGATGGTGAAAAGCTGATGACACCAGCCACCATCACAGTGCTGCACAATGGCGTATTGGTTCAGAATCACTATGAGCTCAAAGGTAAAACCGAATGGATAGGTGAGCCATCTTATGAAGCGCATGGTTGTGCTCCTATTCAGTTACAGGACCATACCAACGAAGTCAGTTTTCGTAATATCTGGGTACGTGAAATCACACCTTTAAAGTAAGCTCCCCGGCTTACTGAGGCTGTACCACCGGTTATCGCCTGATAACCGGTTTTTTTATGCCAGGTAGCTAGACAAGCTTTACCGGTTTGCTACGCTTGCGCACTTTTACATCATTACTTGGATGACTATGGTCGGTGAAATTGCTGCTTTAACGGTGGCATTATGCTGGGCGATTGCGGCCCGTATGTTCAAAGTGCTGGGCGCTTCATTCTCCCCGTTATCATTAAATTTCTGGAAAGGACTGGTTGCCATTGCGCTGCTGCTGGTGGTTACGCAATTGTTCCTGCCGCCGGTAGATTTACCTGTCAGCGCTTATGGCTGGCTTTTACTCAGCGGTGTGGTGGGAATTGGCATTGGTGATACCTGCTTTTTTCAGGCCCTGAATAAAATTGGTGATACCCAGTCAGTGCTGATCACAGAAACGCTGGCGCCTATTTTTACTGCACTGCTGGCGATGGTATGGATAGCTGAATGGCTGACCTGGCAACAATGGCTGGGAATTGCGCTGGTGCTGGTTAGCGTGGACATGGTGGTGAAAGTCAGACGCAAAACACAGCTGCATCTGTTTGCTCCTTCCGGCTATATTTATGCGGCGATAGCCGCAGTGTGTCAGGCGGTAGGAGCGGTGATTAGCCGGGATATCCTGACCACCTACACGTTTCTGGATGCCTTTAACGCCAGTCTGGTTCGCCTGACCGGCGGGTTATTAATTATTGTGTTGCTGATGGCTGTGATGAAAAAACGCTGGCTGCCTGAAAGCGATGATCCGGCCAGAATGTGGCGCATGTTTGCTCTGGCCACCCTATTAGGTACCGCTGCTGCACTGTATTTGCAAATGGTGGCCTTTGCCAATGCCAAAGCCGGCGTGGTTCAAACCCTGATTGCAACCTCTGCGGTTATGTCACTGGCAGTAGCCTGGGTGGTAGGGGAGAAGGCCGGTAAAGCGACGGTCTTCTGGTCGTTCGGGGCTCTGGCCGGGGTTGCCGTGCTGGTGGCTGCCGGGCAGCTCGCCGGCCATTAAAAGGTATGGATAGGCGCTTTATTGCCATAACCGCCTGATTACTACTTGTGCAGGTGGTGCGGAGTCTGTATACTTCGCGCCCTTACAGCCAAACCAACTCGTTCCTTGCCTCCAGCAGCTGGCTGTACTGACGAGGCTACAACCGTAAGGAGCAATAATGCGTCATTACGAAATCGTTTTCATGGTTCACCCTGATCAGAGTGAACAAGTACCTGGTATGATCGAGCGTTATACCACTATCCTGAAGCAAGACGGTGGTCAGATTCACCGCCTGGAAGACTGGGGCCGCCGTCAACTGGCTTACCCAATCGAGAAGCTACACAAAGCACACTACGTTCTTATCAACGCTGAAGCGACTGCTGAAGCTGTTGACGAGCTGGAAAATGCTTTCCGCTTCAACGATGTGATCCTGCGTAATCTGGTTATGCGCACTAAAAACGCTGTGACTGAGCCTTCTCCTATGATGAAAGAAGAGCCACGTCGTGAGCGTCGCGAAGATTCTGCTCCTAAAGCAGAAAAGAAAACAGAAACCACAGAAGATAACGCGTAAGGAGAACATTCATGGCTCGTTTTTTCAGACGTCGTAAGTTCTGCCGTTTTTCAGCAGAAGGTGTGACTGAAATCGATTATAAAGATATCGCTACTCTGAAGAACTACATCACAGAGAGCGGTAAGATCGTCCCTAGCCGTATTACAGGTACAAGCGCAAAATATCAGCGTCAGCTGTCTTCTGCGATCAAGCGTGCACGTTTTCTTGCACTGCTTCCGTACACTGATTCTCACAAGTAAGTCTGGCGAAATAAGGGGTAGCTAAGATGGAAATCATCCTACTGGATAAAATCGCCAACCTTGGTGGTCTGGGCGACAAAGTAACTGTTAAGTCTGGTTTTGCACGTAACTTCCTTTTCCCACAGGGTAAAGCAGTTCCTGCAACTAAAGACAACGTTGAAAAATTCGAAGCACGTCGTGCTGAGCTGGAAGCGAAAATCGCTGACCAACTGACACAAGCACAAGCACGTGCTGAGAAGCTTGACGCGCTTGAAGAAGTTACCATTGCAGCACCTGCAGGTGATGAAGGTAAACTATTCGGCTCTGTTGGTACTCGCGACATCGCAGATGCAATCACTGCAGCTGGTGTTGAAGTATCTAAAGCTGAAGTACGCCTGCCTGTTGGTACACTGCGTGAAACTGGCGAATACGACATCGACGTACAACTGCACTCAGACGTAGCAACGTCTGTTAAAGTAGTTATCATCGCTGAAGCGTAAGCGTTAGTTAATGATTGAAAAAGCCGCTCTTTTAAGAGCGGCTTTTTTGTTTGTCAGGTGGCTTTTTCAGCCCGTCTGCGACACTTTTCCCGCCATTCTCTATCGACCACCTCCAGGGTGGTATAGTGGCCAGCCTGAGACGTCAGTGCCGGGTCATAAACACTTTGCATAATCGCTGCAATACTCACCGTATTGTCGGGCCGTGACACCAGCGAAACCGAATCATCAAGGTTAAGCACACCGGTCTCTATTACCCGGTAATACCAGCCTGTAATACCGTGCAGTCCAACCAGACGGTCCATATTTTTGATTCCGAAGCGGTGCGAAATTTTATTACACGGAGCCCGCGGGGCACTAACCTGCAACACCACCTCGCCAAACCGATAGACATCGCCAATAAATACATTGTTGTCATGCATACCTTCAACAAGCAGGTTTTCACCGATGGTTCCGGGGGCAAAACTGTGCTGAGGAAGCAGACGGTCAAGCTGCTGGTAGCCTTCATAGCTATACTGATGGAGCACTTTTTCCGGCCCGCCGTGCAATTTTTTATTGCCCTGTTCATCCTCATCGGTGCCGGTTTGTCTGACCGTCAGCGTGCTGGCTGAAGCTTTGATGATACTGCTGGGCGCGCCACGCGGCCCGAAAGGAGCGGGTTTGCCGGCAAACAGCGCGTTTATCTGCATAACATGACCTGCGTAAGTGAGTTTGTGTCATTATGAGGTAAACAACAGGCAAAAAAAATATGAATAAGCTTTAAACCTTTGTCTGTTTTTCTGCAACTTACCTGATAACCAATAATCAATAACCTGAACCAGCGGGTAGAACACCATCATGGAAATTGTAACGAGCGCAGAGGATTTTTCTTCTGTGAGTCAGTCATCCGATCCTGACCATGCGCTGATACAAGCAGTGAAATCCGGCGACATGCAGGCTTACCAGACTCTGTATGAGTTGTATGGCAAGCGTGTATATGCGTTGTGTTACCGGCTAACGGCAGACCGGGCGCTGGCCGAGGATGCTACCCAGGAAGTGTTTATTCAGCTATGGCAAAAACTGGGCAATTTTTCCGGTCAAAGTCGATTTTCAACCTGGCTGCATAGTGTTACAGCGAATGTCACACTGAGTTATATCCGCAAACAAAAAGGCTGGGTAAAGCGCATGTTTAATCTGGAGGACAGTTCGGTAGCTCTGCAGGCAGAGGCGCAGAGTTGCTCCAGCCAGATTGATCTCGACAGTCTGATTTGCCGGCTACCCGAACGGGCCAGAGTGGTATTTGTACTGCACGCCATAGAAGGGCTTCGGCATGAAGACATTGGCCGAATGTTAAATATTGCCACCGGCTCGAGTAAAGCGCAGTTTCATCGGGCTAAACAGTTTTTAAGTGAGTGGATGGGAGACAATCATGGCTGATTTTGAACAGCGTCTGAAACGCCAGCTGGACGAATTACCGCGTGAGTTAAACCCGGACAGAGACTTATGGGCCGGTATTGAACATGGCGTAAAACACGAGCGGGAAACCAGATATGGCCAGTCACGATTGCGCCCCGTTCTGGCCACAGCTGCCGGGATTTGTTTGGCCGCGGTTACGAGCTGGTCGCTGTTACACAGTCCTGTTGATCAACCCGAAACGATATTAACCGGTAATGCACTGGTGCAGTCACTGAGTGCACAGCATGCAGAGCAAATGCAAACTCTGCTGGTCAGTGTGCAGGATGCACCGGCGGTCAGTGCTAACTGGCAACAGCAGCTGTCTGAACTGGATGATGCAGCAAAAGCAATTAAAACCGCACTGGCCGAAGACCCTGACAACACCGTTTTGCTGCGAATGCTGCAAAATGTTTATCAACAACAGGTTTTGCTGGTTGAGCGTGTTCACGCGCCCAAATGGCAACATATTTAACACTGGGGAATTTTACTTATGACATCGTCTTTTACTTTCACTGCCAAAAGCTTCCTGCTGGGCAGCGTGCTGCTCAGTCATCTGGCGCTGGCCGGGCAGCCTATCAATAAAGAGCTGGAAACCAGTGGCTCACCGAATGTGGAAATAGAACACGTAAATGGTGAGGCTATCATAAAAACCTGGGACAAAAGCGCGGTTAAGGTAACCGGAGAACTTAGTGACAACACCGAAGAGTACCAGTTTGAAAAACGTGGTGCCGGTGTCTTTCTGGAGATAGAGAGCAAGCGCCATCATGATGACTGGAAAAATGCCAATACGGCAAATGGCGATAAGCTGACTATTTATGTGCCGGTCAATAGCCGGGTGATATACAGCGCGGTCACGGCAGACTTGCAGATTCAGGATGTTACCAACGCCACCAGTGCCGAGATTATTAACGGAGATATTAAAGCGTCAAACCTGCAGGGCAGAATTAAGCTGGAAACCGTTAATGGTGATATCAGACTGGATAACGTGGCGGGCGAGCTGACCGTTGAAACCGTTAATGGCGACATTAGCGGGCAGCACACAGGTTCGCAGGATGCCAGGTTTGTCACGGTGAACGGTGATATTCAGGTTGATTCACAAAGTGCATTGCTTAGGCTTGAGTCGGTGAATGGTAAAATAGACTTTAACGCTGACAGGGTGACCGAACTGGACCTTATCACCGTCAACGGGGCTGTGACAGGGCGGATAAACCTGGCTGATAATGGTGATATTAACGGGACCTCTGTGGGCGGCAAGCTTGATTTAACCTTTAATCAGGATGTCTCTGCACGGTTTGATATGCAGGCGCATGCAGGGGGAAGTATTGTTAATCACCTGACAGACAAGCAGGCCAGCAAAGCTAAGTATGGCCCGAATAAGTGGCTGGAATTCACCGTCGGCAATGGCAGTGCCCGGGTCGAACTATCGACGGTACACGGCAAAATAAGACTGGCAAAACAGTAATGCAGTGACACCGCAGGTCCTTATCCTACTTCCCCGGCCCGGCATTAGCCCGGGTCGTTTTATTGTTGGCTTTACATCAAAAAGTCATAACCGGTCGCTAAACTAGAGTTATTGAACTTATAAGCGGTTGCATACGTATAACTTGCCGTTATATAGATTTATGCAGTACTTCACTTTGTACCCGCTGCCCCCGGTAATCTGTCAGATTTCCCTTAAATTGTTGTTTTATTCTGCATTTGCTCACTATGGTGGGTATCACATTGAACTAATGTATTTGGCAAAGGTTCGTAATCTACAGCAAAACAATAATGCGCAGACCAGGTACGAAGCGTAATGACCAGAAGTTGTAAGGAGTCAGTCATGGTGTGGCACAGCAGCCGCAAGTCATGGTTTACGCCATGTAAAGTTATCATTGGTGCTTTACTGTTAGTCAGTGTAGTTACCAGTTGCGCTATCAGGGATCCCAAACCTGTTGAGGGAACCTGGGTTATAACCGATGCCGTTATGCCTGGGATCAGCGCGGTAAACCCGCAGGAGGCCAGACAGTGGTTCGGACAATCATATCACTACGGTGTGAATAACCTTGTGTTAGGTCAGATTCAATGCCAAAGCCCTGTTTATAGCGAAAAACGTTTGAATGCAGAGGAATTTAATGCACAGTTCAACGTGCCCCTTAGTACACTGGGGGCTGGTAAGCAGGATATTCAGGCTTATCAAATCAGCTGTGATAATAACGATCTGTTACCCGGCCAGCAGCTATTTATTACCGGACACCGGGAAGCATACATGTTGTGGGATGGGGTGTTCTATAAAATGGAAAAAACCGAGGTGAAAAGTCAGCCTGATAATGTGTAATGGTGTTGGTTTAACCAGACCATTGGCGGCCGCAGAGCCTGTTACGGCCCTGTTGCTTGGCCTGATACAACAAGGTGTCACACAGACCGATGATGGTGTCGGTGTCCGCTGGCTGAACAATCTGGACCAGTCCGCCGCTAAATGTCAGCGGTCCCCTGATTTCCGCCACGGAGCTTTCCAGCAACTGACGTAATCGCGCCAGCTCGGCCTGGGCCGCATCAAGGGAGGTATCTGGTAAAATCAGCAAAAACTCCTCGCCGCCATAGCGGCCGGTTAAGTGACGTTTACCGGCCCACAGCGTCAGCTGCCTGCCCACCGTTTCTAACACCGTGTCACCAACCTGATGACCTAAAGTATCGTTAATCTGTTTAAAGTGGTCGATATCAATCAGTGCCAGACACACCGGACTATTCTGCGTAGCTTTGCTTAATGCGGTATCAGCCAGGCCGACACTGTGCCCGCGATTATAAAGCCGGGTCAGACTGTCGGTACGGGC
Source organism: Salinimonas lutimaris (assembly GCF_005222225.1). GTDB lineage: Bacteria > Pseudomonadota > Gammaproteobacteria > Enterobacterales > Alteromonadaceae > Alteromonas > Alteromonas lutimaris. The sequence goes on from NZ_CP036536.1 coordinate 453,823, forward strand.
AAAGGCTCGCAGTTGCTGCTGATGACGAACCAGATACCAAATCAGCGCGCCACCCACAATCACCAGCGCGGTAGTAAATACCGCGACCAGCGTCATTTGTTCGGCGCGGGTCTGGTGTAGCTGATGTTCGGTAATCAGGATATCGCGTTCTGGATTTTCGAGCTCGTCGCTAAGCATATTTAAATGTAGTTGCTTAACCGACACATCAGTTCGGCTTCTAATTTTATCTACGGCACGTTTATACAAGTCAAAAGCATCTTCGTATTGTTTGTTATCTAGCTTGAGCCGGGCATGCAAAACCAGTGATTCTGCTCTTTCAACTGAGCCTTGTTCATTATGATTTCTGCTGTTTTTCATCAGCTGGAAAAAGTGCATAGCCGACTCAGGGTTTTGTAGTTTAAGTTGTGCCAGACTCATCAACATGTAGGCGTTGTAATTCATGTTCGGAATAGTCATATACGTTTGCTTCTGAAACTCTACAACTTCCTGAGCATATTTAAATGTCATAGGGTAATTGTCCATCTCTCTGTAAAAAGAGGCAAACCGCATTAATGACACTAGTTTGGTATAAGGATCTGAGCTTCTTCGCGCTACCTGGCTAAGCTTCTTAAGCGCAGATTTTGCTTCATCGTATTGAGTTAAGCTGATAAGGGCTGCTACCTGGCAGGAAAGTGCATTCGCCAAAAAGTCGGAGGACAAGTGAGAGCTGGTCTCGGTGAGCTCAGTCAGTTTTGTGCAATATTTTAACCGTTCGGCATCATTTTCTAAGCCAAACATCGAATAGGCCATACTTTTATACATTTCGGTCAGAGGAAAATCATACCAGTCATAAGCGGCTGTTGCCGGTGGGGCGATTTTCATAACGTTATAAAGCTCAATGATGGCATTGAGATAGCTGCCTTCGCCCTGATACGTCATCACCAGATAGTAACTGGCCAGCCGGCGTAGCCGGACCCAGTTATGGTTCGCTGCAATCTGCTTGAGCTGATACAAGTCCTGTAATTTGGTTTGCGCGGACTCGCCGGAAAACCAGGTCCTGAGAATACGGCTTTCATGAAACAGGGCAGGGTAGCGGGTCTGAAGGGCCTGCCAGTCAGCAGGCGTGGGTGTTATAGCCGACTCACCCTGTCCGGCATTCAGCCAGACTGAATAGTAAACATAGCGCCCCAGTGGAGTGGAGGTATCAAATTCTGCCTGTTTCAGGGCGGGAATAATTTCAGCATAAGGCAGGAGCATCACTTGCTGGCGCTTCTGCAGGTAGTCATCCAGAGTGGACGCGCAGACGCCTGCACTCCACAGAGTGCTCAGGATACAAAAACACAAGTAAAGACAGGCAGTCAGCTTCACAAGACAGCAAGAATACAAACAGACAATGCCTACGACTATACGTATCCCCAAAAGGCAATAAAAGGACTTATTTGATTAAGTTTCAGGACACCTTTGTTGTGGGACTGGCTGACTGTCATTAGCCTGCGCTAGGCCTGATTCAGGCTCCGGCTGTACAGCCTGTTACGGCCCTGTTGCTTGGCCTGATACAGCAAGGTGTCACACAGACCGATGATGGTGTCGGTGTCCGCTGGCTGAGCAACCTGGACCATACCGCCGCTAAATGTCAGCGGTCCCCTGATTTCCGCCACGGAGCTTTCCAGCAACTGACGTAATCGCGCCAGCTCGGCCTGGGCCACATCAAGGGAGGTATCTGGTAAAATCAGCAAAAACTCCTCGCCGCCATAGCGGCCGGCCAAGTGACGTTTACCGGCCCACAGCGTCAGCTGCCTGCCCACCGTTTCTAACACCTTGTCACCAACCTGATGACCCAAAGTATCGTTAATCTGTTTAAAGTGGTCGATATCAATCAGTGCCAGACACACCGGACTATTCTGCGTAGCTTTGCTTAATGCGGTATCAGCCAGGCCGACACTGTGCCCGCGATTATAAAGCCGGGTCAGACTGTCGGTACGGGCAAAGGCTCGCAGTTGCTGCTGATGACGAACCAAATACCAAATCAGCGCGCCACCCACAATTACCAGCGCCGTGGTAAATACCGCGACCAGCGTCATCTGTTCGGCGCGGGTCTGGTGTAGCTTATTTTTTATTATCAGTACGGAGGACTGTGATTGTTCGGTGTCTTTTTGCAGTGCCATTAAACTCATATCATTGACTGGTGCCACCGAGCGAGGCCCGAACAGAGACAAGGCTTTTTCATACAGAGCCCCGGCAGCAGCATAATTGCCCAGTGCATTTTCAATCCGGGCCTTAAGCACAATGGCTTCGATATCAAAATGTGTGCCTTGCTCAATAGCGCCCCGACTATTTTCCATTGCCAGAAAATAACGCAGTGAAGCTTGGGGATTTCCTAGTTTAAGCTGAGCGTCACTCATCAACATATTTGCTGTATATACTGTATTTGAAATGTTTATTCCCAGCTGTTCCTGGATATCAATAGTCTCCTGAGCGTATCTTATGGAGAGTTCATGCTTTTCCTTAGCGCGAAAAAAAATTGCAAAGCGGATAAGCGATGTAATTTTGATTTCGGGAACATTTGAATTAGTAGCCAGCGTGTTCAACTTTTTAAGAGTCTGTTCGGCATCGCTGAATCTGGACATTCTGAGTAGCGCACCAATCTGACAAGCAAGTGCCCTTGCTTCAGCCCCTTCGTCATAAGTAGGTTGGGCTGTCAGAAAATCCTGTATTTTGATGCAATATTTGTACTGGCCTTGATTGTTGCGAAGTCCGTACTGGGAGTAGGCCATGTCTGAATAAATATCAATGAGAGAATAGTCATACCAGTCATAAGCGGCTGTTGCCGGTGGGGCGATTTTCATAACGTTATAAAGCTCAATGATGGCATTGAAATAGCTGCCTTCGCCCTGATACGTCATCACCAGATAGTAACTGGCCAGCCGGCGTAGCCGGACCCAGTTATGGTTCGCTGCAATCTGCTTGAGCTGATACAAATCCTGTAATTTAGTTTGCGCGGACTCGCCGGAAAACCAGGTCCTGAGAATACGGCTTTCATGAAACAGGGCAGGGTAGCGGGTCTGAAGGGCCTGCCAGTCAGCAGGCGTGGGTGTTATAGCCGACTTACCCTGTCCGGCATTCAGCCAGACTGAATAGTAAACATAGCGCCCCAGTGGGGTGGAGGTATCAAATTCTGCCTGTTTCAGGGCGGGAATAATTTCAGCATAAGGCAGGAGCATCACTTGCTGGCGCTTCTGCAGGTAGTCATCCAGAGTGGACGCGCAGACGCCTGCACTCCACAGAGTGCTCAGGATACAAAAACACAAGTAAAGACAGGCAGTCAGCTTCACAAGACAGCAAGAATACAAACAGACAATGCCTACGACTATACGTATCCCCAAAAGGCAATAAAAGGACTTATTTGATTAAGTTTCAGGACACCTTTGTCATTAGCCTGCGCTAGGCCTGATTCAGGCTCCGGCTGTACAGCCTGTTACGGCCCTGTTGCTTGGCCTGATACAGCAAGGTGTCACACAGACCGATGATGGTGTCGGTGTCCGCTGGCTGAGCAACCTGGACCAGACCGCCGCTAAATGTCAGCGGTCCCCTGATTTCCGCCACGGAGCTTTCCAGCAACTGACGTAATCGCGCCAGCTCGGCCTGGGCCGCATCAAGGGAGGTATCTGGTAAAATCAGCAAAAACTCCTCGCCGCCATAGCGGCCGGCCAAGTGACGTTTACCGGCCCACAGCGTCAGCTGCCTGCCCACCGTTTCTAACACCTTGTCACCAACCTGATGACCCAAAGTATCGTTAATCTGTTTAAAGTGGTCGATATCAATCAGTGCCAGACACACCGGACTATTCTGCGTAGCTTTGCTTAATGCGGTATCAGCCAGGCCGACACTGTGCCCGCGATTATAAAGCCGGGTCAGACTGTCGGTACGGGCAAAGGCTCGCAGTTGCTGCTGATGACGAACCAAATACCAAATCAGCGCGCCACCCACAATTACCAGCGCCGTGGTAAATACCGCGACCAGCGTCATCTGTTCGGCGCGGGTCTGGTGTAGCTTATTTTTTATTATCAGTACGGAGGACTGTGATTGTTCGGTGTCTTTTTGCAGGGCCATTAAACTCATATCATTGACTGGTGCCACCGAGCGAGGCCCGAACAGAGACAAGGCTTTTTCATACAGTGCCCCGGCAGCAGCATAATTGCCCAGTGCATTTTCAATCCGGGCCTTAAGTACAATGGCTTCGATGTCATAATGGATACCTTGCTCTATTGAACCCCGTCCGGTTTCCATTGACTGAAGATATTGCTTAGCAGTCTGAGGGTTGCCCAGATCCAGTTGAGACAGAGCCATTAATTTATTTGCTGTATATATGGTATTTGGCAGCCTGATCCCCAACTGACGCTGTATATCAATGACATCCTTTGCATAGGAAAATGCGAGAGCGTACTTTTCCTGAGCCCGGAAAAAAATAGCAAACTGGATTAAAGCAGTGATTTTAACTTCTGTTAATTTTGTGCTTAATGCCAGCGCATTCAATTTTTTTAACGTATCCTCTGCTTCGCTGATATTTGACATTCTGAGCTGCGCACCAATCTGACAAGCCAGCGCCCGGGCTGTAGACTCTGTATCTGATGTAGCTTCAGAGGACAAAAAGTTAACGGTTTTCTGACAATACTTCAGCTCGCCTTCTGTGTTTCCCAGCCCGTACATTGAACGCGTCATGTCTGAATAAATATCAATGAGAGAATAGTCATACCAGTCATAAGCGGCTGTTGCCGGTGGGGCGATTTTCATAACGTTATAAAGCTCAATGATGGCATTGAAATAGCTGCCTTCGCCCTGATACGTCATCACCAGATAGTAACTGGCCAGCCGGCGTAGCCGGACCCAGTTATGGTTCGCTGCAATCTGCTTGAGCTGATACAAGTCCTGTAATTTGGTTTGCGCGGACTCGCCGGAAAACCAGGTCCTGAGAATACGGCTTTCATGAAACAGGGCAGGGAAGCGAGTCTGAAGGGCCTGCCAGTCAGCAGGCGTGGGTGTTATAGCGGGCTCACCCTGTCCGGCATTCAGCCAGACTGAATAGTAAACATAGCGCCCCAGTGGGGTGGAGGTATCAAATTCTGCCTGTTTCAGGGCGGGAATAATTTCAGCATAAGGCAGGAGCATCACTTGCTGGCGCTTCTGCAGGTAGTCATCCAGAGTGGACGCCTGAGCCACTGAACACCACAAGGTACTTATTAAAAGTAACCACCGGCGAACAACCCTTAATCCCTTCACTCACCTACTCAGCAGTAAATACGCGGCTGTATGTACGGCTTTTCCCCTCTTTTTTAGCCCGATACAATAAAGAGTCACATAACGATAATACCGGCGTCATGTCTGTTTTATGTAAAACCTGTACCAGCCCGCAGCTGAATTCAATGGCAAGCCCGGCACTGGATAAGCGATTATTGTCCTGCAGCAGTGTTTGTCGTGCCTGCTCGATTTTCTGAGTCGCATCCTGTAAATTCGTATTGTTCATCATAATGATAAATTCTTCGCCACCGTAACGACCAACCACATCGTCTTTGCCAAAACGGTATTTGAACTGGCGGGCAAAATCCATCAGCACTTTATCGCCTTTACTGTGGCCATAGTCGTCATTGATACTCTTAAAATTATCAATATCCACCATGGCAACACAGATGGAGCGGGACTTTTTGAGCGCACCAAGCTGACGACTGATTTTTTGCAGGGCATACCAGCGATTACTCACGCCGGTCAGTGTATCGATCTGCGCAAAGCTTTCCAGCTGGCGTTTATGCCGGAACAGACGCCAGACTAACAGGCCAGATGCAATGGCCAGTACTGATGTAAAAACAGCCAGTAACGTCATATTGTCAGACTTGGTTTTGTGTAACTGACTTTGTAGTTTCAGGTAGGACAGGTGCTTTTCATCCAGTTCTCTGGTCAGGGCGTTAAGATGAATATCGTTAACAGTCTTGCCCCCTTTTCCCGCCAGGGCGCTGATCGTTTTTTCATAATATTCGGCCGCTTTATCATATTGCCTGAGTGACTCGGCAACTCTGGCTTTGATGATCAGTGCCTCATTTTCAAACACACTTTTTGATCTGACACCTTGCCGGCTGTCATCCATTATCGTGAGATATCTGGCAGCGCTCTCAATATTACCCATTTCTAGCTGAGCTGCGCTCATCAGCATATAAATGATAAAGGCGTACCTTTTATTTTCTGCCTGTAACTGCTCGATGAGCTCAGCTGCTTTTTTAGCGTGGGTAAAGGTATCGGCATAATTTTTTCGAGCGTATTCTAAACCGGCCTGGCGCATGGATGAATACAGTTTTATGGTGGCTGAGTCAGTACTTGCAGCAAGCTGCTTCAGGCTATCGAGAGCCCGACTAGCCTGCTGGGTATCCTGCATACCAATGTAAGCATCGACTCGACAGGTATAGGCGCTTGCATACAGCTGTGCATCGGAAGCAGCACTGGCTCTTAATTGTAAGTCGAGTTTGTCGCAGTAGGTAAGCTGCTCCTGATAATTTCGTAGTGCATACATGGAAAAAGCCATATCTGTATGCATCGAAAACAGAGAATAGTCATAAGTCACGGGAAACGGTGGTGCGACCTGCGACAGCTGATGTATTTCAATAATGGCGCTCATCCAGTTTCCGTTGTCTGACAGGATACTGACAATATGCTTGCTGGCGAGCCGGGCAACTCTGACAAATTGCTGCTGTTCTGCTGCCTGTCTGATCTGATAAAGCTGTCTGAGTGTTTCTTTAACCGGTTTTTGGGCCCGGCTTATCGTAATGATTTGCTGTTCGTAATATAACTCCGGGAGCTCGTTTTTAAGCGCCCTCAGATCATCGGTGGATAGTTCAGATTGTTCAGCCGGCTGGCTATCAATGACGAGTACGGAATGATAAAAATAGCGGCCCTGCACCGTGTCGGTGTCAAAAACGGAAGTTTGTAAGGCATCTGCGCGCTCAGGCCCGGGCAGCGATAATATTTTACTGCGGGCGCTTAAATACTCCTCGCTCACCGAGGCCTGCACCACAATACAATAAAATAAGCTTGCAAACAGGCATACAAGTCTGGTCATAGATTGATAAGAGTAAATGATGAACAGAGAAACAGTTAAAAGAGTCTTTGACTATATCGACAGTCATTTGCCAGTGAAAGGACTAATTTGTAAGTATTTGGGATAATTCTTTTACCACGACAAACTGATTTGCATTTTATTAACTTATTGTTTAACAGGGTATTAGAAATATCTAATGCAAATAGTATCATGTCTTCCTCTTATTCTGACCATACAGTTTGTGGCAGTCATAAATAAGTCAGCAGGATGATTTTAACTTAGCGTCAATTTAACGCATAATATTCGCCTGAATGATTGAGTAATGGTTGTAGTTTGTGAAAACCACGTCCCCTGATAAAGACCCTAGTATCGAAAAGCTGAAAGTGCCTCCTCACAGCGTAGAAGCAGAGCAGTCTGTACTAGGCAGTATGCTGATTGATCCTGATACCTGGGATAAAGTGGCAGAAATTGTTTCAGAGCACGACTTTTACACTCGCACACATCAAATCATATTTCGGGCTATTGTTCGCCTGCTGGGGCGAAACGAGCCTATCGATCTTATCACGGTGTCAGAAGAGCTTGAACAACGTGATGAGCTTGAAGATGCCGGCGGCTTTGCGTATTTGGGGGAACTGGCAAAAAATACGCCGAGCTCAGCCAATGTGGTGTCTTATGCCAAAATTATCAGCGAGCGTGCGATCACCCGTGAGCTTATTGGGGTGGCGCACGAAATTGCCGAGATTGGCTATAATCCTGAAGGGCGCGAGAGTGCCGACATTCTGGATTTTGCAGAAAGCAAAGTATTTGAAATTGCCGAAAAACGCACCAGCGAAAATGATGGCCCGATGGGTATTAATCCGGTGCTGGCAAAAACCGTGGATCGGCTCGAAGCGCTGATCAAGACCGGTAAGGATGTGACGGGGGTTACCACAGGATTTAGCGACCTGGATAAAAAAACCAGCGGACTGCAACCGTCTGATCTGGTTATTGTGGCGGCACGTCCCTCAATGGGTAAAACCACATTTGCTATGAATCTGGTAGAAAATGCCATGCTGGCAGAAAATAAACCGGTATTAGTGTTCAGTCTTGAGATGCCGTCTGAGCAGCTGATGATGCGTATGCTGGCCTCTCTTAGCCGGGTCGATCAGACCAAAATCCGTACCGCTCAGCTTGAAGATGAGGATTGGGCGCGTATCTCCAACACCATGGCGATGCTAAAAGACAAAGATTGTTTGTATATCGATGATTCATCAGGGCTTACGCCCATGGATGTACGCAGTCGCGCCCGCAAAATTGCCCGGGATAGGGGGGGGATCTCCATGATCATGGTCGATTACCTTCAGCTAATGCGGGTACCGTCTCTGGCTGATAACCGGACGCTGGAGATTGCCGAGATTTCCCGGTCATTAAAAGCATTGGCAAAAGAGCTGGAAGTGCCGGTAGTAGCGCTGTCTCAGCTAAACCGAAGCCTGGAGCAGCGAGCGGACAAACGGCCGGTAAACTCCGATCTCAGGGAGTCAGGCTCTATCGAGCAGGATGCTGACCTCATTATGTTTATTTATCGTGATGAGGTATATCACGAAAACAGTGAAGAGAAGGGTATTGCAGAAATAATTATCGGTAAGCAGCGGAACGGACCCATTGGAACCTGTCGGTTGACTTTCCAGGGGCAGTTTTCCCGGTTTGATAATTATGCCGGTCCGGCTATCGCGGATGAATATTAGAGGCAATCACTTGTAATAAATACAAAAAAGGCGCTTAACAAGCGCCTTTTTCTATACTGCAGGAAAAACGTAATTAGTTACGTTCTTCTGGTACTTCTACCATGGCAGTCACTCGAATGTGAATGCGACGGTTAATGCGGTTCGCTTCAGCTGTGTTTGAATCATCAATCAGCTGAGATTCACCAAAGCCTTCAGTCGTCAGACGAGATTCATCGATGCCGTACTCTTCAACCAGCACATTTTTGAATGCTTCAGCACGACGCTTAGACAGGTCCATGTTGTATGACTCTGAACCTGGTGCAGACGCGTGGCCTTCGATTACAGCTTCAGTTTTGCCATAACGTTTGAAGAAGTTTGCAAACTCTTCAATATTCTCTGCATTTACATCAGTAACATCTGCACTGTTATGAGGGAACAGAACGCGCAGGGTATGAGTCACTTCTTCTTCTTCAAATACAGTACAGCCATCAGCGTCAACTTTGTCATTCATTGGCGTATCAGGACACATATCTTTGTCGTCTTTTACGCCGTCGTTGTCGCTGTCACCCACAATTTCACAACCGCGTGCATCTACTTCTGCACCTGCTGGTGTGTTAGGGCACTCATCAACACTGTTCATTACACCGTCGTTGTCAGAATCCTGATCAACCGGAGTAGCTGGTGCTGGTTCAGGCTGTGAAGACGCAGAACCGCCTAATGGGAAAACCACACCCAGCTTAGCGCTGTAGTCCGTGTAATCCTGACCAAAATCATAATAAGCAGCGATTTCAGTTACCAGCTTCACTTTGTCAGAAATATCCCAGTGCTTACCAATACCTACATCAGCAAGGTTCAGGTTCTCATCAAAGTCCTGACGCTTGTAACCTGCGAATACGTACCACAGATCGTCAGGCATGAAATACATAGCATCAACACCGTAAGAAACGCCAGATACACTGTCGTCACGGCCCAGAACCTGCTGGTAATCGATATCAAGCGCAGTTAATTCACCACGAATCGCCCAGTTTTCGTCAAAGCGCCAGCCATATTCGCCACCAAAACCAAAGCCATCGTCCATCAGGTCGTCTGCAGGCTTAGTCTCTTCAGCGTTGTAATACATGCCATATAGGCCGATCCAGCTGTCGTACGCTTTACCAGAAGTATCTTCCTGAGCAAAACTGTTAGCTGACATTACAGCCAGGGCTACAGCAGCAATATTGAATGTTTTTTTCATAGTCACATCCTGTATAAAGTTGAGTGATAAACAGATTTTTTAGCTATGCACAGCGCATACCAGAAATTAAATCTTGCCCATCGGGACACGATGAGAATGTTATCCGATCTTCCCTTGAAGTGTCGCAATGATACGCCGACTTCCCCCGTTATTGCGATGCTCGGCAAGGGTTATACCCTGCCACGTACCCAATTGCAATTTTCCATTTGCAACCGGCACCGTCAGTTCGCACCCCAACAGGCTTGATTTAATATGGGCAGGCATGTCGTCGCTGCCCTCATAGGTATGCGTAAAGTAAGGTGTATTTTCTTTAACTGTATGATTGAACCAGCTTTCCAGATCACTTCTGACCGAAGGATCTGCATTTTCATTAATGGTGAGACTGGCACTGGTATGCTGTAAAAACAAGTGGAGCAGGCCCACATCCAGCCTTTTGATATCAGGTAATGCCTGATTAACCTCATCGGTGATCAAATGAAAACCGCGCTGAAAGCGCGGTAATACAATGGTTTCGCTGTGCCAGAATACGTTATTTGTCAAAACAGATTTCCAGATAGGCCATGCCTACGTCACTTTGAAATGGCATGATAAGCTTGGGACCATCAACCTGATGGCTGATGGTATGTTGCTTGCCTGACACTACCACCGGCGTGGCCATACCAAACTCATATCCTTTCTCTGACAGGTCGCGCTTGGCATTCCCGCAAATCATATTGGTGACTTCACCTACCATGTCGCCAACTTCGGCATCAACAGTTTCCGGTCTCTCTCCAACCATGCGTTCCATAATAGTTAATGCCAGATTTTCATCGAAGGTGATCGACAATGAGCCTTTGACCTGAGGGCCAACCATCCCAATCAAGCCTGACACATCGCCTTTAGCAATATCTGACTGCTTTTTTTTCGGCTTACCCGGCGTCAGTGTGGTCTGCGCCATGGTTTCCATTACATTCAGGAGTCCGGCGATAAACGGGTTAACAAATTCAGCATTCATGGTGATGGTGCGCTCCATTTTCTGTATTTTCTGCCTGCTGGCAGTCAGCGCACAATCCGTGCGCCTCAATCGTTTGTGTTGATACGGAAAAACCGTGGGCCTTAGCCTGATTATCAAGGGTTTCTTTCAGCCCTTCTGACTGAATTTCCGCCACATCACCACAACTGTCGCAAATAAGGAACTGTACCGGATGATGACAACCAAAATGGTGACATGCTACAAAAGCATTGGTTGATTCAAGGCGATGAATAAAACCAAATTCCAGTAAAAAATCCAGGGCACGATACACCGTTGCCGGCTTGGCGCCAGACTCTGTTTCTTTTAATGCATCCAGCAATTCATAAGCGCCCATAGGACCATGTTTACTTAATAATATTTCGTAGACTTTTTCACGCAGCGGGGTAAACCGCGCTCCGCGCTGGTCACAATAAGCCCGCGCTTTATTGATTAACGTCGATTTATTCATAATTTCGCGTATTCTTTGCTCGTGCCTATGATCAGTTTATTGATTCTGTTCTGTCTCAGCGATAGTTTTTTCGCCATGAGCCTCAAACATATGGCTGATTAACTGATCTTCAAGTTCGAATCGCTGGGTCAGCACCTCACCTAACCGGGCAATCGCCTGTTCAAAGGCAGCCGCTTTTTCCAGCTGTATCTCGGCACTGAAATCGTCGTTAAACTGTAAGGCGGTATCGGTTGTATCTGCCAGCTGAGGATAGATCGTTTGTTTCAGTGTTTGTCCGGCTTTATCATCACTAACCAGTAAATCGTAGATTTTAAAGTGTCCGGCAGAGGTATAGTCAATCAGGTTGTCACAAAACACCGAAAGCTCTGCCTCTGCCGGGAGTGTACCCTGACGGGTGTTAATACCGGCCAGCCGGCAATACTCTATCAGCAGAGCCTGTCTGGCGTGTAACCAATTATCGACAGTGGCCGACCGGCCGCCCCATTTTTCCCGGGTTTTTTCTAATTGATTTAACACCTTGCCTCTCCTGATTGCGATTTTTCAGCAGCTTGCGATAGCTAAAAAACAGTATAACACCGACGCGTCACAGCACAACTTCCACACGGGTAAACTGCCTGATCCCCCTTGTTTTATCATCGTTTGTGCTTTTATTATCAGGCTCAGTCGTAGCGCCAGTGGGTCAAAACATTATGATGAATCCAACGCAGACAGAGGTTTTGAATCAGTATTCAGGCCCCTGGCTGGTTTTTTCTAAAGACAAAATCCTGATTAATACCCAAACCGGAGAATTACCCCGTGAGAACTGGCAGACAATGCCTTTTCTGCACCATTATGCCAGCGAGGCTCGTCAGCTACCGCCTCTGGTATATCCGCCAGAAGTCGGACCGCAGGAGACCTTTGATGAGCCGTTGATGGTGGTGGATGTCGGCAGTGAGCAGCTAGACTGTGAAGGGTGGCAGTGGACCTCTTTACGGCACCTGCTGACCACCGCATCGAAAGATGCATTCCGGGAGTATGCCCGTGCCTGGCAATATGTGCATTTTTTGCGAACGCATCGATATTGTGGACAGTGCGGAGCGACCACTAACCAGATTGACTGGGAAATGGCGCTGCAGTGTAACCGTTGTGGTCATCGTACTTACCCACGGGTATCGCCCTGTATCATTGTAGCAATTTACAGCGGCTCAAAAATACTGCTGGCCAGGGGAGTACGACATAAAGAGCTTAATATGTACTCCACTTTGGCAGGCTTTGTCGAAAGCGGCGAAACGCTGGAGCAGGCTGTGCATCGTGAGGTCATGGAAGAAGTGGGCGTCAGGGTGAAAAATCTGAAGTATTTTGACAGTCAGCCCTGGCCGTTCCCCCATTCGCTGATGGTAGGGTTTATTGCAGAATATGCCGGTGGTGAGATTAACGTCGATGATAACGAAATTGTTGATGCCTACTGGTTTGATACAGACGCATTGCCTAATACGCCACCGAAACTGTCTATTGCTGGCCGGCTGATTGAAGAGGTGGTGCGTACAAAGCGATCCAGCTGATTAAAAAATTAATAAAATAAAAAAGTCTTAGTCGGGCGAATATTGATATAATCCGCCCGCCCATTCACCCGTGCTAGTTTGAGGAATATATGTCACAGCAGCCAACAACGCCGACATCTGAATTAAAAAACGACCGTTATCTGCGTGCGTTGTCAAAGCAACCTGTTGATGCCACCCCGGTATGGATGATGCGTCAGGCCGGGCGCTATTTACCGGAATATAAAGCAACCCGCGCACAGGCTGGTGATTTCATGTCATTGTGTCGTAACGCCGAGCTAGCCTGTGAAGTGACCATGCAGCCATTGCGTCGCTTTGATCTTGACGCAGCAATTTTGTTTTCTGACATTCTGACTATTCCGGATGCGATGGGACTTGGGCTGTATTTTGAAGCCGGCGAGGGTCCTAAATTCAGTAACCCGATTCAAAGCCAGGCAGATGTTGATAAAATTGGCATCCCAGACCCGGAAGGCGAACTGCAATACGTGATGAATGCAGTGCGTACTATTCGTAAAGAGCTGAAAGGGGAAGTGCCGCTGATTGGTTTTTCCGGCAGCCCCTGGACACTTGCCACCTATATGATTGAAGGTGGTTCCAGCAAAGCCTTTACCAAAATTAAAAAGATGGCATTTGCTCAGCCGGCCGTGCTGCATAAATTAATGGAAAAGCTGGCTGACTCTGTCACCAGTTATCTTAATGCACAGATTGCAGCCGGCGCACAGTCGGTCATGATATTTGATACCTGGGGCGGAGTGCTGTCGCCACGCGATTATAATGAATTTTCGCTGCAGTATATGGCCCGCATTGTCGATGGTCTGACCCGCCACAATGACGGACGTAAAGTACCGGTCACTCTGTTTACCAAAAACGGCGGAATGTGGCTGGAAGACATTGCAGCAACCGGTTGTGATGCTGTGGGACTGGACTGGACTATCAATATTGATGAAGCCCGCCGTCGGATTGGCGACAAGGTGGCCTTGCAGGGCAACATGGATCCGTCCATGCTGTATGCCTCACCACAGCGGATTGAACAGGAAGTGGCTGATATTCTTGCCAGTTATGGGCAGGGAAGCGGTCATGTATTTAATTTAGGTCATGGTATTCATCTGGATGTACCACCTGAAAATGCCGGTGTGTTTATCGATGCAGTCCATCGCCTGAGCAGACCTTATCACCGTTAATTGTTAAGCAGAGTAAACATGAAACCCTGGGTGTATATAGCCTTGCTGATATTTATTGCAGTTGCAGGCTATCAGTTTGGACATTATCAGAATATGCTGGCGACCAGTGACAAGGCCAAAGCCCAGCTGTTTAAAGACGTTCAGGATGAACCTTCAAAACCTGCTTTTAAAGTGGAAACACCGGCAGTCAGGCCATCCGTAAAAATGATGGATGAGCCGGTAGGGCAAACCTTGCGCGACTGGGAAGACTCCCGGGATGCGCTGACGCAGATGAGCGCGGCGGTAGCCAGTGTGCCGCTGCGGTTAAACGCTACCGAGCAAAAGCTGAAACAGTATTTTACGTTACACCCGGATGCCGAAACGTTGTTGTTGCATTCGGTACGCTGTGAACTTAAAGGCTGTGAACTAACCGGTCAGTTTGAAGGTTCTGGCGAAGAGCTGCAAAAACTGGTTGAGCCGCTCAGACAAAACTACACCAGCGCCTCTAACAGCATGTCTACGCAGAACAACATTACTCATTTTGTACTACAGGTAGGGGCGTCTATCTAGCGTGCCTTGTGCTTTAAGCGTCTCTGGGTAATCCTTTTTCCACGATTCTGGCCAGCCGGGCAGTATGCCGGCTACCGCCTCTGGCATCTGGCTGATGCCGCAGTAGGGCCCATTCTATATGAGGCCGAACCAACGCAGATGAGGTGGGCAGTGCTTGTTCAAGTGCATCAACCAGTGCCTGCGAAAAGCCAGCATTCCCCATGGCGACAGCCAGATTACGCTGCCATTTTTCAAACCCGATTCGGCGGATGGGTGAACCTTCGGTATTGGCCAGAAACTGTGATTCCGTCCAGCTGAACAAGGTGAGCAGCGATTGCCCGTGCAGCTGTTTTCGTGGCATAAAATCTTCTTCGGTGGTCACGCTGGCGTACCGATTCCAGGGGCAAACCAGCTGACAATCGTCGCACCCGTAAATCCGGTTACCCATTAAGGGGCGTAGTGACTCCGGGATAATGCCATCGTATTCAATCGTCAAATAAGATATGCATTTGCGGGCATCTACCTGATAAGGTGCCACAATAGCGCCAGTTGGGCACATCGTCAGACAGGCGGTGCAGCTGCCACAGCCTTCTTCAACCGGTTCATCCACCGGCAAGGGTAAATTAATAAATAACTCGCCCAGAAAAAACCAGGAGCCGGCTTCACGGTTAATGGTCAGGCTGTGCTTGCCGGTCCAGCCCAGTCCGGCTTTCTCCGCAATAGCATGTTCCAGCACCGGGGCGGAGTCAACAAAAGGACGATACTGGGTATCGGCCAGGGCGCTTTCAATTTTCTGGCCCAGTTGTTTTAACCGTTTGCGCAACACTTTATGATAATCACGACCCAGCGCATAACGACTGATATACGCATGCTGATCGTTTTTCAGGTTACGGGCGAACGAGGCGTCCGGCGGCAGATAATCCATTCTGACACTGATTACCCGCACTGTGCCGGGCAGCAGTTCGTCTGGCCTCGCTCTTTTCATACCGTGAGCCGCCATAAAATTCATTTCGCCGTGATAGCCGTTATCCAGCCATTGCTGTAGCGGTGCTTCGTGCTGATGCAGATCAATATCACTGATGCCAACTTGCTGAAAGCCTAGCGCACGGCCCCAAGCCTTGATATCGTCTGTTAAACGACCTAAATCGATTGAATTAATTCCGGACATGCCAACATGTTAGATACACAATTGACCACAAGTTTATCATACAAACTGTTTCGCGCCGATGAGGTCAGAAACAATGAGCAGGAAGCCGCCAGCCAGTCAGGCTGTGAAATGTTTACACTGATGGAGCGCGCCGGTGAAGCAGTGTTTCGTCAGTGTCAGCATTTGTTACCTAATACCGATGTGTATCTGGTTCTGGTCGGGCAGGGGAATAACGCCGGCGATGGCTATATCGCGGCCAGTTATGCCAAACAGGCCGGAAAGCAGGTGCATGTTTGCGCGGTGGAGCCACAACGTACTCTGGATGGCGATGCCGGACGAGCCCAGGAGCGCTGGCTGGAAGCAGGTGGTACGATTGAGCGATTTGATGCCGCTTTGTTGAACAAAGCCGGCCTGGTCATCGATGCGTTACTGGGGACCGGTATCAATACCTATATTCGCAACGAATTTGCTGAAATTATTGATGCTGTCAATCAAAGTGACACGCCCGTAGTCAGTATCGATGTGCCCTCGGGCCTGGATGCCGACACCGGTCAGTCGATGGGGCGCTGTATTCAGGCAACCGTAACGGTTACGCTGGTAGGCATCAAGCCGGGACTGACCACCGGCGCGGGTAAACAGTCCTGCGGACGTCTGGTGTTTGAGGATTTAGGTATCTCCAAAGCGTTTGGCCAGCTGGCACGGCCGTTTGCCAGCTGGCTGGATATACAACAGTTTATTGGACTGGGTCCCCGTGACGTGCACAGCCATAAAGGGTCGTACGGCCGGTTATTATGTGTGGGCGCTAACCGTGGTACCGCCGGGGCTATCCGGCTGGCTGGTGAAGCGGCCTTACGTTCTGGCGCAGGCATGGTGCGCGCTTATGTTCACGAAAGTTCCGCGGTGCAGGTCAGTGCGGGCCGGCCTGAACTAATGGTCACCAGTGAAGGGCTGGAGCAGGCGCTGGAATGGGCCAGTTGTGTGGTGATTGGCCCGGGGCTGGGTCAGGATGACTGGGCTCAGTTTACCTTTGAGACGGTGCTCAAGCATTGTCAAAGTGAGCAAAAGCCGGTGGTAATTGATGCCGATGCGCTGAACCTGCTGAGTCGGCAAGCCACAGCCTACACTCTGAACGATTGTATTTTAACACCGCATGCCGGAGAAGCCTCACGCTTACTAGGTGTATCGGTGGAGGATGTGGAAGGCGAACGCTTCAATTATGCAAAACAGTGTGCCCAGCGGTATCATGCTACCTGTGTGTTAAAAGGCGCCGGTACCATCATTGATAACGAAACCAGTGTGGCGGTATGCCGGCATGGTAATCCGGCCATGGCAACCGCTGGCAGTGGCGATGTGTTAAGTGGCATACTAGGTGCATTGCTGGCCCAGGGGCTGAGCACTGAGATGGCCAGCCGGTATGGTGTTACCCTGCATGCAAAAGCGGGTGATGAGCTGGCTGAACTGTATGGTCAGCGTGGTATGATCGCCAGTGATTTATTTGATGCTGTCAGAGTGCTGATCAACCAGTAACTCTGATATAACGTTTTAGGTAGTAAAAGAAACATGACAAACGTGCAGTACAGCCGCGTCGTGACCGAAGAGGCGCAAACTCAGGCGCTGGCTGTTGCTTTAGCCGGTGCGGTGAAAACACACCTGGATAAAGGCCTTATCATTTATTTAGAAGGCGATTTGGGCGCGGGTAAAACCACTTTCAGCCGCCATCTGATCCAGGCGCTGGGTCATTCAGGTAATGTTAAGAGCCCGACCTATACGCTGGTGGAACCTTACGAACTGGAAACGATGACGGTATACCACTTTGATTTATACCGGTTATCCGATCCTGAAGAGCTCGAGTTTATGGGAATTCGTGATTACTTCGGCCAGCGCACGGTGTGTCTGGTTGAGTGGCCCCAAAAAGGCGGGGAATTACTGGCATCGCCTGATGTCATAATGAAGATTCAGCTGAATCAGGATGAACGCCAGATTACCCTGACTGCACCCAGTGAGGCCGGAGCTACGCTCCTTGCAGCCTGTCTGGCTTGATATATTCTATAAGCTGAGCCTAATAATAACGTCATTACGAAAAGGCGAAGTCATGTTGCGCTTAATTACATTTGTATGCCTGATGCTTACCCTGGCAGGACCGGTTGCGGCAGCGCCTAACCCGATCGGCAGTGTGAGGGTGGCCCCGGCAGCGGATAAAACCCGGGTGGTGGTGGATTTATCTGCCGACACCGCATTTACCTATTTTTCATTGCATAATCCTGAACGTCTGGTGATTGATTTGCAAAATACCAGTGATGATCAGGACCTCAGCCTGCAGGGAGATACCGGCTCACTGGTGCGCCGGGTTCGTTATTCTACGCCGAAGAATAGTCAGTCGGCCCGGCTTGTTATTGACCTGACCCGTCAGGCTGATCCCAATCTGTTTACGATTGCGCCATCAGGCGAATACGGACATCGTCTGGTCATTGACCTGAATGACAGCCAGCCTGGTAACGCTGCGGTCTCTGCCGCAGGCAATACCGCTGAGGCGGTACGCATGGACAGCACCAGTAATCAGCGGGATCGGGATATTATTGTTGCCATTGATGCCGGTCACGGAGGCAATGACCCGGGCTCTATTGGCCCGTCCGGTACGTATGAAAAACATATTACACTGAGTATTGCCCGCAAACTGGCTGCGTTATTTGACGCGGAGCCCGGTATGCGTTCAGTGCTGGTACGAGATGGTGACTATTACATTTACCCGACTAAACGGCCTGAGATTGCACGTAAGAAGAAAGCAGATTTACTGATCTCTATTCACGCCGATGCATTTAGCCAACCGGAGCCACGTGGTGGCTCGGTCTGGGTGTTGTCCATGCGCCGGGCAGACTCGGAACTGGGGCGCTGGCTGGAAAAAACCGAGCAACATTCTGAGTTACTCGGGGGGGCGGCTGAAGTGATTTCTGACAATGCCAGTGAACGCTATCTGGCAGAAACCATTATTGGTTTGTCGATGGACCATTCCATGTCGGCCAGTTATGATCTGAGCAAAAAAGTCATTGGCGAGATGAAACAGGTGACCCGGCTGCACAAACGCTCTCCACAGGCTGCCAGCTTTGCCGTGCTCACCGCGCCAGACATTCCGTCGATTCTGGTAGAGGTGGGATTCATCTCTAACCCGCAGGAAGAAAAAAACCTGTTGTGGGACACTTATCGTGAACGGCTCGCCCGCTCTATGTTTAATGCCACCAAAAGCTACTTCAAACAGGTACCGCCAGATGGTACGCTATGGGCATCTCAAAGGGACCGTAATCGAACCCATCGGGTACAAAGCGGAGAGTCCTTGTCCTTACTGGCCCAACGTTACAATGTTAAGGTCAGCAGCATTAAAGAAGCCAATAATTTACGCAGTGATGTGGTACGCATCGGTCAGGTTCTGACTATCCCCAGAACCTGACCTGTCATACCGTGCTACCAAGCAAGAGAGAGCATTTTGCCCATTCAGTTATTACCAGCGCGGCTGGCTAACCAAATTGCTGCCGGAGAAGTGGTCGAACGACCGGCTTCGGTGGTCAAGGAACTTGTGGAAAACAGCCTGGATGCGGGTGCTACGCGGATTGAGCTGGATATTGAGCGGGGCGGCCATAAGCGGGTGCGCCTGCGAGATAACGGCTGCGGTATCAGCAGAGAGGAACTGCAACTGGCGCTAAGCCGGCATGCTACCAGTAAAATTGCCACGCTGGATGATTTGGAAAGTATATTGTCGCTGGGGTTTCGCGGTGAAGCGCTGGCCAGTATCAGCTCGGTCAGCCGCTTAACGCTGACCTCTAAACCGGCCGAACAGGAGCAGGCCTGGCAGGCCAGCTGTGAAGGCCGGGACATGGCAGTCACGGTTAATCCGGCCGCGCATCCTGATGGCACGACTATCGATGTGGCTGATTTATTTTATAACACGCCGGCGCGCAGAAAGTTCCTGCGCACTGAAAAAACCGAGTTTCAGCACATCGAAGAGGTGGTTAAGCGAATCGCGCTAAGCCATCCTCAGGTCAGCTTTACCCTCAAACATAACAGTAAGGTTGTGCGTCGCTTTGCTGCGGTTGCCAAAGATAAGTTTAGTCAGCGCATCGCTCAGGTGGTAGGCCAGAAGTTTATCGACAATGCCAGTCACCTGACCCTGGATTATCAGGGCATGGCCATTGAAGCCTGGCTGGGTGACCGGCAGGTGATGCGAAGCAGCAATGACTGCCAGTACAGCTTTGTGAATAACCGGGGCATGCGCGACAAACTAATACTTCACGCTATTCGTCAGGCCTATGAATCTGCCTGGGGAGAGCTTGAGCAGCCTTCCTTTGTTTTCTACCTGACGATTTCGCCCAAAGATGTGGATGTGAATGTTCACCCGGCAAAGCACGAGGTTCGCTTTCAGCAAAGCCGGCTGGTGCATGACTTTATTTGTAAGGCGGTGTATGACGCGCTGATACAGGATCACGGTGAGCGAACCCCGACCGACAGCCCGCTGTTTGATGACAGCGATGTCAGCCATGATTATATCCGCCCGCTTGCGTCGGTATCTTCCACCCAACGGTCGGCCAACGTGCCAACCTGTGACAAGAGCGCTGACCTGCCTGTTTCTGCGGGTGCTAATTCTGCTGCGGGTCATTATCAACCGGTCAGTCACTCGCCGGCAGCACGTTCTGGTGGCGGTGGCGCAGGAGGTCGTCGTGCGCATACCTCAGGGGTCAGTGATGCGTATCAGGCCAATTATAATCAGTTAATGACGCCAAACAGCGACACAGAAGGGGCTCAAACCCATGCGCTGAACCTGATTGCCCTGAATCAGCGTCACCGGCTGGTTATTGACCAGGATAATGCCTGGTTGGTTGATGCCGCAGACCTGCAAGCCGGCTGGTGGAAAACCATGTTAGACTTTGGTCGTACCTCGCAACCGTTGCTGATGCCTGTAGCCATTGACAGCACTGGTGTGAGCGAATCGGTTGTTGGTTTACTGAATGACCTCGGATTTGTTGTTAACCGGGCAGCTGGCAAACTACGTCTACAGCAGGTTCCCGCCGGGTGCCGTCATTTGCCGTGGGTATCGCTGTTTGCCGAATTGGTGAGTTTACCGGCTACCTCTGCAGAGGAGCTGGCCCAACAGATACCACTAACGGCAAGTGCGACAGATGCCACATTGCTGACACTGACCTGGCAATGGTTTGATGGATTATCCCTGACCGAACGGTGGGAACGGGTGCATGAGTTTGGTAAATTGCAGCCGCTAAGCCAGTTAATAAAAAAGTGGGATGAACCTGATGAGTGATGGCACGTCAACTGCATTACCCGTGATTGCGATTATGGGGCCGACTGCCTCGGGTAAAACCGGGCTGGCACTGGAGATGGCCGGTCACGTGAACTGCGAAATCATCAGTGTGGATTCTGCGCTGGTGTATAAAGGAATGGATATTGGCACAGCCAAGCCTACTGCGCAGGAACAGGCGCAGGCGCGACACTGGCTCATCGACATTATTGATCCGCTGCAGGCCTACTCTGTAGCCGAGTTTTGCAATGATGCAACGCGCCTGATTGGCGAGATTCACGGCCGTGGCAATGTACCGGTTCTGGCGGGTGGCACAATGATGTATTTCAATGCCTTGATAAATGGTATTTCGCCCCTACCTAAGTCAGACGACGGCATCAGGGATGAGATAAATCGCGAAGCACAGGCAGTAGGGTGGCAGGCATTACATGCTCAGCTTGCTCAGATTGATCCGGTCAGTGCACAGCGAATTCATCCTAATGATCCCCAACGTCTGACCCGGGCATTAGAGGTATTTCGTTGCTCAGGCCGTACCCTGACCGACTGGCAGCGCCAGAAAGGGCAGGCATGTCCTTACGACATTACCCAGTTTGCGATTGCGCCAGAGGATCGCGCTGTTCTGCATGAAAGGATCGCTCAGCGATTTGATATTATGCTGGAGCAGGGTTTCATCAGCGAAGTTGAAAAATTATATAGCCGGGGTGATCTTCATGAAGATTTACCTTCTATACGTTCAGTAGGCTACCGGCAAGCCTGGCAGTATCTGAACGGTGATCTAACGTACGCGCAAATGCGCGAACGCGGTATTATTGCCACAAGACAGTTAGCAAAGCGTCAGCTGACGTGGTTGCGGGGATGGGAGTCGCTGCAATGGCTGGATACATTTGCTAACGATAATCTGGCAAAAATTTTGGCGAAAGTCGCACTCTAATGCTGTGAGTGTGGTATACATTAGACGTAGTGACATTTAATGAATATGTCACGTCAATAATAAAAACTAAGGATATCAGATGGCTAAAGGGCAATCTTTACAAGACCCATTCTTGAATGCGTTACGCAAGGAGCGTATCCCGGTGTCTATTTACCTTGTAAATGGCATTAAGCTACAGGGACAGGTTGAATCGTTCGACCAATTTGTCATTTTACTGAAAAACACAGTGAGCCAGATGGTGTATAAGCACGCCATTTCTACTGTTGTACCAGCGCGCGCTTTTACTATGCCTAGCGCGATGCAGGGAGATTCTGAAAATACTAAAAGTGAATAATTTAAAAGGTACATTGCTTGTTTGACCGTTATGAAGCCGGTGAACGGGCTGTACTTGTTCATGTCAATTTTACAGACGAAAATACGAAGGAAGAGCTGACAGAACTGGAACTGTTGGTGAATTCTGCGGGGGTAGATGCTGTCGATGTACTGACAACGTCTCGTAGTGCCCCGCACGCCAAGTATTTTGTCGGTTCGGGTAAAGCGGAAGAAATCGCCGCTGCCGTAAAGGCCAATGAAGCTAACGTGGTTATTTTTAACCATGCGCTGTCACCCTCACAGGAACGTAACCTGGAAACGATCTGCAAGTGCAGGGTACTCGACAGAACGGGTCTTATTCTGGATATATTTGCCCAGCGGGCCAGAACCCATGAAGGTAAACTTCAGGTGGAACTTGCCCAGCTTCGTCATATTTCTACCCGCCTGATTCGGGGCTGGACTCACCTTGAACGCCAAAAAGGCGGGATCGGTCTGCGCGGACCCGGTGAGACTCAGCTTGAAACCGACCGTCGTCTGCTTCGGGGCAGAATTAAAACCATTCTGCGCCGCCTTGAAAAAGTGCAAAAACAGCGTGAACAAGGGCGCCGCTCACGAAAACGTGCTGAAATTCCGACGCTATCGTTAGTGGGTTACACTAACGCCGGCAAATCCACGCTGTTTAATCAGATTACCAATGCGCATGTGTACGCAGCGGATCAGCTGTTTGCCACCTTGGACCCTACCTTGCGAAAAATTGATTTGCAGGACGTAGGGCCGGCTATTATGGCTGATACTGTTGGGTTTATCCGTCATCTGCCCCATGATTTGGTGGCAGCGTTTAAAGCAACACTTCAGGAAACCCAGGAAGCTGATCTGCTACTTCATGTTGTAGATGTATCAGATGCCCGCTATCGTGAAACGATGGACGAGGTTAATGTGGTTCTGGATGAAATTGAAGCTGGTGAAACACAACAGTTAATTATCTGTAATAAGATTGATAATCTTGAGGGTGTTGAGCCGCGTATAGACAGAGACGACAATGGCGTACCTATCAGGGTTTGGGTTTCTGCCCATAAGGCACAGGGACTCGACCTGTTAAGTCAGGCACTTACAGACTGTCTGGCTGAAAACATGGTAAGCTATACGTTACGTATTCCTCCGGCGCAAAGTCGGTTGCGTGGTGTACTTTATGAACTAAACTGCATAGCCAGTGAATCCTACGCACAGGATGGCGACTGGGTAGTGGATGTGAAAATGCCCGTAACTGACTGGAACAAGCTGGAAAAGCGGCTTGAAACCGGAATCTCCGGCTTTGTCGTTCACCATTAGCATAAGCAATGGCGGTGTAACGGATAACGCAACGGCAAAGTGAAACTAAATCTATAACCACTTTATGGAGTATTAGCATGGCTTGGAATGAGCCGGGTGGCAACAAGAATAATGACCCCTGGAAAAATCGTGGCGGTCGCGATCAGGGCCCGCCAGATTTGGATGATGTATTCAAAAATCTGTTTGGCAAATTCAGTAAAATGGGTGGCGGCTCGAATGGCGGCTCTGGTAAAAGCATGGGTAAGCTGGGTATCGGCTTGCTGGTGGGCTTACTGGTTGTTATTTGGTTTATCAGTGGCTTCTACACCATCAAAGAAGCTGAACGCGGCGTGGTACTTCGGTTTGGTGAATATTACACCGAGGTGGAGCCGGGTCTACGCTGGAAACCTACATTTATTGATAAAGTCATGCCGGTTGACGTGCAGTCAATCCGCGACCAGGCCTCTTCTGGCTCTATGCTGACCGAAGATGAAAACGTGGTTCGGGTGCAGATGGAAATGCAATATCGGGTAGTTGACCCCTATCGCTGGACATTTGCGGTAATAAATCCGGAAACGACACTGAGTCAGGCGCTGGACAGCGCGATTCGTTATGTGGTTGGTCACTCTGAAATGGATGACGTACTGACAGACGGCCGTGAAGTCACGCGTCAGCGTGTTTGGGAAGAATTGCAGGCGATTCTGGAACCATACAATATGGGTGTAACCATTATTGATATGAACTTCCGTGATGCACGTCCGCCCGAACAGGTCAAAGATGCCTTTGATGATGCCATTGCTGCTCAGGAAGATGAACAGCGCTTTATTCGAGAAGCTGAAGCCTATGCCCGTGAAATTGAACCACGTGCCCGCGGTCGAGCTAATCGCATGAACGAAGAAGCTCAGGCGTACAAAGAACGGGTAATTCTGGAAGCCCAGGGTGAAGTAGCCCGGTTTGAAGTATTACTGCCACAGTTTGAGAATGCACCGCGTGTGACCCGTGACCGGATTTATCTGGAAACCATGGAAGAAGTCTTTGGCAATACCAGCAAGATTCTGGTCGACAGTCAAAATGGCAACAGCATGATGTACCTGCCGCTGGACAAAATGATGGAGCGTAGCAGAAGCAACGCGACAGGCAACATGAACAATTTGCTGCCAAATCTGCAAGTACCTGACTTACAGGGTGACCAAAGCGGTAACTCGTCACCATCAAGCTCAGGGCTGCGTAACAGCCGCTTTAACGGAGGAGAATAACGCATGAAGAATTTGTTGGTAATTGTGCTTATTCTGGTTGTTGCGCTGGCCTCAGGCTCACTGTTTGTGGTGCGCGAAGGTGAAAGAGCGATTGTTATCCAGTTTGGTAAAGTGGAACGTGATGCAAGCGGTGAAACCAAGGTTTTTGAGCCTGGGTTACACCCTAAACTGCCGTTTATTGATTCAGTGAAAAAGCTGGATGCCCGCATTCAGACACTGGATGATTCACCGGATCGGTTTGTCACATCAGAGAAAAAAGACCTGATTGTTGATTCGTATGTGAAATGGCGGATTGAAGACTTTGCCCGTTACTACCTGTCAACCGGTGGTGGCAATAAGCTTCAGGCTGAAGCCCTGCTGAAACAGAAGGTTAACAACGGTCTGCGTTCTGAGTTTGGTACTCGTACCATTCGCCAAATTGTATCTGGTGAGCGCTCTGCGCTAATGAACCAGGCAATGGAACAGGCGTCCACGTCGTCCGATGAACTGGGTATTGAAATTGTTGATGTGCGCGTGAAGCAAATCAATTTGCCTACTGAGGTCAGTAACTCTATCTTCCAGCGTATGCGTGCAGAGCGTGCTGCGGTTGCCCGTGAACATCGTTCAGAAGGTAAAGAGCAGGCTGATGTTATTCGTGCAGACATTGACGCAAAAGTCACTGTTATGCTGGCTGATGCAGAGCGAAATGCGCGTCAGGTACGTGGTGAGGGGGATGCTTCTGCCGCACAGATTTACGCCTCTGCGTATTCTAAAAATGCCGATTTTTATAGCTTCCTGCGCAGTATGGATGCCTATAAGAAGAGCTTTAATAGCAAGCAGGACGTATTGGTTGTCGCCCCGGACAGTGAGTTCTTCCGCTATATGAACAACAATGCCGGAGATAAGCGTAACTAAGCTTGTCAGGTAAGAAAAACAAAAACCAGTGCATGTGCGCTGGTTTTTTTTTGTCCTGAGTGCCTCTTTAATAACGATTTTTTTACAAGGTGTGCGTCGTTATTAAAGTTACGCTACAATTTCGCCTTTAAAAATATAATAAGACTGCTTTAAGCAGGCCGCAAACGGGCTGCTATTCGGTCAGATAATTAAAAACGACAGAGGTATCAGGTTGTCTTCTCATCAATCTCAAAACCGTTCTGCTTATGAAGAGCAGGCGCAAAGTGGCGTATTTGCCCGCTTTCTTGCGACCGTAGAATGGCTGGGTAATTTGCTTCCCCACCCGGTCACCTTATTTGCTATTTTATCAGTGATGATCGTGCTACTTAGCGGCATTCTTGGCTATTTTGATGTCACTGTGATGGATCCCCGGCCCGAAGGTGCCAAAGGACGCAGCGCTGACGGAGTGATAAGTGTTGTGTCGCTGGTCAGTGCTGAAGGACTACAACGCATTGTGACCGGTCTGGTTACCAACTTTACCGGATTTGCCCCCCTGGGCACGGTACTGGTGGCGCTGCTGGGGGTCTCGGTGGCGGAGCATTCCGGCTTGTTGTCAGCCGCGATGCGCGCCCTGGTCATGAATGCTTCAAAGCGGGTTGTGACGGTGGCAATTGTGTTTGCCGGCATCATTTCAAACACTGCATCAGAGCTGGGCTATGTGGTGCTGATACCGCTGGCGGCAATGATTTTTCATTCATTGGGTCGACATCCCTTGGCCGGACTGGCAGCAGCGTTTGCCGGGGTGTCAGCCGGATACAGTGCTAACCTGTTACTGGGCACGGTGGACCCGCTGCTGGCCGGAATCACCGAACCGGCTGCGCGGATGATTGACCCGGATTATGTGGTCGGCCCGGAAGTGAACTGGTATTTCATGTTTATCAGCACCTTTGTCGTTGCCATTATGGGTGCAGTGGTGACCGAAAAAATTGTTGAACCCCGGTTGGGTAAGTTTGATGAAAGTCAGGCGCCGGAAGGACTGGAAAAGCAACAGATGAATGCGCCGACTGCGCTGGAGAAAAAAGCACTGCGCTGGGCTGGTGTGGCATTCGCTGTGACCTGTGGTGTACTGGCCCTGACCATTGTGCCGGAAAACGGCATACTGCGTCATCCGGAAACCGGCGAGGTGGCAGGAAGCCCGTTCCTGAAAGGCATCGTTGCGTTTATCTTTATTACCTTTGCTATTCCCGGTTTTGTCTACGGCCGTATCGCAGGCACCATGAAAAATGACAAAGACGTTATCAATGCGATGTCTAAAAGCATGGGCTCAATGGGGCTGTATATTACCCTGGTATTTTTTGCTGCCCAGTTTGTAGCGTTTTTCAAATGGACCAATCTGGGCACCGTACTGGCGGTGAAAGGTGCAGCTTTTCTGCAGTCAGCCGGTCTTGACGGCCCTTCGGTGTTTATTCTTTTTATCTTTATGTGCGGCCTGGTTAATTTGTCCTTAGGCAGCGCTTCAGCCCAGTGGGCGGTAACCGCGCCAATTTTTGTACCTATGCTGATGCTGCTGGGTTACGCGCCAGAGGTGATTCAGGCGGCTTACCGTATTGGTGACTCTGTCACAAACGTAATATCCCCGATGATGAGTTACTTCGGACTGATTCTGGCTATGGCAGCCCGTTATCGTAAAGACCTGGGCATGGGCACACTGATTGCCATGATGTTACCTTACTCAATGGTATTTATTGTCGGCTGGACCTTGCTGTTTTATGTGTGGGTATTCCTGCTGGGCATGCCGGTAGGGCCGGGCGCAGCGACCTACTACCAGTAAAATCTGTGGTTATGCACCCCGGATAAAGAGGCAGCCAGAGGCTGCCTCTTTTTGTTTGAGGTTCATTGATAGACGTGCTCGATATTATCAATCTGTCGCTGAGATAGCGATTAACGCGAATGTAACGATCAAATTTGCCTGACAAAAGGTATAATTAATACAAAGACATCAACAGGTTGAAGAGCAATGAAGTTTAAGGGCAATTCTCAGTTTTCGCATGCACAGCAGGACAAACTGGGTGTACTGATCACCAACTTAGGGACACCGGAAAGTCCTACTGCGACAGCCCTGAAACCCTATCTGAAGCAATTTTTGTCTGATCCGCGGGTGGTGGAAGTGCCCCGGGCTATCTGGTGGTTTATTCTCAACGGTGTGATTCTGAATTTCAGGCCCAAGCGCTCGGCCGAAGCCTACGCCAGTGTGTGGACCGAGCAGGGCTCTCCATTGCTGGCCATTACCAAAAACCAGCACAGTGCGCTGGCACAGCGGTGCCGGCAAGCTTACGGTGATGAGGTGGTCATTGAATATGCCATGCGCTACGGCAATCCATCGATTGAGTCGGCGATTGATAAGCTCATTGATCAAGGCGCCAGAAAGCTGGTTGTGCTGCCGCTTTACCCTCAGTACTGTGCTTCTACCACCGCCTCCACCTTTGATGCCCTGTCAGCGGACTTTACCCGACGGCGCTGGATCCCGGAGCTGCGTTTTATTACTCAGTATCATGATAATCCGGCTTATATTGATGCGCTGGCCAATAAAGTGAAAGCCCACTGGGAAACCCATGGACGAGCCGACAAACTGCTGATGTCCTATCACGGTATTCCCAAGCGTTATCTGCTCAACGGCGACCCGTATCACTGCCAGTGCTATAAAACAACGCGCCTGCTGGCTGAGCGGCTGGGGTTGCAGGAAAATGAGTATATGACAACTTTTCAGTCCCGTTTTGGTCGGGAAGAGTGGTTAACGCCGTATACAGACGAAACAATGAAAGCCCTGCCGGGCCAAGGGGTCTCATCTGTGCAGGTGGTGTGCCCGGGATTTTCTGCTGATTGTCTTGAAACCATTGAAGAAATTGGCGAGGAAAACAAAGAGTATTTTATGGAAGCGGGCGGCAAGCGGTATGAATATATCGATGCGCTGAACAGCGATGATGAACATATGGACATGCTCTTTGACCTAATCAAACAGAATCTACAGGGCTGGCAGCTGGATAAAGATCCGCAAAGCCGGCAAGCCCGTGCCCAGGCTTTGGGCGCAAATTAAACCTAACTCAGGAGTTGCTATGACCGATGCAGGAAATCATGATGATGAACAACAGTCTGCCCCGACTATTCCTGCGTCGTTGCAAAAAGCGCAGCATCTGGCCAATCTGCTGGATACCTCTTTTACGCTTCCCGTAGTCAATTACCGGATTGGTCTTGATGGCATCATTGGTCTGATTCCTGTAGTCGGCGATGTGGTAACCGCAGGCATCGCGCTGCGTATTATCTTATATGCAAAGCAAATGGGGATGCCGGATCGCCTGCTCAAAAAAATGTTTCGCAATACTGCGCTGGACTTTCTGCTCGGACTTATTCCGATAATCGGCAGTATTGCCGACTTCTTTTACAAATCTAACCGCCGTAACGTCAAGCTGATGGAAATGTGGTGGCTGCACAGCAATGAACAGGCCCTGAAAAAACAGGTCGATCAAAGCCTGGAGCAGTGGGCATCGCAGCACTTCATTGAGTAATAATGTGTTTAAGTCTAGCTAATAATCAAACTGACTAATCGCTTTATGTTGCCCTTGCGTAGGCACTAACACACTGTGTGTGACCCTTCGTACCCTACAACAAAGGAGCAGTATTAAGGATGAAAGCCTCTGATCTTTTCGTCAAAGCGCTGGAAGCTGAAGGTGTGGAATATATCTTTGGTATCCCAGGTGAAGAAAATCTCGATCTTCTTGAATCTATTCGTTCTTCCTCTATCAAACTGGTGTTGACCCGCCACGAACAGGGCGCAGGTTTTATGGCCGCGACCTACGGGCGCCTGACCGGCAAAGTTGGTGTGTGTTTATCGACTCTGGGACCGGGAGCAACCAATCTGGTTACCCCTGCCGCTTACGCACAGCTTGGCGCCATGCCCATGCTGATGATTACCGGACAAAAGCCGATCAAAACCTCTAAACAGGGACGGTTTCAGGTGATTGACGTGGTGGACATGCTGCGCCCGGTTACCAAATATACCACGCAGGTTGTCAGCGGCGAGCGTATTCCCTCAGCGATTCGCGAAGCATTCAGGATTGCCCATGAAGAGCGCCCTGGCGCAGTGCATATTGAATTACCTGAAGATATTGCAGCTGAGCAAACTACCACGCCGCTGTTAAAGCCAAGCCTGTCCCGACGTCCGATTGCGGAGTACAAAGCGATTAACCGGGCCGTTGAGATGATTGAACAGGCCACCTCGCCACTATTACTTATCGGGGCAGGGGCCAATCGCAAGCTGACCGCTAAAATGCTACGTGAGTTTGTCGATAAAACCGGGATTCCCTTTGTGACCACCCAAATGGGTAAGGGCGTCTTAAATGAAAGTGATAAGTTATTTGCCGGCAACACGGCATTGTCTGACGGCGATTTTGTCCACCGGGCGATAGACCGGGCAGATCTTATTATCAATGTGGGCCATGATGTGGTGGAAAAGCCCCCGTTCTTTATGCATCACGATGAGCAAAAACAGGTAATTCATGTCAATTTTGACTCAGCCGCGGTAGATCCGGTTTATTTCCCTCAGCTTGAAGTGGTCGGTGATATAGCCAACAGCATCTGGCAGATAAAGGAAAAAGTCAGTCCGCAGTCTGACTGGAAGCTGGATTTTTACAAAGATGTGCACGAAGCCTATGTGCAGCATCGTGGGGAAGCCGAAGATGATGACCGGTTTCCGGTACTGCCCGAGCGGTTTGTACGTGATGTGCGTAAAGTGATGCCAGAAGATGGCATTGTGACGCTGGATAATGGTGTATACAAAATCTGGTTTGCCCGAAACTATGCCGCTTACAGTCCTAATACTTTACTGCTGGATAATGCTCTGGCAAGTATGGGCGCAGGCCTGCCTTCTGCCATCGGTGCCAAGCTGGTGCATCCCGATGTGCCCGTGATGGCCGTATGCGGGGACGGCGGCTTTATGATGAACAGCCAGGAAATTGAAACAGCGGTTCGCCTGAAACTGGATCTGGTCGTGGTGATTCTGCGCGATGATGCCTATGGCATGATCAAATGGAAGCAAGCACATATGCAGTTGGATGAATTCGGCCTGGATTATGGCAACCCTGATTTTGTGAAATATGCCGAAAGCTATGGTGCACATGGCTGGCGTATTGAGCAAACCAGCGATGTGGCCGGCATCATTGAACACTGTCTGAAAACCCCCGGTGTGCATGTTATTGACTGCCCGGTGGACTACAGCCTGAACGATGAAACACTTAACAGAACGATTAAAAAATTAAGCCAAAATCTGTAAAAGGAGCAAGCCATGTTGAATGAGAGCTATCCCTACTATCTGGCCAACGAAGCCGTTTTTGCGAATCAGGATTTAGAAGTAACTAATAAATATACGGGTAAAGTGGCGACCAAAGTGGCTAAGGCCGGCGCCGATGTGATTGACCAGGCCATCGCTGCGGCCGAAAAAGCACAACCTGCGATGACCGCGTTAACCCCTTTTGAACGTAAAGCTGTGCTGGATCACTGTATCAAGCGTTTTGAAGAACGTGCAGATGAGCTGGCCCAGGCGCTGTGTATCGAGGCGGGAAAGCCCATTAAAGACGCCCGGGGTGAAGTCACCCGGCTTATTGATACTTTTCGTATAGCCTCGGAAGAGAGCGTGCGGATTAACGGTGAAGTGGTCAATTTGGAAATCTCCGAGCGAGCCAGAGGCTATCAGGGCATGACCAAAAAAGTTCCGATTGGTCCCTGTTCATTTATCTCGCCGTTTAATTTTCCGCTGAATCTGACTGCGCACAAGGTCGCCCCGGCTATTGCGGCCGGGTGTACCTTTGTGCTCAAACCGGCTTCGCGTACGCCCATTGGTGCGCTGATTATCGGTGAGGTACTGGCAGAAACCGACCTGCCTAAAGGCGCGTTTTCCATTCTACCCTGTAGCCGCGATGGTGCCGATCTGTTTACCACGGATGAGCGTCTTAAATTGCTCAGCTTTACCGGCTCGCCGGATGTGGGCTGGGAGCTTAAAGCCAAAGCCGGTAAAAAACCGGTGGTACTTGAATTAGGTGGCAACGCAGCCTGTGTGGTGGATGAAGATGCAGATATTGATGATGCAATCAATCGCATTATTGTTGGTGCGTATTACCAGTCAGGACAAAGCTGCATCAGTGTGCAGCGGCTACTGGTGCATGAATCTTTGTACGATAAGTTTAAGGAAAAATACGTCAGCCGGGTGGCGGATCTCATCTCGGGCGACCCCAGCGATGAAGATACATTCATCGGACCGATGATTGCCGAGTCTGAAGCAGAACGCCTGGAAAACTGGATAAATGCAGCAAAAGAGCAGGGCGCAAGTGTGCTGTGTGGCGGTAAACGAAATGGCCCGATGCTTGAGGCTACCGTGCTTGAGAATGTACCTGAAGATTGCGATGTCAGCGCTGAGGAAGCTTTTGGTCCGGTCTCGGTTCTATATAAATTCAGTACCTATGATGAGGCCCTGGCTGAGGTGAATAATAGCCGGTATGGACTGCAGGCGGGTATTTTCACCCGTGACATTTACAAAATTCAGCAAGCCTGGGATGAGCTGGAAGTTGGTGGGGTTATCATTGGGGATGTGCCCAGCTGGCGGGTAGACAATATGCCGTATGGCGGGATTAAAGACTCCGGTCTTGGCCGTGAGGGGATTCGATATGCCATTGAAGATATGACTGAAACCCGCTTGCTGGTGATCCGACGCCCTCAGTAGCGCGGTCAGGCGCTGGTTACCGCGTACTGTTCCAGCAGGGAGAGCGGTACCACATCCAGCGCCCTGATATTGGTTGCACTCAGATTCACTTTGGGTGCAACACCTATGCGTTGCGCTTCCAGCCAGCGATTAGCGCACAAGCACCAGCGGTCGCCGGCTTTTAAACCAGGAAACTGTAATTCAGGTCGTGGGGTGATGAGGTCATTTCCCTTACGGGCCGACAAGACTAAGAAAGTGTCATCCATAATGGCGCACACGCTGTGATTTCCCTTGTCCGACACAGGTACATAACAAAACCCTTCCCGTGTGAAGCCGGTATTTCCACAACATAACTGTAGTGCTTTTCCATAGACATTTTTTGCGTTTGCCATAACATCCTTTTGCATAGTTAAACGCGATTACCAACCGTAGCGTATAGAATTTAAAAATAGTAAACAATAAATTAAAGTAAATTTAATGTTTGAGGTCAGTCTATGTTAGATAAAAGCGTAATAAGTCCTTCTGCGGCTTCAAAAAATCTGTCTGACGAAGAGATTGCCCGGTTTGATGCCCTGGCAGAATCCTGGTGGGATCCGAAGGGAAAATATAAAACCGCACTGGCATTTAATGCAGCCAGAGTCGATGTCATGCGTCGGCAGATTGGTGCGCATTTTGGTATTGATGACACACTTGAACAACCGTTATCCGGGTTAACTCTACTGGATGTTGGCTGTGGGGGTGGTCTGATTAGTGAGCCTATGGCTCGCGCGGGGGCCAACGTGACCGGGATTGATGCCAGTGCTGTGAGTATAGAAGTGGCAAAACGTCATGCACAACATAATGGCGTGACCGTTAACTATGAGCACTTACTGGCTTCCCAGATTAGCCGGCAGCAGCAATATGATGTGGTGATCAATGCAGAGGTGGTCGAGCATGTCCCGGATCAACCGGCTCTTATCCAGGATTGCGCCCGGCTGGTCAAACCCGGCGGTATGCTGATTCTGGCCACCCTGAACCGCACAGTACGCAGTTATATCATTGCCATTATCGGCGCTGAATATGTCATGCGATATCTGCCGGCAGGCACGCACAGCTGGAAAAAATTTGTCAAACCTGCCGAACTGACAGACTGGGTCGGCCCCGGCTTTACCCTGCAGTATGAAACCGGCATGAAGTTAAATCCGCTGTCAGGCCACTGGTCGCTGACCAGCAGTACCGCGGTCAATTATCTGCAATGCTACTATTCACAAAAATAATGGCCGGATCTGTCGGATGATAATTTGACTGCCAGCCTGTGCTGTTTAATCTAAGGATCTTGATACAGGAGAAACAGCATGATTATTTACGAAACCAAAACTGCGCCAAATCCCCGTCGGGTCAGAATGTTTCTGGCGGAGAAGGGCGTCGCACAAGATGTTGAATATGTACAGCTGGATTTACAAAAAGGAGAAAACCTGAGCGCGCAGATGCGGGCTAAAAATCCACTGGGTAAGGTACCGGTACTGGAACTTGATGATGGTACCTGTATTGCTGAAACTGATGCCATTTGCACGTATTTTGAAAATACCATTGCTGAGCCTCCCCTGATGGGCGTGGATGCTAAAGACAAGGCCGTGGTGTCGATGTGGCAACGCCAGGTTGAGCTGGCTTTAATGCTACAGGTTGGCATGTGTTTTCAGCACACCACCGGGTACTTTAAGGACCGGATGGTTCCGATTGCTGAATACGGTAAAGAAGCCGGGATCAATGCCGCCAAGTATCTGAATATCCTTGAACGTCGCCTGGAGTTGTGTCCTTTTATCGCCGGCGAGCGCTTCACTATTGCTGATATCACCGCATTATGTGCTATCGACTTTGCCCGGGTGGTGGATATTCGTCTGGATGATAAGCATACCAATCTGAAAAAATGGTACGACACTGTCAGTAGCCGGCCGAGTGCCCGCGCATGACCATTAGTCTGTATACCTCACCCACCCCGAATGGCTGGAAGGCATCAGTGGCATTAGAAGAGATGCAGCTGGACTATCAGGTACGCAGTGTGGACTTAAGAAAAGGTGAGCAGAAAACACCTGAGTTTCTGGCCCTGAACCCAAACGGGCGTATTCCGGTGATGGTTGATCACGGTAACCAGGATTTTGTGGTATTTGAGTCTGGTGCGATTTTGCTGTATCTGGGGCAGTTAACCGGCAAGCTGTGGCCGGATAACGCCAGACAGCAAAGTCAGGTGACGCAGTGGCTGATGTTTCAGATGGGCGGAATTGGCCCTATGATGGGACAGGCCAATGTTTTCTACCGGTATATGGAAGAGCAGATCCCCACCGCTATCAGCCGATATCAGAACGAGGGACGGCGCTTGTTTGAGGTACTCAACACACATCTGTCAGACCATGAATATCTGGTGGACGATTATAGTATTGCCGATATCGCCAACTGGTGCTGGGTCAGAACCTACAAATGGTCTGGTATATCAATGGACGGGCTTGACCATCTTCATCGGTGGAAAAACAGCATTGAGGCCCGGCCTGCCGCCAGACGCGGTGTTGAAGTGCCGCATAAAATTGTGCCTGAGTCCGTGGCCCGGGCCGGACGCACACTTATCTGATCAGGCTGGCTATTCTATCATAGTCAGCACGGTGTCCAGCGTGTCTGCCTCAGCAGCGGGTTTGTCCCAGCGTATCCGGTGGAACCGGGGAAAGCGCAGGGCAACCCCGGATTTGTGCCGGTTAGACGGGTGCGCGGCATCAAAAGCCACTTCTATAACCAGTGATTTGGCCAGTTCTCTGACTGGCCCGAAGCGGCCGGTGGTATTTCGCCGTACCCAGTTATCCAGCTTTTTCAGCTCTTCATCAGTAAAGCCCGAGTAGGCTTTTCCAATTGGTAGCAGGGTATCTCCCTGCCATGCCCCGAAGGTGAAATCTGAATAAAAGCTAGAACGTTTGCCATGGCCACGCTGTGCATACATCAGTACGGCATCGACCAGCCGAGGTTCCCGCTTCCATTTAAACCACTGGCCTTTAGGACGCCCCGGCACATAC
This sequence comes from Salinimonas lutimaris, assembly GCF_005222225.1. Taxonomy (GTDB): domain Bacteria; phylum Pseudomonadota; class Gammaproteobacteria; order Enterobacterales; family Alteromonadaceae; genus Alteromonas; species Alteromonas lutimaris. The sequence continues at coordinate 489,436 of NZ_CP036536.1, forward strand.
AGGCTGTCGCGGCGCTTGAGCATGAGTCCTTCTACCGCGGTATCCTGACAGGCCTCCGCGTAACGCTGGCGCAGTTCAGCTAAGGTACTGGCGGGTAATTGCCCGGACAGGTGTAACCGGTCGCTGCTACTATTTTTAAGGTATTTTTGTAATGCGGCGCGGCGTTCATCAAGCGGCTGTTGATGATAATCCTGATGCTGATCAGCTAAAATATCGTAGGCAATCAAACCGGCTGGCAACTCGCTCATCAGCTTTTTAGTAGGTTTCTTTTTATTCAGCCGTTGTTGCAACTGATTAAAGCTTTCTACCTTTTTGCCCTGCATTACCAGCAGTTCACCGTCAATAACACCATGCTCGGTCACGGTTTCCAGTAAATCAGGAAATGCACCGCTGATATCATCACCGGTACGACTGAACAGCGCCTTGCCGTGCCGCGTACACACCAGCTGAACACGAATACCATCATATTTGTGCTCCACTTGCCATTGTGCAGGCGACAGGTTTTCCAGCGTAGTCTCATCTACCGGGTGCGCCAGCATGACCGGGTGGAAGGTCACCCGCTGTGAGATATCCGGCTTTTCTGCCAGGCCTTCCAGCCAGTGCAACAATTCTGTATAGGGCGGCTCAACCCCATGCCAGAGCGCTTCAATGTCGGTTACGGGTTTATCGCCATAGCGGGCCAGAATCTGTTTAACTGTCCGGGCTGACACCCCAATGCGCAGGCCTCGGGTTCCCAGTTTAATCAGCGCCCAGCGCTGTGCTGCATTCATCTGGTTCAGATAATCCACCAGCAAAGGCTTAACCTCTGTGCGTTTTGCCTGCATAAAATCATCTACAATCTGCGCCAGGCCGGGCAGGGAGGCAGGCTTCGCCGAGGTGTCGGGCCACAGGTGCGCCACGGTCTCACTCATTTCCCCTACATAGTCGTAACTTAAATCAAACAGGACCGGATCGATGCGCTCCAGCATCAGCTGTTTAATCGTATTGCGCTTGAAAAAATCAAAGCGCAGGGTACCGGCCATGGCAGCCAGCGCCCAACCCCGGTCGGGGTCGGGGGTTTGTTTAAGATAGTCGGTTATCAGTGCCGATTTTGCGTTGTGGCTACTGGTAAAATACAGCTGCTCAAGTAAATCGCTGAATGCTTCCATTACCCGGTTTCCTCTTCATCATAACCAATCAGCGACAAGGCTTTAGCGTGATATCCCATTTGCTGTGCCTGATGAACCAGCGCATCTTCGCGACCATGGGTCACCCAGACTTCCTTTGGGTTGACTTCAGAAATAGTTTGCAGCAATTCCGGCCAGTCGCAGTGGTCAGAGATAATCAGCGGCAGCTCCACCTGTTTTTGTCGGGCCCGGGCGCGAATCTGCATCCAGCCAGATGCCATGACTGTGCGCACATCGGGCAACGAACGGGACCACCGGTCGGCCAGGGCGGAGGGTGGCGCCAGCACAATTTCGCCAGCCAGGGCGCTTTTGTCAGTCACATCGTTTACCGCAATCAGCTCACCCAAATCGATGCCCTGCTGCTGATATAATTCACACAGTCTGATTTGCGCGCCGTGCAGGTAAACCGGTTTGTGATAACCGGCATGGCGCAGAGCCAGAATCACGCGCTGACATTTACCTAAAGCATAAGCCCCGACCAAATGACATCGGTGGGGAAAAACGGCCAGCGAATGCAGCAGTTTATTAATTTCCTGCTCAATAGGCGGATGCGTAAATACGGGCAGGGCAAAGGTTGCTTCTGTGATCAGCACATCACAAGGCACAACTTTAAATAACGGGCAGGTGGGATCGTCCCGTCGCTTGTAATCACCGGAGATAACCAGCCGGCTACCGCGATATTCCAGCAGGGCCTGGGCCGAGCCCAGAATATGCCCGGCGGGAAACAAGGTCAGCAAGACCGGATCGTCCGGGTCGCCCAGCGTTACCGTCTGTTCATAATCCAGCGGCTGTGGATCGCTGGCCATTTCCTCTCCGTAACGGGTGGTCATAATCGCCAGCGTCTGCGCGGTGGCATACACCCGCTGGTGACCCGCGCGGGCGTGGTCAGCGTGGCCGTGCGTCACAATGGCACAGGCCACTGGCAGCATTGGGTCGATATACACATCAGCCGGCCGGCAATACAACCCGGCTTCTTCTGTCCTTATCCAGTCTTGTGGATGCACCCTGACCTCCTGAACCTGACATAATATTAATCCTGTGTGAGGTATACGGCACGGGCATCAAATAAGTTGATTAAGTTAAACTAACCTTAAAGAATTTTCGTTTGTATAAAGCAGCAGCAATGTCTATGACGTTACTGCATTTTTTTAATGACGATTGCGAGGTAGACTTATTCTTCCGTCTTGTTTTTCCCGCTGGTTTGAACACCGCGGCTGGCAGCTCAGGGATTATCAGCAGCAAATGCTGGAGCAGGTTCCGCAGCAGCCGGCTACTTTGCTGATTGCCCCCACCGGAGCAGGTAAAACACTGTCTGGTTTTCTGCCCTCGCTGGTAGATCTGTATCAGCAGCCAGCAACAGGCTTACACACCCTGTATATTTCGCCGCTAAAAGCTCTGACACAGGATATTCACCGTAACCTGTTGCAACCGGTGGAAGAAATCGGGCTGGATATCACGATTGAAACCCGTACCGGCGATACGCCATCGCATAAGCGACAGCGGCAACGGCGAAAGCCACCGAATATTCTGCTGACCACGCCTGAGTCCCTGATGTTGCTATTGTCCTACGCAGACGCAGATAAAATCTTTGCCAGGCTGCGCACGGTGATTATTGATGAGGCCCATTCTCTGGTGGCCAACAAGCGAGGTGATTTTACCGCGCTGGCGCTGGCCCGGTTACAAGCTTTGTCACCGCAAATGCGCCGGATTGGGTTGTCAGCTACAGTAGCTCAGCCTCCGGCGCTGGCCGGCTGGCTGGGAGTCACCGGTACCCCGGCCAGCATCATTCAGGTGCAGGCGCCGGTTAAGCCGGATATCACCATGCTGCATTCAGCCTCGCGCATGCCGTTTGGTGGCTTTATGGCCAAATATGCCATAGGTGATATTTATACGCACATTCAACAGGCCGGCACTACCCTGGTGTTTGTGAATACCCGAGCGCAGTCAGAGCTGGTCTTTCAGATGTTGTGGGAAGAAAACCGCGCAGGCCTGCCAATCGCACTGTATCACGGCTCGTTAAGCAAAGAGCAGCGGCGTAAAACCGAAGCCATGATGGCCAGTGGTCAGTTACGCGCGATTGTCTGTACCTCGGCGCTTGAGCTGGGTATTGACTGGGGCAATGTGGAACTGGTGATTCAGGTGGGCGCGCCCAAAGGGGTTAGCCGGCTATTACAACGTATCGGGCGGGCCAATCATCGGCTTGATGAACCTAGTCGCGCCTTATTGGTGCCGGCCAACCGTTTTGAGGCGCTGGAATGTCAGGCGGCGATGGATGCGATTGCCCGCAATGAGCTGGATGGCGAACAGCCGCAACCCGGGGCGATGGATATTCTGCCTCAGTTTATTCTTAACTGTGCCTGTTCGGCTCCGGCGGATCCTGAGGTGATTTATCAGCAGGTGCTCGATGCCGCGCCCTATCAGGGTACTGAACGGGATGAGTTTAATAAATTATGGCAGTTCACTGTGGATGGCGGATATGCCCTACAGGCCTACGAGCGCTACCAGCGCATGATACAAAACGAAGATAGACTGTGGGTGCCAGCTTCCAAACGTATCATCCAGCGTCATCGGCAGAATATCGGGACTATTGTCGAGGCGGGCCGGCTCAAGGTTAAACGTATCCGACGTGGTAATCAGGGTAAAATCATTGGCGAGGTGGAGGAGTACTTTGCCCAGCAGCTGGTGGCCGGAGATACTTTTTTGTTTGCCGGTGAAGTGCTGCGCTTTGAAGCCATCCGGGATATGCAGCTGCACGCCCGGCCAGCTAAAGGCGGTGAGCCAAAAATTCCCAGTTATGCCGGTGGTCAGTTACCGCTTTCCACCTTTCTGGCAGAGGGCGTCAGACAGCTGTTAAATGATCAGCCACGCTGGGCAAGTCTGCCGCAACAGGTGCGCGAATGGTTGCAGCTGCAACAACAGTTTTCGGTCATTCCACATCCAGAGCAGGTGCTCATTGAACAGTTTGAGCATCGCAAGGCCATGGTCACCCTGTATTATACCTTTGAAGGACGCAAGGCAAACCAGACCCTGGGTATGCTTGTGACCAAGCGTATGGAAAAACTGGGGCTCAAGCCCCTGTCGTTCAGCGTGACTGACTACGGGCTATCGGTCAGCGCCTTGCGCCGGATCACCACCGAGCATATAGAGAAACTGTTCTCGCCGGATATACTGGGCGATGAGCTGGAAGACTGGATGCTGCAGGCTCCTATGCTGAAGCGGTCGTTCCGGCATGTAGCGGTCGTCAGCGGCTTAACCGAACAGCGTTTTCACAGCAGTCAGAAAACCATGAAGCAGGTAACCTTTTCGACAGATCTGATCTATGACACGCTGCGCGAATATGATCCTGACCACATTTTGTTGAGCGTGACCCGGGCTGATGCGGAGCGTGAACTGCTCGATCTGAAGCGGCTGGCTGGCCTGCTCATTCGGTTTGTGGGTAAAACCCGGCTGGTGGATTTAGACAAAGTTTCACCCATGGCCATTCCTATTGTACTGAATGTGCGCTCCGAGCAGGTTAAGGGAGCCGGTGCACATGCAATGATGGAGCAGGCGGACCTGTATGCAGAAGCCGAAGCCATGCTTGATGAGGTTAAAGCGCTGCTGGGCGGGCAAAGTAATCAATCTGAAACAGGAGAGTAAGTGGTTAAAGATAATGCCTGGCTAACCAGACAGGTGGCTGAAAAACGAATTATGCCGGCCCGGTTTGGCGGTAAAACCTGGTTACTGGATGCCGCTGGTACGGCTTACCTGCCAGAGGCTGACTGGCTGGTGGTGTCTGATTTACATCTGGAAAAAGGTAGTTACCTGCGCTGCTATGGTAACCCGGTGCCGCAACTGGACAGTCAGGCGACCTTGCACCGCCTGTCACGGATAATAACGGACTATCAGCCGGAGGTAGTCATCTGTCTGGGCGACAGTTTTCATGATATCGGTAGTGTGTCGCGCATGCAGGACGCGGACAAAGCGCTGCTGGCATCTTTAATCCATCAGGTGCCACGATGGTGCTGGGTGTTGGGTAATCATGATCCGGCTATTCCTGAGTCTGTCGGCGGTGAGCGTCACGCCCGTTTATTACAAGACACTGTGGGTTTGTGCCATGAGCCTGAAGAGCACTGGCCGGCAGCGGAGTATCAGCTGATAGGACACTTTCATCCGAAAACCCGCATTCGACAAGGGCGGCATGTGTATCGCGGAAAGAGCTTCTTAATTGGCCAGAACCTGATGATTATGCCTGCCTTCGGGCAATACACCGGCGGCCTGTGGATTGACGATGAGGTAGTAACCTCCCTGATACCCGCCAGCACCCGACAGGCATTTATGTTATATGACAACTGCATTGTCAGACAGGCATAAAAAAGGGCGCTTATCAGCGCCCTTTTTATTTTTGTAAAATCAGTCCCGCCACCGTTTGGTGATGTCGTCATAGGCATCAATGCGGCGGTCCCGGAAATAAGGCCAGATGCGTTTTACTTTTTCAGTACGCGCCATATCCAGCTCTACCATCAGTGTCTGCTCTTCATCTTTACCAGCCAGCGCCAGTATCTCGCCCTGAGGGCCGGCAATAAAGCTCTGGCCCCAGAACTGAATACCCGGATCGCCGTCTACCGGTGAGGCTTCAAAGCCGGTCCGGTTGGCGACAATTACCGGCACCGAGTTGGCTACCGCGTGAGAGCGCTGAATGGTTTGCCAGGCACCGGCCTGACGTTCCTGCTCATCCTGGGTGTCAGTTACATCCCAGCCAATAGCAGTCGGGTAGAACAGCAGGTCCGCGCCCCGCATCGCCATTAAACGGGCCGCTTCTGGGTACCACTGGTCCCAGCACACCAGTACACCCAGTTTACCCACACTGGTCTGAATAGGCTCAAAGCCCATATCACCAGGAGTAAAATAAAACTTCTCGTAAAAGCCCGGGTCGTCGGGAATATGCATCTTGCGGTATTTACCCGCAATTTCACGGCTGCGGTCAAAAACCACAGCGGTGTTGTGATAAAGCCCTGAACCACGCTTTTCAAATAAACTGGTTACCAGCACAATATTATACTTTTCAGCCACTTCGCCAAAAAAGTCAGTGGCCGGGCCAGGGATCGGCTCAGCCAGATCAAACGCTTCTGTGTCTTCGGTCTGGCAAAAGTACAAGGTACTGTGCAGCTCCTGTAATAAAATACATTCACAGCCATCAGCTGCCAGCTGGGCAATCTGATCCGCACTTTTCTGCCAGTTTGTCATTTTGTCATTATCTGCCACAGCCTGCTGTACCAGACCGACTTTTAGCATCTTAGACGCCATAGATAGACACTCCTTTTTGAAGTTGTGAAAGCACCTGCCCAGTCAGTGTATGTTGAGGCACCTGCATAGATATACAATGTAAACTACCGTACTGCTGAACCAGTACCGAGCATTCCACCGGCACAATAGTATGCCTGGGAAAGGCTTGCTGGAGCACACTGATTGCATCGGCATCTTCTGGTTGCTGATAGACCGGCGCCAGCACATGATCGTTACAAATCAGGAAATTAGCATAGGAGGCAGGCAACCGCTCTGCGTCAGCATTGACCATGTGCGGCAGGGGTAAACGAAACTGATGGTGCTCAGGCAAACGCGTGGCGCATTCATCACACAAGGCTTTTAAGCCTGCATAATGACTGTCATCCGGACGGTTATCACAGGCCTGAATGACCAGGCCCGCATCCGGGGTAAAGCGCACCAGTGTGTCAACATGTCCGTCGGTATCATCACCTTCTAAATGGCCATGCTCAAAAATGGTGACTTTTGATGCGCCCAGCGCCTGTACAAAGGTACTGGTGTAGTCAGCCAGGCTGGTATCCCCATTACGTTTGGGATTCAGTAAGCACTGAGCGGTGGACAGTAAATGGCCGTGCTGGTCAATTTCCAGCGCCCCGCCTTCGGCAATCAGCTCGCAGGTTTGCAATGGCAAACGGCACAAGCCGGCCAGATAGCGCTGATTGGCCTGATTATCCAAAGCCGCATCAAATTTACCACCCCAGCCGTTAAAGCCAAATTCCACCGGATAGTTCCCCGCCTCAGACGAACAGGTTAAAAAGCCATAATCCCGCATCCAGGTATCGTTGTACTGGCCTGGCACCAGCAATACCCGGGCACCGGCAGGCAGCTGCGCCTGAATATCCTGTGCCTGGTGCGGCTGACAAAGCAAAATAACCGCGGCGCCGGCCTGGTTAACTGCATCGATCACCTGCAGATAAGTGGCGCGGGCCTCTTCCAGCCACGGCGCCCAGTCAGTTTGCTCGTGTGGCCATGCCAGCATTACAGCATCAGCACGTTCCCATTCGGGGATGAGCGAGGTTGCGTGTGTCATTCAGCTATCCATTAATTCATCGTGCCGGTAGCCACCGGCATCGGGTTTACAATAAAGGCGGATTATACCGTCAGTTCCGGCGCTTAAAAAAGCGTTCATCGTTATTTGGCCGCTGTCAGCCTAAACAAGGTGTCGGCCACCATCAAGATGTAGCGTCCGGCCGGTGATATAGTCACTGTTCATAATGTACTCAACTGTACTGACCGCTTCCTGGGGGCCCGGTGCCGGTGCCAGCAATTGTTTATGCTGAGCTTTTTGACGGCTGCTGGCATCATCATTGGCGGTAAACATCAGCAGCGCCGGGGCAATGCTGTTGACCTTGGCCTGGTCGGCCAGCAATGTGGCAAAGGATAATGTCATATTGTCTAACGCGGCTTTGCTGGCTGCATAGGCAATCTGTCTGGGATGGCCGGTGCGGGTGACAAAATCGGTCATGTGAATAATGTCACTTAGCCCCTGGTGCCCCAGCAGTGTCTGTAAACCTAGATTGATCTGGTAGGGAGCGGACACATGGACCTGCATCATCTTGGCCATAAGTGCTGCCGGGTCTTGATTATCCTGCTCCTTATCCCAATCTGAGGCATTATGAATAATGGCTCTGAGTGCGCTGGTATGGTCTTTTACCGCGCTAATTAGCGCGCTGATCCCTTCATTGGTCGCAAAATCAGCCTGTAAAGTCGTTGCTCCAGCCTGTTGCAGGCGGGTTAGTGCAGATTTTGGGCGGCGGTATGTTACAATGACGGGAATGTCTCTGGCCATAAAGTGTTCGGCCAGAGACAGGCCGATCCGCTGGGTCGCGCCGGTGATTAATACGGGGGCACGCATGGTAGCTCCGGGTTCTGAAAATTATGATTACGCGTGGTGGTACTATAGTGGTTTACCCTGCGTTGATACTAGTCAGGCATGTGCGTTAATTTATTTTCATACTATGATTTAAATTGCACGGTTTATTCTGATTGGTCGTAAAATTACGTTATGTTGTTGAATTGGATATTAAGATGTTAGCGAAAGAAGCGGTGGTAGTGCGCGATGCGCTTGAGCCAGCTATCTCAAAAGAAGCACAAATCGTACGTCAGGCTTTACTCGACAAAGGTCTGGAAACGCCGATGGTGGAAAACCACCTGTCGGACGATGAAAAGCGGGCGAGAATCACCGCGGCCATGGCCGACATCATGGATACGCTGGGATTGGACCGCACCGATGACAGCCTGATCGACACGCCAAAACGTATTGCCAAAATGTATGTTGATGAAATTTTTGGTGGGCTGGATTATAGCAAGTTTCCGAAAATCACTCAGATCGAAAATAAAATGGATATCCAGCAGCCGGTGCAGGTGAGTGATATCAATCTGACCAGTACATGCGAACATCATTTTGTGACGATCGATGGCACGGCAACCGTTGCCTATATCCCCAAAGAGACAGTGCTGGGGTTATCTAAAATTAATCGGCTGGTGGGCTTTTTTGCCCAGCGACCACAGGTGCAGGAGCGTCTGACCCAACAGGTGATGGTTGCTATTCAGGCGCTAACCGGGTCTCAGGATGTAGCAGTAACAATAAACGCCACCCACTATTGCGTGAAAGCGCGGGGAATCCGTGACACCAACTCTTTTACTCGTACCAGCGCTCTGGGCGGGCAGTTTAATACCGATGCCAATTTGCGTCGGGAATTTTTCAGCCAGCCGTAAATTGGCTGGCTTCAGATTCTGGTGGTAAGAAGCGCTAGCGAAACAGCGCTTCTTCATCTGCCTCACTGATCACCAGATTAATCATCTCATTCATGCCGTCTGCTGGCACAATTTCCAGTTTGGTGTCACAGCTGTAGCAATTTGCATACTGCGCTAAGTACATATTACAAATTTCGCTGCCAGCGATAGCATTAATATAGCCACATTGCGGGCACATGTATTCGTGTAACGACGAACTTTGCATGGCAATTCCTTGATAGAGTGCGGCCAGTGAGGCAGGGTCGGCGCCCCTGGCTGTGCTGTTAAGCAACATTTCCATTGAGTATTCCTTCCTTTCAGCTTACAAAAAATGAACCATGTTTTATTAATGTAGGTCAGTTACGCGGATTCGCCACAAATAAAGAGCATAAAAAAACCGGGCAGAGCCCGGTTTTAAAGGGGGAGGCAGGTCATCCGATGTGCTACCGGATGCCACCTGAGTGACCCGTTTAGTCGACCAGCCACCAGCGTTGTTGGTAACCATCAAGATTCAGGCTGGATTCGTGTCCCTTAAGAACGTCACCACTCAGTAAATCGGTAGCCTCTGCATTACCGATGATGTGTGTCAGGTCACCAGAGACCTGCTGCGGCTGCTCAGAAAAGTTAGCTATAACCAGCATTTTCTGACCTTGCTGATTATCCCGCAGGTAGGCAAAACAATGCTGATTGCCGGTATCGAGAATCTGGGTGCGACTCTGGCCAAAAATCGGATTGGCTTTACGAATAGCCAGCATATCTTTAAGGGTATTAAATACCCGTACCTTGCACTGGTCTTCCAGCGACAGTCCCGCTGGCTGGGTCAGGGCTTTTTCAATATCTTCACTGCTCACCGGCACCCGGTTTACCCAGCGATCGTCATGACGTTTAGCCGGATCGTCCAGGTAAGAGTGGTCGTTCAGCAGGCCAAGTTCATCACTGGAGTACAGCAGCGGAATGCCACCAATGCTAAATGAAATACCATAAAGCAGTTTAATGCGTGCAATCGCGGTGTCGATTTCGTGCTGATCCTGACTTTGCAGGGCATGCTCAAGGCCACACAGTGAGGCCAGGGTGCCACACACCCGGCAATCGCCATTAGACGGATTTTCGGCGAACGGCACACCGTTGGCAAATGAACCATCAAACCGGCCAGTATAAAACTGATTCAGGAAGAACCGGTGATCGTGCGGGTTCACGCCAATTTCCCAGGCCATCGCATCATCAAACGTCCAGCCGATATCATCGTGGCAACGGATGTAGTTCACCCAGGTAGTATCCTGAGGAATACTGAAGCTTTTTTGCATAGAGCGGGTCAGCAACCGGGTTTTACGGGTTGCCAGGCTATTCCATAACAAGGCCATCAGCAGCGGGTTGTAAGACAACTGACACTCATCTTTACGGACATATTTAATGACTTCATCAGGATGAACAATAGCTTCGGACTTAAAGACCACGGCCGGTGCTACGATTTGCAGACAGCTGTTAAAGGCTTGAATCAGGGTATGTGCTTTGTCCTGATTTTCACAATCCGTGCCCATTTCCTTCCAGATAAATGCCAGCGCATCCAACCGCAGCGCAGTTGCGCCAAGATTTGCCAGAAACAGCATTTCTGAAGTGATGGCATTAAACACTTCCGGATTGCTGTAATTCAGATCCCACTGAAAGCTGTTAAAGGTGGTCCAGACCCACTTGTCCATCTGCTCATTAAAGGTAAAGCTGCCCCGGCGCACCTGTGGAAAAATCTCACGCAGGGTATGCTCGAACTGATCCGGAATGTTTCTATCGTCAAACAGGTAATAATAATTCTGGTACTGCGGATCACCAGCCAGTGCCGCTTTGGCCCAACGATGTTCATCTGATGTGTGGTTAAACACAAAGTCCAGCACCAGCTTAATGCCTTCTTTTTGCAGCGCGTCAGCCAGTTTTTCAAGATCCGCCGTCGTACCCAGGGTCGGGTTCACTTTACGGTAATCCGACACCGCATAACCACCGTCTGAGTCGCCTTCGGGCGCATCGTATAATGGCATCAGATGCAGATAGGTTATGCCCAGTTCTTTAAAGTAGGGAATTTTGTCGTGCAAGTCGTTCAGGGTCGGGCCCATCAGGTCAACATAGCAAGCCATGCCCGCTTCATTTTCACTACGGTACCAAAGCGGGTCAGCCAGCGTGGCCTGATCCTGACTTTTCAATGCCGCTTTGCGTTTACTGAAGCCTTCGATGAGCACCTGCACAAGTTGCTGCAGGTGAAAATAGCAGTCGTACTGATGCCCGTACACATGTGTATATTGCTCAAACAGACGATTAAAGTGGATGTCCAGACGTTCTATAAATAGTGCAGCGTCGCGCTTTGACAAGGCACTTAAGTCCATCGACGCTTTTATGCGATGCAGGCATGTTTGACTGTCGGCGGCATAATTCATTTCGACTCTCCTGAACTGGCTAAGACGGAGCCAGACAACGGTAAAAATTGGGTCTGCGCTTACAATTAATTCACATAACTGTTTACACAGTACTAAACTCTTGCTAATTTATCTTAAACGATTAAGTTAAAAGTTCCAACATATTTGTTTGCTTTAGACTAACGTTGTAGAGCGTAACTTTCCTGATTTTAAGATAAGCTTAATAACAGAAAAGTACACCTGTAATGATAAAAATATGTAAACGACTTATCTGTTTAGTCAGTGAGCAGGGCAGAGTCACAACGAGGCCATTTCGATGTATCAGTCAAACAGTTACTTTATCCGGTGGTTAACCTATCTGATGTTCATGATGTTCGCCATGACATCAGACTCGGTGGGGGAGATCATCAAAGAAGTGAAAGTGGCATTTGATGTCACCAATGCGCAGGCTAGCCTGATGCATTCGCTGCCTATGCTGGGTATTGCGATGTCGGGTTTGTTTCTGGGTTTTCTGGCCGATAAGCTGGGGCGCAAAACTACCATTATAATGGGGCTGAGCGTATTTGGCCTGGCCTGTTATGCGTTTCTGGTGGCTAACGATTTTATTTTTATCGTCAGCCTGATGACCTTGTCAGGTATTGCAGTGGGGATTTTTAAAACCGGGGCGCTGGCGCTGATCGGGGATATTTCCAGTTCCACCAAACAGCACACAGCGACCATGAACGGGGCTGAGGCATTTTTTGGTGTAGGCGCAATTATCGGTCCGTTGATTGTAGCCTGGCTTATTCATCAGGGTGTGGCCTGGCAATATTTGTATGTTATCGCAGGCGGCATCTGTACTGTACTGATTATTGTGGCTGTACTGGTGCGCTATCCTCAGTATGTGCGCAATAATAAGCAGGAAGTTGAACAGGTTTCACTGTTGCAGTCCTTCAAGCTGCTAAAGAGCCCTTATGCACTGGGGTTTTCAGTTGGCGCATTCTTATATGTGGCCGCTGAAAGCGCGATTTATGTATGGATGCCCAGCTATCTGGTATGTGATGCCACCTCTTTGCGGGCAACGTATGACTGCTATACCAGTGAAAGCGCTCGCCAGCTGGCCATTTATTCTGTCACCGCTTTCTTTGTGCTGCGCGCGCTGGGCCGGTTTGTTGGTATCTGGATGATGTCACGACTGAACTGGGCTTTGGTGCTGATGTTATTCAGTGGCGCTATTGTACTGTGTTTCACACTAGGCTTAGCAGGCGGCAAACAAGTGGCGCTGTACCTGTTCCCGTTAACCGGTATCTTTATGTCAGTGATCTACCCGACGTTTAATTCTAAAGGCATTAGCTGTTTTCCGAAGCATCAGCACGGCAGTGTGGCCGGCGTAATTCTGTTTTTCACCGCTGCCGGCGCCGCCGCAGGCCCCTTCATCATGGGTGTGGTCAGCGATGCCATGGGTGGTGATGCAAAATACGGCTTTATGGTCGCCACCGGGTTTGCTTCACTGCTGTTTGTTGGCTTGCTGTACAACTACCTGGCGAATCCGACAACCCGGCGCCTGGCTGAAATTGAAGCCGAGGATTACGGGGTAACGCACTAGATAACTCTGTCTTCTCATACGTTGTATCAAAAAAGCCCGCTTTCCAGCGGGCTTTGTTTATAGCTCGTATAACTCCAGCGGCAGGGCATCCGGATCGGCAAAAAAAGTAAATCGTTTATTGGTGTACTCATCAACCCGTACCGGTTCCACTTCAATGCCATGTTGCTGCAGATGGGCAATAGCGGCATTCAGGTTATCAACCCGAAAAGCCAGATGACGAAGCCCCTGCGCTTCAGGACGGCTAGGCCGTGCCGGTGCACCGGGAAATGAAAACAGTTCGACCTGAGTACCGTCTGGCAGGGCCAGATCACACTTATAGGAATCTCTGGCCTCCCGGTAGTTTTCATCAATCACCTTAAAACCCAGTACATTGACGTAAAAATGTTTAGACACAGGGTAATCACTACAAATTACCGCCACGTGGTGGATCCCGCGTAACATACGCTACCTCATTGTCAAAAAAACGGTGCAGGTGGTCTTATCCTGACTGTCCTGCGTATGGCATTAGGCAAAACAACACCTGCTGCTGTCTGTGGTATAGCCTAGCATAGACGGGGCTGCCAAAGGGCTGCAACAGAACGTGTTGTTATTTATCTTCATCGAATTGAAAGGCAGTATGAATCGATGCTTAATCAGAATTACACGCTACCTGTAGTCGTTGATGGCAGTACGCTGACCTGGGAAGCGTCGCCAGCGGCCAGTGTTTGGCGTAAAAAACTAGAACGACAGGCAGCAGAAACCGGCATGGCCACCTCCATTGTTCGATACGAGGCCGGTGCGCGGTTTGAGACGCATGAACACCCCAATGGTGAGGAAATCTTTGTCCTTAGCGGCGTATTCAGTGATGAGACTGGCGATTACCCGGCGGGCACCTACATCCGTAATCCGGCAGGAACGGCCCATGCCCCTTTTTCAATCGATGGCTGCGAGATTTTTGTCAAACTGTGTTATTTCGAGCCCGGCGACAGTCAACTGCTGCGTATAGACAGTCACAAAGCTGGCTGGCAGCAGGGTATGGATAACCTGCAAAAAATACTGCCTCTGCATCAGTTTAACCAAGAGGTGACCCAACTGGTTGCGCTGGACAGCGGAGCGCGCTGGCGTCCGGTCGTTCCTGATTTTGGCTTTGAGGCGCTGGTTATCAGTGGTGATATCTGGCTGGAGGACAAACCGTTACCGGCGATGAGCTGGATTCGTTTACCCGCCGGTCAGCAGCCGGTATTTGAGGTGCGCGGCAATGCGGCGCAGTTACTGGTCAAAACTGGCCATTTACCTGGAGAGAAAAAATGAAACTGTGGCTTATAGTCTGCCTTGGGGCGCTGATGATGGGCGGCTGTACCAGCAAACCTGACAATGTGACTCCTGTGACCGGCTTCGACAGTGAGCGCTATTTGGGCGACTGGTATGAAATTGCCCGTCTGGATCACAGCTTTGAAGAAGGGCTGGATAATGTCACTGCCAGCTACAGTAAACTGGATGATGGCGGTATCAGGGTCATCAATCGTGGTTACAACGCCGAAGAAGGGCAGTGGGACAAAGCGCAGGGCAAGGCCTATTTTGTAAATGAACCGACTACCGGGTGGCTCAAGGTTTCTTTTTTTGGTCCGTTTTACGCCAGTTATATTGTTGCCGAACTGGACCGGCAGAATTATCAGTGGTCGCTGGTGACCGGGCCGGATAAAGATTATCTGTGGATCTTGTCGCGTACCCGCACACTCCCTGAAGCGGTGAAACGTCAGTTGATAGAAAAAGCGGCAGCGCTGGGTTATGACACCGAGGCACTGATCTTTGTGAAACACGATAGGGATAATCCCGCCCTGACCCGGTAATGGTGTTATACTCCGGCCGTTTTTTATGAGTAAGGAAATGTCCGGTGATTGAAGAAAAAGTGCAGGCGAGAGCCAATCAGGTTTGTGAACTGTGTGGCAGCGACAGCGAGCTGAGTATGTATGAAGTGCCTTATTCGCCTGTACAGGGTGTTGATGCACACATACTGACCTGTGGCATCTGTCATACCCAGCTGACCGGTGAGGCAACGCCTGATGACAAACACTGGCGCTGCCTGTCTGATGCGATGTGGTCACCCGTGCCGGCGGTGCAGGTCGTTTCTTATCGTATGCTAAAAGCGTTTGAGTCAGAAACCTGGGCGCAGGATCTGCTGGCTATGCTTTACCTGGACGATGATCTGATTCAGTGGGCAGAAGCCAAACTGGTTGTGGATAACAAAGCCCCTACACTGGATGTTAACGGCACAGCACTGGCGACGGGCGATACCGTGCATCTGGTTAAAGATCTGAATGTTAAAGGAGCAGGCTTTACCGCCAAGCGTGGCACGGTGGTACGTAACATCGGGTTAAGTGATAATCCGGAGCATATTGAAGGTAAGGTTAACGGTACCCGTATTGTGATCATTGCCGCCTATACCAAGAAAGCATAACCGCCAATGTGGCCCGACAAGATGCGGGCAACCGGCTTTTAGGGCATACTATGCCCACTTCAACAGGCAGTAGAAAAAGGCACCCTTTCATGCAATCCATTACTTTGCGCACACCTGATGACTGGCATCTGCATTTTCGTGATGGCGATATGCTCAGTGAAACTGTACCGGCCACCGCCCGCTGTTTTGCCCGGGCGATTGTCATGCCCAATCTGGTTCCACCCGTGGTCAATGCACAGCAGGCAACCGCGTACCGGCAGCGTATAGAAGCAGCCCGTCCGCCAGGCAGTCAGTTTGAACCCTTGATGACCCTGTATCTGACCAATACCACCAGTGCGGCCGACATTCACGAAGCAAAAGCTGCGGGGGTAACAGCCTGTAAGCTGTATCCGGCGGGCGCCACCACCAACTCAGATGCTGCGGTGACCGGAATTGAAGCCATGTATCCGGTATTCGAGGCTATGCAGGAAGCGGGTATGCCGCTGTTGATTCACGGTGAGGTCACTGACAGCCATATTGATATCTTTGACCGTGAAAAAGTGTTTATCGATGAAAAGATGATTCCGATTGTCGAGGCATTTCCTAACCTTAAAGTGGTGTTTGAGCACATTACCACGGCAGATGCCGCGCAGTTTGTGTTGCAGGCCAATGCCAATGTGGCTGCCACCATCACGCCCCAGCATCTGTTATTAAACCGTAACGATTTACTGGTCGGCGGGGTGCGTCCACATAACTACTGTCTGCCTGTATTAAAACGGAATACGCACCAGAAAGCGCTTCGCGATGTGGTGGCCAGCGGATCGACAAAATTCTTTCTGGGAACGGACTCTGCACCCCACGCCCGACACAAAAAGGAAAATGCCTGTGGTTGCGCCGGCTGCTACAGCGCCTGGAGCGCTATTGAGCTGTATGCAGAAGTATTTGAACAGTTAGGTGCGATTGACCGGCTGGAAGGCTTTGCCAGTGAATTTGGTCCGGATTTTTATGGCTTGCCACGCAATCAGGGGACCATTACGCTGGTTAAGCAACAATGGCAGGTACCCGAAGAAGTACAGTTGCCTGACGGTACCGCGATGGTGCCGTTTTTTGCTGGCCAGACCCTGAACTGGAAGCTGGAAACCGCACTGGCATAATGCTGTTCAGTGCATAAAACTTGCCTGCTGCGACCTGGTCGGGGCAGGTTTTTTTATTTTAAAAACAGCGATTCATCGCTTTGGTAAAAAGAGTGCTTTTATTATGAGTAACCCCTTGTTTAATCAGCTGGCCATGCCTGAAGCTATCAGCGGCGCCCTGGCCGGTGCCGGCATGGCCACCATGACGCAGGTGCAGGCCCAGACCCTGCCGGACTCACTGGCTGGCCGTGATGTTCTGGTGCAGGCCAGCACCGGGTCGGGTAAAACCATCGCCTTTGCGGTGGCCGGCCTGAGCAAGGTGGACCCGACCGACTATGCTACCCAGATGCTGGTGATGTGCCCGACCCGGGAACTGGCAGAACAGGTTGGTGAACAGATTCGTCTGGTGGGGCGGCAAATGCCGAACCTGAAAGTACTGACCCTGTGCGGTGGCGTGGCCATGGGGCCACAAATTCAGTCGCTCAAACACGGAGCTGCTGTAATTGTGGCCACGCCTGGACGGTTGCTTGAACATGTAGCAAAACGCCGGATTTCGCTGGCCAATGTTAAGGTTCGGGTGCTCGATGAAGCTGACCGGATGCTGGATATGGGCTTTGCTGAGGATATTGCGACGTTATTTGCCCAAACCCCTGTCACTGCCCAGACGTTGTTTTTCTCTGCTACCTATACGGCACCGGTGGAAGCTCAGGCGCAGCGCTATCTGACCGATCCTGTGGTACACCGTCAGCCCGAACAGGATTTACAGCGCCCGGATATTGCCGAACTGGTATACCGGGTGGATGAGGCCAACCGGATGCATGCCTTGAAAGGGATTTTGTCAGAAGCTCAGCCGCATAAAGCCATCGTGTTCTGTAATACCCGGGTGCAGGTAACAGAAGTGCAGGATGCACTGGCGTATGAAGGTTTTGCAGCTAAAGCGCTGCAGGGCGACCTGACCCAGCAGCAACGCACTGAGGTGCTGATGCAATTTGCCAGCGACAGTCTGCAGGTGCTGGTTGCCACCGATGTGGCTGCCCGTGGTCTGGATATCAAAGACGTGGATTGTGTGATTGTGTATAACGTCAGTGAGGAAGCTGAAGTGCATATTCACCGGATTGGCCGTACCGGTCGGGCCGGCGCCAAAGGGCAGGCGTTTACGTTGTGCAGCGAAGCAGAAGAACAGAAACTGGGTCGCATTGAAGATCTGCAAGGTGAACCGTTTAAACGTAAAGGGTTCCAGAGCCTGCGTTTTCATGCCAACCGCATCCTTACGCCAGAATTTCAGTGTCTGGCCATAGCGGCTGGCAAAAAACAAAAATTGCGGCCGGGAGACTTTCTGGGTTCACTGACCAAGGACGCCGAAATCCCCGGTGAGGACATTGGTAAAATCAGTGTGACCAATCAGGTCAGTTATGTGGCGGTTAAGCAGCGTAGTGTGAAAAAGGCGCTGAAGCTGTTTCGTGAAGGAAAAATCAAAGGTAAGCGCGTCAGAGCCCGCAAACTGAGTTAAGGAGACTGCATGGCTGGTGAAACCGACCTGAATACCTTACTGGCTACATTACAGCCGGTGGCCGAGGAGACCGAGTACCGCTTTTGCTCGGTCAGCCCTGAACGTTTCAGTCAGCTGCCGGTGCGTTCGGTTAAAGGCTTTTTTCGTGAAGCAGAAGGGGTGACGGTGATCATCAGTGCGCAGGATGCCCAGATTTATGGCATACCCGGTGAAGGACCGTTTGCCTGCATTACCTGTCATGTTCATTCCAGCCTCGAGGCAGTGGGTCTGACGGCGGCCATGTCAGCAGCCCTGACCGGGCAGGGAATTTCAGCTAATGTGGTGGCCGGGTTTTACCATGATCATGTGTTTGTGGCCAGTGCGGATGCCCAGCGTGCGGTGCAGTGCTTGTCACAACTGAGTAAGTCATAAAAAACGGGAGCCTGAGCTCCCGTTTTTGTGTGACCGGATTACCAGATTTTTACCCGTTCTTCCGGTGGCAGATAAAGCGCATCATCCTTGCTTACATCAAAGGCTTCATAAAACTCCGGTACATTTCTGACCGCCCCGTTGGCGCGAAACTCAGAGGGCGCATGCGGATTGGTTTGCACCAGCGTACGCAGTGACTCGTCACGGTACTTGTTGATCCACACCTGACCAAAGCCGATAAAGACCCGCTGGTCGCCGGTGAATCCGTCCATCATGGGGGCTTGCTTGCCATCCAGTGACATGTGATAGGCTTTCAGGGCAATGCTGATACCACCCAGGTCACCGATATTCTCACCCAGGGTAAACTCACCGTTAACGTTCAGATCAGGCAGAGCTTCAAAATTATTGTATTGCTCGACCAGCATACCGGTGCGGGCTTCAAACTCTTCGCGATCGGTATCGGTCCACCAGTTGCGCAGCACACCGTCCCCGTCAAAGGTTGAGCCTGAGTCGTCAAATCCGTGGCCAATTTCATGCCCGATTACCGCGCCGATACCGCCATAGTTCACTGCATCCTCAGCATTCATATCAAAAAACGGGGGTTGCAGTATGGCAGCCGGGAATACAATCTCGTTTTCAGGCGGGCTGTAGTAAGCATTAACGGTTTGCGGCGTCATGCCCCATTCGTGATCCCATATCGGACCGCCTTGTTTTTCCAGCAGTTCAGCATAGCGAACTTCGGCAACACGACGGATGTTACCGAATAAATCGTTGGCTTCCACCTCCAGAGCAGAATAGTCTTTCCATTTGTCCGGATAACCGATTTTCACCGAAAACTTAGACAGTTTATCCAGCGCCTGTTTACGGGTCTCATCCGTCATCCAGTCCAGCTTCTCAATACTGGTTTTATAGGCGGCAATCAGGTTATCCACCATCACTTCCATGCGCTGCTTTGCTTCTGGCGGAAAATGCTGGTCAACATACACTTTGCCGATAATTTCACCCACGGTGCCGTTTAGCAAATCAACCCCACGACGCCATTGCGGACGCTGTTCTTCCACACCCTGAAGTTTTTTACCGTAGAACGCAAAGTTCTCTGCATCGAGTTCGGCGTTCAGGCGGCCTGCAACCGCAGTCAGCATGTGCCACTTAGCGAAGGTTTTCCAGGTTTCAAGGTCAGTGTCCTGCAGCAGATCATTAAGGGCCTGCATATACTCGGTTTGCATAACCACCAGGCCATCCAGATCCGTCAGTTCCAGGTCGGCTAAAAACACATCCCAGTTAAAGTCTGGCATGATCTCTTTCAGTT
This sequence comes from Salinimonas lutimaris, assembly GCF_005222225.1. GTDB lineage: Bacteria > Pseudomonadota > Gammaproteobacteria > Enterobacterales > Alteromonadaceae > Alteromonas > Alteromonas lutimaris. The sequence continues at coordinate 509,402 of NZ_CP036536.1, forward strand.
TAGCCGGCTCTACCTTGTTGTAGTTACTGGCCCAGTCGCGGGTCTGCTCTTTTTTCATATGCAGACCGGCAATAGTGGTTTCCAGTTCCATAATGGTTTTGGCACTTTCTGCCGGCTTGTCGAACCCGGCCAGAGTAAACATTTTTTCAATATGCGCCACGTAGTCTTTGCGCAGCTGCACCGACTTTTCATCATCTTTTACATAATATTCGCGCTCCGGCAAGCCCAGCCCGCTTTGCCAGGCATAAATCATGTAGGTTTCAGGTGACTTGAAGTCAACATACTGCCCCAGCGAAAACGGCGTACCGTAACCATACTTGTTAGCATAGGCAAAGTAGGCTGCCAGCTTGTCGTAAGAATCGATCGCGTTAATTTTCGCCAGATCCGATTCAATGGGGGTTAAGCCGATTTTGTTGCGGGTTTCCATGTCCATGTAGGACTGATAGAAGTCTCCGACTTTCTGCTCATCAGAGCCTTTTTCAAAATCGCCGTCGGCAGAGGACTTGATGATTTCCAGCACGTCTTCCTGAGACTCATCACGCAGGATCTGAAACGCACCGTACGAGGATTTATCCGCCGGAATCTCGGTATTGGCCAGCCATTTACCATTTACATAGCGGTAAAAGTCATCGCCGGGCTTAACCGAGGTATCCATGTTTTCGGTCACAATGCCGGAGGTCAGTTGTTTTTGCTCTTGTTCTGTTTGCGCGGCGGGCTCGCTGGTCTTCTGGGTTTCTGCCTGCTGGCCGCAGCCGGTCAGTGCCAACAGCACAGACAAACTTAAAAGGGTCTTTTTCATGTCGTTTCCTTAACGGATGTTTTCACCGCCGGTACCCTGACTGACGGTCTTCTTATTGTCTTTAATTAAATACCATGCCAGACACGGCAAAAACATCATTTATGTTCAAAATACATAAGTTGTAACAACTTAAACGGGGGGCACTGATATAGTAAAAATTCATCAACTAAAACGGAGCGTTACCATGACCCCTGATTATACCTGTGTCAGTACCTGCGAATATGCCGATGCCCTGCCTCGCGAACAGTTTATGGACTATGCCATTCACCCGTTGTGGCAACCGGCGCCAGCGATTGCCGGGCCTGCTTATACAGTGCGCTGTGAGCCAGGCGACCATCTGATGCTGCATGCGGCTATTTACCGGGCTGCGCCAGGAGATATCATCGTGGTACAGGCTGATGATCAGTACGCGCTGGCCGGAGGCAATGTCTGCGCTATTGCCCAGTCCAGAGGCATTAAGGGGTTTGTGCTTGATGGCGTTATCCGGGACATTGGCGAGATTCGCCAGATGCAGTTTCCGGTGTATGGCCGGGGGGTTATCCCTAAACCCGGTGCCAAGCAGTCGGTCACACCCTTAAATCAACCGGTGGATTGCGGTGGTGTCCGTGTAAACCCTGGTGATATCATTGTGGCCGACCAGGAAGGTATCGCCGTTATTCCGGCTGACAAAGCCAGTGAGGCACTGCACATTGCCCGGGCACGAGCGGATAAAGATAGCGCGGTGACTCTGCAGCAATGGCAGGCCGACCATTATCAAAAAGTGCAGTCTAGCCTCGAAAAACTGGGGTTTACTGAGTAGCCAAGAGTAAAACTATGTTCTCATTTTTCGAACGGCTGACCCAGCCGTTTCCCGATTCACCTCCCTCACAGCCGCCTGCCGGTATCGTGGCTTTTTGTCGCCACTACAGCCAGGGCATGTGGAAAATTATTGCTATTGTGTCGGTGCTCAGCGCTCTGGTTGCCGTGCTGGAAGTGGCGCTGTTTGGCTTTTTAGGCCAGATGGTGGACTGGTTTGCCGAGCAGGACCGAACGACGTTTTTGCAAAACGAGAAATGGACACTCATCGGGATGGGGCTTACCGTGCTGGTCTTAATTCCCGGAGCGATTCTGCTACGCTCGCTATTTTCCAGACAATCGCTGATGGGCAATTACCCGATGCGTATTCGCTGGCAAGCGCACCGTTATTTGCTCAGCCAGAGTCTGAGCTTTTTCCATAATGAATTTGCCGGCCGGGTGGCCACCAAGGTCATGCAGACTTCACTGGCTGTGCGTGAAACCGTCACCAAAGTGCTGGATCTGCTGGTTTACATCAGTGTCTATTTTATCTCGATGGTAGTACTGATTTTCAGCACCGACTGGCGTCTGGCAGTGCCTCTGCTTGTCTGGTTTGTCGTGTATGTGTGCATTTTACGGGCGCTGGTGCCGCGTTTGAAAAAAGTATCGCAGCGTCAGGCCGATGCGCGCTCCATTATGACCGGCCGGATTGTGGACAGCTACACCAATATTTCCACCGTAAAGCTGTTTTCTCACAGTCGCCGTGAAGCCGACTATGCCCGCGAAGGCATGGATGAGTTCCTACATACCGTGTATCCGCAAATGCGTCTGGTGACGGTACTTGAATTTTGTGTGGAAATGGCCAATGCAGTACTGATTTTTGTTATCGGAGCGCTGTCGGTGTATCTGTGGATGCAGCAGATTGTCTCACCCGGTGATATTGCGGTAGCCATTAGCCTGTGTTTACGGTTAAACGGCATGTCGCACTGGATCATGTGGGAAGTGACCTCGCTGTTTGAAAACCTGGGAACTGTGCAGGATGGCATCAATACGCTGTCGCAGCCGGTGGCGGTGACCGATAAACCTCAGGCACAGAACCTGGCCATCAGTGGCGGAAAAATTGATTTTGAGCAGGTGCATTTTGGTTATGCCGGCGCGGATAATCAGCAAATTGAGGTCTTTAATGATCTGAATATCAATATTGCTCCGGGCGAAAAAGTGGGCCTGGTCGGACGCTCCGGCGCCGGTAAGTCCACGCTGGTAAATCTGCTGATGCGCTTTTACGATATCCACAGTGGTACTATCCGCATCGACGGTTTTGCTATTGATGAAGTGGGGCAGGAGAGCCTGCGTGAAAAGATCAGTATGGTGACCCAGGACACCTCACTGATGCATCGTTCGGTACGCGACAACATCATGTATGGCCGCACTACGGCCACCGAGGAGGAAATAGTGGCTGCTGCTAAACAGGCAGAAGCCCATGAGTTTATTCTGACCCTGACCGATAACGAGGGCCGGACCGGCTATGATGCGCATGTGGGGGAACGGGGTGTGAAATTGTCCGGTGGCCAGCGTCAGCGTATTGCCATTGCCCGGGTGTTGCTCAAAGATGCACCGATTCTGGTGCTGGATGAAGCCACCTCAGCACTTGACTCGGAAGTGGAAGCGGCTATTCAGGAGTGTCTGAATTCAGTGATGGAAAATAAAACCGTGCTGGCCATTGCGCATCGATTGTCCACCATTGCCCAGATGGATCGCCTGCTGGTGCTGGACAAAGGTCGGGTGGTAGAGTCGGGCACGCACAGTGAACTGGTGGCGCGTAATGGTATTTATGCCAAACTGTGGGCACACCAGACCGGCGGGTTTATCGGCGTAGAGTGATTTGGTATACAGGAGGCGGGCGTGAGTCAGGCAGTAAGCAAAACGCTGCTTTTTACGCCGACAAAACCCTTGTATCTGGCGGGATGTTAAGTATAATGCGCATCCCTCCTTGCGAATCCGCACTTTCCTTAGATAAGACGCTAAATTCTCAAGGGTAATGTAAGTTTATTGCCGCATTGTCGGTGCCACAGGGGTGTAGTTCGAATTGGTAGAACAGCGGTCTCCAAAACCGATGGTTGGGGGTTCGAGTCCCTCCACCCCTGCCAGATTAAGTGTTCTGTGACTGGTACACAGATAAACGACGCAGTATTGCTAGGATCGTAACATGAGCGAAAAAACGGAAAATTCGTCCAACCCGTTGGACATGTTTAAATGGGTAATCGTCTTTGCGCTGCTGGCTGGCGTGATTACCGCAAACTATATCTACGGTGAACTTTCCGTACTGTACCGGGCAATCGGTGCGGTCGTGCTTGTCGCTATTGCGGGCTTTATTGCGGCGACAACTGAAAAAGGTAGTGCCTTCATTACGTTCGCGAAAGACTCGCGAATGGAAGTTCGCAAAGTAGTCTGGCCAACCCGTCAGGAAACTAATCAGACTACATTAATTGTCATGGTGGCGACACTGGTAATGGGCCTGATCCTGTGGGGTCTGGATGGCATTCTGGTGCGCCTGGTTAGTTTTATTACTGGAATCGGAGCATAACGTATGTCTGAAGAATCAAAGAAAAGATGGTACGTCGTACAGGCTTACTCCCAGTATGAGTCACGGGTTAAGAAAACCCTGCTTGAATACATCAAGATGCACGAAATGGAAGAGCACTTTGGTCAGGTTTTGGTACCTACCGAAGAAGTGGTTGAAATGCGTGCTGGTCAGAAGCGTAAATCAGAGCGTAAGTTCTACCCGGGTTACGTACTGGTAGAAATGGACATGAATGAAGATTCATGGCACCTGGTTAAGTCTGTACCGCGGGTACTTGGCTTTATTGGCGGTACATCTGACCGTCCTATGCCAATCTCTCAGCGTGAAGCAGATGCGATTCTGAACCGCCTTGAAGAGTCGGTTGATAAGCCAAAGCCAAAAACATTGTTCGAGCCGGGCGAAGTGGTACGTGTTACCGATGGTCCGTTTGCCGATTTCAATGGTGTGGTAGAAGAAGTCGATTACGAGAAGAGCCGAGTGAAAGTATCGGTGCTTATTTTCGGTCGTTCTACCCCGGTCGACCTGGAATTTGGTCAGGTCGAAAAAGGCTAGGCGACTTATCGCTGGGACAAAAAAACGCGGCTTTTGCCGCGTTTTTTTATGCCTGGCTGTAGCTAGCGCTGAAACGCAGCCAGTGCATGGGTTGAGTCTACCTGAACATGTACGCGTTGTGCTGGGCTAAATACGTGTTCGTGGGATACCCGGGCCTTAACTTGCGTACCCGGCGCATCATCCAGAGCAACCGCGCATAGCCTGGAGCCGCCTTCAAAGCGCACCCATTCAACGGTACCATTAGCCGCATTGGTGTCGCACAGACGCACATCATCCGGGCGCAGCAATAAGTCTACCTCGCCGCTGGCATTATCAATGGCAATCCCTGGCGTGGCGCCAATACAGGTGCTGACAGCACCGTCACGCAGTGTTCCCGGTACAAAGCTGGCATCCCCCAGAAACTGGGCCACAAAGCGGCTGGCAGGCTTAGAAAAGCAATTTTCGGGGCTGTCAATCTGGGCCAGTACTCCTTTATTCAGTACACCAACCCGATCCCCGATGGACAACGCTTCATCCTGGTCGTGGGTGACCCAGATGGCCGGGACGCCGGCGGTTTTTAACGCTGCCCGAATCTCCCAGCGCAGGCTGTCTTTCAGTGCCGCATCCAAATTTGATAAAGGCTCATCCAGCAGCACAAAGTCAGGCTCATGCGCCAGCGTACGGGCCAGTGCCACCCGTTGTTTCTGCCCGCCGGAAAGCTGGTCAGGCCGGGATTGGCGAAAGTCATTCAGACCCAGCAGATTGAGCCAGTGATCCGCCAGACCGGTGTCTTTTAAGCGAAAACACACATTTTGCTCAACAGTGAGGTGAGGAAACAGGGCAAAATCCTGAAATACCATACCCACACTACGCTTTTCCGGCGGCACCTGTTTATTCACAGCCGCCTGCCACTTGCCCATGGAAATCGTACCGCCGCTGATCGGAATCAGTCCGGCCAGCGCCTGCAAAATAGTGGTTTTACCACAGCCGGTAGGGCCAACCAGCATGAGTATTTCATCCTTACCCAGAGTCAGATCAAGCTGATTGACCACCAGGGTATCGCCATATCTGACGGACAGATCACTTACGGTCAGCATAGTGTCAGGGTTACTCCTTATTGAGCTTTAATTTATTACCGCCTTCACCGGTCAGCATAATCATCAGGCCCAGCCCGGACAGCAGCACCAGCATCAGACCGGGAATCGCCGCCGTGCCAAAATAGCCGGCTTCATACACATTCCACATGTAAGTGGCCAGTGTCTCAAACTCGTTAGGGCGCAGCATCAGGGTGGCTGGCAGTTCGCGCATCACTTCTAAAAACACCAGCGCTGCTCCGGCCACCATGCCCCGATAGGTCAGTGGCAGGGTTACACGCCGGAAGGCCTCTTTAGGCGAGGCGCCCAGTACCCGGGCCGCTTTTACCAGCGACGGGTCGAGCCGTTCGGCGGTGGTTCGCACCGAGCCCACTGCCAGCGGCAAATACCGAAGTACATAGGCGATCACCAGCATGGCGATAGTCTGGTACAAAAACGGGAAGTATTTTAAGCCGGTGTATAGCAGGGCGGTGCCCATCACCACGCCGGGTACACCAAAACCAAAATAGGTGACCCGTTCCATCAGCCTGCCGGCCAGTCCGTGCGTCGCTGCATGGGCTACAGGAATAGCCACGCACACAGCAACCACGGCTGCCAGTAATGATACATAGGCCGAATTAAAGGCATAGGTCATATCAAAATCGCCAGCGCCATCTCGAATCAGCCACAAGGTGAACATACCCAGCGGTATCACAATTGCCAGCAAGACCCAGGGCATGCTGGCCAGTAACATAAGGTTACGCTGCCAGGGTTTGGGGTACAGCCAGAGTTGCCGCCCGGGACGTTCTTTGCCACCTTTGACCGAAGACTCAATGGCCAGTACCACACCCACAAAGACCAGCAACTGAATCGATAACATAGCGGCCTGGGGTAACCCGAATGAGTTGTATTCGACAAAAATAACCCGGGTAAAGGTATCCAGCCGCAAGATAGCGGGTGTGCCGAAATCTGACAGGGCATACAGCGCTGCCAGTAGTGCTCCGGCGGCAATCGCACGCATAATTCGGGGCAGTACAATCTTTATCAGACTGGCAGGCAGTGACATGCCCAGAGTACGGGCGGCATTAACCATGCTGCCGTCCAGACTCAGCAATGACGCCCGGGTGGTCATCATAACAAACGGGTAGGTATAAATAGACATGACCAGCGCTGTGCCCCACAGGCCACTGATGGGCGGAGTACTAATGCCGGTTAGCTGTTCAATCTCGCCATTGTGGCCAAACGCAAAGTACAGGGTAAAGGCCCCGATATACGATGGCATAGCCAGCGGCGAGGCAAGCAATATCAGCCAGAAACGCTGCCAGGGCAGATTGACATAGGTGGTGAGTATGGCTAGCGGTACACCCAGTAACACCGAGCCGGCGATGGTCAGCACGACCAGGGCGGTGGTGTTGCCCAGTACCCGCAGGTTATGCGTGTCAAACATAGCGCTGGCATCAGATGCCAGCGAAAACAGCACGCTGAGCGGTAGTACCGCCAGCAGTGCAATAACTAATGCAAATGGATAAGATTTAGGGATGTGCCTCACAAAACGCCTACTTCACGCATCAATCCCAATGTTGGTCGTAAATCGGCCAGTTTGCGTAAATCCAGCTCAGGCGGAGTCAGACTGGCCATTGGCGGTAACCCCTGCGGAGCCTTGACCCCGTTAACCAGCGGAATCTCATACGCTTCTGAAGACAGATAAGCCTGAACCTCAGCAGATAACAGATAACGCATAAAGTTAAACGGCAGATCACCGTCAGTGAGGGACAATATGCCAGAGGCATTAACCAGACAGCCGGCATCGCCCCTGGTAAACGCCAGGTCTACATTAGCATCCGGTTTACCCGCCTTAAGGCGTAATGTGTAGTAGTGGTTGGCAAAGCCAAGGTCGACTTCACCGCGCTCCACGGCCATCACCACGCCCAGTTCCCCGGCATACTTGGTGGCGTGACGATTGACGCCGCGTAACCAGTTGGCGGTGGCTTTTTCGCCTTCTAAAATCCGCATAGCAGTAACAAACGACTGAAACGATGCGTAAGCCGGCGCCCAGCCAATCGACAGATCACTGTCGGCCAGGGCCATAATACTGTCAGGGATTTTGTCCGCGCTGAGTCGCTCGGTATTGTAGGGTAAGGTACGCACACGCCCGGTTACCGGCGTCCAGCTGGGATACTGAAAGCCGTCCTTAAGCTGACTGCTGATATCAGCCGGCAAGGGTTTAGCCAGGCCTGCATCAGTAATAAGTCCGATGGACCCGGTGTCTACCGCCCAGAACAAATCTGCCCGCTTAACCCCAGCCTGCGCTTCAGCTATCAGGGTATTGGCCAGAGCAGCGGTTGCACCCCGGCGAATTTCCAGATTGAGCTTCGGATTGCGCTGACGGATGGCCTGCAATACATTTTCGTACAGACCACCTTCACCACGACCCAGATATAATGTCAGATCCCCAGCTAACTCGGGCAGGTTGTTAACTGACACGGCTGAAGCAACAGCAGCTTCACTGCGGGCGCCAAACGGCAAAGCCGATAATGCACCGGCAGCCGCCAGCGATTGCAGAAAGGTTCTACGCTGCATATAACACTAATCCTTAAAACACGTCTTTGCGGTTTTGTTCTGCTTCAACCAGCAGCTTTCTGGCCTTGGCAAGTTTATTTTTCATCGTTTCAACAATGCTGCGCACTTTATCTACGCTGGTTTTACCATCAAGCGCCTGTGGCAACGTGACGTTGAAGTCTTTTTCCAGATCTTCAACCAGGTCAGCATCCTGTTCAATCAGGGCGCCTTCAATACCTTCAAAACGTTGCAGGTAGGCATCATGTACCATGGTAGTGGCCACTTCGGTTAACTGCTCAGCATATTTAGCCACGACCTTATCCAGACGTTTCTCAATATCGTCAATCACAGCCGGCGCGGTGGTAGGTTCCTGCTCGGTGGTCTGAACCTTGGCAATCACACCTTTATCCTGATAATGGGCTGCCACTTTAACCGCCCCCAGCGCCTGCCATAAAGCCTGATTCAGTTTTGACTGCTCAGCGCGCAGTGTGGCGACATCAGCACCTTCTTCAATGGCGGTTTTCATGCCATAAATGCCTTGCCAGATGGTCGCGTAAATCGGAATGTATTGTGTTTCGATTGCCGAGTGGAAGTTTACTTCTTCCCAGTAATCAATCAACTGTTGCGTATCGGTTTGTTTACCTTTCTTTGTATAGGTGGTCACCACACCGTCATATTTTTCTACCAGCCAGCTCACTTCTTCGCTGTATTCGCCTAAGTGCGCTTTCAAGTGATTAACCTGATCGGTCACTACGCCATTAGCGCTAACAACAGTAGGCAGGGCGGTCAGGGAGAGGCCAAACGCAATGCTGGCAAGAAGGGTCTTTGCTGTTTTCATTATTCGGTTCCGTTGATTATTTATTCGATAAAAATGATACTTATTATCATTTTGCTAGTAAAGCGCTGAACTCGTGTCTTGCTTTTTATTCATATAGGGTTCATCTGCAGCAGATCATCGCTCAGGCCCAAAAATGCCTACTGCACAGACACTATAAGAGAATAAGAGCACTTTATTGCAAATTTTCCTGGGATTGGGCTTGCGAGGTATGACTAATTGTTGTACATTACGCGCCCTTTTAAACGGAACGGGAAGCCTACTAAGCAAATAATCTCGATATTTGCGAGGCGTTTGACCCAAACACGAGAGCATTGAGAAATGGCAAAGAAAGTAACAGGCTTAATCAAGCTACAGGTTGCGGCAGGTGCTGCTAACCCAAGTCCACCAGTTGGTCCTGCACTGGGTCAGCATGGTGTTAACATCATGGAATTCTGTAAAGCTTTCAACGCGAAAACCGAAAGCTTAGAGAAGGGTGCTCCGGTACCAGTAGAAATTACTGTATACGAAGACCGTTCTTTCACATTCGTAACAAAAACGCCTCCTGCTTCATTCCTGCTGAAAAAAGCGGCTGGAATCAAGAGCGGTTCAGGCCGTCCTAACACTGAGAAAGTGGGTACAGTTACCCGTGCTCAATTGGAAGAAATTGCCAAGACTAAAGAGCCGGACCTGACTGCAGCTTCTCTGGACGCAGCAGTACGCACAATTGCGGGTTCTGCTCGCGCAATGGGCTTGAACGTAGAGGACTAATCGAATGGCTAAATTAACTAAACGCGCTCGCATCATTCGCGAAAAAGTTGACGCAGGTAAAGAGTACGATATCGCTGAAGCGGTAGCGCTGCTTAAAGAACTAGCCACGGCTAAGTTCCCTGAAAGTGTTGACGTTGCTGTTAACCTTGGTATCGATGCTAAGAAATCTGACCAGAACGTTCGTGGTGCAACTGTACTGCCAAACGGTACTGGTAAAGATGTTCGCGTAGCAGTATTTACTCAAGGCGCAAACGCAGATGCCGCTAAAGAAGCCGGTGCCGACATCGTTGGTATGGATGACCTGGCTGAACAGGTTAAGAAAGGCGAAATGAACTTTGACGTAGTAGTTGCCAGCCCAGACGCGATGCGTGTTGTTGGTCAGCTAGGTCAAATCTTAGGTCCACGTGGCCTGATGCCTAACCCTAAAACTGGCACAGTAACACCAGACGTAGCGACTGCAGTTAAAAATGCAAAAGCGGGTCAGGTTCGTTACCGCAACGACAAAAACGGTATTATCCACGCCAGCGTTGGTAAGATCGCGTTTGAAGCTGATCAAATCAAAGAAAACGTTGAAGCATTACTGGAAGCACTGAAGAAAGCTAAGCCTTCTTCTGCCAAAGGTACTTATATCAAGAAGGTAAGCCTGAGCACCACTATGGGCGCTGGCGTATCTGTTGATAAAGCAAGCGTTGGTCAGTAAGACTTATTTGCTAATGCTGCGGCGTTAGCTCTCTTAAGGTTTTGGGTTGGAGCTGTAAACAAGCAGTGCTTAATTGCAGCTCCCGTCCTAGACCGCAGGCGCAAAACAGTGAAAGAGGTAAGAGAACTTTCACATTCAATGTTTTGCTTAATTTAATAGCCTGCGCAGACGGTGGTTTGACTCAGACTCTCTGGGTAAAAAACACCGTAGAGCGGTATCAACGGCAATAGCCTGAGATATCAATCTGTGAACCCTGATGTGGCTAGGCAATAGTTGTGTAGTGCATCAGATACAAAGAGGTGAACTCAGTGGCACTAGGTTTAGCAGCAAAGAAAGAGATCGTAGCAGAGGTATCCGATGTTGCATCTCAAGCTCTATCCGTTGCCGTCGCTGAATACCGTGGTTTGGAAGTTGCTGAACTGACAGAACTGCGCGTTAAAGCCCGTGAACAAGGTGTATACCTGAAAGTTGTTCGCAACACACTGGCTAAACGTGCTCTGGCAGAAAGCAAATTCGCTGACATTGACAGCGCTCTGACTGGTCCTCTTATCTATGGCTTCTCTATGGAGGCACCAGGTGGTGCAGCACGTCTTTTTAAAGACTTTGCTAAGTCAAACGATAAGCTGAAAGTTACAGCTCTATCAATCGGCAGCGGTCTGCTTGGTCCAGAAAAACTGGACGCAGTGGCATCACTTCCGACTCGCGACGAAGCGCTTGCGAAACTACTTGCAACCTTCAAAGCACCGGTTGGCAAATTCGTTCGGACTATCAACGAAGTACCTACCAAATTTGTGCGCGTATTGGCGGCGATCAAAGACGAAAAATAATTTTCGTTTTTGGCATATTGATTTTTTTAACGTATTAAACCCAGGAGTTTAGAGAAATGGCTCTAACCAAAGAAGATATCTTGAACGCGATTGCTGAAATGCCAGTTATGGAACTGGTTGAGCTAATCGAAGCAGCTGAAGAAAAATTCGGCGTTGAAGCAACTGCAGCTGTTGCAGTAGCTGGTCCTGCTGCTGGCGGCGAAGCTGCTGCTGCAGAAGAAAAGACTGAGTTCGACGTTGTAATGACTTCATTCGGCGCGAACAAAGTTGCAGTAATCAAAGCAGTTCGCGGCGCGACTGGTCTTGGCCTGAAAGAAGCGAAAGAAGTTGTTGAATCAGCTCCTAAAGCTATCAAAGAAGGCGTAAGCAAAGACGAAGCTGAAGCACTGAAGAAAGAGCTTGAAGAAGCTGGTGCAGAAGTTGAAGTTAAGTAATCTGAACTAATCAGATTACCTGCCTGAAACGGCTAGGCTGGTGGTTTTTTAGACCACCAGCCTTTTTGCGCTGTGGGGTACACAGTTTTTGCCCTTTGCTTGTTCCCCGTAAAGCGCACCCGGACCACCAAATAAAAAGCATCAAACCAATAAGTTAACTATTCATTTGGTTAAATTTTGTTGTATGCTGGTGAAATTGCCCGGGAAAAGGGTTGTGGAAGTTTGTTGTCTGGTCGTCTCAGACAGCAGGTTGGGTCATAAATCAGCAGGCTGAGGAACCCATGGTTTACTCTTATAGCGAAAAGAAACGTATCCGTAAGGATTTTGGCAAACGCCCACAGGTACTGGAGATCCCATACCTTCTTTCAATTCAGCTAGATTCTTTCAAAAAATTTATTGAGACTGATCCTGATGCTCAATATGGTTTGGAAGCAGCATTTCGTTCAGTTTTTCCAATTAAAAGCTACTCAGGTAACTCGGAGCTTCAATTTGTAAGCTACCGCCTGGGTGAACCAGTGTTCGACGTCAACGAATGTCAAATTCGTGGTGTCACATTTTCTGCTCCGTTAAGAGTAAAACTACGTTTAGTTCTTTTTGATAAAGAAGCCGCCCCCGGTACCGTAAAAGATATTAAAGAACAAGAAGTGTACATGGGTGAAATTCCGTTAATGACGGAAAACGGCACCTTTGTTATCAACGGTACTGAACGTGTTATCGTATCGCAGCTACACCGTTCACCTGGTGTATTCTACGACCACGATAAAGGGAAAACTCACTCTTCGGGTAAAGTTCTGTATAACGCACGGGTTATTCCATACCGTGGTTCATGGCTGGACTTCGAGTTCGACCCGAAAGATAACCTGTTCGTACGTATTGACCGTCGTCGTAAGCTACCCGCTACGATCATTCTGCGCGCCCTGGAAATGACGACAGAAGAAATTCTGGAAACATTCTTCGAGCGTGTACAGATTCGTATCGAAAAAGACAAACTGCTGATGGAAGTGGTACCGGATCGTCTGCGTGGTGAAACGGCTCAGTTCGATATCGTAGATGGTGAAGGCAACGTGGTTGTTGAAACCGGTCGTCGTATCTCTGCCCGTCATACCCGTACGCTTGAAAAAGCAGGTCTGACAGAACTGGCTGTTCCACCAGAGTATCTGATTGGCAAAGTGTTTGCGAAAACCTATGTGAATGAAGATACCGGTGAAGTTATCGTTAATGCTAACGATGAACTAACGTTGGAAATGCTGGCTGAACTGAGCCAGGCAGGTATCAAAGAGTTTGAAACCCTGTACATCAACGATCTTGATCACGGTTCTTATATCTCAGATACCCTGCGTATCGATAACAGCACAAACCGTCTGGAAGCATTGGTAGAAATCTACCGTATGATGCGTCCTGGTGAGCCACCAACAAAAGATGCGGCAGAAACGCTGTTTGACAATCTGTTCTTCTCTGATGAGCGTTATGATTTGTCTTCAGTAGGTCGTATGAAGTTCAACCGCCGTCTTGGCCGTAATGAACTGACTGGCTCTGGTACGCTGGACAAAGACGACATCGTAGCGGTAATGAATCGGCTGATTCTGATTCGTGACGGTAAAGACGAAGTGGACGATATCGACCACCTTGGTAACCGTCGTATCCGTTCTGTTGGTGAAATGGCTGAAAACCAGTTCCGTGTTGGTCTGGTACGTGTAGAACGTGCGGTTAAAGAGCGCCTGAGCTTAGGTGATCTTGACAACATCATGCCGCAGGATCTGATTAACGCGAAGCCTATCTCTGCAGCGGTTAAAGAGTTCTTTGGTTCATCGCAGCTGTCTCAGTTTATGGACCAGAACAACCCGCTATCAGAAGTTACGCACAAGCGTCGTATCTCTGCGCTTGGTCCGGGCGGTCTGACCCGTGAACGCGCCGGCTTCGAAGTTCGAGACGTACACCCGACGCATTATGGTCGTCTGTGTCCAATCGAAACGCCGGAAGGTCCGAACATCGGTCTGATCAACTCATTGGCAAGCTTTGCGCGTACCAATGACTTTGGTTTCCTGGAAACCCCGTTCCGTCGTATTACCAACGGTGTGGTTACTGACGAGATTGATTATCTGTCAGCGATCGAAGAAGGCCAGTACGTTATCGCCCAGGCAAACATTGCCCTGGATGAAAACGGCGCACTGGTAGATGACCTGATTCCATCACGTCACCGTGGCGAAACAACGCTAATGCCAAAAGAAGACATTAGCTACATGGATGTTTCTCCACAGCAAATCGTATCGATTGCGGCAAGCATCATCCCGTTCCTGGAACACGATGACGCCAACCGTGCCCTGATGGGTGCCAACATGCAACGTCAGGCTGTACCTACACTTCGCGCAGACAAGCCGCTGGTAGGTACCGGTATGGAACGTACTATCGCGGTTGACTCCGGTGTAACCGTTGTTGCCAAGCGTGGTGGTAAAGTTGACTTTGTTGATGCCAGCCGCATCGTGATCAAAGTAGACGAAGATGAAATGGTACCTGGTGAAGCCGGTATCGATATCTACAATCTGACCAAATACACCCGTTCTAACCAGAACACCTGTATCAACCAGAAGCCAACGTGTAGCGTAGGTGACCCGATTGTGGCTGGTGATGTACTGGCAGATGGTCCGTCAACGGATCTGGGTGAGCTGGCGCTTGGCCAGAACATGCGCATCGCGTTTATGCCGTGGAATGGTTACAACTTCGAGGACTCGATCCTGATTTCTGAGCGAGTGGCTCAGGAAGACCGTTTCACCACTATTCACATTCAGGAATTAAGCTGTATCGCGCGTGATACCAAGCTTGGTCCAGAAGAGATTTCTTCTGATATTCCAAATGTGGGTGAATCTGCACTGGGCAAACTGGATGAGTCCGGCGTTGTTTACATTGGTGCAGAAGTGAAAGGCGGCGATATCCTGGTTGGTAAGGTGACACCAAAAGGTGAAACTCAGCTAACGCCAGAAGAAAAACTGCTACGTGCGATCTTCGGTGAAAAAGCGTCTGATGTTAAAGATACGTCTCTACGTGTACCTAACTCAGTTCACGGCACTGTTATCGACGTTCAGGTATTTACCCGTGACGGCGTTGAAAAAGACAAGCGCGCACTGGAAATCGAAGATATGCAGCTGCGTCAGGTTAAGAAAGATCTGTCTGACGAGTTTAATATCCTGGCGGACGGTATTTTCTCTCGTGCCCGTAACCTGTTAATCCGGGTTGGCGTGGACGAAGGTAAGCTGGACAGCACGCCGCGTGAGAAGTGGTTCGATATTACGCTGAAAGATGAAGATGCACAGCTGGAGCTTGATCAAAGCGCCGAGCAGTTTGCAGAAATCAAAGCAGACTTCGATAAGAAGTTTGAAGCGAAGCGTCGTAAGATCACTCAGGGCGATGACCTGGCTCCTGGCGTACTGAAGATCGTTAAAGTTTACCTGGCGGTTAAACGTCACATTCAGCCTGGTGATAAAATGGCTGGTCGTCACGGTAACAAAGGTGTTATCTCGACTATCTTACCGGTAGAAGATATGCCGTACGACGAGTTTGGTAATCCGGTTGATATCGTTCTTAACCCGCTGGGTGTACCTTCGCGGATGAACATCGGTCAGATCCTTGAAACTCACTTGGGTATGGCGGCGCACGGTATCGGTGTGAAAATCAACCGTATGCTGGAAGAGCAGGAAGAGCTGACCAAACTGCGTGAATTCCTTAAAGAGGTATACACGCTGGGTGAGAATCACCAGGAAGTTGATATTGATAACTTCACCGATCACGAAGTGACGCGTCTGGCGAATAACCTGCGTAAGGGTCTGCCAGTAGCTACACCAGTATTCGACGGTGCTCGCGAAGAAGAAATTAAAGCGTTATTGAAGCTTGGGGATATCCCTGAAAGCGGACAAATCACGCTATACGATGGTCGTACAGGTCGCTCGTTTGAACGTCCGGTAACTGTAGGTTACATGTACATGCTGAAACTGAATCACCTTGTTGATGACAAGATGCATGCGCGTTCTACCGGCTCTTACAGCTTGGTTACGCAGCAGCCTCTGGGTGGTAAAGCACAGTTCGGTGGTCAGCGCTTCGGTGAGATGGAAGTGTGGGCACTGGAAGCATACGGTGCAGCCTATACACTGCAGGAAATGCTGACAGTGAAATCGGATGACGTAAACGGCCGTACGAAGATGTATAAGAACATCGTCGACGGAGACCACAGAATGGAGCCGGGCATGCCTGAATCCTTCAACGTATTGCTTAAAGAAATCCGCTCGCTGGGTATCAACATCGAGTTGGAAGAAAAGTAAGCCGGCGTACGCCATAGTTTGATTTGATGGCCCGGTCAGAGATGGCCGGGTTATAGAGACTGACTCCGCTGGGAGAGTATTGTGAAAGACTTATTAAAGTTTCTAAAGCAACAAAACAAGACAGAAGAATTCGATAATATCCGAATTGGCCTGTCTTCACCTGAAATGATCCGTTCATGGTCATTTGGTGAGGTGAAAAAGCCTGAAACTATCAACTACCGTACCTTTAAGCCAGAGCGCGATGGCCTGTTCTGTGCGCGCATCTTTGGTCCGGTAAAAGACTATGAATGTTTGTGCGGTAAGTACAAGCGTCTCAAGCACCGTGGTGTTATTTGTGAGAAGTGTGGTGTTGAAGTCACACTGACCAAAGTTCGTCGTGAGCGTATGGGCCACATCGAACTGGCCAGCCCGGTTGCACATATCTGGTTCCTAAAATCATTGCCGTCTCGTATCGGTCTGATGCTGGATATGACACTGCGTGATATCGAACGCGTACTGTACTTCGAATCTTTCGTTGTGACAGAGCCAGGCCTGACGACCCTTGAGCGTGGTCAGCTTCTGACTGAAGAAGAGTACCTGGACTCACTGGAAGAAAACGGTGACGAGTTTGATGCAAAAATGGGTGCCGAAGCTGTTTTTGATCTGCTTAAAGTTCTGGACGTTGATGCGGATGTTGCCGCCATGCGTGAAGAACTGCCAAGCATTAACTCAGAAACCAAGCGTAAGAAGATCACTAAGCGTCTGAAACTGCTTGAGTCATTCCAGCAATCTGGCAACAAGCCAGAGTGGATGATCATGACTGTGCTGCCCGTTCTGCCACCTGATCTGCGTCCTCTGGTACCGCTGGATGGCGGACGTTTCGCAACGTCTGATCTGAACGATCTGTATCGTCGTGTTATTAACCGTAACAACCGTCTTAAGCGTCTGTTGGATCTGGCTGCGCCGGATATCATCGTACGTAACGAAAAGCGGATGCTACAGGAAGCGGTAGATGCGCTGCTGGATAATGGCCGTCGTGGTCGTGCCATTACCGGCTCTAACAAGCGTCCTCTTAAGTCGCTTGCAGACATGATAAAAGGTAAGCAAGGTCGTTTCCGTCAGAACCTGCTGGGTAAACGTGTTGACTATTCTGGCCGTTCTGTAATCACAGTAGGCCCGACACTGCGTCTGCACCAGTGTGGTCTGCCTAAGAAAATGGCACTGGAACTGTTCAAGCCGTTCATCTATGGCAAATTAGAAGGCCGTGGTCTGGCAACAACCATCAAAGCAGCTAAGAAGCTGGTTGAGCGTGAAGCGCCGGAAGTATGGGACGTTCTTGATGAAGTTATCCGTGAACACCCGGTACTGCTAAACCGTGCACCTACGCTGCACAGACTGGGTATCCAGGCGTTTGAACCGACCCTGATCGAAGGTAAAGCGATTCAGTTGCACCCACTGGTGTGTGCGGCCTATAACGCTGACTTCGATGGTGACCAAATGGCTGTGCACGTACCGCTGACGCTGGAAGCCCAGCTAGAAGCACGTGCCCTGATGATGTCGACCAACAACATCCTGTCGCCTGCGAACGGTGAGCCAATCATCGTACCTTCACAGGACGTTGTACTGGGTCTGTATTACCTGACTCGTGACAAAATCAACGCGAAAGGCGAAGGCATGGTATTTACCAGCCCGAACGAAGCAGAAAAAGCGTATCGTACCGATGCAGCTGAACTGCACGCCCGCGTAAAAGTGCGTATCAAAGAATTTGATATCGCCGAAGACGGTACTAAAACAGAACGTGTCACCCTGACTGATACTACGGTTGGTCGTGCGATTTTCTCGCTGATTCTGCCTAAAGGGCTGCCGTTTGAAATCATTAACCAGTCAATGGGTAAAAAGCAGATCTCGAAACTGCTTAACGCCTGCTACCGTACACTGGGTCTGAAAGACACAGTTATCGCTGCTGACCAGGTAATGTATACCGGTTTCCATTACGCCATGATTGCAGGTGCCTCAGTAGGTATCGACGATATGGTTATCCCGGAAGCTAAGAAAGAAATTATCGACGACGCAGAAGCGGAAGTTATCGAGATTCAGGAACAGTTCCAGAACGGTCTTGTTACTGCCGGTGAGCGTTACAACAAAGTTATCGATATCTGGTCAAATGCCAACGAAAAAGTTGCTAAGGCCATGATGGATAACCTGAAGTCTGACATTGTTATCAATGCGCAGGGCGAAGAAGAAGAGCAGCAATCATTTAACTCGGTTTATATGATGGCGGACTCAGGCGCACGGGGTAGTGCGGCCCAGATTCGTCAGCTGGCTGGTATGCGTGGTCTGATGGCGAAGCCGGATGGCTCAATCATCGAAACGCCTATCACGGCTAACTTCCGTGAAGGTCTGAACGTACTCCAGTACTTCATCTCAACCCACGGTGCGCGTAAAGGTCTTGCCGATACCGCACTGAAAACAGCGAACTCGGGTTACCTGACTCGTCGTCTGGTAGACGTGGCACAGGATTTGGTTATCACCAATGACGACTGTGGTACGTTTGAAGGCGTGAAGATGTCACCGCTGATTGAAGGTGGTGATGTTGTTGAGCCGCTGCGTGAGCGTGTTCTGGGCCGTGTGGTTGCAGAAGATGTTTATAAGCCGGGTACAGAAGAGATTCTGGTAGAACGTAATGTACTGTTGGACGAAGCCCTGGTAGACATGCTGGAGCAAAATTCAGTAGACCAGATTATGGTTCGCTCAGTAATCACCTGTGATAACGACTTTGGTGTATGTGCCAACTGTTACGGTCGTGACCTTGCACGTGGTCATATGGTGTCTAAAGGTGAGTCTGTTGGTGTTATCGCTGCACAGTCCATCGGTGAACCAGGTACACAGCTTACCATGCGTACGTTCCACATCGGTGGTGCGGCTTCGCGGGCTTCTGCAGAAAACAGCGTACAGGTTAAAACAGCCGGTACTCTGCGTATGCAAAATGCCAAGAGTGTGCGTAACTCAGAAAACAAACTGGTTATCGTATCGCGCTCAACTGAATTAACGGTAACGGATTCTCACGGCCGTGAGAAAGAGCGTTATAAAGTACCTTACGGTGCTGTGTTGTCAGTGGATGAAGCAGCCGACGTTAATGCCGGTGACATCGTAGCAACCTGGGACCCGCATAGTCACCCAATCGTGGTTGAGCGTCCGTCTAAAGTCAGCTTCTCTGACGTTGATGACTCCAACACCGAAATGCAGCAGGATGAGCTGACTGGTCTGACCCGTATCGTGGTTAAAGATCTGGCTAAAGTGAATGCTAAAGAGCCTAAGCTGATTCTGGAAAGTGATGAAGTTGGCCTGCAGGAAATCCGCCTGCCAAGCTTTACCACTATTGAAGCTGCTGACGGCAAAGTGGCTCAGCCCGGTGACGTGCTGGCCCGTATCCCGCAGGAAAGCTCGAAAACACGTGACATCACCGGTGGTCTGCCACGGGTTGCTGACTTGTTTGAGGCGCGTAAGCCTAAAGAGCCGGCTATTCTGGCCGAGAAGTCAGGTATGATTGGCTTTGGTAAAGAAACCAAAGGCAAGCGTCGTCTGGTTATCACACCACGTGATGGCGGCGATCAGTACGAAGAGATGATTCCTAAGTGGCGTCAGCTTAACGTGTTTGAAGGTGAGCAGGTTGAACGCGGTGAAGTAATTGCCGACGGTCCGGAGTCTCCACATGATATCCTGCGTCTGCGTGGTATCAGCGCGGTGTCTAACTACATCGTGAATGAGGTACAGGAAGTTTACCGTCTGCAGGGTGTTAAGATTAACGATAAGCACATCGAAGTGGTCATCCGCCAGATGCTGCGTAAGTGTATCATCACAGCACCAGGCGACAGTCAGTTCCTTGAAGGCGAGCAGGTTGAAGTAGCAAACGTGAAGATTGCTAACCGTGAACTTGAGCGTCAGGACAAACTGCCTGCACTGTACGAAACACAACTGCTGGGTATTACCAAAGCGTCACTGTCGACTGAGTCATTCATCTCGGCGGCGTCGTTCCAGGAAACAACCCGCGTACTGACCGAAGCGGCAGTACAAGGCAAGGAAGACGATCTGCGCGGTCTGAAAGAGAACGTTATCGTAGGTCGACTGATTCCGGCAGGTACAGGTTTTGCGTACCACGAGCGTCGTATGCAGAAGCGTCAGGAACAGTTAGAAGAGATGTCTGTATCTGCAGCTGATGCAGAGCTGGCGTTGACTGAAGCACTGAATGCCGATGTAAGCGGTGGTGCATCTTCTGACGAGTAATCATTATATCCGGGGTGGTTTCACCCCGGTTATGATGCGGTCAGGGTGTCGTGATTAACCAGAAAATTTTGTGGTTAACCTTTGTACACCTTGACAGTGCATGCTTTGATCATTAGAATTCCGCGACCCGATTTTTGGACAGTCTTTTAAAGACACCAAAGAAGGGCGCGGTTTTTTTGTTTCAGAGCACTGCGGTTTTGACGAGCACAAAACCGGGCGATTCAACAAATAATCGCAAACAATTGGACCCGGGCATTTGGTTCGGGTTTTTGTAGTTTTTAATCAGGAGCTAGTTAATGGCAACAGTTAACCAGTTAGTACGTAAGCCGCGTAAAAAGCCCGTTGAAAAAAGCAACGTAGCTGCGCTGCAAGCGTGCCCACAAAGACGTGGTGTATGTACTCGCGTATATACTACTACGCCTAAGAAACCAAACTCTGCACTGCGTAAAGTATGTCGTGTGCGTCTAACTAACGGTTTTGAAGTTTCTTCATATATCGGTGGTGAAGGTCACAACCTGCAAGAGCACAGTGTTGTATTAATCCGTGGCGGTCGTGTTAAAGATCTGCCAGGTGTTCGTTATCACACTGTTCGCGGTACTCTGGACTGCGCAGGCGTAAACGATCGTCGTCAAGCCCGTTCTAAATACGGTGCGAAGAAGCCTAAGTCTTAACGGTTCTCCGTTAGTAAGGCCAAACTGAAGTAAACAGAGTTTTGGGAAATCCCTGAATTCATACGGAGAATAGAAGATGCCAAGAAGAAGAGTCGTAGGTCAACGTAAAATCCTACCAGAACCAAAATATGGTTCGCAGCTGCTTGCTAAATTCATGAATGTCGTAATGCTCGACGGCAAGAAATCAGTTGCTGAAAAAATCGTTTACGGTGCGCTTGATATTGTTGCTGAAAAAACCGGCAAAGCACACTTAGATGTATTTGAAGATGCACTGGACAACATTCGTCCTACTGTGGAAGTTAAATCTCGCCGTGTTGGTGGTTCAACTTACCAGGTTCCAGTAGAAGTTCGTCCTGTTCGTCGTAATGCACTAGGTATGCGTTGGATGGTAGATGCTGCACGTAAACGTGGCGAAAAGTCAATGTCACAACGCCTGGCAGCTGAAATGTTAGACGCGGCAGACAACAAAGGTTCTGCGGTTAAGAAACGTGAAGACGTTCACCGTATGGCCGAAGCGAACAAAGCGTTCGCACACTACCGCTGGTAATTTCGCTACTGTTTTAGCGATCAACTGAGAGAGACGTATGCCTCGTAAGACCCCAATTGAGCGTTATCGTAATATTGGTATTGTGGCTCACGTAGACGCGGGTAAAACCACGACTACTGAGCGGGTACTGTTTTATACAGGCCTGTCACATAAAATTGGTGAAGTGCATGATGGCGCAGCCACCATGGACTGGATGGAGCAAGAGCAGGAACGTGGTATTACTATCACGTCTGCGGCGACAACCTGTTTCTGGGCTGGTATGAACCAGCAGCATGATCAGCATCGCATCAATATCATCGACACCCCCGGACACGTAGACTTTACGATTGAAGTAGAGCGTTCTTTACGTGTACTGGATGGAGCTGTGGTGGTTTTTTGCGGGTCTTCCGGGGTTGAGCCTCAATCAGAAACAGTCTGGAGACAGGCTGATAAGTATGAAGTGCCGCGCCTTGTGTTCGTAAATAAAATGGACCGGGCCGGTGCTGACTTTGAGCGAGTGATAGGGCAGATTCGTAAGCGCCTGGGCGCTACCTGTGTACCTATCCAGCTCAATATCGGCGCGGAAGAGAACTTCCGTGGCGTTATCGACCTCATCAAGATGAAGTCGATTAACTGGAATGACGAAGATAAAGGTATGACCTTTTCTTACGAAGATATTCCGGCAGATCATCTGGAGAAGGCGGAAAAATACCGTACCGAGCTTATTGAAGCTGCGGCTGAAGCATCAGAAGAGCTGATGGACAAGTATCTGGAAGGCGAAGAGCTGACAGAACAGGAAATCCGCGCTGGGCTTCGTACCCGTACACTAAATAACGAAATTGTACTGGCTACCTGTGGTAGTGCGTTCAAAAACAAAGGTGTACAAGCTGTGCTCGATTCGGTTATTGAGTACTTGCCGTCTCCAACCGAAGTTAAGCCCATTACAGGTGTGCTTGACGACAAAAACGAAACAGAAGCGCATCGTCGTGCTGATGACAGCGAACCGTTCTCGGCGCTGGCATTTAAAATTGCCACTGACCCGTTCGTGGGAACACTGACATTCTTCAGATGTTATTCCGGCGTGGTGAATACCGGTGATACGGTATACAACCCGGTCAAGAGCAAGCGCGAGCGATTTGGTCGTATTGTGCAGATGCACGCAAAAGACCGTGAAGAACTGAAAGAAGTTAGGGCAGGTGATATCGCGGCAGCAGTTGGCCTTAAAGATGTCACAACAGGTGATACGCTATGTGACCCTAACAACATCATCACGCTTGAACGCATGGAGTTCCCCGATCCGGTAATTTCGATCGCGGTTGAACCTAAGTCGCAAGCTGATCAGGAAAAAATGGGTATCGCGCTGGGTAAACTGGCGGCTGAAGATCCTTCATTCCGGGTTAAAACTGATGATGAATCAGGTCAGACAATTATTTCAGGTATGGGTGAACTGCATCTGGATATCATTGTCGACCGTATGAAGCGTGAATTTAAAGTCGAATGCAACGTAGGTAAGCCTCAGGTGGCTTATCGCGAAACGATCCGCAAATCTGTAGAGGTCGAAGGCAAATTTGTTCGTCAGTCAGGCGGTCGTGGCCAGTTTGGTCATGTCTGGCTGAGAATAGAACCGCAAGAGGAAGAAGGCTCTGGCTACGAGTTTGTGAACGAAATCGTAGGTGGTGTAGTACCTAAAGAGTTTATTCCAGCGGTTGATAAGGGCATTCAGGAGCAGTTGCAAAGTGGTGTGTTGGCCGGCTATCCCGTGTTGGATGTCAAGGTCACGCTGTTTGACGGTTCATACCATGATGTTGACTCTTCTGAAATGGCGTTTAAGATCGCCGGCTCAATGGGATTCAAAAAAGGCGCCGCAGAAGCTAATCCGGTGTTGCTTGAACCCACTATGAAAGTTGAAGTCACGACTCCGGAAGAATGGATGGGTGATGTTGTTGGTGACCTTAACCGTCGCCGCGGCATGATCGAAGGAATGGACGAAGGTGTTGCAGGCGTGAAAATCGTCCGCGCAAAAGTGCCACTTTCTGAAATGTTTGGATATGCAACTGATCTGCGTTCTCAAACGCAAGGTCGCGCGCAATATTCAATGGAGTTCTTCAATTATTCTGAAGCGCCTAGCAATGTTGCAAAAGCAATAATTGACGCTAGAAGTTAAATCTAAATGAAGGTTCGGTCCGGTCGTGTCGGTCGGACTTTTAACTTAGGAAACGAGGAAAATGGCAAAAGAAAAGTTTGAACGTTCCAAGCCCCACGTAAACGTGGGTACTATCGGCCACGTTGACCACGGTAAAACGACTCTGACTGCAGCGATCACTACTGTACTTGCAAAAGCACACGGTGGTTCTGCTCAAGCGTTCGATATGATCGATAACGCTCCAGAAGAGAAGGCACGTGGTATCACCATCTCTACTTCTCACGTAGAGTATGACACACCAACTCGCCACTATGCGCACGTTGACTGTCCAGGACACGCTGACTATGTTAAAAACATGATCACCGGTGCTGCTCAGATGGACGGTGCTATCCTGGTTGTTGCGGCGACTGATGGTCCTATGCCACAGACTCGTGAGCACATCCTGCTGGGTCGTCAGGTTGGTATTCCTCACATCATCGTGTTCATGAACAAATGTGACATGGTTGATGATGAAGAACTACTTGAACTGGTAGAAATGGAAGTTCGTGAACTACTTAGCGAATATGAATTCCCAGGTGATGACCTGCCAGTAATCAAAGGTTCTGCTCTTAAAGCCCTTGAAGGCGAAGAGCATTGGGAAGCGAAAATCGTTGAGCTGGGCGAAGCACTGGATTCTTACATTCCAGAGCCAGAGCGCGCTATCGACAAGCCGTTCATCCTGCCAATCGAAGACGTATTCTCAATCTCAGGCCGTGGTACTGTTGTAACTGGTCGTGTTGAGCAAGGTATCGTTAAAGTTGGTGAAGAAGTAGAAATCGTTGGTATCAAAGATACGACTAAGACTACTTGTACTGGCGTTGAAATGTTCCGTAAGCTTCTTGACGAAGGCCGTGCTGGTGAGAACGTTGGTGTTCTTCTGCGTGGTACTAAGCGTGACGAAGTTGAGCGTGGTCAGGTACTTGCTAAGCCAGGTTCAATCACTCCTCACACTCAGTTTGAAGCTGAAGTATACGTACTGAGCAAAGACGAAGGTGGCCGTCACACGCCATTCTTCAAAGGTTACCGTCCACAGTTCTACTTCCGTACAACTGACGTAACTGGTGCCGTACAGCTTCCAGAAGGCGTAGAAATGGTTATGCCTGGCGACAACCTGAAGTTTGTTGTTGACCTGATTGCTCCTATCGCGATGGATGAAGGTCTACGCTTCGCAATCCGTGAAGGTGGCCGTACAGTAGGTGCTGGTGTTGTATCTAAGATCATCGAGTAATATCGATATCTTAATGCACACAATGCATTAGAAAAAGGCGCTCATTTGAGCGCCTTTTTTGTGTCTGTTTAAAATCCATCTGTTGTCCCGGAATCGCGCAGCAGCAGGCTCGTCGTCCTGGAATCGCACAGCAACAGGCGCGTCGTCCCGGAATCGCGTAGCGATATCCGGGATCTCCTTAAGAATATGACTCACTTTATTCAGTCCTTATACCAAAAGGAGATTCCTGCTTTGGCAGGAATGACGGATAAGGCACGGGAGTGACAAAAAGTATCGTCGTCCCGGAACCGCGTAGCGGTATCCGGGATCTCCTTGGAACGTGGCTCACTTTATTCAGTACTTATACCAGCTCAGCCAGGCTGTTAAACAAGATTCCTGCTTTCGCAGGAATGACAGATAGGGCACGGGGATGACGAATAGTGCGTAGAATGACGGTTTTCACTCCTACCCGTAGTCCGGTGCTCGCATAGCAACAGCCTCGTCGTCCCGGAATCGCGTAGCGATATCCGGGATCTCCTTGGAACGTGGCTCACTTTATTCAGTGCTTATATTAGCTCAGCCAGACTGCTTAACGAGATTCCTGCTTTCGCAGGAATGACGGATAGGGCACGGGGATGACGAATAGTGCGTAGAATGACGGTTTTCACTCCTACCCGTAGCCCGGCGCTCGCACAGCAACAGCCTCGTCGTCCCGGAAACGCGTAGCGATATCCGGTATCTTCCTAGAGCATGACTCACTCCCCGTCGTCCCCAAACCATCCTGGACGATGTCGACCCATCCATCATCAATCAGCCGAATGTAAAGTGTTGGTTTTATTTTTGTATTAAAAGTATTAAGTTAGACTTTGGTCTTGGGTGAGCAATGTAGCAGTAAGAAGCTGCGTATAATCATTAGCTACGCTGTGATGCTCGTTGGTGAGGTGTTGTACGCTGCACATACCTTTGTTGCCGCCCCATGCTAATACACAGCGACACATGATAACGATAACAGCACTTACGCAGTCAGGATTACACTATGCAATCAATAACAATAGTTCTGTTGGGTATTGTGGGCATGATCATCGGATGGTTTTTCTACTCGAAGTTCATCGCCAGCAAAATCTTTAAACTGGACGAGAAATATCTTACCCCTGCTCATGAACTTAACGACGGTACCGACTTTGTGCCGACCAACAAAATAGTGCTGTGGGGGCATCACTTTACCTCTGTTGCCGGTGCAGCGCCGATAGTTGGACCGGCTATTGCTGTTTACTGGGGATGGGTGCCGGCTGTGCTTTGGGTTGTTTTCGGTACTATCTTTTTTGCCGGTGTGCACGATATGGGCGCGTTGTGGGCCAGTGCCCGCCATAAGGGTAAGTCAATGGGGGCGCTGTCTGAGTCGGTCATCGGTAAGCGTACCCGCGCATTGTTTATGGTTGTTATCTTCCTTGTGTTGCTGATGGTCAATGCGGTGTTCGGGGTAGTGATCGCCAACTCTTTTGTATCGCAGCCTGATGCTGTCTTCCCGGCCTGGACCGCCATTGCTGTTGCGCTGGTCATTGGGCAGCTGATCAAACGTAATTTACCGCTCATCCCCATGTGTATTGTGGGTATTGCGGTGTTATACGCCTCGGTGTTTGCTGGTAGCTATATTCCCATCAGTTTGCCGGAAACCCTGTTTGGTCTGGCTGATAAGGCAAACTGGATTATCATTCTGTTTATCTATGCGGCCATCGCGTCTTTGTTACCGGTCTGGATGCTGCTGCAGCCCCGGGACTTTATTAATGGTATGCAGCTGATTGTCGGCCTGCTGCTGTTATACGGCGCGGTTTTTGTGTCAATGCCAGATATTACGGCACCCGCGTTTAACACTCAGACCGGGATAGACACACCCAGTATCATTCCCTTGCTATTTGTTACCATTGCCTGTGGTGCTGTTTCCGGCTTCCACGGTATTGTCGCTTCAGGCACCAGCTCTAAGCAGCTGAACAAAGAAACGGATGCCCGCTTCGTCGGTTATCTTGGCGCAGTGGGGGAAGGCTCTCTGGCGCTGATCACTATTGTTGCCGTGTCAGGCGTAATGCTGGCTGGCTCCCCGGAAGAATGGCATGAAGTCTACAGCCATCTTGGCGCTGGCAGTGTGGGCGCCTTTATCAGTGGCGGTGCTAATCTTATCGCCAGTGGCTGGGGTTTGTCGGTGGAATTTTCCTCCACTATTCTGGCCACCATGGTGGTCCTGTTTGCCGGTACAACGATGGATTCAGGCGTTCGCTTGCAGCGTTATATCATTCAGGAATGGGGCGAAATTTATAATCTGAACGTGTTGAAAAACGGTGCGGTGGCAACGCTTGTGGCAGTGGGTACCTGCCTGCTACTGGCCTTTGGCGCCGGCGGGGCGTCCGGCAGCGGTGGTATGATCATCTGGCCGTTGTTTGGCTCAACCAATCAGATTCTGGCCAGCCTGACTCTACTGGTCATCTCCGTGATGCTGATAAAAATGGGAAGGCCGGCTAAGTTTACCCTGATTCCCATGACCTTTGTGCTGGTAATGGCGTTTTTCGCCGGCATTATCAAATTGCAGGAATATTATGCCGCGCAAAATTATCTGCTGGTGTTTCTTGATGCCGTGGTACTGATTGTCAGTGTACTGGTGATGCTGGAAGCCTGGGCGGTCATCGCCAAATTTAAAAAACAGCAAGCCTGAAACCAAGGGTAAGCATACCAACAACACCGTCTTTAATGGCGGTGTTGCTGTTTTTATGATCTGCAACAGGCCGCGGGCAGTAATGAAAAACCCAATAGAGTCAAAATTTGAAAGAAAGCCAGCCTGATGAAACCTGTCTGCCTAAATGCAACTTGTAACTGGGCGATACATGCTCATAATGGGACTGTTTGTGTTGCTAGCGGAAGGAACGGATGCTTCTATTAATTGTTTATGTACTGATTGCCCTGGGCTTTTCTTTTTTATGCAGTATTGCCGAAGCGGTCGTGCTGAGCGTCTCTTCAGCGTACATTTCGGTGCTGGAGAAAGAAGAGCGGCCAAGTGGTGCGTTGTTACGTAAACTGACCGAAAATATCAATAAACCCCTGTCTGCCATTCTTAGTCTCAATACCATAGCCCATACTATGGGAGCAGCAGGCGCCGGGGCCCAGGCCGCCGTGGTCTTTGGCGAGGCTTATCTTGGTGTGATATCAGCGGTACTGACTTTGCTGATCCTTATTTTTTCCGAGATTATCCCCAAAACCCTGGGCGCAACTTACTGGCGGGCGCTGGCACCAGCCACGGCTTACTTTTTGAAGTATCTGACTGTGATCCTGTATCCGTTTGTGGTGATGTCTGAAATGCTGACCAAAGGATTTAAAGAAGACAGTCCGCTGCGTGGTCTGAGCCGGGATGAACTGCATGCTATGGCCGAATTATCCGGCCAGGAAGGGCAGCTGGCGCAACAGGAAGCGGCTTTAATGCAAAGTCTGCTGGGTATGCATGAGCTTAAGGTAAAAGATGCTATGAGTCATCGCACCGCGCTGTTTACGGTGTGTGAGGATGTTACGGTAGAAGCATTTTTTGAGAATCACGCCAATATTGAGTATTCCCGGATTCCGGTTTACGAGGCTAACGATTCAGAAAGTATCACAGGGTTTGTGATGCGCTCGGACTTACTGGTCGCGCAGGCTAAGGGAGAAACCACCAAACAGCTGAAAGACTACACTATGAAAATGGTTACGGTGCTGTCCAGCATGCCGCTGTCATCTATCTTTGATAAGTTTCTGGAAAAGCGGGTACACATGCTGCTGGTTGTGGATGAATATGGTGGCCTGGAAGGCATTATCACTTTAGAAGACCTGCTGGAAAATATTCTTGGGGTGGATATTGTGGATGAAAAGGATTCCACCGTCAGTATGCGCCGTTTTGCCAATATGATGGCCGGACGCCGCCGGCGTATGCTGATGCAAAATGCCGGCGATAAAAAGCGCCCCTGAAACCATCTTTGTTGGCTACGCTATGCTGACGTCACCGGCAGGCTGAATCTGACGGTGACGCCACTGCCATCAGGTGAATCACTGATACTCAGCTGCCCTTTATGATAACCGGCAATCAGGTTGGCAATATGCAGGCCCAGGCCCAGATGCGGAGCCTGCGAAGCCTGATGCTGTTCACCAGCCGGACGCACCGATACCATCGACTGTAATAACTGTTTTTTCATGCCCTGAGGCAACAGCGGACCGGGATTACTGATCTCTGTTATCAAATGTCTGGCCTCCCGATAAATCGTAATGGTAATGGCGTCATCGGGGCGGGAAAACTCCACCGCATTGGTAATGATTTTATCCAGCATCTGGGCTATCAGCTCACCCGAACCATTCGCGGTTAGCTTGTCCTGCGTCACAGACAGCACAAACTGGCGCTGTGGGTAAGTATACTGATAACTTTCCAGGCACCGGGTCAGCACCTTTACAACCGCAAAGCTTTCTGGTTCTTCCCGGGCAATCGCCTGTTCCAGACGGGTAGCCTCACTCATACTGTTGAGAATTTTGCTCAGCCGGGATAAACCGGTTTGCGCCCGCGCTATGAACTGTGCCTGCTGGGTAGTGTCCTGACAGCTCTCCAGCATATCCAGCGATGTGCGAACCACCGCCACCGGCGTGCGCAACTCGTGCGATAACCGGGAAGCCATGTTTTCCAGATAGGAATTGTATTGCTGTAAACGGCTCAGAACATCGCTGAATGCGTAATTCAGATCGCCAATTTCATCGAACCGGGGACGCACCGGTAACTGACCTACAATTTTCCCGTTATCATCAATGACCGATTCGGTGTCATCGCGAAGGCGCCGGATGCGGGCTGAAATACGGCTGGCGAACAGTACCAGTCCGGTGGTGCCCAATAGCAGTACCGCCAGAATCACATGAAACAGCTGCTCCAGCGCCCGGTTTCGTAATGTTCTGATGCCATTGGTGGTTTGCTCAACCACCACCGCGCCCATGACCTGTTTATCAATAAACACCGGATAAGCCGCCGACAGGATCACCGCTTTACTGTCTGGCGTCAGTCGCCACAATGTCTGAGCATCACCGGTCAGAGCGCTGTTAAGATCCTGGCCGGCCAGTGCATAAGCACCTTCCAGTTCATCAACAAAGTCAGATGGCGGGCGGGTCAGAATATGATAGTACAGGGGCAGCAACCAGTGCTGTTCAATATAATGCCACAGCGAATCGCCGCTCTTGTTACCCAGCGGGCTACGAAAGCCGGACGCCGACTGAATATCACCTGCACGGGCCAGCACCCGTTTGTGACGATCCACCACCCACACCCGGGAGTCAGCATATTTAAGGCCAGCCAGAATACGCTCAATCTCCGGTGAAGGGGTTAACACGGTTCCCAGTTCGGTTGCTTTACTGGGGTTGGCGGTGCCTATGGCATACTGTTTATGCCGCTCGATCGGGTCGTCTACATCCACCATCGCAAAGGCAAGGGAACCGGCAGTCATGGCCAGCGGAAAGCGTAATTCAATGGTGTAACCATCGTCGGTGGGCTGCCAGTGCCCCTGTATTTCCAGCGCGTTGTCGGCAGCGCGATAGCGGCTGGTATCGCCGGTCAGCCGATAGGCATTGACCCAGCCAGCCTGATGCGGGGCAATCACATAGCGCTCAAGTTCCCCGGTATTGTTGATTAATCCTATCAACAGATGATCGCTCTGGTCGACCGACAGGCTGTTTTTTTCTCGCCACACCAGCGTATCATCTGTCACATCAAACATGGCGTACAGGTATTGGCCGTAACGACCTACCATGTGAGTAAACGCCATACTGACCGGGGACTGAGAAGAGGAGGGATCATACCAGCTCACTACCTGCTCATCGGAATAGGCCCGGGCCAGGTGCGCGGCAGGTTGCCAGTCGGATAGCTGCCCGTCCAGGCGAATCGGGGACGGCATTTCCGGCGCATAAAGGTCGGTACCCGGACGGACATTCTGCAAGTAAGCCGCCTGGCTGTCGAACAGGGCGGGGCGTTCATGCAGCGCGGTGGCTACCGAACGGGCTGTACCCAGCAGAGTTTGCTCCTGACCCGCCCGCAGATATTCTTCCAGCTCCCATACATACTGATACCCCAGCCAGGGTATCGCCAGTAAAAACAGCGAGAGCAGCGCCAGTTGCAGGCGCAGTGAAAATCGCATCGGGCTGCTTACTCCTGCCAGCGATAACCCATACCGTACACGGTATCGATGTGTTCAAAGGTGCTGTCCATGGCCACAAACTTTTTCCGGATGCGCTTAATATGCGAGGTGATGGTTGTGTCATCCACCACCATACGCGACTCATCCATCAGTTGCTGACGGCTCTTCACATGGCCGGGATGCTTGATCAGCGCATGCAGCATCCAGAACTCGGTGACGGTCAGGGCCACCGGCTCGCCCCGCCAGCTGACAATCATGCGGCTGACATCCACCGATAAATGACCCAGACGAATCTGGTCACTGTCCTGGCGGGGCGTTGCCAGTAAATCAGTGCGCCGGAACAAAGCGGCAATACGCGCCAGCAGGTGGGCCATGCTGATGTCTTTGGTCAGGTAGTCATCCGCGCCCATCCGCAAACCGCTGATGGTATCCACATCATTGTCCCGGGCGGTAAAAAAGATAATGGGCAGGGACTGGGATAACTGGCGCAGTTGCTGACACAACATAAAACCCCCTTCCATCTCATCCACCAGGCCGATGTCAATAATCGCCAGATCAGGCAAAGTGTGGGCAAAAGCCTCGCTGGCAGAGGGGCGGTCGGCATACGCCTGAACCTGATACCCCTGGGCTTGCAGGGCAAGCTGATAGTTTTCCCTGATGGCAGCTTCGTCCTCAACCAGGGCAATTGTTCTGGGCATACAATATCTCTTATGATGATGTCGGGCGCTACTATACACCCTTGGCCAGGCGAACCGCGAACAAGGGCGCAAAATCCTCTGGCTTGCCATAATCTGGCCATTTTTGGCAAAGACGCCTGAACCTGGCATGAACCGGGTGTTCAGCATGCTGCCATGCACCTTGCCGCAGTCGGGCTTTATCCCGTGGCTCATCACAAACTACGACTATTCTGGTATTCTGTCGAAATCAGGTTTTTTAGCCACACTTTTGTTGCCGTTGTGCGTACACAACGTGAACAATTTCTTTGTTGTCGGGCCGTTTTACGGCCTGACGAGTATTTTCTATTCTTAACACAGGCAGTTGCATGAAAGCGTTGGATATTTCCGGTTTGCGGAAAACCTATAAAGGTGGCGTTCAGGCGCTCAGGGGGCTGGATCTTCAGGTTGAGGAAGGCGATTTTTTTGCTTTGCTGGGTCCCAATGGCGCCGGGAAGTCGACCACAATCGGAGTGATCAGCTCACTGGTTAACCCTACCGACGGGGAAGCCAGAATCTTTGGCTATGATCTGATGGCGCAAAAAGAAGCCGCCAAAGCCTGTATTGGCCTGGTGCCGCAGGAATTTAACTTTAATCAGTTTGAAACCGTACTGCAGATTGTGTTGAATCAGGCGGGTTATTATGGCGTGTCGCGCAGTATTGCCAAAGAGCGGGCGAAAAAGTATCTGACTCAGCTTGATTTATGGGAAAAGCGCAACGCCCGTGCCCGTGAATTATCCGGCGGAATGAAACGTCGCCTGATGATCGCCCGGGCCCTGATGCACGAGCCCAGGCTGCTGATTCTGGATGAACCCACAGCCGGCGTGGATATTGAAATTCGCCGCTCGATGTGGACGTTTTTAAAGCAGATTAACGAGCAGGGGATCACCATCATCCTGACCACACATTATCTGGAAGAAGCCGAAATGCTATGCCGTAATATCGCCATTATTGATAAGGGGATTATTGTGGAAAACACTTCCATGCGGGCGCTGCTATCCAAGCTGAATATTGAAACCTTTATTCTTGATCTGGGAGACAGCTCTCAGACACCCACGCTTACCGGCTTCGAATATCGTCTGGTGGATAACCACACACTGGAAGTGGATGTGCAAAAAGAAGAAGGCCTGAATCCTGTATTCAGTCAGCTCACTGAGCAGGGCATACAGGTACTGAGTATGCGCAACAAAGCCAACCGATTAGAAGAACTCTTTGTCAGGCTGGTGGAGTCTGGCCGACAGCAACAGGAGACTGCCACACATGCATAAGCAAAATAACTGGGTTGCCTTAAACACAATCTGGATCAAAGAGTGTACCCGGTTTCTGCGGATTTGGGTGCAGACCCTGGTTCCGCCCGCCATCACCATGAGCCTGTACTTTGTGATTTTCGGTAACCTGATTGGCAATCGGATTGGGCAGATGGGTGGCTTTACCTATATGGAGTTTATTGTACCGGGTCTTATCATGATGTCGGTTATCACTAACTCGTACTCGAATGTGTCGTCATCGTTCTTCAGCGCCAAATTCCAGCGCAATATTGAAGAGCTGATGGTCGCGCCGGTACCGACCTGGGTGGTTATTGCCGGTTATGTGGGCGGCGGTGTAGCGCGGGCTATTCTTATCGGCATAATCGTGACGCTGGTCTCGCTGTTTTTTGTGGATGTACAGATTCATAATATCGGGGTCATTGTCATGACCGTACTGCTGACCTCAGTGCTGTTTGCCACAGCCGGCCTGATTAACGCTATCTTTGCCAAAAGCTTTGATGATATATCGGTGGTGCCGACCTTTGTTCTGACTCCGTTGACCTACCTGGGCGGCGTGTTTTATTCATTATCACTGCTACCGGAGTTCTGGCAGGTTGTCAGCCAGGCAAACCCGGTGGTGTATATGGTTAATGGCTTTCGTTATGGATTTCTGGGTGTATCGGATGTAGACATCACGACTTCACTGTCTTTGCTGGTCGTGTTTAATGTAATGTTGTTCTCACTGGCCTATTATCTGCTGAAAACCGGTAAAGGAATCCGTAGCTGATGAGCGCTTCCAAACCCCGAGAGATTACCACCACGCAGCAGGGCGTACACGATAAGCTTGATGAGCTGGTGGCCCGTTATCAGCAATCCGAAAATCGGCGTCCGGTCAGCGATCATACCCGCCAGACATTTGAGCAGGCCACCGACTGGCTTAATGGCTGGCAGGGAGACATCATACTGGATTCGTGCTGCGGGGTAGGCGAAAGTACCGCTCGCCTGGCAGCCAGTCATCCCGATGCCCGGGTGATAGGTCTGGATAAGTCGGAAGCCCGGCTGGGTAAACACGAGCATTATCGGCAGCAGGCCGATAACTACGCGGTTTTTCGGGCCGATGTGAATGACTTCTGGCGACTGGTTAAAGACGCACAGTGGGCGGTGAGTAAACATTATTTGCTGTACCCCAATCCGTATCCCAAGTCCTCTCAAGTGCAAAAGCGCTGGCACGCCAGTGCCGCATTTGTTGATATGATGGGCATTACCAGTCATGTTGAGGTACGCAGCAACTGGCTGATTTATCTGCTCGAATTTGCCCAGGCCGCTAAGCACTACGGGGTGATCTCAGATTTGCAGTCAATCAGTGATGGCGAGGCGTTTACGCCATTTGAACGCAAGTATCGTGGTAGCGGACAAACCTGCTGGAAGCTGCTCTGTCAGTCCGAGGAAAGCGCCTGATCGACATTGTCCCTGAAATCAGTAACAATGAGATTTAATTTATAATTCAAAAAGTTGGTTAAGGTGCAGTGAATATATCAGGTCATTGTGCCAAACCCGCCGGATAACTGATAAGCCGGGCTTATTGCCTGCATAAACAGAATAAAGCACGCAGGGAGCGCGTTACACTTGGCCTCAATGCTATTATGGGGTAAAGTTTCGCTCCTTTGAAACTGCGCTGCGAAGCTTTCAGTACAGTCAACAAAACGTACGACATGCTGCCGGTTAGTCCGGGTTACCCGGTACGTTGTATTCCGGTCCCTGGCGAATAGAGGTGTTAAGTGGTGGGTGAAGCACAGGTTAGTCTACAACACTTGTTTCGGGTCTTTACCAAGCCGGAACATCAGGATTCAAAACTAGCCCAGATTGAACAGCATTTGTCTGACAACATTATGGACTTCTTGTCTCAGCATGTCGTCACCAAAAAGACATCGCTGGAAGAGATTGAAAAAGATTTCTCACTGGCCAGCGTGCCAGAATCTCCTGAGTTTGTTTCTGAACACGCAGAATCCCTGCTGGAAAAGCTGGTGGCCCATTCGGTGAATACCTATTCACCTACCTTTATCGGCCACATGACTTCCGCTTTGCCCTATTTTCATCTGCCGCTGTCCAAGCTGATGGTGGGGCTGAATCAGAATCTGGTAAAAATTGAGACATCCAAAGCCTTCACTCCGCTGGAACGGCAGGTGCTGGGCATGATGCATAATCTGATTTTCAGCCAGTCTGACGAATTTTATGACCAGCATTTACATAGCGCTAAGCATGCGCTGGGCGCCTTTTGCTCAGGCGGTACAGTGGCCAACATCACCGCACTGTGGGTGGCCAGAAATAAACTGTTAGGCCCGCAACCCGGGTTTCACGGTGTTGCCCGCAGCGGGCTGGCGGCAGCCTATCGTCATTATGGTATTAACAATCTGGGTGTAATTTGCTCACGCCGGGGTCATTATTCGCTGTCAAAGGCGGTGGATGCTCTGGGGCTGGGTCGTGATCAGCTGCTAACTCTGCCATGCCCGGCGCAGACTCTGCGCCCTGAAGAGGCGCTGGCTGCAGGCAAGCGCTATCAGGAAGCCGGCAATAAGGTCCTGGCTATTGTGGGGATTGGTGGCACGACCGAAACCGGCCATGTGGACCCCCTCGATGAACTGGCCGATGTGGCAAAAGAGCTTGGCTGCTGGTTTCATGTGGATGCTGCATGGGGTGGGGCAACGCTGTTTTCCTCAACCTACCGGCATAAACTAAAGGGCATTGATAAGGCCGATTCGGTCACCATTGATGCGCATAAGCAGATGTATGTGCCCATGGGCGCGGGTATGGCTATCTTCAAGAATCCGGAAGATGCCAATGCGGTTCGTCATCACGCCCAGTATATCCTTCGTGAAGGCTCCAAAGATTTGGGGGCGACCACGCTGGAAGGCTCTCGAAACGGCATGGCCATGATGGTGTATTCCACTTTGCATATTCTGGGGCGGCGCGGCTATGAGCTGATCATTGATCAGAATATTGATAAGGCACAGGCATTTGCGGCCATGATTAATGCCCAGCCTGATTTTGCACTGACCACAGCGCCAACGCTGTCATTGCTGACCTACCGGGTATGTCCGGAGCCGGTTAAAGCGTTGCTGGAGGTGGCCAGTGATGAAGAAAAAGTCAAATTGAACCAGAAGCTGGATAAGCTGGTGGTGGCGGTTCAAAAAGCCCAGCGTGAAGCCGGTAAGTCGTTTGTTTCCCGTACTCGTCTGGAATGTCCAGAGTTGGGTGGTCAGGCCATCACGGTATTTAGGGTCGTGCTGGCGAACCCATTAACGACCGAAGAAGATCTGAAAAATATTCTGGCCGAGCAGGATGCGCTGGCTAAAGGCATGCGTCTTTACAAAGAACTGGTACAACTCGCGCAGAAGATTAAGAAAAGTACAGCGTAAAAAGGCTTAATCATTGGTAAGCGCCCACTAACTGTGGGCGTCTTTATTTTAGAATCAGTATTCTTTACGCTACCGACACCCGGATATTATCGATCAGCCGGGTTTTGCCCAGATACGCTGCCATCAGAATAACCAGCTCATTATCCTGAGCCTGTGCCATCATCAGATCGGTGGCGTTACGAATCTCCACATAATCAGGCGTAAAGCCTGCTTCATTGAGCCGGTCAACAAACCGTGAGCTAAGCACCTGAAAGTCTTTGTTTCCCGACTCAAGCGTTGTTTTAAGTTCGCTCATCAAAGCATACAGGGTAGGCGCCAGCTGTCGTTCTGGCGCCGTCAGGTAACCATTCCGTGAACTCAGTGCCAGGCCATCTTCAGCACGCTGGGTCGGTACGCCCTGAATATCAATATCCATTGACAGGTCGGTGGCCATCAGACGAATAACCTGCAATTGCTGGTAATCCTTCTGACCAAAAAAGGCTTTGTCAGGCTGTACCATGTTAAACAGCTTGCAGACGACCGTCGCCACACCACGAAAGTGGCCGGGGCGACTGGCGCCACATATAATGGATGATATGCCGGGCACTTCAACAAAGGTCTGTTCAGCCAGTCCGCGGGGATACATCTCCGCCACGCTGGGTAAAAACAGCACATCGGTACCGTGTTGTTCAAGCCCCTGTTTATCCTGATCAATAGTACGCGGATAATTGTCCAGATCTTCGTTTTTGCCGAATTGCAGCGGGTTAACAAAGATAGACGACACCACAATGTCGCAGGCCTCACGCGCCCGACGAATCAATTCCAGGTGACCATTGTGAAGATTGCCCATGGTAGGCACAAAGCCAACAACTTTGCCTTCCTGAGCCCATTGTTTGCGTAATACCCTTAACCGGGCAATAGAGTCAACCGTTTCCATCTGCTTACTCGAAACTGTGTTCCTGGCCGGGAAACTCACCGGACTGAACCTGCTCGATATAGCAGCTCACCGCTGCACGCAAATCCCCGGTCTCCGCCAGATAATTTTTTGAAAATTTAGGCATGTAGTTAGCGCTTACTCCCAGCATGTCATGCATCACCAGAATCTGGCCGTCAGTAACATTACCCGCACCAATTCCAATTACCGGAATAGAAAGCTGTTCGGTGATGGTCTTAGCCAGCGAGGTGGGAACACATTCCAGTACCAGCAACTGAATGCCGGCAGCTTCCAGCGCCCTGGCATCATCAATCAGTTGTTGGGCTTTTTGAGCATCACGACCCTGAACTTTAAAGCCGCCCAATACATGCACAGACTGCGGAGTCAGTCCCAGGTGACCACAAACCGGTACACTGCGCTCAACCAGACCGCTGATGGTGTCGCACAACCAGGCGCCGCCTTCAACTTTCACCATACTGGCACCGGCAGCCATCAGGGTAGCGGCATTTTTGTACGCATCCTGGGCACTGGCATAAGACATAAACGGCATGTCAGCCAGCACAAATGCGCGCTGTGTGCCACGACGTACCGCACGAGTGTGATAGGCAATATCGTCAACAGTGACATTCAGGGTATCGTCCTGACCTTGCAGAACCATGCCCAGGGAATCGCCGATCAGGATGGCATCAACACCCTGCTCATCAAATAATTTTGCGAAACTGGCATCATAAGCGGTCAGTGAGGTAATTTTTTCACCGGCCGCTTTTTTGGCCAGC
The DNA here is from genome assembly GCF_005222225.1 of Salinimonas lutimaris. Lineage (GTDB taxonomy): Bacteria > Pseudomonadota > Gammaproteobacteria > Enterobacterales > Alteromonadaceae > Alteromonas > Alteromonas lutimaris. Next base: position 547,665 of record NZ_CP036536.1, read on the forward strand.
AGCGAAGAGACAGTGACTTTTTTCATGGCTCAATATGCAATTTGAAAGTGGAAAGGCGAACTATACGGATTTTAAGTCTGATTGGAAGACCGCAGACGACGCAGTCCGTCTAAAGACACTTTGGCAACCCAGGCTGCCAGAGGTTTTCCGTCAGGCATGATCATGCCTGGCGCAATCTCAAACAAGGGTACCAGTACAAATTCACGCTCAGCCATACCATAGTGAGGCACCGTCAGCTCGGGCGTGGCCAGTGTCTGATCACCAAATAACAAGATATCCAGGTCCAGCGTTCGCGGGCCCCAGCGTTCTTTTTTACGCACCCGGCCATGGGTTTGTTCAATTTCCTGCAACGCTTGCAACAGCGCCAGTGGTGCCAGCGACGTTTCCAGCAGGGCAACCGAGTTAATAAAGTCAGGCTGGTTCTGTGGTCCCATCGGGGCACTGGCATACAGTGAAGAAGTACTCAGTACCCGGGTTTCGCTAATTCCGTCAATCGCACCTAACGCGGACTTGAGCAGCGCCTGAGACTCTCCCTGATTACTGCCAAGACCAATATAAACGTGCTCTTTATGCATCCTTGCTTCCCTGGGGTTTAGCCTGTGCCGGTTTGCGCCGGCGACGTGGTTTGCCTTTGTTGCTATTACCCGACCCGCCTTCTTTCTGGCGTAGTGCGGTGAGCATCCGTTTTTGCTTACCCGGCTCGGCACTTTGAAAGCTATTCCACCATTCTGCCAGCTCCAGTAACTCGCCGCCCTCAGTTTGACCCCGTACCAGCAGAAAATCATAAGCTGCACGGAATTTTGGATGGCTGAGCATTTGAAAGGCACGGCGCCCAAAGCGGCGAGGCAGGCGATGCTGGAGCATCCAGATATCCCGCATCACAGTGGAGAAGCGTTTAGGAATCATAATACGCTGAACCTGACGGTGAATCACATCACCGCTGGCAATATTAAACGCATCGTGCGGATTTAAGCCAGCTTCTGCCTGAAGCTTTTGAGCATGTTCTTCCAGTGGATACCATAAAAACGCCGCGTACAGGAACGCTGGAGTAACCCGCTGATCGTTATTAATGCGCTCGTCGGTATTGGCCAGCACCTGCAAAATAAAGTGCATTTCTTTGCTGTTTGAGTCTTTTAATAAGGGGACCAGTTGCGGGAACAATGGCTCTAGCAAGCCATAATCCAGCAGCGCCAGAAAGGTATCTTTACCCTGGCCGGATAGAAACAGCTTCAGCGTTTCTTCGAACAGGCGGGCTGGCGGAATATTGTTCAGCAGATGCGCCAGTTTACGAATAGGATCTGCCGTGCGCGGGGTGATGGTCATATCCAGCTTAACGGCAAACCGGATGGCTCGCAGCATGCGCACCGGATCTTCGCGGTAACGCACCTCAGGGTCGCCAATCAGGTCGACTTCACGGCGGGCCACTGCAACCCGGCCATTGGCAAAATCGGTAACCGTAAAGTCAGCCACATTGTAATACATAGCGTTGAAAGTGAAGTCACGGCGCTCGGCATCTTCTTCAATACTGCCAAACACGTTATCACGCAGCAACTGGCCATGCTCACTGGCTTTGCTCAGATTATCCTTAGCGCCATCTTCGTGATGACCCCGAAAGGTCGCCACTTCAATAATCTCGCGGCCAAACACAATATGCGCCAGGCGAAAACGCCGGCCAATCAGGCGGCAATTTTTAAATAAGCCTTTAATCTGTTCCGGGGTGGCGTTGGTGACCACATCAAAATCTTTGGGCTGCATTCCCAGCATCAAATCCCGTACACAGCCCCCGACCAGGTAAGATTGAAACCCGGCATTGTTGAGCCTGTACATGACCTTCAGCGCATTATCGGAAATATCTTCCCGCGAGATGCTGTGTTCAGCCCGTGGCAGTACATACCCCTGAATTGTGGATTCACTGCTGTCTGATTTTCCAAATACCCGTTTTACGGTATCAAACACTCGCGTAATAATAATGACATCTCCGAACTAGCTAAGACTGGTTATAATAAGTGGATTCGCTTTTATCGACAATAATCTCTGCCTGTTTTGGCAGTTTGTCTGTGCACCATTGACCCACAGCCCAGTCGAGTATTTTATCACAGTTGTGAGCAAACAGGTTATCCGGTGGATTCAGTTGCAAAAATTTAAGTGCCTGCAACAGATTTTGAGCCGCCCGGGTATTGTCTAACCCGACTGCTTTATTTTGTTTGCTGAGTTTGTATCCGGCTTCCGTACTGGCAACCGGAATATGGGCATAGACCGGCGCCGGCTGTTGCCAGTACTGGTATAGCCCCAGGTGCGCGGCCGTAGTTTCAAATAAATCGCTGCCGCGCACAATATGTGTTACGCCCTGCCAGATATCATCCACCACGACCGCCAGATTATAGGCATACAGGCCGTCTTTACGACGGACAATAAAATCTTCCAGCGCATGGGCGCTGTGAATCATCTGCTTGCCCTGAATACGGTCGGTAAACTGAGCTATCGGACTGTGGTAGGCAAACCGGACCGAAGCGGCAGCCTGACTTTGCTGCCGGCCACGACAGCTACCCGGATAGACACCGCCCAGAGCGCGAATCTGCTTACGCGTGCAGGTACAGTAATAAGCATCGCCAGCGTCCAGCATGTCGCTAACCAGTTGGCGGTAGGCTTCGCTGCGCGCGGACTGATAAACCACCTCACCGTCCCAGCCCAGTCCATGTGCTTCCAGAGTCTGTAAAATCTGAACATCGGCACCGGCAATACATCGCGGCGTATCAACATCTTCCATTCTGACCAGCCAGCGGCCGTGATGTGCCCGGGCATCCAGATAACTGGCCAGCGCGGCAATCAATGAACCAAAATGAAGCGGGCCTGATGGTGAGGGAGCAAAACGGCCTGTATAACTGTGGGATGGATAGTGTGACATGACTAATTATAAAATAAAGCAGGCCCGCGGTAGCGAAATAGCTTCGTTACCGCCTGGCATTACAACAACAGCATTAACCCTGAAGTTGCTTTTCTTTGATTTCTGCCATGGTTTTGCAGTCAATACATAAATCAGCAGTAGGACGTGCTTCTAAGCGACGGATGCCAATTTCAATACCACACTGATCACAGAAGCCGAAATCATCTTCTTCAATACGCTTAAGCGTTTTTTCAATCTTTTTGATTAGCTTGCGCTCACGGTCACGTGTACGCAGCTCAAGACTGAACTCTTCTTCCTGAGCAGCACGATCCACCGGATCAGGGAAGTTTGCTGCTTCGTCTTTCATGTGAGTTACGGTGCGGTCAACTTCCTGACGAAGTTGGTCACGCCATGCTTTCAACAACAAACGGAAATGTTCCATCTGCGGTTCGTTCATATACTCTTCATCAGGCTTGGGCTGATATGGATCCAGCCCCGCTAATGCTAAGAGTCCTAGGGATTTTGATTCTTTTCCTGTTGGCATGTGCCACATCTCCTACACTACGACACTCGCGATGTCTCAAAAAACCGACTATCTATATCAGAATAGTCATTCCGGAGCAATGCGGGTAGTCAAAGTAACCTTTCTACTGGCGTCCCAGCTCGATTGGGAAACACCGCGTAAGCAACCTTTTCGGTGTTGCAAAGGTAAAAGCAAGGCGCAAATATGGCGTTGTAAATAAAAAAATCAACCAGTTTTTTACAGTATCACTGGGAGTATCTGATTTATAAAAATATTTTGTTGATTTATTACACAGCCTAATGCCAGTACTCTCACCCCTTCGTGCTGGGCTTCCTTTACGGCTTCACCGTAGCGAGGATCAATATCCTGTGCAATCAAAACTTCCTCAATACCGGTGTGCTGCACACAAAAAGCTAAGGTGGTGTGAATCCCCTGGCGGGCCAGCGCAGCCAGTTCAAGACAATGTTTAGTGCCGCGGGTGGTTACTGCGTCGGGAAAGTAACCCTGTTGCCCGCGCCGTAATGTGACCGATTTAACTTCCAGATATTCTGTCCCGGCCTCTGACTCAAGGGCAAAATCAAAACGACTGCTGCCACCCGGTGGGGTAACTTCCTGTACCACATTTTTTACATGACTGAATGCATCGATGGCCTTGTTATTTAGTGCCTCCGCTACCAACTTATTAGCGTTATGGGTATTAATGCCAATCATATGGCCCTGAAAATCCTGCGCGATCTCCCAAGTATAGGCGAGCTTGCGTTTAGGGTTGGTGGACGGGCTCAAAAACACGGTATAACCGGGCTCGGCACAGCCGGTCATGGCTCCGGTATTGGGGCAATGGGCAACAACAATGTCGCCATTATCTAATTCAACATCGGCAAGAAAACGTTTGTACCGGCGGATAAGCTTTCCGCGAATTAAAGACGTATTGAACTGCATAAACACCACTTACGATTATTTGGCGTAAGTGTAACAAGCAATAAAGGAAATGTTATGACTGATTTTCTGGTATCCCTGTCATCTGAGCCGGCTGCGGCTCACTGGGGCGAAAACGCACCTTTCAGCCTAAATGCACAGGGTGCGGTCGTGCATATTGACGATGAACAGGATGCATTACGCAAAATTGCGGTCACCGCCCGCGCTGTGGATAACATGAATATCAAAAAGGTAAAGCTGGACGGTCAGTGGAGCTTTGATCAACAGTGGCAATTTGCCATGAGCTTTCCCCGTCCGCGCAACGCCGGCGATATCATCTGGGCAGACACCGAAGACAAAGAGCGTCTGGAGCAGTACTTCACGGCGCTGCGTTTTACCCGCAAACTGGTTAACGATACGCCAGAAGATCTGAGCCCGGAAAATCTGGCAACCCGCGCCGCCGAGTGGATTCAGGAGTTGGGTGGCGATAAGGTCAGCGTTGAGATGATCACCGGTGAGGCATTAAAAGAGGCTGGCTGGACCGGGATCTACAATGTGGGCCGGGGCAGTGAGCGTCCACCGGTCTTTTTAGAGCTGGACTACAATCCGACTGGCAATCCCGATGCGCCGGTCGATGCGGCCCTGGTGGGTAAAGGCATTACCTTTGACAGCGGTGGTTACTCGCTGAAATCCAGTGAAGGTATGCTGGATATGAAATGTGACATGGGCGGCGCCGCCACCGTCACCGGTGCGCTTGGTCTGGCGATGATGCAGGGACTGACCAAGCGGGTCAAGTTGCTGCTATGCTGCGCTGAAAACCTGGTTAGTGGCCATGCTTACAAGCTGGGTGATGTACTGACTTATAAAAATGGGGTCACAGTTGAGGTAGTTAATACCGATGCAGAAGGCCGCCTGGTGCTGGCCGATGGTCTGATTCGTGCCACCGAGCTAAACGCGCCGCTGATTATTGACGCGGCTACCCTGACGGGTGCAGCCATGGTGGCGCTGGGCGGTGATTATCATGGTGTGTTTAGTATGGACGATGCCGCGCGTGACAAAATGTTGTCCAGTGCGCAGGCGGAAAATGAGAAATTCTGGCCATTACCGCTAGAAGCGTTTCATAAAAACCGGTGCCCATCATCATTTGCCGACACCGCAAACAGTCGTCCGCAAAAAGGCGGCGGTGCAGGCGGTGCATCAAATGCCGCAGGCTTTCTGGCGCACTTTGTGAATCCGCAGGGTAAGGGCTGGGTTCATCTGGATCTGGCCGCTGCGTATCAGAGTTCTGGTACCTCAGAGATGCCGGTAGGGGCCACAGCGAAGGGGATTCGCTCAATTGCCCGTATGCTGCACGATTACTAAACCGGCAGATACAAGAGTCAGATGAGATGGCACCAGATGCCATTTCATCTGATGATACTATATACCACCAAGCCGCTCAGCGAGTTGCTTGTAACGTTCTACGTCAGTTTTATCGAATAGTGGCTCTCCCTGTGCATCTTTCTCCTTGGCTGTCAGCAGGCTTTCACGCTGTAGCCGCTGTACTCTGATTTCCTGAATTCCCAGATAATCAGCAACTTCTTCAACATTCATCAATGACATATCACATACTCCTCGCTTTTGGTGATAGTAAAAGTAAAGCGTAAATGCGACAATTTGCTAGTTTATCTGTAAACAAATTGCGCAGGCGTAATGCCACGTTGCTTATTTTGCCAGTTCACCATTTACTAACAGGAGTCGTGCAGTTATGGATACCTGGTCCGCTGCGGTTATGCTATTTCTCATCATGGACCCGCTGGGCAATCTGCCTATTTTTATGTCGGTGTTAAAATCCATCGAGCCGAAGCGCCGCAGAATTATCCTGGTACGGGAGCTGTTTCTGGCCCTAGTGATTTTGTTTACCTTTTTGTTCAGTGGACAGGCAGTGCTGGACTTTTTGAATGTTAAGCAGGAGACCGTCAGCATCGCCGGCGGAATTGTGTTGTTTTTGATTGCCGTGCGCATGATTTTCCCCCAGTCGGGTAATCCGCTTGGACTGGCCGTAGGCGAAGAGCCCTTTCTGGTGCCGCTGGCTATTCCGCTGATTGCCGGGCCTTCTACTCTGGCGGCGTTGATACTGTTATCTAATCAGAATCCGGATCGGATGACCGACTGGTCACTGGCGCTCGGGGTATCCTGGTTTATCAGTGCCGTCATTCTGTTCTTTTCCGGGGCCTTTCATAAATTACTGGGTGAGCGTGGCCTCACCGCAATGGAAAGATTAATGGGGATGATTCTGGTCATGATCTCCATCCAGATGTTCTTAGATGGCATCGCTCAATATTTTACTCACACCTCAGGAATGTTTGAATGAGTCAGAATAAGTTAAATACCTTCGGCCGGGTGCGTGCACTCACTGACTGGAAAGCCGTGGCTTTCAGTGCCGCTCTGCTGGAGAGAATGCTGCCCAATTATCAGCTGTTTTGTGATAGTACCGGCTTTGATGATGAAGGCGCGTGCCGAAAGTGCTTAGACCTTATCTGGGAATGGCTGAGCGCACCGAAAAGTAAGATTAACTTTTCCCTGCAACTGGAAAAAGTAGAGGAAGTGACCCCGGATACTCAGGATTACGATTTTTATGGGGTATATCCGGCCATTGATGCGGCTATTGGACTGTCTTCAGCACTGCACTTGCTGTTGCAACAGGACCTGCAAGGGGCCGTGGTGATCAGCAAATTATCGCAGGGCTCGGTTGAGGCCTATCTGCTGATGACCGGTGAAGCCACCGACGATGATGTGAAGCAGCATCCGCTCATGCAGTTTGAAATAGAGGTTCAGCAGGAACTGCTCGACAGCCTGGAGAACCTGCGCCGCAACAGCGAACAGATTAAGTCGCTGCGCACGCTGGCCCTGGAAGCCGGTATTTCTAATATCGGACTGGAAATTTAATCCATCGCCTGTGCTTCAATCAGCAGGTAGCTCAGCCCGGACAGCTGCTTGCTTTTAATGATTTGAAGCGTATCAGGCATAGCCGGCAGTGAGGCGTTGGCCTCCTGTTCGATATAAATCAGCCCGTTGGGTTTGATCAACTGGCGCTGTACGATAATATCCAGCGCAGGTTGTACCAGGCCGTGATTAAACGGCGGGTCAATAAAGATGATATCGTAACTGTTGTGGCTGTTTTTAAGCAATGACAGGGCGTCTCCGCAGCTGACCATACCGTTTGCCTGTAATGTGGCAAGATTGGTTTTAAGCTGAGAGGCTGCCTGGGCGTCTTTTTCAAAGAAATCACATTGGCTGGCATAGCGGGACAGGGCTTCCATCCCCAGACTGCCAGCACCGGCAAACACATCCAGACACACTGCATTTTGCGTGTCATGCATTAGCCAGTTAAACAGGGTTTCTTTATTTCTGTCGGTAGTCGGGCGCAGACCTTCAAGATCATGCACCGGGAGTTTTCTGCCCCGCCATTGTCCGGCAATAATCCGGACGTGGCCACCGCGCCTGGAAGTGGAGTGGGGAGTTTTACGCGCTCGCTTCATACTGAATGACAATGCTATTATGGCGGCTATATGGCTGCTCATTTTAGCCGAATTTGTACTGAATTAATAAGGGTTTGTCCGCAAAATGTCGAAACTTTTTGGCTGGTTCCGTAAGAAAAAGAAATCGGAAGAACAAAAAAATACACCTCAACAGGCAGAACAAAATACCTCTGCTGAATCTTCTGGACAGGGTGCTGACGCTGCACCGGTCGAGCTGGACAAACCGCAGAGCGCTGAGTCTGACCAGCCTGAAGTGGTGGTGACACAGACAGAGAGTAGCGCTAAGCCAGAGGTGGATACCAGCGCTGACACATCCGCACAGCCTGTTGCACAAGAGCCGCTGGATGAAGCCTCCTCCAACACAGTGGCTGATCAGTTGGATGCGCCTTTAGAAACAGCATCAGAAAAAGATGATGGAGCGCTTGCCTCCACAGTGACTGACACACACACTGAAACGCCAGAGCCAGAGCCAGAGCCAGAGCCAGAGTCAGAGCCAGAGCCAGAGCCAGAGCCAGAGCCAGAGCCAGAGCCAGAGCCAGAGCCAGAGCCAGAGCCAGAGCCAGAGCCAGAGCCAGAGCCAGAGCCAGAGCCAGAGCCAGAGCCAGAGCCAGAGCCAGAGCCAGAGCCAGAGCCAGAGCCAGAGCCAGAGCCAGAGCCAGAGCCAGAGCCAGAGCCAGAGCCAGAGCCAGAGCCAGAGCCAGAGCCAGAGCCAGAGCCAGAGCCAGAGCCGGTCAAAGAACCTGAACCACAGGAAAAACCGAAAAAACGCTCGTTGTTTACGCGCCTGAAAGACAGTCTGTCGCGCACCAAAACCAATCTGGGCAGTGGTTTTATCAGCCTGTTCAAGGGCAAGGCGATTGATGATGATTTGTACGAAGAGCTGGAAACGCAGCTACTGGTGGCTGATGTGGGTATGAATACCACGCAGAAAATCATTGATAATCTGACTGACAGTGCCAAACGCTCGCAGCTTAAAGATGCCGAAGCCCTGCTGGACATTCTCAAAGAGCAAATGCGCGGCATGCTTAATCAGGTGGATGAACCGTTATCTGATGTGATGGCCAAACATGACCCGGCCAATGGACCGTTTGTGATTCTGATGGTGGGGGTTAACGGGGTGGGTAAAACCACGACCATCGGTAAACTGGCTAAACAGTTTCAGCAGGATGGCAAAAAAGTCATGCTGGCAGCCGGTGATACATTCCGGGCTGCGGCGGTTGAACAACTGGAAGTCTGGGGGGAGCGTAACTCGATTCCGGTGATTGCCCAGCCAACCGGTTCTGATAGTGCCTCAGTGCTGTACGATGCGCTGGAAGCAGCTAAAGCCCGTAAAATGGACGTGCTGATTGCTGATACCGCGGGTCGTCTGCAAAACAAAAACAACCTGATGGAAGAGCTTAAAAAAGTCGTACGGGTGATGAAAAAGCTGAATCCGGAAGCGCCCCATGAAGTCATGCTGACCCTGGATGCGGCTACCGGCCAGAATGCGGTTAGCCAGGCAAAACTGTTTAACGAGGCGGTCAGTCTGAGCGGGATTACCCTGACCAAACTGGACGGCACTGCCAAGGGTGGGGTCATTTTCTCGATTGCTGATCAGTTTAAGATCCCTATTCGCTACATTGGTGTGGGTGAGGGCATTGATGATCTGCGGGCCTTTAATGGTGACGAATTCACCGACGCGCTGTTCAGCGAAGTGGAAGGGCGTACTCAACAATAATAACACGCAGGGTAGCAGGACACGCGGATGATTAAGTTTGAACAGGTAAGTAAAACCTATCCTGGCGGGCAGCGCGCCCTCAGCAAGGTGGACTTTCATATTGCCCCCGGTGAAATGGCCTTTTTAACCGGTCATTCGGGAGCCGGTAAAAGCACACTGCTGAAACTTATCAGCATTATGGAACGTCCCACGGTAGGCCGGGTGCTGATCAACGGGCATGACTTAAACACGATCAAGCGCCGGCAAATTGCTTATATTCGCCGGGATATCGGGATGATTTTTCAAAGCCATCAGTTGCTGATGGATAAGTCTGTATTTGATAACGTGGCACTGCCGCTCATCATTGAAGGCTACGGGCATAAGGAAACCAGCAAGCGTGTGCATGCGGCACTGGATATGGTCGGGCTGCGCGATAAAGCCCTCGACCTGCCTGCCATGCTCTCTGGCGGCGAGCAGCAGCGGGTTGGCATTGCACGGGCGGTGGTAAATAAACCGCCTTTACTGCTGGCTGATGAGCCTACCGGCAACCTTGACCCCAAATTATCCATGGAAATTGTGCGGTTATTTGAAGACTTTAATCAGGCCGGAGTATCGGTACTGATTGCTACCCACGATCTGGGGCTGATTGCCCGTATGCGTTATCGCACCCTGACCCTGAAGGATGGGCGTATGATCACCGACGGACTGACCGAAGAGACAGGAGAAACCGAGTGAGCATCTTATTTAAAGGTCGCGCTCAGGGAGCCAGTGATCGCAAAATCGGATTTTCCCAGGCGCTGGTTATGTTTTTCATCTCGCACATCCGGCAGGCCCTGGGCAGTCTGGGAGAGTTATGGCGGCAGCCGGCAGCCTCACTGATGACCATCGGTGTGCTGGGACTCAGTATTACCCTGCCCAGTACTTTGTATATTTTGGTCAAAAATACCGAAAAAATCAGTGCAGGATGGGAGCAGGCATCGGAAATCTCACTGTTTTTAACCGAATCCACCAATGCCGGTAGCGCCCAGCAGCTCATTACCCGGATAAAAACCTGGCCGGAAGTAGACAGCGTGACTTACATTCCGGCTGATGATGCGCTAAAAGAATTTCAGCATATGTCGGGGCTGGGTGACGCAGTGGCTTATCTTGAGTCAAACCCGCTGCCGGATGTGGTGCTGGTGGCGCCGACGCAAAAGCACAGTACCCCGGATGCGGCGGCCAGATTGCTGGAAAAGCTCAAAGACGAACGTGAGGTCGATGTCGGTAAACTGGATATAGAGTGGCTGGAGCGTTTGTACGCCGTGCTCAATATTGCCCGTGAACTGGTGACCCTGATAGGCGGTCTGCTGTTTATCTCTGTGGTACTGATTATTGGCAATACTATTCGGCTGAATATTTTAAACAAGCGGGATGAAATTCTGGTGATGAAGCTGGTGGGGGCTACCGATGCCTTTATTCACCGGCCATTTTTATATACCGGTTTCTGGTACGGTTTGCTAGGCGGACTGATCGCCTGGTTTGCGGTCATCCTTATACTGTGGTGGATGGACAGCAGTATTCAGGCTTTTGCAGCCATGTATCAAAAAGAGTTCAACATCACCGGGCTGACCGGCACCGCGCTGCTAACCATGCTGGGTCTGTCGGTGGGATTGGGCCTGATAGGTTCATTGATATCTGTACAGCGCCACGTCAGCGAAATTGAACCGCAGTAATACTTAACCGCGTGCGTTGGGAAAGTGGGATGACAGGGTGTTACGCACACTGTTGCCCCACACAATCGCTTGGTTAAACAGCGCATGCAGTGTTTTCTGATCTGTTTCCAGCGCCTTCGACTGCTTCACCACATTTGACCATAACGCTCCCTCAAAAGCCCTGACCAGCACAAGGTAGTGGTTAAATTCATTGGATTTACCTAACAGTGCGTCATTAACCTCATCGGTCAGTGGCAACTGTTTAAGAATATTTGGCATATCCTGATCGAGCAAGGCATCGAGCAGTGAAAATAAACCCACCAAAAAGCCGATAGGCGGGTTGGTGTGCTGTTTACGCTGCTGAGACAACAAATCAAAAAATTTAGCCCGTACCAGTGACATGTGAATCAGTTCCAGTGGTTTATCGTCGCCCATCTGAGTCACCGATAGTAACGCAATAAACTTTTTAATCTCTACTTCGCCCATGTAGGTCAGGGCATGTTTCAGTGAGCTGATTTGATAGCGTTTATTAATCGCCGGGTTATTAATAAATTTGAGCAGCAAAAAGCTTAGCGCCGCGTCCCGTTCAATAATCTGATTGATGCGATCCAGGTTGAATTCTTCACTGGCACTTTCGCCTATCAAATCCACAAGGTTCATTTTTGAGGCTGGCAGTTTGCGGGAGAGCCGGGATTCCGGCTGAGCAAAAAAGTATCCCTGAAAATAATCAAAACCGGCCTGCAGACAGTCAGTAAACAACGACTGGGATGCCACATTATTGGCAATCAGACTGACATCGGCGTCTTTATAACGACCGATTCGCTCTTCGATATGATTTACCGTTAATCTGCTGGCATCGACTTTAACAATATCCGCCAGATTCAGAAGGTCTGTCTGCTGGTTCAGCATCATAGGATCATCAAGGGCCAGCCTGAATCCCATTTGCTTGATATGTTTGAGCGCTTCTGACAGGCCCGGTGGCTGGCTGGTTAACCCGCTTAGCTCAACCACAACCTGATCCGGGTTTAACGTGGTGGGAAACCGCGAAATAATAATTTCCGGGCTGAAGTTAATAAACGAGGTTTTTTCACCACTAAGATCATCCAGACCAAGCGGATTGAACTGTTCGGCAAGCGCTTTGACTTTGTCTGACGCTGGTTCAGGATAAGTGCCAGCTTTGCCGTCACGAAATAGTAACTCGTAGGCATAAACATCTTTTTGACTGGTTAAGATAGGTTGTCGGGCAACAAACGCGAACATAGTATTTATCCGTTTAACAGCATGGGAATAGCGCTGCGATACGCCACTTTACCGCAGCCTCAGGCGACATACCAGCCAAAGTGAACTATTGATGACAGGATAGTTGAATTTTGCTGGCCCAGCTAATTGCTGAGTTAAAACAATGATGTAATTGTCGCTGGTCAATATCGTATTTTACGCTGAATGCTTTGATACCGGCCCAGTGACCCTGTTCAAAATATTCCGCCAGCTGCACACAGTGGCGAAGCCAGCCAGGCTTTTTGCACAGCGCCTGCTGTACATTTTCATTTAACGGGATTTTACTGACCAGCTCGTCCATGGGCTGTTCCATCATCGCATCAAGCAGCGATAACAGCCCCAACAAAAAGCCGGCATTATCATCCGTCTCCAACTGGGTATTTTCCTGACACAACTGCTCACAGAACTTGGCTCTGACCAGTGACATATTCATCAGATCATCCGGCGAGTCCTGACTTATATTTGCCAGGGCCAGCAGCGCGACAAATTTCTTAATTTCCACTTCGCCCATATAATTCAATGCATGACGTAAAGAGGTAATCTTGTTGCGTTTACTGACCAGCGGGTTATTAATAAAACGCAACAGCTGGAAGGTCAGTGACGGATCCCGCTCAATAATGTCGTTGATCCGATCCAGATTCATGTGTCCCGAGCCGGACTCAGTAAGCAGCTGAATCATGGTTAGCTGATTACTGTTAAGCTTGCGATGTTTAATCAGCTCTGGTCGCGCCAGAAAATAGCCCTGAAAATAATCAAACCCCATATTACGAAACTGCTTAAATTCAGCGTAGGTTTCCACTTTTTCTGCCACCAGCCTGATCCCCTGTTCTTTGAGCAGAGGCACAAGCTGTGCAATTTTTTCATGGGGTGTTTCACGAATATCAAACTTGATGATACTGGTGAAGGGTAAAAATGGCTCCCATCGTTCACTGGTATCATAGTCATCCAGAGCAATTTGATATCCCAGCCCGCGCAAATGTTTGCAGGCCTGTATCAGTTGCGGAGTAACATTCACCGTTTCAACCACCTCAATAACGGTGCGCAACGGATCCAGTGAGGTTGGAAAGCGATGCATCAGAGTGTCCTGATGAAAGTTGATAAAGGCGTAATGATCGCCGGTAACTTCTTCTAAACCAAGACTTAAATGGGTTGACGTAATAATTCTGGAAGTGGCTTCATCCGGTGAGATATCCGGAAAACCATTAGTCTTCCCATCTCGAAACAAAACTTCATAGGCATATAACTCACGCGTCGCGGTATAGATGGGCTGGCGTGCAACATAGGCAAACATCGAATACAACTCCTTTCCCTGTTAATCCGACTGTTAAATTCACACCGTCATTCTGCTTTCACGGCGGTCTGGTATACAACTTGCTCGACTAAAGATGATCAACATGCGCAGTCCATTGGAAGTACTTCGTTTTACAAGAAGTGTCGGGCAACGGCTAAAACAGCGATCTATCAGGACGAGCAACTGCCACTTTTGATCATTTAGATCTACACTGCACAGGGCAGTTTGTCACCTGAAGAACAATGTTAAGCCGGAACTTTTTTACTTTTTTATGTTCCGATACTTGTCATTTTGACAAATTGACCATACATTTCAACTCGTGCGAGTGTACTCATTCGCAAAACGGCGCTCAAGTTGGTACAATAGGGTGCTTAAATAACTGAGGTGATTATGAGCAAAACAATGCAATCAATGGCCCTTGCGGTTCCTCACAACGGTAGCATCGAAGGCTACATTCAGGCTGTTAGTACTATTAATATGCTAACTGCTGAAGAGGAACGTTCTTTGGCCCTGAGATTAAGAGAAGATGAAGATATCGAAGCTGCACGCAAGCTGGTGATGTCGCATCTGCGCTTTGTTGTGCATATCGCCAAGTCGTATTCGGGTTATGGTCTGCCACAGGCGGATCTGATTCAGGAAGGCAACATCGGCTTGATGAAAGCCGTAAAACGGTTTGACCCAACCGTTGGCGTGCGTCTGGTTTCATTTGCAGTGCATTGGATCAAAGCTGAGATCCATGAATATGTGCTGAAAAACTGGCGTATTGTGAAAGTTGCCACTACCAAAGCGCAGCGTAAATTATTCTTTAACCTGCGTAAGGCGAAGAAGCGTCTTGGTTGGTTTACCCACGATGAAGTTCAGACCGTGGCTAACGAATTAGGTGTCAGCACCAAAGAAGTACTGCAAATGGAAGCGCGTATGAGCAGCCAGGACCAGGCCTTCGATTTGAGTGCCGATGACGATGAAAACGGTAATTTTGCACCGGTTCAGTTTCTTGAAGATAAAAGCACTGATGTGGAAACAGAAGTGATTAATCAGGACTGGGACACCAATGCGAATAAACGTTTGCACTCGGCCATCCGTGCACTGGATGAGCGTAGTCAGGATATTATTGAGACACGCTGGCTGGCTGACAACAAGATCACGTTACAGGACCTGGCTGATAAGTATCAGGTGTCTGCGGAGCGTGTACGTCAGATTGAGAAAAATGCAATGAAGAAGCTGCAGGCGGCCATGGTTGCCTAACCAGCTTGTATTGAAAAAAAGCGCCTTCAGGCGCTTTTTTTGTGTCTTTTTTTCGGTTGGTGAACTAGGAGCCGAGTTTATCTTTGCCCCCGACCGGCAAGATCCAGTAAACCCCTTTAAATTCCGCCACCGGCTGGTCATCATCTAAAATATCGACTTGCAGGATAAACCGGCTCTTTTTGCCTTTTTCTACCAGCGCGTATTTCCCTCCGACCGATTCAATATGACAAACCGCCCGCGGCTTCATGGTGATGGGCTTATGGTAATGAATATCGCCATCACCCAGCACAATATCTCCACCTAACTGGCGCTCTTTTAATTGCAGATATAACATGCCCCAGCCGGTCAGGGTAGCCAGTGAGAATATACTGCCGGCAAACATCGTACCGTGAATATTGATGTTTTTGTTCAGTGATGCCCGGGTTTCCAGCGTTCTGCCACTGTACTGATGCAGCTTAATGCCCATATGTTCAGTGATGGGAATGGTGTCTGTCCAGGTATCCTGAAGCTCTTTGCACCATTTGGGATGCAGAATCAGTGAACTCATGTCTGACAGTTTTTTCACCATCTGCTGGCGCTTCAGCATCCCCAGTTCGTTGGGCGCTTCGCGCTCAATAGCAAAGCCACAGGAAGAAAAGAAATCAATGGATGTTTCGCGGCTGTTGGTAACCGCGCGAATTGCGCCCATATCCCGGGCCACATTCTCCAGCGCCCCCAGAATCATTTGTCCGAGACCGCGCCGCAGGTAGTCGCTGTGCACGGCGATATGCCGAATCTGCGCTTCTTCAGCCGTATTCATATGCACCCGGCCACAGGCAACAATCTCTCCGGCGCCGTTGATCAGCGTCCGGTGTTCGGCTACCTGCTCGTATTCGTCTTTCTCTGAGCCAGGTGGAAAATTCCACGGCTGACGCAGATACGTCCAGCGAAATTTAAAATACGCTTCCAGTTGTTCTTCAGTTTCTGGTTTTACAACTCTGAACACAGCGACCCCTAGTAATAATTAACACACCATTTAACCGCAACCAGGCTATAGTCACAAGTTATACGTGTTAAAAGGTAAACTGGAACGTTACCGGCCCGTCATTCACCAGTGACACCTGCATATCCGCACCAAACTGACCGGTGGCCAGTGGCAGGCCTGCCTGCTGAATAGCGGCAATTGTCTGCTGATAAATATGCTCGCCGTGTGCAGGCGAAGCACCACGGGAAAAGCCAGGCCGGTTTCCTTTCTGGGTGTCTGCCACCAGCGTGAACTGGGAAACTAGCAGGATCTCGCCTTTGGCCTGCTGCACATTCAGGTTCATTTTGCCGTCTTCGTCGCTGAACATGCGGTAATTGGCCAGCTTTTTCACCAGTTTGTCGATAGTTTCCTGACCGTCGGTTTTCTCTACGCCCAGCAGCACCAGCATGCCATGACCTATCTGACTAATGGTGGCCTGGTTTACTTCAACAGAGGCGCGGGATACGCGCTGAATAAGTGCAATCATGAAGATCCTTTGATAAAACGGGACATTTCCCGGGTTGCCCGGCATAAACGTAATGCCACGCCCGGTTCGCTGGTACTGTGACCGGCATCCGGCACAATGTCCAGTTCACTGGATTTCCAGGCTTTATGCAGTTGCCAGGCTGACCGGGTAGGGCAGATAACATCATACCTGCCGTGCACGATAATGCCGGGAATGTCGGCGATTTGATCGATATTATCCAGAATATAGTTTTCTGCGATAAAACAGTGATTGAGCAGATAGTGGCACTCCAGCCTGGCCAGACTGGTGACCAGATTAAGCGGATAATGGGTGGTAATGTCACCGGTGCCCGGCGGTAAGGATAACCGGGATAAGCGCTCCTCCCACACATACCAGCGCTTCAGGGCCAGCAAACGTTCATTGGTGTCAGTCTGATTAAACGCCTGTTCATACCACTGGCATATAGCATCACAGTCTGTGGGCTCAGGAATATCCGCGATAAACATATCATAGTGCTCAGGGAACAGGGTGGCGCCGCCGCCCTGAGGGCCTAGGAACCATTCACGGTCTTCCTGGCGGCCTAAGAATGTTCCTCTTAGGATCAGTGCCAGCACAGTGTGAGGCTGCTGTATAGCAGATAGCAGGGCCAGCGTTGCTCCCCATGAGCCACCAAATAATACCCACTGGTCAATATTGAGGTGCTCCCGCAGGGCATTGATATCGGCCAGAGTGTGATCGGTGGTATTATTTATCAGACTGCCAAACGGTTTAGAGCGCCCGCATCCGCGCTGCTCAAAGGCAATCACGCGGTACCGGTTAGTATCAAAAAATCGTTTGTAGTGCGGCGCTAATCCAGCACCGGGCCCGCCGTGTATATATAACACCGGTATCCCTTGTGGGTTACCGCTTTGCTCAAAATACAAAGCGCTGCCATCTGCGGTGTGCAAATAGTTGCTGTAATAACATCCAATGTCCGGGTAAAGTCGTTTCATTTTATTGCAGCGCGTTGTTTAGCTTGTTGTTTTGGTTTAGCTTATAACCTGCCGCTGGCCATCGTTGTAATCAGGTTACATCCCCAGCGACAAATAGAATAAGGTTACTAAAACATAATTTGAGTCAATATACGAGGATGTCGACATGGCAGGTCAAGGTTCTGGCGGAAATGTAATCGCCGCATTGTGTAATGTATTTATTCCCGGTCTGGGCCATTTGGTGCAGGGCAGGCTGTTTAAAGCGATTATGTTTTTTCTGGTGACGTGGGCATGCTATGGCCTCGCAGTAACAGTTATTTTTATTTTTCTGTGGCCGGTGGGCGCCATTTTTCACTTATGGGCCATCATTGATGCCGCAACCTACAAAGGAGATGTTTAGCTATGACGCTAATCAAGCCGCTTGCCGGAATTTTAATTGCCTCCAGCCTGGTGCTGTCGGGCTGTCAGTCAGCCTATTATTCGGCCTGGGAAAAAGTCGGCGTTGAAAAACGTGACATCATGGTAGATCGCGTTGAAAACGCGAAAGAGTCTCAGGAAGAGGCGCAGGAACAGTTCAGTTCAGCGCTCGACGAGTTCACGACGCTGATCAACTATAAAGGTGGTGAACTGGAAGACATGTACAACTCGTTAAATGATGAGTACGAAGCCAGTAGATCCGCCGCTGATGATGTGTCTGAGCGCATCGACAAAGTACAGGGCGTTGCCGATGCCTTGTTTGACGAGTGGGAAGATGAACTGGAAGAATATCAAAGCACATCGTTAAAGCGTGAAAGCGAAACCAAACTTCGTGAAACCCGTCGTCGTTATGAGTCTATGCTACGGGCGATGCGCAAGGCTGAGAGCAAAATGGAGCCGGTGCTTAAAACCCTGCACGACAACGTGCTGTATCTGAAACACAACCTCAATGCGAATGCGATTGGTGCATTACAGGGTGAGTTTGGTCAGATGAAAGGCGATATCAATTCGTTAATCGAAGATATGAATGATGCCATTGCCGAGTCTGATGCCTTTATCAAAGCGATGAAGTAGTCACTCTGCGACCGGTCAGGTCCCTATTCCATAGGGACCTTTCTGGGTTCCTGCGATGCTTTAGTCTCTTCAAAGGTGTCGGTCAGTGAACAGGTAAATTCCGCCCCCAGCAACACCACCACCCACGACACATAGACCCACAGAAATAAAATCGGCAGCACAGCCAGCGCCCCGTATATCACCTGATATGAGGCAAAGTTGGTAACATAAATAGCAAAGCCTATCTTAGTCAGTTCAAAGCATACGGTAGAGACAATGGCGCCGGGAATGGCATAGCGGGCTTTTACCTGCCGGTTAGGCACCAGCATGTACAAAATCACAAAGGTGAGCATGGCGGCCAGACTGGGGACCAGTTTCAGTAACAGAGTGCCCAGTCCCGGCGTGTATTCTTCAGCAAAAGCGGCGATACCGGTCAGATATGAGCTGACCACTACACTGGTGCCAATTAGCATAGGACCCAGTGTGATAACCATCCAGTAAATGGCAAAGGTGTACACAATGGGACGGTCGCTCTGCGTTTTCCAGATCCGGTTTAAGGTTTTATCTACATTGGAAATCAGCAGCAGAGCAACAACCAGCAGTGACAAAATTCCCACTGCACCCATCTCTGAGGCGTTGTTAACAAAGTCAGACATATACTGGTGAACGGTATCACTGGCGGTGGGCACAAAATTGGAAAACACAAACTGTTCGAGTTTGGCCCGTACCGAACGAAAGACCGGAAACGCGCTCATCACAGTGAAGGTCACCATAATAAACGGGACTAAAGAGAGCAGGGTGACGTACGCCAGGTGTCCGGCTGATATTGTAATATTGTCGGCCCGGCAACGACGGATAAAAGTCTGGCCTAAAGTTTTTGCATGGGGATACACCTGTTCCCACAGTTCGGTCAGAGATCGCTGGCCCACCTGTTAACTCCTTGATATTGCATTTCATTGCCAGTGTAGCCTGTGTCGGGCGCGGGGAACAGCGTTAATCGGCTGACAGTGTGAGCTCAGACATAAAAAAACCGGGCAAGGCCCGGCTTATATCAACGGCTGGTGATTAACCGCGAACACCCAGCATATGACAGATAGCATAGCTCAATTCGCTGCGGTTAAGCGTGTAGAAGTGAAAATGCTTAACGCCTTCTTTGGCCAGCACTTTAACCTGTTCCATCGCGATGTTTGCGCCCAGCAAATTACGGGTGGTCTGGTCGTCGGCATCCAGACCGTCATACATTTTATGTAACCAGCCAGGCACATGAACATTGGTAAAGCCGGCAAATTTCACCAGTGTCTGGTAGTTGGTTACCGGCAGAATCCCCGGCACGATATCCAAATCAATACCGGCAGCCGCGGCCCGGTCACGAAAGCGCAGATAGGTGCTGGTATCAAAGAAAAACTGCGTAATGGCTTCAGACGCGCCGGCTTCTGCTTTACGCTTCAGGTTAAGCAAATCAAACTGGGCATTTGGCGCTTCAGGATGTTTCTCCGGGTAGGCAGCCACAGAAATATCAAAGTCAGCCACATCTTTAAGCAGCGCCACCAGATCAGAGGCGTACATCTCTGTTTTATCCACGCCTTTGGGCAAATCGCCGCGCAGCGCCACAATCCGGCGAATTCCCGAGTCCCAGTAGTCTTTGGCTATCTGGGTCAGTTCATCGCGGCTGGCATCGACACAGGTCAGGTGAGGTGCTGCGGCAATACCGGTTTGCTGGTGAATGCGTTTCACCACATCATGAGTGCGGTCACGCTCACCACTGTTAGCACCATAGGTCACAGACATGTAGGAGGGCTTTAGCGGCGCCAGTCGCTCTACAGACTTCCACAGCGTTTGCTCCATTTTTTCCGAGTTCGGCGGAAAAAACTCAAAAGAGACATCGATATCGCGAAGCTCTGATAAAGACTGATTTAAGGCATCAATACCCTGGGCATACGAAACCATGCTGTAATTCTCTATGTCTGGACGTTTAGACGTCTAAATTAAATAATAAGTGTCTGGACGTCAAGCGGTTTACACTGCTCAATTGACCTTTTCTGCACATTGTTTAGAATTTCCGCTCATAAGATAAGAATGGCTAGGCTGAGAGCACGAATGGCAAAATGGAACGGAAATTATATAAACCCTTACGCCGAACATGGCAAGAAGAGTGAGCAGGTAAAAAAAGTTACGGTATCAATTCCGATCAATGTATTAAAAGTACTGACTGATGAGCGTACCCGCCGGCAGATCAACAATCTGCGTCATGCCACTAACTCTGAACTGTTGTGTGAAGCATTTTTGCATGCCTTTACCGGGCAACCGCTACCCAATGATGAGGATCTGCGTAAAGACAGCGTCGATCGTATTCCGGCCGAAGCGCGCCAGATTATGGAGTCGATGGGACTGGACCCGAAAGACTTTGAGTCATCGGATGAAGACGAATCCTAGATAAAACAAAGGGCGCCGCAGCGCCCTTTGTTTATGTAAACCAAGAGTTTATTCGTAGTGCGAAGGGAGTGAGTCTACCCGCGCTACGCCTGATTCGATGGCTGCTTTGGCCACAGCGGTGGCTATGCGTGAACACAAACGCGGATCCATAGGCTTAGGAATAATATAATCCTTACCAAAGGTCAGCGAACTTGAGTTACTGGCTTTAAGGACCTCAGGCGGGACTTCTTCGCGGGTAATACTGCGAATGGCTTCCACTGCGGCCACCTTCATTTCATCGTTAATGGCGCTGGCCCGCACATCCAGTGCGCCCCGGAATATAAACGGAAAGCACAACACGTTGTTCACCTGGTTGGGATAGTCTGAGCGACCGGTTGCCATAATCAGGTCCTGACGCACCTCTCGGGCCAGTTCCGGGCGAATTTCCGGATCAGGGTTGGAACAGGCAAACACCACCGGGTTTTCTGCCATCAGGGCCAG
The DNA here is from genome assembly GCF_005222225.1 of Salinimonas lutimaris. GTDB lineage: Bacteria > Pseudomonadota > Gammaproteobacteria > Enterobacterales > Alteromonadaceae > Alteromonas > Alteromonas lutimaris. The sequence goes on from NZ_CP036536.1 coordinate 569,091, forward strand.
TGCTTCAGGTGGTAGCAAGTCCGGACCGGATACACCAACAAAAATATCAGCCCCTTCCATGACATCTTCCAGCGTGCGTTTGTCCGTATTATTGGCAAACAGCATTTTGTGTTCTGTCAGGTCATCCCGGCGGGTATGTATGACACCCTTACGATCCAGCATATAGATTTTTTCACGCTGGGCACCACATTTAATCAGCAGTTCCATACATGCCACCGCCGCGGCGCCGGCCCCCATACACACAATGGTAACACTTTCGATATCCTTGCCCTGAATTTCCAGCGCATTGAGCATACCAGCGGCCGTGACAATAGCGGTACCGTGTTGATCATCGTGAAAGACCGGAATTTTGCAGCGTTTGATGAGCTCCTGTTCAATCTCAAAACACTCCGGTGCTTTGATATCTTCCAGATTAATACCGCCAAACGAGTCGGCAATATTTGCCACCGTGTTGATAAATTCTTCGGTAGTGCGATGTTTGACCTCGATATCAATCGCATCAAGACCGGCGAAACGCTTAAATAATAGTGCCTTACCTTCCATGACTGGCTTTGAAGCCAGTGGGCCAAGATTCCCCAGACCAAGAATGGCCGTACCGTTACTGATTACAGCAACGGTGTTGCCTTTACCGGTGTACAAATACGCGTCATCAGGGTTATTGGCTATTTCTCTAACTGGTTCAGCCACGCCCGGGCTGTATGCCAGTGCCAGATCATCAACAGTTTCAGCGGGTTTAGACAGTTCGACCCGAATCTTACCTGGTGTAGGTTTTGAGTGATAATCGAGTGCACGTTGTCTGAAATCTGACATTTTTACTATGTCCTTGTTTTGTAGGGTTGGGCACATACAGCAGCTGCAAAAAGCTGCGCGTTTTTCTCATCGCTAGGTTTTTATAATTATTGAAAATCCACTCTAGCACAGGCTTTTTCAGATACATATCTGATGACGCGTCTTTCTCACTGTAGTGCAGAATTGACAGTCAGACTATGCTAAGGAATCCATAGTCTACATTCATGTTGTTTATAGATTAAGTGTTTTACATTACTTGAAAACTGAGGTCAGAGCAGTGGGAATGCAAGGGAAAAGAAATGATCGGAAAAGCGGCGAGGCAGGCATAAAAAAAGCGCCGGAAAGGCGCTTTTTTTCGAAACTGTGTTGGGCTTATTTGCTGCCCAGTACACCGAAACGTTTCTTGAAGCGGTCAACACGACCACCAGTATCAACGTTACGTTGCTTACCAGTAAAGAACGGGTGGCAGTTTGAGCAAACGTCCAGGTTCAGATCTTTACCAACAGTAGAACGAACTTTGATTTCGTTACCGCAAGAACAAGTTGCAGTCATCATCTCGTAAGTAGGATGGATATCGTTTTTCATGGGTTACCTCATAAAAAAGGCCGTATCGCCATCCAGCCCGTAGCTGAACACCATACGCTATTCAATAATAATGGCAAAACCAAACTGGCCTTGCCGTAAAGAGGCGCGCATATTAATGTATGATGTCCTGCTGATCAAGTAGACGAATCAAAAAATAGTGCAAAAAGCCAGCACAGCGGGCTATTGCGCCCCAACACAGTTTAATTGCATGACCCTGATAGACGTTGCCGTTCCTGTTCCGTTAAGACAAACCTTTACCTACACCCATACCGGGCCGCTTGAAGCGGGTGTTCGGGTGACGGTACCTTTTGGTAACCGCGCGCTGGTCGGCATTGTGGTGGGCAAGGTCGATGCGGCTGAGTATTCTGACAAATTAAAGCCGGTGAGCACCATACTGGACAGCACACCGGTTATCAGTGGTGGGTTAATGGCTGCCTGCCGCTGGCTATGGCAGTACTACCATCATTCGCCCGGTGAAGTACTGCATACTGCGTTGCCGGTGCGCCTGCGTAAAGGCGAGGCGGCAACCTTTGCACCGGAAATCTGGTATACCCCGACCACCAGTGGTGCCCAGACCAACCCGGCAACGCTGTCCCGGGCGCCTAAGCAAATGGCGTGTCTGGAAACCTTACAGGCTGAAAGCATGAATGAGTCCATGCTCAAAGAAAGCTATTCGGCCGCCATTATCAAAAGCCTGACGGACAAAGGTCTGATTAAAAGCTACGAAGATGAGCCGCAGCCCAGCGAACGCAGCTGGCTGGCACACTGGGAAGTGTCAGCTAAACCCGTGCCGGACCCTCAGCAGGCAGTAGCTATTGCGGCGATTAATCAGCAAGCCGGAAAATTTGCCCCGTTTTTGCTCGAAGGGGTGACCGGCAGCGGCAAAACCGAGGTGTATCTGCAGGCCATTGAGCCGGTGTTGCAGGCCGGCAAGCAGGTACTGATTCTGGTGCCGGAAATTGGCCTCACCCCACAAACTGTTGCCCGGTTTGCCAAGCGCTTTAATTGTGAGGTCGGGGTGCTGCACTCCCAAATTACCGATAAAGCCCGGCTGAATGTCTGGCTAAAAGCCCGGACCGGCCAGACCGGGATTATTATCGGTACCCGTTCAGCTATTTTTACGCCGCTCAAATATCCCGGCATGATCATAGTTGATGAAGAACATGATGAGTCATTCAAGCAGCAGGACGGACTGCGCTATCATGCGCGGGACCTGGCCACTATGCGGGCGCGGCTTGAGCAGGTTCCGCTGGTACTGGGTACGGCCACGCCATCGCTGGAGACACTCAATAATGCCCTGACCAAACGTTACCAGCATTTGCAGTTAACCCAGCGAGCGGCCGGCGCCACAGCGACCCGTCAGCATGTGCTGGATGTGAAAGACCAGCCGATGCGTTTCGGGCTGGCCGAAGGCACACTGACGCTGATGCGCCAGCATATCGATCAGGGCAACCAGATTCTGGTGTTTGTAAATCGGCGCGGCTACGCCCCGGCACTGATTTGCCATCATTGCGGGCACACCGAAACCTGTCATAGCTGTGAGCGGCCATTTACGGTACACAAAGCCCATCGGCGCTTGCAGTGTCACCACTGCGCAGCCACCCGGCCCATGCCTTTCAGCTGTGAGCAGTGCGGCAGTAAAGAGCTGGTTACCGCCGGGGTGGGGACCGAACAGCTGGAGCAGGGGCTGAGTCAGTTATTTCCTGACGCTGCCCAGGTGCGTATCGACAGTGATTCGGTGCGCGGTAAGGACAAACTGCAATCCACCCTCGATGCTATCAATCAGCGTCAATATCAGATTCTGGTGGGCACACAAATACTCTCTAAAGGGCATCACTTTCCGCATGTAACACTGGTGGTGGTGCTGGACAGTGATGGTGCGCTGTTCAGTGCTGACTTTCGAGCCGCCGAAAAGCTGGCCCAGCTGGTTACACAGCTGGCCGGACGGGCAGGGCGGGCCAGCAAGCCTGGTGAGATGTGGCTGCAAACTCATAATCCGGACCATCCTTTATTACAGGACTTAATACACAACGGCTATGGGCATTTTGCCCGGCATGCCCTGCTGGAGCGACAGATGGCCCAGCTGCCGCCGTTTGCCGCGCAAATTGTGGTGCGGGCAGAGGCATTTGACGGCCAGCAGGCGTTTGATTTTTTAATGCAGTCAGGCGGTATCTTGCAGGCGCATCAGGTTAACCTGGTTGGGCCGTTGCCCAGTCTGATTGAAAAACGGCAGGGCCGGTTCCGCTTTATGTTGTTACTGCAATCAGCCCAGCGTAAACAAATACACGAAGCGCTGCGTCTTGCACTGCCGGGCATTAGCGCCTTGCCACTGGCGGCAAAGGTACGCTGGTCAGTGGATGTGGATCCGACTGATTTCAGTTAATTTTTCTGTCTTAATCAAATGCTTAAATAACAGGCAGCAATTAGCGCGGGTTTTGGTTAAACTGCTGACACGGAACCGCTGTCGGTTCTTTTCTTTTTTATCAGGGGATATGAGTGCCACTTTATGGCTCAACGTGATTATGTTTCTCGCGGCCGGGGACAAGGCCCAAAGAAAAAAAACAACCAGAAGCCATCGCGCCAGCAGGCCAGGCAAAACACGCGCAAATCCAATAACGCACCTGCGCCGGGTAAGCCGCTGAGCTTTAAAATCGGGCTGGCTGTTATACTACTGGCCGGGTTTGTGTGGTTTTTGTGGGCGATCAGCGGAAGCGCGCCGGAAGATGTGGATGCGCCGGTAGAAACCGTACAGGAACTCAAAAAAGAAGATGAGTTGCCGGAGATGCCGGAAGAAGAATGGGAATACATTAAGTCACTGCCCGGCTACGAGGTCGAGGTTGAGGTGGCCGAACAGCAAAAATCTGACAAGCTGTATCTGCTGCAATGCGGCTCGTTTCGCACCCGGGCACAGGCTGAGGAAATGAAAGCCAATATTGCTTTTCAGGGGCTTGAGGCACAGATTCGTGACAGCGCCGGTGACAATGGCAACTGGTTCCGGGTTATTTTAGGCCCGCTGCAAACTAAACGGGATGCCGAGCGTGCCCGCCACACGCTGCGTAAGATCAATATTACCACCTGTATTATCCTGACCTGGTCTATCTGACCCCCGTGGCTGGTTATCTGATAACCAGCCACATCCTTTCTGCACATCAGAAACCTTGAAATTTATAGGGCTTCCCCCACTTATTCTACATCGAATTAGAATCAGGCTGCTGTTCTAGCGTTTTATAGTCAGCAGGCCACCCAACAATCGGGGAAGACGAGTGACTACAATCGTATCTGTAAGAAGAGGCAACCAGGTGGTAATGGCCGGTGATGGTCAGGTTTCACTGGGCAATACAGTCATGAAAGGGAATGCACGTAAAGTGCGCCGTCTGTACCACAACAAGGTACTGGCGGGGTTTGCCGGTGGTACGGCGGATGCGTTTACCCTTTTTGAACGCTTTGAAGCCAAACTGGAAGCGCATCAGGGGCATTTGACCCGGGCGGCCGTTGAGCTGGCCAAAGACTGGCGTACCGACCGTGCGCTACGTCGACTGGAAGCGTTACTGGCGGTGGCCGATGAAACCGCATCGTTCATTATTACCGGTAATGGTGATGTGGTGCAGCCAGAGCAGGATCTGATCGCCATTGGCTCGGGTGGCCCGTACGCCCAGGCAGCGGCTACCGCGTTATTAGGCAGCACCGAGTTGCAGGCCAAAGAGATTGCTGAAAAAGCACTGGGCATTGCTGGTGATATCTGCGTATACACCAACCACAGCCAGACCGTAGAAGTTCTGGATTACTAACCCGAATTTGATTCAATCTGATGTCGCTTTCGCGGCGGCATCAGCAGTAAAAGGTTTTATTCATGTCTGAGATGACTCCAAGAGAAATAGTACACGAGCTGGACCGCCACATCATTGGCCAGCAAGACGCAAAACGGGCTGTATCTATTGCGCTGCGTAACCGCTGGCGTCGTATGCAGCTACCTGAAGAGCTGCGCCAGGAAGTGACGCCAAAAAATATTCTGATGATTGGCCCGACGGGTGTAGGTAAAACAGAGATTGCCCGTCGTCTGGCCAAGCTGGCTAAAGCGCCGTTTATTAAAGTAGAAGCCACCAAGTTCACCGAAGTGGGTTATGTCGGTAAGGAAGTGGAAACGATTATCCGCGACCTGGCTGATATCGCAGTAAAAATGACCAAAGAACAGGAAATGGTCAAGGTGCGTCACCGCGCTGAAGAAGCTGCTGAAGAGCGAGTGCTTGATGCCCTGCTGCCACCGGCTGAAGATCCGTGGGGCAAAAAAGAAGAGAAAGAAGAAAGCTCAACCCGTCAGAACTTCCGCAAGAAGTTGCGTGAGGGGCAGCTGGACGATAAAGAAATTGAAATTGATGTTTCACAGCCGCAGATGGGCGTTGAAATCATGGCCCCTCCGGGCATGGAAGAGATGACCAACCAGCTGCAGGGCATGTTCCAGAATCTGTCTGGTTCGACACCGTCGAAAAAGAAAAAGATGAAGATCAAAGATGCCATGAAGGTGCTGACTGAAGAAGAAGCAGCCCGTCTGGTGAATCAGGAAGATCTGAAAGAAAAGGCCATTGAGTCGGTTGAACAGCACGGCATTGTGTTTGTTGATGAAATCGACAAAATCTGTAAGCGGGAAGGCAACCAGTCTGGCGATGTGTCTCGTGAAGGTGTACAGCGTGACCTGCTGCCGCTGGTAGAAGGCTCTACGGTGTCAACCAAGCACGGCATGGTACGTACTGATCACATCCTGTTTATTGCCTCTGGTGCTTTCCAGATGAGCAAGCCGTCAGATCTTATTCCTGAGCTACAGGGTCGTCTGCCTATTCGGGTTGAACTGGCTGCCCTGAAAGTGGAAGACTTCAAACGCATTCTGACCGAGCCAAATGCATCACTGTGTGAACAGTATCGTGCGTTAATGGGCACCGAGGGGGTCAACATTGACTTTGATGACTCTGGTATTCAGCGGATTGCTGAGGCGGCCTGGCAGGTCAACGAGCGTACCGAAAACATTGGTGCGCGTCGTCTGCACACAGTGCTTGAACGCCTGATGGAAGATATTTCCTATGATGCGTCAGAAAAAAGCGGTGAGTCATTCACCATTGATGCTGATTATGTGAATTCGCATCTGGAAACCCTGGTCGATAACGAAGACCTGAGCCGTTTCATTCTGTAAGTAATAGCGTGTAAGCCAGCGTGCTTACACCGGCTTGCGTGACAAACGCAGATGCCAATAAAAAAGCCACTTCACTGAAGTGGCTTTTTTGTATTTACTTAGCGCGCTGTCTGATATCCACTTCGGGTAACCAACCCTTCGGCGCCGCGCAGCACCACACCCACTGTATTATTGATGAGTTTCTTCCACACCAGGTGCAGCTTGTTTTCAATAATCTGATGCACCAGATACGCCAGCGTAACCACAATGGCTGAGGTTATCAGGTAAATCGCCACCTTGTTATCATCGTTGGCAAAGCGGATGAAAATCAGGTAACCAAAATGGGCGTGCAGCAAATAAATCGGATACGTCAGGCCGCCAGCCAGTTTAGACAGCGGCAGTCGTAGTGATGCTGCGTGGCGGGTATTCTGATAAGCAAAAAACGCAAAACAGGCGGTAATAGCAAGCGCAACCCCAATGGCTGAATAATCAAACCCTTTTGGCTCCATCATGCGCATGGTGCGATCCACCGTAAACTGTACGCACAGCCCGTAAGTGATAAGCAGGCTCACTATTGTCTTCCAGTCGGTTTTTTCTTTAAGCATGGCAAACAGCGCCCCGGCGGCAAAGTAATAATAATACGAGCCCAGGTAAGGAATGGTATCCAGGTTTAGCAACCAGGCTGCGGCAAACAGCACCGGCCACAACTGAAACAATCCCTCCAGCCGGCTTTGCAAACCCAGCAACAGTACCACAAACACCAAAAAGTAAAATTTAAGCTCGTACAGCAAGGTCCAGTACACGCCATCTACATCCTCAAAGCCTAGTAAGGGCTGAATCATGGTCAGGTTAGCCAGCACCTGGGGCAGGGTGACCGAAATGGTATCGCCGCCCCATAACATAATAAATGCTGTGGTAAACAAGACGGCAAACCAGAAAGCTGGATACAGCCGGGTCATCCGGCTTACGGCGAAGGCAGAGGGGGAGCGGGTTTTCGCCGAGAAAAAAATCACATAACCGCTGATCATAAAAAACAGTTCAACGCCCAGATAGCCATACTTGGTCACATCGATCAGGCCGGGAATATGACTGATAGAGTCAACCTTGCCATTGGCAATACCGTTAAATGTATAGTGAAAAAGCACAACAATCACGGCGGCAAACAGGCGCGCGTAGTCTAATAATTCAAGTCGTTTCATAAGGCCCTGTTAGTCAGTAAAGGGTGAAGCAATACAGCAAGCCGCTGTACAAATCCTTTGCATCTGGCACACCGCCGTATACGCGGTGTGAGTAAATCGGGCACGGGGCCACAATTGTTAACAGGGCAAGAGGTAGCAAGCATTGAGCCGGATTGACGCCAGCGCATGGGAGTTATTTCGTTAGATTTTCAAAAATATTATGCTATTCAATGCTTTATCTTGCTTTGTGAGTCAGCGCAGTGCAACAGAATAAGTCTCTGGTTTGTATTCAGCGCGCTGATTACCGCCTGGGGTTGTTGCTCTTTTTACACATTATCGGGCGATATAACCTCTGCCCGCCTTCAACGCTTAACATGAGTCGTTAAGTCTGAAAACGAGCAAGTGTTTGCTGGTAGCAGGCCGGCTAACAGGGTACTGATAGAGATGCCGACTTCATCTTCAAACCGGCTGAAGTGGGGAGCCGGGTTAATCTCTAAAAAGATATAGCGGCCCTCAGGCGTCAGTCGCCAGTCAATGGCCGCCCATAACAGACTAAACTGTCTGGCCAGAAGCAGGCTTTTTTTATGTAATGCTGCTGGCAATGAATGGGGCAGCATGTGGGTTGCTTCATCCAGCCTGAAATCTACTGCGTTGGAGCGTAGTTCGGCACTGATAATCTGTTCTCCCACTATATAAGAGCGAATATTGGTGCCGGCTATAAACTGCTGAAAAGTGGCCGGGCAGCGGGACAGCCGACTTTTTAAATAATGCTCGTGTTTCATTGCAGAAGATAGCAGGCGGGTATAGGCGCCGCCCTGCACGGGTTTAGCGATAATAGCGCTATCAGTGTGCATAAAAGCAGAGGCAGCCACGAAGTGGTTGGTTATCAGTGTTGGCGGGATGTTAAGGCCTGCCTGCTGCGCGTGATAAAGCTGAATACCTTTGCACTGGTGCAAAATGATCGCATCAGCCGGGTTTATCCAGCGAATGCCGGGAAACCGGAATAATATATAGAGTAAACCGGTATATTCCGCGCTTATTAGTTGTTCGCGGGCCATATTGCTGAGACCACCATTTGCTGATGACACCGGTGTATAGTTGAGCCAGTAACCGGCCACAACCTGCGACAACAGGATGGTCTTGTCATCGATACACAATTCTCCGTCATGCCTGTGAGGATACCAGCTTAAAGACGCAGAACCGGCAATGGTGCGGGTATCAAAAATAACCGCCTGATAGGAAGTCAGGTTAATTTGGTCAGCCAGCCGCTGACATCGGGTGTCATCTGGCTGACCAAGAATAAGTACGTACATTAACGACTCTGCTATCCGGCCGTTACTTAACCGGTAATGCCGGCAGTGCACCGCCATTTTCACCGATCGCCTGTGTGTAGTACACCGGGGGCTTGCCCGGTACTACCGGTAACGGGTTGATGAGCAAGAGAGTACCCCCACTCACGGCGTTTACTTCGGCATCCTGTAATGGTGTGATAGATTCAAAAAACGGGTGTTCCATATCTAATTCCTTATAAAATGGTGAAATCTGGTGTGCTATTTTACACACCAGTTAAGTTAAAACACTGGTGTGGCGAGTGCCACTGTTCTCAGGGCGGGTTTTGGCCCAAGGCTGTTTTTCCCGCTCAGGCTTCCCCGCTCAGGGCTGTTTTTCACTGAACGGCAGCGGGCCGTACATGTGATTAAAATACATGGCCATGAGGGCTGCCCGATTCCGGATATTCAGCTTGCGGTAAATATTGGCGCAGTGAAATTTCACCGTGCGCTCGCTGATATACAGCTGTCGGGCAATCATTTTGTTAGATAAGCCTTCAATGACTTTCTGGGCAACCTGCAATTCTCTTTTAGACAGGCGCGCCAAACGCAGGGCGGGACGTCCCAGTTCTTGTACACTATGCATGTGCATCTCCTTCCTTAAAGTTAATGTGCTGCGCGTAAGCGCTATGGTTAGCATGCTCAAGGCGGCTTAGCTGGCCGTCCTCAAGCACGTATACGGTATCAGCCATGGCAATCGTTTCCGGGCGGTGTGCTATAACAATCCGGGTGACTGACAAGCGCCGAAGGTTGTGATTAATCGCTATTTCAGTTTGAATATCCAGATGGCTGCTGGCTTCATCCAGGATCAGTATTTCGGGCTGGCGATATAGCGCACGGGCCAGTAGCAGGCGCTGCAGCTGTCCACCGCTAAGACTGCTGCCCATATCGCCTATCAGTGTGTGATATTGCATTGGCATCGCCAGAATGTCTGTTTCAAGGCAGGCTAGCCGGGCAGCCTGGCGAGCGCTATCAAGGCAGGGGTGCTCGGCAAAACCGGTGAGATTATCCAGTAACGTACCGCTTAAGCAGGCATCATCCTGAAGCACGCAGGCCAGCCGCTGACCATAATCCTCGACACTATGAATACGGTTATCACCGTAATGAACCTGACCCTGAGTGGCGGGTAGCAAACCGGCTATGCACTTAGCCAGTGTGCTTTTGCCGGTCCCGCTTTTACCAATAATGGCGATCACTGCACCAGGCGGCACATGTAACTCAAGATTGGCAAAAACCGGTTTTCCCAGCGCAGTATGCTGAAAAGTAAGCTGACGAATGTGCAGGGAGGACACAGCAGAGGTCGTGGAGGTCGGAGCCATGTTTAGCGGCCTGACTTTGTTCGGTGTAGCCAGTGCAATGTCTGAAAGGCGATCCAGATGCACCCGCAGCAGTTTCAACTGAATTAACTGGTCTATCAGGCTATCAGCGGCCTGGGTAAACCTGCTTTTATAACTGATAAAGGCAAACAGCATCCCGACAGTCATGGTGTTATCCATCACGGCCAGTGCTGCAATATAAATCACCAGCAGATTTTCGATGCCAAACAACAATTGATTTGTGCTATCAAATACGAGCTCGCGCTTGCCCAGACGAATCCCCGTGTTTAAAGAGTCGGTCAGCCGGCGTTGCCACTGCGCAGAGCGTTGGCTGTGTAACCCAAACTGATGAATAGTCTGTATCCCGCGCAGGCTCTCCATAAAGTGTGTTTGCTCTGCTGCCTGATGCTGTAGCTGCTCATGACTCAGCGCCCGGTACTGTCGGTAACTGACTATCCGTATCACGATGTACAGCAGAATAAATGTACATACCGTCAGTGCCAGTAACGATGAGTAAAGCCACATTACAACCAGCGTAATGATGGCCATCAGTCCATCCAGTAAGGCGGTGACAAAACCTGTGGTTAACTGCTCGCGAATAGCTGCGAGGGAGCCGAAGCGGGAGACCAGATCGCCAAGCTGACGCTGGGCAAAAAACTGAGTGGGCAGGCGTAACAGGTGCTGAAACAAACTTGCCGACATATAGAGCTGTAAGCGGGTCGACAGACTTAGAATTACCCACTGCCGGATACTGCTGATGGTAGTCTCCATCACCAGCAGCAGAGTAAACCCCAGCGCCAGCGTAATCAGTAGTGAGGATGATTGCAGCATGAGCACCTCATCGACCACTGTTTGCATATAGTAAGGGCTGGCCAGGGCGGTTAACTGCAAGAGCAGCGACAAGCCAAACAAGACAGCAAGGCTGCTATTTAAACCACGACAGGCCTGCCAGAAGCTAGACAGCGTGAGTTGCCGGGTAGGTGCGGCAGATTGATAGTGGCTCACCCGGGTCAGCTCAATCGCAACACCGGTAAAATGTTTTGAGGCCTCAGGCAGACTAAGACTGCGCTCTCCTTTAGCCGGGTCATTTATAAAAATCCGGTCGCGTTTAACCTGGGTCAGTACCACAAAATGCTGCATATCCCAGTGCAAAATAGCTGGCAGGCAAAGCTGACAAAGCTCTTCGAGCTCCAGTTTCAGCGGACGGCTGGATAACCCGAGTTGCCCGGCCATGGCTATCATGTCTTTGAGGGACAGGCCGCGGCTGGTATAGCCATATTGCTGTCTGAGCGCAGGTAAATCGGTCTCATTACCAGTATAGCGCGAGACCATTGCCAGGCACGCCAGGCCACATTCGCCCACCTCACTTTGATAAATCATGTCGACCTTTTTACTTCTTCCTAATTGTAATTGCAGTGCGTGCATTACCATCTCCCGGAAATGGTCAGTAAGGGCTCCGCCAGCCACTCAATCAGGCTGCGCCGGCTCAGTGCGATATCTGCCGAAAAGGTCATTCCCGGTTTCAGTGCAATGTCTTCACCGTAGGCGGTAATGAACTGAGAATCTATGCTGGCGGTGGCGACACTGACCGGTTCGGTTATTGCGGTTAAAGGGGCGTCAATATCTTCGGGCAATAATACACCCGGCGATACAGCCGTAATTTGCGCTGTCTGCAAGCCGAATTTCTGATAGGGGAAAGCGTCAAACCGTAGCCGGACATCACTGGCTGTATTCAGCATACCGGTGGCATAGGCCGGCACCATCAAACGGGCGTGTAGTTCGCTTTGTGCAGGTACCACAGTGGCAAGTAAACGATTTGCATAAACGGTATCACCGGCCTGTACTGCCAGGCTGCTGATGATGCCAGGCGTGGTGGCGACAATCGTAGTGGACTGCTGGTGGGTAAAGCGAGCTTGTTTTTGTAATAACTGGCTTTCCAGTTCCTGCAATTCCAGCGAGGTTTGCTGATAACGGGCCTCAACCTGCGTAAGTTGATGCCGTGTATCGGTCTGTTGTTGTGCGTCAGCAGCTAACTGTAAATCCAGTTCAGTGACTTGTTGGCTGGCATAAAGCCATTCACTGTAAAGAGCGTCAAAGTCATTGCGGGCAATGTGAATACCGGCGACCGGTTTCATACGCGCCACTTTTTCAGCCAGTAGCTGCTGCTTCTGACTGGCGAGCTGGCGTAGCTTCAGCCTCAGTGTTTTGTTTTTCTGAAGTTGTACCAGTGTATCTGAATATTGTTTGTTTTGCCGGGTGAAATGCTCAAATGCAGCATCGGCTTTTTGTTTAAGTAAGTTTATTTGTTGCTGGTTTTCCTGTGCCAGCGCCTCACCGAGTGCAGATGTTGCATTGTACTGCTGGTCTGCGTGCAGGATGGCAAGCGGTTGTCCTGCGCTGATATGATCGCCCTCTCTAACCAGCAGTTGAGACACCACCCCGCTGTGATTACCCGAATACACACGGGTTATGCCCTGCGGGGGCGACAGCCAGCCATTTACCGTAATAGTGCGGGTGTACTGACGGTTACACAGAAATAGCAACACCGCAGCAAACCAGAGTGCCAGTAATATGCACAGTGTTTTGACGGTGACAGACGGGCCAGCAAAGGCCAGGCTGTGCAGATTGTCAGACTGGGCATCCATAACCTCTTGCCTGAATAATTGCGTTCTCATTTTTTTGTCCCTGTTGTTTTGGTCAGACAAAGCTGACTAGGCTGAGTCAGTGCTACCTTAAGCGGAACAGAAAACAAAAACTGTCAAAATTCGGCCAATTTTAAAACAGCATGAAAATTGGCCGAATTGTCGTATTTTTTGGCCGGATTTTGCTATTTTTTGTGCAAGACATTGCGTCGAAAAGGTTGCCTGTACCGTGAATGACTGAATAAAAGTAGGGCAAAGCGCAAAAAAAACCGGCCACTGCATATTCACAATGGCCGGTTTGTCGCTTTTTTTAACTCAGTAAAATGAGTGAAGGTGCAAAAAAATGAGTGATTAATGCTCCCAGTGATACTGATGGGCTTTTTCACTCATCTGGTCTGCGGTTTCCTGTGGCATAAAGGCTTTGTTGTCCTGCTCAAAGAAAAACGGTTTGCGGGTATCGGTGCTGCCAAGTTCAGCCATGGTAGCGGCTTCAAACACCCGGCCATTGAGTACGGTATAGTCCACATACTCGCTGCGATGAATATCGCTAAGCACGTCTCCGTCTATCACGACCATATCGGCCAGTTTACCCGCTTCAATACTGCCCAGGTCCTTGCCCATTCCCAGATGTTTAGCGCCATCAATGGTGGCGGCCCGCAGGGCTTCAAATGGCGTAAAGCCACCCTGATGCATCAGCCACATTTCCCAGTGGGCCGCCAGGCCTTCGCGCTGACCGTGAGCGCCAATGTGCACACTGACCCCGTTTTCGCGCAGCTCTTTGGCATAGTCGGCCACATTGGTGTGGTTATACTGATTATCCGGTGCGGTAGGGCGGCGAATAGCCCGGGCATCCAGCAGGTAAGACGGGGTATAACGCAGCAGTCTGGGGTTTTTCCAGACCTCGGTGCGATCATACATATACTCTTCGCCCATCATGCCGCCATACGACACCACAAATGTCGGGGTATACCCAAAGCTGGTGGCTTTCCACAACTGGGTAACATCACTATAACCCCGTTCCACCGGCAGGCTGTGCTCCAGCCCGGTATGGCCGTCGACCAGCATGGTCAGGTTTTGCTGTAATTTACCGCCGCCCTCAGGCACGACCATCATTTCCTGTTTGCTGGCGGCCCACAATACCTGCTGGCGCTGACTACGGGCAGGCTGGTTGTAACTCTTTACCGAAATAGCGCCGGCGTCTTTTAAGCGCTGCACATGAAAATAGGCATCATCATAATCCTTGATAATCGCTTTATAACCCAGCGCCTCGGCGCCATATAAAATGGCGCCGGTGGAATAAATACGCGGGGCAATAATACCGCCGGTGCGCTGTAATTCAGCCGCAGCAAAAACTTCGGTCGTATCGTTAGACGGATCGTGAATGGTAGTTACACCAAAGGCCACATTGGAAAACTGTCCCCAGTTTTGCTGCGGAATAATCTCATTGCGGCCCTGGGCACCGTGAGCATGGGCATCGACCAGGCCCGGTATGATTGTTTTACCGGTGGTGTCAATTTGCATGGCATTATCAGGAATGGTGATATCGCCCTGACGACCCACAGCTTTGATGCGGTTGTTTTCAATGATCACCACACCATTTTCAATCACGTCCTGCTGGGTATCGGCGTTTCGCATGGTGACCACAGTGCCGCCTACCAGTGCTTTTACCCCAGAGGGCTTGTCAGCATCGGCTTTAAACGACAGGTTCATGCCAGTATCTTCCGGCTCTGGCAGGTCACTGCGACTGGCCACAAACTCAAAGGCATCTTTGAGCTCACGCTCAAAATAGCGGGGACCATGAAACCAGCCTACTGCCTTGTTATCTGCACGCCAGGTTAGATACTCGCCGGCCCGGGCTGACAGCTGCTTCACCGGCAGGGATGTCATGGTGGGGGACAGAGTGATTTTTTTGCCGTTGTCCACATAAGGGGCCACATAGGTATTAAACTGATGCACAAAGGCAATCCACTTTTTATCGTGGGATAACCGGTACTCGCTGATCTGGTCGGCGCCGTACACATGCACCTGCTTGTCTTTGCCCTGCAAGTCAACGCTGGCCAGCTGGGTCTCCGGGTAGGCTGTACCGCCAACGCTCTCGGTAAAATAAACCCGGCTGTTGTCACCGGCAAAATGCGGTTCCTGACCGTGCTGACTGATATGGGTATGCTCGCCTGTGGTCAGGTCGGCTACATACAGGCCCGGGTCCATTGAATAAGCCGGGTCCAGCAGATAACCGCCGGTGAACTTGCGATAGGCAATCTTATTACCGTCGGTGGAAAAAGCCGGCTCTACGTAATGGCCCGGTGTTTTGGTAATAGCTTCAGGCTCGCCTCCAGAGGCGGCGATGCGCATGACCTGGCCCAGCGATTCATCATTCCAGGTGGTATACACAATGTATTTGCCATCGTTGGAATAACGCGGGAAGTATTCATCATCGGTGTTCTGTGTGGTCAGCCGGGACATCTTGCCACTGCTGATCTCTTTGGTGTACAGCTTACCCAGCGCCTGAAACAGCATGGTTTTGCCGTCCGGCGATTTTTGCGACCAGCGAATCATTCTGACATCAAATTTATCCGGAGCTACCTCCACCTCAAAACGCAGCGCGTCGGCAACCTGTTTGGTGGTGCTGATCGACACATCAATATCGGTCACTTGTTGTGTGTTGACGTCAATTTTATGAAAGATGCCGCCGGTCCAGTACACAATGGCCGAGCTGTCTGGTAGCCAGTCAAAATAGGCATAGTAGCCCTCAGAGCCAAAGCCTTCCTGCATATCCCGCTCCATCTCAAGGGTTAGCGGGGTTTCTACGCCGGTTGTCATATCTTTAACAAACAACCCGGTGCGGTCCTTCACCCGGCGGATAAATGCCATGTACTGCCCATCAGGGGAGGGCGTAGGAACAATGGCACCGCCGGTGCCGCTGATAAACTGGGATTCCTCACCGCTTTCACGGTCATAGCGGGTAATCGCAAAGATGCCTTTTAGCGGGTCGCGGTTATATTCAAACTGCGCGCCAGGCACGGTATTTTGGGTGTAATACAGATAGCGGCCGTCATGAGAGAAGACCGGGTCGGCAATATTTTGCTGATCTGAGTCGCCATTAACCCGCGCTTTGATCTGCAAGCCATCGCCACCGTCTTTGTGATACATCCAGATTTCGCCGGCCGGAATACTGCGGCTGGACATAATCCCCTTGGTGGCAATCAGATAGTTGCCGTCCGGACTCCACTTGGGTGAGTGAATCAGATTCTCGGTTTCCTGGCTGACCTGGCGCAGGTTTTTACCATTGGCATCCATGACCCAGATATTGGAAATACCGCCACGATCAGAGATGAACGCAATCTGTTTGCCATCTGGCGAGATCGCCGGCTCAATATTCCAGCCAAAGTCTTCGGTCAGCGCGCTGGCTTTACCGCCGCCAAGCGGCACTTTGTATAAGTCGCCCAGCATATCAAACACCATATACTGGCCATCTGGCGATACAGACAAGCTGGACCAGGTTGTCTGGGTAGTGTTGATACTGACATTACTTAAAGAAAAAGGCGGGTCGAGTACATCCCATTGGCTATCAGCTTCTTCTGCCTGTGCTGACATGCCCATAGCTGTGGCCAGCAGTGCCCCAATCATGGAGTGGTGTGTTTTCATTCTCATTATTATAACCAGTCGTCGTTAGTGGCTATAAAATATAAGGTATTCGCTGTTTTTGCAAAATTAGGACAGTAATAAAACAGCAACAAAAAACCCACCAGGAGGTGGGTTTTTTTAAACGACGGGCAGTTAGTCGTTCATCTGGCTGAACAGATTTTCCAGAGACAGCCCCTGATGGCTGAGCATATCCCGTAACCGGCGTAATGCTTCTACCTGAATCTGCCGTACCCGTTCGCGTGTCAGGCCTATTTCGGCGCCCACATCTTCCAGTGTGGAAGGCTCGTAACCCAGTAAGCCAAAACGGCGGGCAAGCACTTCACGTTGTTTTGGATTCAGCTCTTCAAGCCATTTTACAATGCTGGCTTTAATGTCGCTGTCCTGCAGATTTTCTTCCGGACCACACTCGTTATGGTCAGGAATAATATCCAGTAACGCCTTGTCGTTTTCACCACCAATGGGCGTGTCTACCGAGGTAATGCGTTCATTTAGCCGCAACATCTTGGTCACATCCTCAACGGGTTTGTCCAGTGCCTCGGCTATTTCTTCTGCTGTAGGTTCATGATCCAGTTTTTGCGCCAGCTCACGGGCCGCCCGCAGGTACACATTCAGCTCTTTTACCACGTGAATGGGCAGGCGAATCGTGCGGGTCTGGTTCATAATTGCACGTTCAATAGTCTGACGAATCCACCAGGTGGCGTAGGTTGAGAAGCGGAATCCGCGCTCTGGATCGAACTTTTCAACAGCCCGAATCAGACCCAGATTGCCTTCTTCAACCAGGTCAAGCAATGCCAGACCCCGATTATTGTAGCGGCGTGCAATTTTAACGACCAAACGAAGGTTGCTAACAATCATGCGCTTGCGTGAGGCTTCGCAGCCTTTAAGTGCACGACGGGCAAAGTACACTTCTTCTTCAGCCGTCAGTAATGGTGAGTAGCCGATTTCACCCAAATAAAGTTGGGTGGCATCCAGCGATTTTGGAAGTTCCTCCTGGGTCGCAAAAATATCGTCACTTCCATCGACGATGTCATCAGTCATTGATTCATCAGCTTTCATATCGACTACATCGATAGTGTCAGCATCATCCCGAGCTTCTAGCTCAACTACAGCAGTTTTACTTTTTCCCACAACGGCATCTCCTGCGTTATAAGGGTTTACCCTGCGACGTTCTCCATTTTCATACTGTTATTATTATTTATTGTTATTATTAGTGTTCTGGCAGATACCGGAGAGGATCTAATGATTTTCCCCGATATCTTACTTCAAAGTGAAGCTTTACATAATCCGTGCCACTGTTACCCATGCTTGCAATGCGCTGACCTGCTTTTACCCATTGCTGCTCGGTTACCGCTATCTCGTCGTTGTGGGCGTATGCGCTAAGAAAACTATCGGTATGCTTTATTATGATTAAGTTACCGTAGCCTCTGAGGCCGTTCCCCGCGTAAACTACCTTACCAGCTGCCGCTGCCAGCACAGGACTGCCTTTTTCGGCGCGTATCTCTATGCCTTTTCTGCCTGACTCATTGCGGTCAAATTTTCCGGTTAAGCGCCCGTTTGATGGCCAGACCCATTGGTCGATTCGACTTGGGAAACCGTTTTTTGACGGCTTTTTGGCGCTTTGCGTCGTCTTCTTGACGGTATTAACTTCTTGGCGCTTAACATTTATTTCACTTTCACGATACTCCCTGTCCTTTTTTCGATCAATACTACTTTTGGACTGTATAGGGTTGGTCGTACCACTTGTTTGTTTATTATTCACCGCCACCGGCTTGCTCGTGGTTCGGGCAACCGCCGGGGCTGTTAAGCGAAGACGCTGTCCGGGCGCGATATTATAGGGCTTAGACAGCTTGTTGTAGCGGGCAATATCCTGATAATCCATACCGGCATACCAGGCAATGGCAAATAAGGTATCGCCCCGCTTAACAATATAAGTATCGGCACTGTAGTGAAAGTCTTGAGGTGTTTCCTGACTGTCCAGAAGGGTGACCGGGGCAGGGCTGTGGTCTGATGCACAGCCGCTAGCGCCTGCGATTATCAGGCCAGTGAGCAGAGCTGCCCCTGTTCTGCTCAACATAAACCGGGTTATCCTTTGATGATAAAATACGCCAGAACGGCCAGGCCAATCGTCAGCCAGCCCAGTACTTCAATATACTGACGCAGTTTATCTTCCATGGCACTGCCACCCCACTTCATCAGTCCTGCGACCAGGAAAAAGCGGGCTCCGCGACCCACCGCTGAAGCAATAACAAACGGTACAAAAGCCATTTGCAGTACTCCAGCACTGATCGTAAAGACTTTATAGGGAATGGGAGAAAACCCAGCCAAAAAGACTACCCATACGCCATATTCCTTAAACCAGGCCATTGCGGTGTCCAGCTTGTGGGCATAACCGGCAGACTCGATCATAGGAAGAATCCAGGCATCAAAGGCAAAGTATCCCAGCAGGTAGCCGGCAATGCCACCGAGCACTGAGGCCAGCGTGGTCAGCAAAGCAAAATACCAGGCCCGGGCCGGCTGAGACAACGACATAGGGGCCAGCATCACATCAGGTGGAATGGGAAAAAACATAGACTCGGCAAAACTCAGGCCGCCAAGATAGCGGCTGGCATGACGATGTCGGGACCAACGAAGCGCCATGTCATAACAAGGCTGAAAAATTTTCACTGAAGATCTCCTGCGATCAGCGGTACAAACCGCACCGCTTCCACAGTTTGTGTGTGAAGCTGGCCGTCGGTTCGATCTATGCAAAGTAATTGTTGTTGCTCATTACCGACAGGAATCACCAGCCGTCCGCCTTCGCGAATCTGTTCGATCAGGGCATCCGGCACGCGGCTTGCCGCTGCAGTAACAATAATAGCGTCGAACGGACCTTTAGATGCCCAGCCTTTCCAGCCATCGCCGTGTTTCATGGAGATATTGTGTAAATCCAGCTGATTCATCCGGCGCTTGGCCTGGAACTGCAGGCTTTTAATTCGCTCCACGCTACACACGCTATTAAATAATTGTGCCAGAATCGCAGTCTGGTAACCCGAACCCGTCCCAATCTCCAGTACCCGGGAAGGTGGGTTAGGGGTTGCCAGCAGTAATTCTGTCATTCTGGCAACAATATAAGGCTGTGAAATGGTCTGGCCCTGCCCAATAGGCAGCGCCGTATTCTGATAAGCCTTATGGCGCAGTGCATCGGGTAAAAACAGTTCCCGTGGCGTGGCCGCGATAGCCGTTAATACCTGCTGATTGCGTACACCTTCCTGGTAGATCAATTCAGCCAGGGTTTCCCCTTTTCTCGATGTTCTCATTATGGTGTTAGTTTCCCTGAAGAAAAAAACGATTTATTATTATTTACTTAACCAGGCTTGCATATCTTGCAGGCTTTTGTGTGCTGTCATATCCACATCCAGTGGGGTGACCGAGCAATAGCCATTGGCAATCGCATGAAAGTCAGTGCCTTCGGAGGCATCCTGCTCAGCGCCGGCCGGGCCGTACCAGAAAATCGTGCGACCAAACGGGTCGGTACTTTTTTGCATGCCTTCAGCACGATGGCGGCGTCCCTGACGGGTAACCTGAGTACCGGCCAGCTGGTCATAGGGAACATCCGGTACATTAACATTTAAAATCTGGTTGGCCGGTAACGGGTGTTCCTGCAATTTGCGGATAATATCCACCACCACCTGCGCGGCTGTTTCAAAATGCTCTCCGTCATGGCTGGTCAGCGATACTGCAATGGCCGGTAAACCCATGTAGCGGCCTTCGGTTGCCGCAGCGACGGTACCCGAATAAATAACATCATCGCCCAGGTTGGCCCCGTGATTGATGCCTGACACGACCAACTCAGGATCTTCATCCATAAAACAGTTTACTCCCATATGCACGCAGTCAGACGGGGTGCCATTAACAGAGTAAAAACCGTTGTCCAGCTGCTGAATACGCAGTGGCTGGTGAAGCGATAACGAATTACTGGCTCCGCTGCAATTACGATCCGGTGCAATAACCGTCACATCGTGTTCTTGACTTAGCGCCTCATAAAGCACCTGAATGCCTTTGGCAAATACACTGTCATCATTACTTAAAAGAATTCTCATGGTGACTCCGACATTGATTGGCCGCTGTGCGGGGCAAGTGTATTGATGCACTCGCGCAACACTGAGGTTGCAAAACATCCGCTGGGCAGTGAAAAGCAAAAAGTTAATGTATCACCTTGCTGATGCCATTCAAGATTTTGTGGCCAGATTTTTATGGTCCGGCGCTCTTGCTTAAGACCGGCATCGGCAAGAAAGGCAGCCGCATCACTAAAGTGGTCGGCAATGTCCTGCTCAAAGGCGGCGACCACTCCGCTGGTGGCCAGTTTTCCGGCGCCCCACAGCGGCGCAGACGGCGCTAAATCTTTATCGACATAGCGTTGCTGCACGGTGCTGTCGCTGCCATCATGAATAAAAAAGCTGTTTGAACCGGTTAGCATCAGGGCATCGCCCGGTACAGTAGCATTGAACAACCTGGCTTCGATACGGGCACTTAAATGATGATTAAACAAAAAGCTGCGCAGCGCTGATAGTGCCATTGAGCGTTTATTCCGGTTTCTGATGACTTCACCCTGAGCCATCCGTTCAGCCAGAATCAGATTACCGCCTTCCTGACGCTGTCCGTTTTCATCCTCGCGGACCACGCCAAAACGCTGTTCGCCAAAATAATTGGGAACCCCCTGTTCGGCGGCAGTCTTAAACCGGGCTATCACATCGTCTGGCTGGGTGACGTTGCGCAGCGTGATTTCAAACCGATTGCCCTTAAGCTGCCCGGTTTTCAGTTTTTTGTTATGGCGGGTCTGACTCAGTACTGTTACGCCTTCCAGATTCAGCGTGCTGAAATCAAAGTCTGCTTTACCCGGAGCGTGTAAACCAAACCACTGGCGGGTTAGGGCATACTTGTCTTTGCGCCCGGCATAGCTGACCGCGCGTAGCGGCAGTCCGGTAAATTTTGCCAGTGCTTCGGCAACAAATGCCGTGTTGGCATTGATCTTTTCGACCAGAATAAACTGGTGTTCGCCGGAGCCGGTCAGCGGATAGCCCAGATCTTCAATCACCACAAAATCTTCAGGGTGCTGTTTAAACACGCCGGTGCCAGCAGGCTGACCACTCAGGTAATGCCAGTTCTCGGTTGTAAAAGCCATTATTCGGCACGCTCCAACAGCACGACCGCATGCGCAGCAATACCTTCTTTACGGCCGGTAAACCCTAGTTTTTCGGTAGTCGTGGCTTTAACATTAATGGCATCGCTGGCCACCTGGCAGTCAGTGGCAATGACTTCGCGCATGGCATCAATGTGCGGCGCCATTTTGGGCGCCTGGGCAATAATCGTCATGTCTGCATTGCCCAGCCGGTAGCCTTTTTGATGAACCAGGCCAATAACATGGCGTAGCAGGTTACGGCTGTCAGCACCGGCAAACGCATCATCGGTATCCGGGAAGTGTTTACCTATATCACCTAAGGCAACCGCGCCTAGCAGGGCATCACATAGCGCGTGCAGCAGCACGTCACCGTCCGAATGGGCCAGTAAACCATATTCATAATCAATCCGGGTGCCACCGACTGTGATGGGCCCCTGGCCGCCAAATTTATGTACGTCATAGCCATGACCAATACGCATTATGTCACCTCGTTTACGGTGTCTCAGCAGCTTGCTGAGCAAGATAAAAAGCCGCCAGCGGCAGGTCAGCCGGGCGGGTAATTTTGATGTTAGCCGGGTTCGCATCAATCAGGGCAACCCCATGCCCTTCAAATTCCATGGCGGAGGCTTCATCAGTAATATTACGCCCCTGCGCCAGACCGGTTTTAAGCGCGGCGGTAAGCTGGCCGGCATTAAACAGTTGCGGAGTCAGGGCATGCCATAAATTGTCCCGGCATTCGGTATGCAGAACCTGAGCATCGGGACTTTGCCGGTGGGCACGTTTCATGGTGTCGCGCACCGGCGTGGCCAGTATGCCGCCAGCCACATCAGAGCGTCCGGTCACCTCAAGCAGGCGATCTATATCGGCATGTTCCAGACAGGGGCGGGCGGCGTCGTGCACCAGCGCCCAGCAATCTGCAGGGAGTCCGGCCACGGCGGCCAGCACAGAGTCGGCCCGTTCACGGCCACCATCCACCCGTTGCAGCCAGGAGGCTGAGGCGACCGGCAGCTGGTCAAAATAAGGGTCTGCCGGGTCCAGCGCAATCACTACCTGGTGAATGACCGGGTGGCTGATTAGCGCCGCCAGCGTATGCTCAAGAATGGTTTTACCATGCAGTGTTAAGTACTGTTTAGGGCGGTCAGCCTGCATTCGGCTGCCAACGCCGGCGGCCGGAACCACGGCGACTACTTTATTTATCTGTGTCATTGTTACTGCTGGTCAGCAGGCAAAATCCGGTAAAAGGTTTCGCCGCGTTTAATCAGGCCAAGCTCATTTCGAGCTCGTTCTTCGATGGCTTCCAGGCCAATTTTCAGGTCGCTGATATCGGCTTTAAGCAGGGCGTTGCGTTGTGCAAGATTGGCGTTTTGTAATGACTGCCGGTTAACCTCTTCCTGCAGGGCAACATAATCAGGAATACTGTTTTTGCCAAACCATAAGCGGTACTGCAACAAACCCAGCAGTACCAGCAATACAATTGGAATCCATTTGTCTTTTAGCACACTGCCCACCTGCTCCTGATATCAGCGCAATATTATGCCGACATGCGTACAGGTTTCATAGGGCAAAGCACTCACTTTTGAAATTTCCCTTTGAGTTTCTCCAGCAGTTTGTTCTTTTGTTCATCCACCACACTGTCTAGCCGGGTCTGTAATAAGGACTCCAGTGAATCAGCGTTGCCGGACACCGCACCAAGCATACTATTAATATCGGTGATGTCGCCGCGGGTGGTTTGCTGGGTTGATAATCCCATGCCGTTCAGTTTCGCCTGAAGGGCATCCAGTTTATCCTGCTGGCTGGCTGCCAGTTCACTGAGCGCTGCACTGGCCAGCTGATTATCCAAATCAGAAGATAGCGAGAACTGCGGGGCTGCGACTGACCCGGCCAGACTCATATCCATGCCCAGCTTATTCAGACCCGATAAGGCCCGGGCGATAGCCTGGCCATATTGACCCGAGCCACTGGCCTGCATGGCCAGATCAGATAACCTGATATCAGCGCTACCGGATAACGCATCATCGCTGATGGTCAGTGAGCCAGTGGTGGCCAACAGGGTAGACAATACCTGCGCAGTCACTTTACTGCTTTTAAGCAAATCTACCCCGGTTAGGGAAATACCGGCCAGTGACCACTGCTGTTGGGCATCCACCCCGTTATCATCAATCCAGAACTGACCGGATGAGGCAAATTGTTTAAACATATCGCCGGCTGTACTGATGCTGAACGTGGTGGGGTTACCAAAAAGCGTATGCAGATTAGTGATATTTTGCCAGTCCGTCACAATCGCCTCATCGGCAAATTTCACCGACACCCGGGCTTGTTTGACGAGCACCGGGAAAGGCTCGCTGGCCGGTGCATCTGAGGGGGCCGGGGAGCCATTTATCAGCGGCATGACCAGGTTAAAGGCTGACATCAGGTATTCGTTATATTCAGCTGCTTTATCGCCAAAAATCAGATAGGTAACCTGGTTCAGCGCACCAGCATCTTTGGCCAATACACCTTTGAGCAATGCCATATCATCCTTGCGGGCCTGATTAAGCTGCGCCACCGCCTGGCTGAGCTCACTTTTAACATTTTGCGCCGAGGCGGCAAAATCACTGAGCTGTTGTTTATCTTCACTGACCGATTGCTTCAGCGTTTCGAGCTGGTTTCTGGCGGTCAGTAATGCCTGTGGATTTTTGTAATCGGTATCTTTTAATGCCTTTACTCTGGCCTGATAGCCGGCCACGCGGTGCTTGTCCGGCAGCGCGGCATACTGCTGTTTAAGGTTCTGTGTGGCGTTGTTATAGGCCGCTTCAAGGGCGCTGACGGCATCCGGTGTTTTTAGCGGATTGCGGGCGATCAGCTCTTCCACCGAGGGCACTGCAGCGCTGGCTTTATCCTTTATTTGTTCCAGGGACAGCCCGGCGGGCTGGCGCAGAACCTTGCCAGGACTTTGACGCGGCTGATTAAATTGCACATCCAGCACATTGAGTTCATCGACGACGGCCTGACCGGATAACAGCGGTAATAACTCCACCTGAGCATACGCCTGACTGATCTGGACTTTATTGCGCTTTGGGCTGAGCGGGTCGGTCAGTGCAATGTTGTTAAGCGTCACCGAGGTGGGAAAAAAGCGGTGGCTGACACTGTCAATATCCACCTGGGCACCATAGGCCTCGGTCAGCTTGTCTTCAAGCACATGCCGGATAATCTGGTTGGCGCTAAACCAGTAAACGGCAATCAGCACAACAAGAGTAATCAGAAAAATATAACGCTTTCGCAATCCCGGCGATGTCGACATGCCTGCTCCCGGTCAGGTTAATTGATGTGTGCAGTCTAGAAAAGCACGGCACCTGCTGCAAGATTATATTGTAAAAACAATATGTTCAGGCCAGTTTGAACTGCTGCACAATATGTTGAAGCGCCTGCGCGCTATGTTGCAGCTGTTGACTGGCATCGGATAATTCTTCCACCGTATGCTGGCCGTCATTGGCTGATGTAGACAGCGCGTTAAGCCGCATATTAACCTCGCCGGCGGCTTGTGACTGCTGACTGGTGGCCACCGCTATCTGGCTGTTCATGGCCGAGATATCGCTCATCAGGCTATCCAGGGTGGTCAGGGTTTCGTTGGTTTTAATCGCATTCTGTTCGGTATTCACTGCCGCCTGCAGGCTCACCGACACCGCCTCTACCACAGACTGGGAGCCAACCTGAAGACGCTCAATCATACCCTGAATTTCGTCCGTGCTCTGGGCCGTGCGACTGGCCAGAGTACGTACTTCATCAGCCACCACGGCAAAACCACGGCCCTGTTCACCGGCCCGGGCAGCTTCAATGGCAGCATTCAGTGCCAGCAAGTTGGTTTGCTCAGAAATACTGCGAATCACATCGAGCACTGAACCAATCTGCTCGGTCTGACCGGCCAGACTGGCTGCCTCGTCACTCACCCGCTGAATATTGTCATTTAGCGATCGAATCTCAGCCACTGTGGTAGCCACAGCCTTTGACCCCTGACTCACCTGTTCACGTACATTTTCAGCGGAATGGTCAGCAGCGCCGGCAGAACTGGTGACATCCTGAATCTGCGTGGTCATCTGCTCCATGGCTGCCGCCACCTGCAGGGTGTTTTCTGATTGCATGCTGACCTGCCGGGCACTATTGGAGCTGGTGGCTGATAAGTTGGTAGCGTTATTTGAAACGGTCTGGCTGCGCGCCTGCACATCGAGCATAGCCGTGCGAATCTTATCGGCAAACTGATTAAAGTAGCGTGCCTGCAAGGCAACCTCATCTTTGCCTTCTACAGGAAGCAGGCGGGTCAGGTCGCCTTCACCATCAGCAATATCCTTCATACGCTGTGTGGCCAGTGTGAGGGGGGTTACAATACTGTTGCCAATCAACATACTGACCAGTGCTACCAGAGCGATGATAATCAGTGTGCTGATTAAAAAGGTATTGCGCATCTGGGCATAGGCAGCATCCAGGCGGGTAAGATAAATGCCTGAGCCAACCGTCCATTGCCACGGGCCGAACCGTTTTACATAGGAAATTTTATCCACCGCCTGTTCCTGACCGGGCAGGGGCCATACATAGGGAACAAAACCTTCACCGCGGGATTTAGCCAGCTCGGCCATGGTCACAAAAAAGCGATCGCCGTTAGCATCTTCAAAGGTTTGCAGGTTTTTACCATTTAAGGCTGGTTTAATGGGATGCATAACCATTTGCGGAGTGTCATTCTGAACCCAAAAATAGTTATCCGTGTCATATCGCATGCCCTTTATGGCTGCCAGCGCCATGGTCTGTGCCTGAGCTTCGCTCAGCTCACCAGCTTCACTGGCCTGATGAAACGTCGACATCACCGAGGTGGCCACCTCCACCAGATGCCGTGTTTCTTCATAGGCTTTTTGTTTTTGCGCGGTGTAATGCTGATTTAAAATCAGCATTACCATGACGCCCAGCAATATTGTGATAAGTCCAATCATGCCGAAAAGACGTGCCATTACACTGAAGTTTCGCAGCCACAACATGGGTTTCTCCTAGATCAAAGACATTCCAAATTGTAGTCATGAAAAAAGGGTTTCTCCTCCATTTGTTAATAAAATTAACATCATGTCATTCGTCGCATAAATTTGTGCGTTGAATGGGGTTGGACTGGGCTGTGCGTGTGCTAGTATCCGCCCTTTCTCGGCCTGCTGTCTGATCTGTAAGCAACGCTTAAGAGTTAAAAGTACGAGAAGAAGTTAAACACGCATATAACAATGCAATGTGTGAGTAGATAAACGCAACCGCACAGCTATTTACGAAGCGGTAACCTTTTTCAACTGTTATTAATAAGGCGAGCAATGCTTACTAACGAAGACCTCAACACGCTCTCTTCAATACGTCAGCGAATTCGCGATCATTATCGCATTGACGAAGATGTGGCAATTGATCAAATCCTGCCCATTGCAGAAGTGAACCCACGTGCCCGCAGCCGCGCCTGGGAGCGTGCACGCAAAATGGTACTTAAAATTCGTCGTGAAGAAGAAGGCCACGGCGGGGTAGATGCCCTGTTAAACGAATACTCATTGTCGACCGCTGAAGGGGTGGTACTGATGTGTCTGGCAGAGGCGCTATTGCGAGTGCCGGACCAGGCAACACAGGATGAACTGATTCGCGATAAACTGTCTCAGGGCCAGTGGACTCCACATCTGGGTAACTCTGACTCAATGTTTGTTAATGCGTCTGCATGGGGATTACTGTTAACCGGCAACATGGTTAACTATGCCGATAAGCGTAAAAGTGAACAGTTTGGACTGCTTAAACGCACCCTGGGTCGTTTAGGTGAGCCAGTGATTCGTCGCTCTATGAATCTGGCGATGCGCGTGATGGGCCGTCAGTTTGTTATGGGTGAAACCATTGAAGATGCGGTGGAACGGGCCCGGGAAAAAGAGAAAAAAGGCTACGTTTACTCTTATGACATGCTGGGTGAAGCCGCCCGAACCATGAAAGACGCCAAGACTTTTTACGATTCTTATGCCTCTGCGATTAAAGAAATTGGCCGGGTGGCTGATATGCGGGGCCCGAAAAAGTCACCGGGTATCTCGGTTAAACTGTCAGCACTGCATCCGCGCTTTGAATTTTTGCAATTCGAGCGGGCAATGAAAGAGATCACCCCACAGCTTAAAGAGCTGTGCATGATGGCGAAAAAGTTTGATATCGGCCTGACGGTGGATGCAGAAGAAGCTGATCGTCTGGATTTGTCGCTGGAGATCATTGAAGCCGTATTCCGTGATGACGATCTCGGTGACTGGACCGGATTTGGCATGGCGGTTCAGGCCTACCAGAAACGGGGCCTGCATGTTATTGACTGGATTCACAAGCTGACCCAGGAAACTGGCCGCTCAATGATGGTGCGTCTGGTAAAAGGCGCCTACTGGGATACTGAAATCAAGCTGTCTCAGCAAGCCGGCCTGGATACTTTCCCGGTATTTACCCGTAAGTCTTCGACTGATGTGTCTTATCATGCCTGTGCTAACCGCTTGCTTGACTATCGCGATACTATCTATCCCCAGTTTGCCACGCATAATGCCTATACAGCATCGGTGATTCTGGAGCTGGCTGGCGATGATAAAGACGGCTTTGAGTTCCAGTGTCTGCACGGCATGGGCGATACACTGTATGACCAGGTCGTGACCGAAGATAAGATTCAGTGCCGCGTGTATGCACCGGTAGGCGATCACGAAGAGCTGCTGGCCTATCTGGTACGCCGACTGCTGGAAAACGGCGCCAACTCGTCATTTGTTAACGCCATTGTTGATGATGAAAAGCCGGTTGAAGCTTTGTTGGAAGATCCGGTAGAAAAAACCCAGCGTCTGAAAACTCGCTACAACAAACTGATCAAAGCTCCACGGGATTTGTACGACCCGGAACGGGTGAATTCCAAAGGTCTGGATTTGACCGACAACATTTCAGTAAAAGCCCTGCATCATGGTCTGGAACGCTGGAATAAAGTGTACTCGCTGAGTGAAAGCGATCTTCCTGAAGGCGCAACGGCTGTGCGCAACCCGGCCAGACATGATGACATTGTGGGTTATCATATTTACGCCACAGAAGAAGACATGCACAAGGCACTGGAGGTGACAGCAAACGGCTTTGAAAGCTGGTCTAAGCGTCCGGTTGAAGAACGTGCTGATATTCTTGAGCGCAGTGCTAATGCGCTTGAACGTCACATGGTAGAGCTGATTGCCATCTGTATCCGTGAAGCGGGTAAAGTGGCGCAGGATAGCATTGACGAAGTGCGCGAAGCGGTAGATTTTCTGCGTTATTACGCAGTGCGAGCCCGTGAGCTTGACGAAGATCAGCGTTATGTTCCCCGTGGTGTGGTGCTGTGTGTATCACCCTGGAACTTCCCGCTGGCTATTTTTACCGGTCAGTTATGCGCGGCTCTGGTCACCGGAAACACGGTTATTGCCAAGCCTGCTGAACAAACCAGTATTGTTGCTAAGCGCTGCATTGAAATTATGCGCTCGGTGGGTTTACCGGATGACGCATTGCAGTTGCTAATCTGCCCGGGTAAAGGCGTGGGTGAAACGCTGCTGCCAGATGAGCGTATCAAAGCGGTTATGTTTACCGGCTCTACCCAAACCGGTAGTCTGATTTCCCGTACACTGGCGGCGCGTGGTGGCGAGCAGGTTCCCCTGATTGCCGAAACCGGTGGTCAGAACGGGATGATTGTTGACTCTACTGCGTTACCAGAGCAGGTTATTGACGATGTTATTCGCTCTGGCTTTCAAAGTGCTGGTCAGCGTTGTTCAGCCATGCGCGTTCTGTTTGTTCAGGAAGACATTGCAGACAAACTGAGCGAAATGCTGATTGGCGCGATGAAAGAGCTTAAAATTGGCGATCCGATGTATCTGAATACAGATATCGGGCCGGTTATCGATGAAAAAGCTCTGAAATCACTGACTGAGCATGAAGCTTACATGAAAGAAAATGGTAAGTTATTGTATCAGGCACCACTGCCGGAAGGCGCGGACAACGCGACTTTCTTCCCGCCTACATTGTATGAGCTGGAAGACATCAGTGTGCTGGAAAAAGAAGTGTTTGGACCGGTTGTTCATATGATCCGCTTTAAAGGCAAGGACATTGAAAAAGTGGTTGAAAAAATGAACAACACCGGATTTGGTCTGACAATGGGGATTCATTCTCGTATCGAAGACCGGGCACATCATCTGGCAGCGCTGAGCCGGGCCGGTAACGTGTATATTAACCGTGATATCATCGGTGCCATCGTTGGCGTGCAGCCATTTGGTGGTCGTGGCTTATCTGGTACCGGGCCAAAAGCTGGCGGGCCAAACTATTTGCCTCGTCTGATGATGGAGCGTGCTACACCTAAGCCTTCGCACATTGATGATATTGAAAATATCGATGAAGCCTTGCGTTCAAGCACCCAGGAAGATCACGATGCGGCGGCGCGTCTGATGGACAACGGGTTGGAAGTCGAAGGTAAATGGCGTCATACGCCACTGAATGACCGGATTTCCTGTGTACGTCAGCTGTTGGCTAAAATTGCCAAAGTCGATATTGTTGACGAACTGGCCGACGACTTAAACCGCACACTGGCAACCTCCCGTCAGCAACTGATTGCTGTCGAGCGTCGCCTTAAATCACCGCAGACCCTGCCAGGGCCGACTGGTGAGTCGAATAAACTGTACCTGGAGCCGCGTGGCATTCTGGTTTGTTTTGCCGACAAAGGTGTGTCGTTTGAATACTGGACTCTGTCTATTGTGACAGCATTGGCGACCGGTAATACTGTCGTGTCAGTGGTTTCTGACCTGTTCTATGAAGAGGCACTGGAATTCCAGGAGAATTTCAATGCATCCGGTGCACCCAAAGGTGTATTCCAGGTGGCCCGCCTGAAACATCTTGAAGCACTGTTGATGGATGAAGACCTGGCGGGTGTGGTCGTAGATTCACATACCGAACGTACTGCACAGATTTCTGCAATGCTGGCTTCACGGGAAGGCGGTGCTATTATGCCGGTTATCTCAGCCGAGTATAATGATAATCTGATTCAGCGTCTGATGACCGAGAAGACCATCAGTATCGATACCACTGCATCAGGTGGTAATACGTCACTGATGACATTGGTAGAAGATGACGAGTAAGCGTTAATGATACAAAAAACCCAGCTTGAGGCTGGGTTTTTTTATGCGTAAATGTTGCTATAAAGCAACATACTTAGCTTGTGGTACGAGAGCTGCGCTAAGCGGTGAGGTTACACCCACTCACTGCTACGGCCACGCTTTTTAGGCAGGAAGGTCAGAATAACGCCTAATAGTACACCTACGCCGGCCACCATACCGCCGCGGGTAAACCATTTAATCATTTCGTCTTTTTCCTGATTCTCCAGTTGCGTGGTGAGCTTGTTCAGCTCACGGCTTTGTTCTTCGGTCTGGTTAGTCAGACGTTTCACTTCGCGCTGGGCCTGGCTCAGCTGCTGTTTAAGACGACCGTTTTCAGACTCCAGCCCTTGTTGGCTGGCCTGACTGTCTGCCAGTTTCTGAGTGATGATCGGCAGTTTTTCAGCGCGGGACATTTCGTTACTGACAAACTTACTTTCAACCCAGCCGGTGCGATTTTCTTTGTGTTCGCGAATTTGCATAAACTCCGCATCACGATCATTTTTCAGGATCGTAATTGGCGTGCCGGCTTCTACACTCCCCAGAATACGATAGTTGCGGCCTGCGCCGGTGTGCATGAATACGAACAAATCATCCCGGATATAATGGGAGGATGAAGGTTCCATATCAGGTGTATCCTGCAGGGCAACTGCCTGTGCAGTGAAGGCGATCATCACGACCGTCAGCCATTTTCGAAACATAGAGAATCCGTAAACTTATTTAAACCAGCAAAGATGTTAGAGACTGTGCAAACTAAAGGCAAGCATCGTGCCGTCTTCATATCGGAGCAATCCGGCAATTCATCCTGAGTCGCCCGGCGTGAAATTCACTTAGCCAAAAGTGGTAGTAGTCATTGCCAATTTTTTTGCACAGGGTTAAGGTGTCAGCATCTGTCTCTTAGAGCCTAATGCGTCACCCTTCATGGCCGAAATTGAATTAAAATTTGTTACCCGCCAGGACTCCACGGAGGACTTTACCACAAAAGTTATCCCGGCATTAACCCAGCTTGGCATGTCTGTCAGCCAACCTCAGGTCATGCACCTGCAAAATGATTATTACGACACCCGCGAGCATGACTTTCAGCAGCACAAAATCGGCTTTCGGGTGCGGGGTAATAACGGCACCTTCGAACAAACCCTGAAAACCCAGGGGATAGTGCGCGGTGGTTTGCATGAGCGGGCGGAATACAATATTCCGCTGGACAACGACACGCCGGATTTGCGCCTGTTTGATGCCCAGGTCTGGCCCCGCGGTCTGGAGCCGGCGGCACTGAATGCTGTGCTGGAGCGCCAGTTTTCCACCAATTTTACCCGTACCGCGGTAGATGTCACGGTGGGGGATAGCGTGGTTGAGGTGGTGATGGATAATGGCGAAGCCACTACTGGCAAGACCCAGTCGCCTATCTGTGAAATTGAACTTGAACTGAAGCGTGGCGATCTACGGGTGATTTTTGATATCGCCGAGGTCATCAACAGTATTTTGCCGGTGCGCGTCAGTGACGTGTCTAAAGCTGCTCAAGGCTATGAATTACTGAACGGGATTGCGCCAACAGCTCGCCATCTGCCGGACTTTTTATCCTTGCACACTGATGTGTCTACTGAAAAAGCGTTTATTAAATCTGTGCAGGTGGCAGTACAGCACTGGCAGCATCATGAACATATGTTTATTCAGACCGGCTCGGTAAAAATGCTGGGCGAAGTCATGAATAGCCTGCGTCTGCTGTTACAGGCCGTATCACTGTATTTGCCGGTATTGCAGTGCAATCAGCTTTTAGAGTTGCATCAACAACTCATGAAATATCTGCCTCAGTGGCAATGGCAGGATGATTTGCAGAGTCTGCGTACCCTGGTGTCGAAAAAAAGCATGTTTGCTAAGTGCCTGACCCGCCATGGCTCGCTGCAAAGCTATTTGCAGGGGCGCAAAGCCGGGCTGATTCATGCCCATGATCCCGAAAGCCTGTTTTTTGCTACCGTATCTACCGATATCAAGCTGCGAGTTACCCGCCTGTTGGTTGAAAAACCGTGGCGCGAGCAGGCTAATAATGTGGATATGCCGGTTCTGGAGCACGCCAAGGGCTGGTTGACACAAGGCTGGCAAACCGTGCAGCAAAGTATGCCAACCGGACGTATCATGGCGCCGGCAAACTATGAATCGATTGAAATCGTGCTGCGTCAGACACTGTGGAACGGCTTTTTACTGGCCAGCCTGTTTAATAATGAAAGCGAGCGCTTCCGGGCGCCCTGGCTGGATATCCTGACTGGTATCGAAGAGCTTAAAGCCCTGATGATGCTACAGGCACTGGTGGACGAAGCCGCAGACGAAGAGTTTGCTGCCATCCATGACTGGATTAAGGAAAAAACCAGTAGTTTGATAAAAGTGATGGAACGCACCCGCCAGGTAGGGATGCAGGGCGATATTTACTGGTAGTAATGGAAATAAAACTGATGAACACAGGAAGGTGTAATGTTGCAGTCTAGTCCGTGGATAATGTATTGCCTGGGTGGTCTGGGACTGATTTGGCTCGGCTCGGGGGTATTATACTGGAGACACCGGCAGGAATTACCCGGCCAAACTCCGCTTTTAATTGCCCTGTGTTTCTGGCCGCTCATTCTGCTTGATGAAATCACCTCGGCCATTGGCGGCAGTGCGCTGCAGGGGTATGGTCTGACCGACTGGGTACCGGTACTGGTGATCACCTTGTTGTATCGCACCATCAAGCCGTCGGTGATTAAAAAGCGTGGGCCGAGCAAGTGGCTGCTGTGGGTACCGGTTACGGTGTGCATTATTTTGCAGATTCCGCTGGCACTAAGCGGTACGGCAGAAAAAGAAAGCCTGCTGATCAACGGGCCGATTGGGCACCCGCTGGATTACTGGCCGATATATACTATTTCAATGGTAAGCGGATTTTGCATGCTTATTATTGGCTTGTTGATAACCGAAACTGTGCAAAATTATCACCGCCATTTGTCTGACCAAGTGGTAGATCCGCAAGAATACCGCTTAAAATATATTGCCAGTGCGATGGGTATTACGGTCGGATTATCTGTGATTCTGATTTTACTGGTCACCGCTGTGACCTTTGGTTTTTTACCTATCGTGCAGTGGCAAAGCGGTTTTCATCTTATTCTGGCCACTACTTTGCTGGGGAGCCTGCTAGTGTTTATTTTTCCGCAGCGCACCGCGCCCTGTCCGCTGGATTACGATCGGCTGGATGAGCGTCAGGCCGAACAAGCGGCTATGCGTATGGCGATAGAGCAGGCTGAGCAGGTTATGCTGGAAACCCGGGCGTATAAAAAAGTTGGTCTGACGATTGATGAATTTGCGGCCCAGGCAAAACTGGATCCTACCTTACTGGCCATTGCCACCCATCTTCTGCTGAAAAAAGACTTTCGCCAGTTTGTGTATCACTACCGGCTGGAGTATGCCAAAAATGTATTGCTGCGTAGCGATGCCAATATCGCGGCGGTGGCTAAAAAGCTGGGTCTGCATTCAGAAAAATTTATGGGCGAGGTGCTGGTGAAGCATCTGCGTAATTTAGAATAAGCTAGCCAAATGCACTTGTCAGAATGCGCTGGGTGAAGGTTTTGCGCAGGTAAAACCCCCGGGGGCGGGTACGAATTTTTTGTCCTTCCGGTCCCAGTGCATCGGTCTGCACGCTGCCATTCGCGGCCTTGGGACGGATGTGCAACGCGTTGCCATGCCTGGCGGTAATCTGCTCTATCTGCCCCAGCACTATCATCTCAGTCAGTTCTTCCCAGTCTTTTTGCAGCAGGGCCTCTTCCTGTTCGTCCGGTCGCCACAGCAGAGCGTTGGCGACCCTGCGCTGGGCTACCGGAATTTTGCGGTCACCTTCCACCGGCAGCCATAATACCTGCGAGAGCTTATTTCTGACATTGCTGGTCTGCCAGCGGATTCCCGGCCGGTTTAACAGCGGCGCATAGCATACATAGGTGGTTTCAATGGGCTGCCAATGGGCATCAATGGGAACGGTTTTCAGCTCCACGCCCAGCTCAGGAAAATCCTGCTGCGGGCGTGAGCCGGCTGATGCGCCCAGCCACAATTCCAGCAGTTGCCCCTGCCAGCCTTTATGTCGCTGCAGGCTGGCCGGTACCTGAACACCGGCCAGCTCCGCCAGTTCGCCCAGTGATAAACCGGCAATTTGCTGGCAGCGGGCTAATAATTCATCAATGCTGGACGGGGGAAGCGAAGGTGGCTGCACGTCGGATCCTGTTACTCAAAAAGTTGATTCTACTGGCCTGGCGCGGTGTTTTTATCACTACGGTAAGGGGCCGGCTGTGGTTTGAAAATGGTCAAATACCATTAATACTTTGAATGGGCAACAGTTTATGGTCAAATGCTAGAATACAAAAATAAAGCGTGCCCGGGAGTCTAAGTGATAGATGCCGACGGATTCCGTGCGAATGTGGGCATAGTGATTTGCAACAAAAACGGTCAAGTATTTTGGGCAAGACGTTATGGTCAACATTCATGGCAGTTTCCACAAGGCGGAATTGATGAAGGGGAAACTGCAGAACAAGCAATGTACAGGGAGTTGCACGAAGAAGTAGGGCTACGACCCAAAGACGTTACCGTCCTTGGAGTTACCCGCAACTGGTTGCGATACAAATTGCCCAAGCGACTGATTCGCCAGGGCAGTAATCCGGTTTGTATAGGGCAAAAACAAAAATGGTTTTTATTGCAACTGGATTGCCAGGATAACGATGTTGACGTTCTGAAAACCGGTCATCCGGAATTTGATGACTGGCGCTGGGTGAGCTACTGGTATCCGGTTAGAAATGTGGTGTCGTTTAAACGGGATGTATACCGTAAGGTAATGAAAGAGTTTGCAGCTACCGCCATGACCGGCGCAGGTCGTGCTGAGCGCAATAATCATGCCCGCCGGCCGCGTAAACGACGCAGAGGATAACAGTAGGAGAACAATCAGGTGGCAAGCCAGGGCAGTATGCTTACAACACTTAAGCGCATCGTGCAGGAGATCACGCAGCTCCCGGCTTTGTCGCAGGCTCTGGCACGGCTGGCAACTCGCGTAAAACAGGTCATGGAGGTCGACTCCTGCTCGATTTACCTGGCAGACTACGAGCAGCAGGTGTTTGTACTCAAAGCCACCGACGGCCTGCACCCCGATGCTATCGATCAGGTTTTGATTGGTTTTTCCGAAGGCCTGATCGGATTGGTGGGCCAGCGCGAAGAACCGCTCAATATTGAAAATGCCCACGAGCATCCCCGCTTCAAGCACTATCCTGAGGTACATGAAGAAAACTACCGCGCTTTTTTAGGCACGCCCATCATACATCAACGAAAAGTGCTGGGTGTTATCACCATGCAGCAGTCGCAGAAGCGCTTTTTTGATGAAGATGAAGAAGCGTTTCTGGTTACACTGGCCGCGCAACTGGCATTGGAAATCACCAATGCGGATATTCGCGGCGCCCTGACTAATGCCAGCACGCCCAACAGCATACCGCAGCAGCGTAATGTAAAAGGGATTCCCGGCTCTCCTGGGCTTGCCATAGGGCGAGGTTTCTCCTCTGATTCTACAGTTGATTTGCGCCGTTTTTCGGTAAAACGGGCGACCGATCTGGCCCGTGAAGTTCAGCTTTATCGTCAGGCGGTAGAGATTACCCGTAAGCAGGTGGACGAATTATCCAGTCGCCTGGATGAGGGGATTCCCGATGACGTTAAAGCCATATTCCAGCTTTATCATCACCTTCTGGATGCCAACAGTCTGGGCCGGGAGGTCGAGGCTAAGATTCAGCAGCAGTGGTGTGCCGGCTCATCGCTGAAAATGGTGATTGAAGACTACGCGGCGCGTTTTCAGGCGATGGACGACCCGTACATGCAGGAGCGGGCCATCGATATCGTCGATTTATCAAATCGAATTCTGGCCAATATTTTACTGCAGACCAACGGTACCAAAAGTCAGCTGCGCAAAGCCACAGAAGATAGCATTCTGGTGGCTGAGGAAGTCTCTGCAACCATGCTGGCTGAATTTCCCCGCGAGTTCCTCAAAGGTATTATTTCCATTCGTGGCTCGAATAACTCCCACGCCGCTATTCTGGCCCGGGCAATGGGCGTGCCGGCGGTTATGGGGTGTCAGAATGTGTCGCCCAGCCTGCTTGAAGGCAAGGAAATTCTGCTGGACGGTTATGCCGGTGATGTCATCGTATCGCCAGAGCGCCATTATAAAAATGAGTTTGTGCATCTGGTGGCCGAAGAGGGAAGCCTGGCCGAAAAAATTGATGCTGAGTCTGATCAGCCCGCGCAAAGCCAGGATGGCTGTACCATGTCTTTATTGGTTAATGCCGGTCTGTCGGTGGAGGTGGAAACCGCAGCCCGCAGTCAGGGGAACGGAATTGGCCTGTATCGCACTGAAATTCCGTTTATGCTGCGCGAAAGTTTTCCGTCAGAAAAAGAACAGATTAAGCTTTACCGGGAAGTGCTGACCTGTGTTTCGCATCAGCAGGTGACCATGCGTACCCTGGATGTGGGCGGCGACAAACCCCTGCCATACTTTCCGATAAACGAAGAAAACCCGTTTCTGGGCTGGCGTGGTATCCGGCTAACGCTCGATCATCCGGATATTTTTCTGGTCCAGATCCGCGCCATGCTGAAAGCCAGTGTGGGGCTGACTAACCTGCAGATTTTGCTGCCGATGATAAGCTCGGTCAACGAAGTGCAGGAAGCCCAGCGCTTAATCAGTCAGGCGTTCCGTGAAGTCAGTGATGAGCTGCCCGCGGGCAGTGAGCCGCTACACCGGCCGCGAGTGGGGATCATGCTTGAAGTGCCCTCGGTGCTGTATCAATTGCCGCAGCTGGCCCGCCATGTCGACTTTTTCTCGGTGGGTAGTAACGATTTGACCCAGTATCTGCTGGCTGTTGATCGCAATAATACCCGGGTTGCCGGGCTATATAACAGCTATCATCCGGCCGTACTCAGTGCACTGTATGATATTGTAAAGCAGTCTGATGCCCAGCAAATTCCGGTGACCGTGTGTGGTGAAATTGCCGGCGAACCGGGCGGTGCCATTTTGCTGATGGCTATGGGGTATCGCCGCCTGAGCATGAATGCGCACAACATACGAAAAATCAACTGGGTGATCCGCAATGTCAGCCTGACTGAGAGCCAGGAGTTGCTAGCTTGTGCATTAACCGCCCACACCTACAGCGAAGTATTTGAACATATCAATCTGTACCTGGAAAACAAGGGACTTGGCGGGTTGGTCCGTGCCGGCTCCTAAGCCGGAACATCCAGCCAACCTGAGTAACCGTTGATTTATCAGCCTGTCTGTCTGCAAGCTTTCAATAGTGTGTTAATCTGGCTGCCGCTAATCGCAGTGCGAATCACTGCGCGCGAGATAAAAGGACGTAATTTATGGATCCGGTTACCATCGTCATGGTTGCCTGCCTGGCAGTAGGGGCAGTGGTTGGTTTACTCGCTGGCATGCTGGGTATTGGCGGCGGGCTGATTATTGTACCGGCCATTTCTTACTTGCTGGTACATGTTCAGCATATGGATACTGCTCTGGTGATGCCGATTGCCGTTGCCACATCGCTGGCCACGATTATTTTTACCGGCGCCTCTTCAGCGCTGGCGCACTACCGGTTAGGTAACATTGACCGCCAGCTGGTCAGCTGGTGTTCGGCAGGCATCGCCGTGGGCGCCACTTTAGGGGCGCAGGCAGCCAGTCATATGCCTGGCCATCTGCTTAAAGATATCTTTGCGGTGCTGGTGATACTGATTGCCGCCCAGATGATCTTTGGCCGGACATCAGCGTCTTCCTATCAGGCCGGCAAGGCTAGTCTGGTGGCAGTGGGAGGCGGCACGGGCTTTTTTAGTGCACTGATGGGCATTGGCGGTGGCGCCCTGTTGGTGCCACTGCTGGTCTGGTTGCAGGTTAACATTCGCAAGGCGATTGGCTGCGCTGCCTTCAGCGGACTGGTGATCGCGGTGTTTGGCACCGTCAGTTTTGTTCTGGCCGGACTGAACCGGCCCGGGTTACCCGACTGGTCGGTAGGGTATGTTTATTTGCCTGCATTAGCAGGTATTGTTGTCACTTCGGTATTTACTGCCAGCATCGGTGCAAAACTGGGGCAGCGTATGGATACCGGATTTTTAAAAAAAATACTGGCCGGGCTTCTGGTGCTGGTCAGTATTCGAATGATTGCAGGAATTGAATAAACCATGGTGGAAAATAGTTTTCTGGTTTTTCCTAACATCGACCCGATAATTTTTAGTCTCGGGCCGTTGCATGTACGTTGGTATGGGCTGATGTATCTGGTGGGCTTTGTGGCAGCTTATTTACTGGCGCACAAACGTCTGGAGAATACCAGCTGGAGCAAAGAGCAGCTCAGCGACCTGCTGTTCTGGAGCTTTGTGGGGGTGATTTTAGGCGGCCGTATCGGTTACGTGTTGTTTTATCAGTTTGAACTGTTTCTGGCAGAACCTGCCTATCTGTTTAAAATCTGGGCCGGGGGCATGTCCTTCCACGGCGGATTAATCGGTGTGCTGGTGGCCATGTACTGGCGGGCCAGAAAAATGAACAGCACCTTTTTGCAGGTGGGTGACTTTGTGGCCCCGCTGGTGCCGATTGGTCTGGGCGCCGGCCGCATTGGTAACTTCCTGAATGCCGAACTGTGGGGGCGCACCACCGATGTTCCCTGGGCAATTATTTTCCCCAACGCGGGCAATGTGCCGCGCCATCCGTCACAACTATACGAATTCGCCCTTGAAGGGGTATTGCTGTTTATCATACTCTGGCTATATTCGGCCAAGCCTCGACCTGTCGGGGCTGTTAGTGGTCTGTTTTTGCTGGGGTACGGCGCTTTCCGTTTCATCGTTGAATTTTTCCGTGAGCCTGATGCACACCTGGGTCTGTATGACATTGGTCTGAGTCAGGGACAAATGCTGTGTATTCCTATGATTGGACTGGGCCTGTGGCTGATGGTGCGCGCCTATCGCCAGCAATCTACTGTGACAACGAACAACCAGAGCAATAAAGCATGAAAGAGTATTTAACCCTGATGCGGCACGTCCGCGACAATGGATTTAAAAAAGAAGACCGGACAGGGACCGGCACGCTCAGTGTGTTCGGCTATCAAATGCGATTTAATCTGGCCGAGGGATTTCCCCTGGTCACGACCAAAAAATGTCATCTTAAGTCGATTATTCACGAGCTGTTGTGGTTTTTAAATGGCGATACCAATATCGGCTATCTCAAAGAGCACGGCGTAAAAATATGGGATGAGTGGGCCACCGAAGAGGGTGAGCTTGGGCCAGTTTATGGCGCGCAGTGGCGCAGCTGGCCCACACCTGATGGCACTACTATTGATCAGATTGCCCAGGTTGTGGAACAGATTAAAACCAATCCCGACTCCCGGCGTCTGATTGTCAGTGCCTGGAACCCGGCTGTGCTGCCAGACACTGGCATCTCACCCAGCGCGAATGCCGCGCAGGGTAAACAGGCCTTACCGCCATGTCATACTATGTTTCAGTTTTATGTGATTGACGGACGTTTGTCCTGTCAGCTATATCAGCGCAGTGGCGATATCTTTTTAGGTGTACCGTTTAATATTGCCAGCTACGCCCTGCTAACCATGATGGTGGCGCAGGTCTGCGACCTGGAGCCCGGCGATTTTATTCATACGCTGGGCGATGCGCACTTATATCTGAATCATCTGGAGCAAACCGATTTACAGTTAAGCCGAACGCCTTATGCGCGGCCGGTAATGAAAATTAATCCGGCAGTGAAGGACATTTTTGGTTTTACCTATGAAGACTTTACATTAGCGGATTATCAGGCCCACCCGCATATCAAGGCACCGGTCGCAATATAGGAAGTAGAATTATGAGCACTCCGGTACTCATCTGTGATGACTCAGCCTTCGCCCGTAAGCAAATGGCTCGCTCCATACCTGATGGCTGGGATGTTTCCCTGTCATTTGCCAGCGACGGTAAGCAGGCGCTGGAGTTGATTAGACAGGGCAAAGGAGACGTGGTTTTTCTGGATTTGAATATGCCGGTGCTGGACGGCTATCAGACCATGGAAGCGATTCGCGCCGAAGACCTGCCTTGTGTTGTCATTGTGGTGTCCGGGGATGTTCAGCCTGAAGCCCGTAAACGTATGCTGAACCTGGGGGCACTGGAATTTATCCGCAAGCCCATGGACAATCAGAAGCTGACGAGTCTGCTTAAAGAGTATGGTCTGTACAGTGGCGTGGCCTCGGCGCACGAGCGCCAGCAGGAAGTGGCCAGTCCGGCTGGTAATGAAGATGACTACATTGACGCCTACCGGGAGTTGGTGAATGTGGCCATGGGACGCGCCGGTGAAAAGCTGGCCCGGTTACTGGGCGAGTTTATTGATTTACCTATTCCCAATGTTAATCTTATTGAAAGCAATGAACTGCATATGGCCATCGCTGATATTAACCGTAATGATCAGGTTTCGGCGGTATCCAAAGGGTTTGTCAACGCAGGCATTAAAGGCGAAGCCCTGGTGATTTTCAATGACACTAACACCCAGCCGATTCTGGAAATGCTGCAGTATGATACCAATCAGCATTCAGAGCAGTTGCAGTTAGAAGCGTTGATGGATGTCTCAAACATTCTGACCGGCGCTTGTCTCAATGCACTTTCTGATCAGCTCAATGTGAATTTCAGCCACAGTCAGCCTATTTTACTGGGCCGTCACCGGGGATTGGAAGTGCTGCTCAACGACAATATTTCACGCTGGAATAAAATTATGGCTGTGGAAATAGGCTATTCGATTAAATCCCGGGATATTGGTTTTGATCTATTGCTGCTGTTTCCCGATGAAGCCATGGATAAAATTTACAGTCGTCTGGTGACCGGCGAGGAGGCGCTTGCATGAATATGGATAACGTTGCAACGCTGCACTGGCAGCAGGATCTACTCAGTTCACTGGAAGTGGGTATTGTGGTGCTTGACCGCCACTTTACGGTTCAGGTGTGGAATCAGTTTATGGAAAACCATTCTGATATCCGGCCCAGCCAAATTATCGGTAGCAACCTGTTTGGCCATTTTGATGAAATTAACGAAGGCTGGCTCAAAGCTAAGGCCGAGCCGGTATTTAACCTGCAAAGCCCGGTGTTTTTGATCTGGGAGCAGCGCCCGTATCTGTTTCACTTCGGGTCTAACCGGCCTATCACGTCAGACTCCACCCATATGTACCAGAATGTCACCATGTTTCCGTTAAGTGATGCCGATGGCACCGTGCAGCGGCTGTGTATGCTGGTTTATGATGTGACGGATCAGGCGATTGGCAAACTGCGGGTGGATCGACTTAACGATGAACTGAAATACATGAGCCGGGTAGATGGCCTGACCGGGCTGTACAACCGACGCTACTGGCAGGAGCGCTTTGATAATACCTTCAAGCTGGCTCGTCGCCGTGAGCAGCCGGTGACCGCGATGATGCTGGATATCGATCATTTCAAAAAAATTAATGATGCCTACGGCCATCAGGCTGGAGACAAGGTCATTCAGGCACTGTCCTCAATTTTACAGCAAAGTGTGAGGGAAACCGACCTGGCCGGTCGTTATGGCGGTGAGGAGTTTGCTGTGGTGTTGTCTGACAGTACTGCTGATACATCTTTACTGGTGGCAGAACGTATTCGCAGCGCCGCAGAGAGTATGCAGGTAGAGCACGAAGGGCAGGCCATTACCTTTACGGTCAGCCTGGGGCTGGCAGAGTTTAACCGTGAATACAGTTCAGCCATGTTGTGGCTTGAACAGGCCGATATGGCTTTGTATGATGCCAAGCACAACGGCCGTAATCAGGCTCGTGTCGCCGCGATCGCCTGATTAGCCAGGCAGCAGCGCCTGGCGAATAGTATTGTACAATTCCTGATAGCTTACCGGTTTTACCAGGTGATAGCGGATATGCGCCGCCCGGGTGGCTTCTTTATCGGTTTCAAAAGCATTTGCTGTCACCGCCACCATTGTGGCAGCACAGCCCTGCTGGCGTAAACGACGAGCCACCTCAATTCCACTGAAATCAGGCAGGTTAATGTCCAGCAATATGACATCAAACTGCTGGCGCTGGCATAGGGTCAGCGCTTCTTCGCCGTTGGCGGCAGCTTTTATGTTGAAGTTCATCGTGGTTAGCATGTTTTGCATCAGTTCGCGATTTATCGGTTCATCTTCAACTATCAGAACGCTGGCTTGCCGGGTTGTCTGCACTGGCTGTGTATCGGTGGCCAGATGCCTGATAGCGTCAGCAAAACGTTCCTGATCAATCGGTTTCACAAAGGTCTGCCATACTGGCAGACGGGTATGGCTGGCCAAATTGGCAATGGCTGGTGTGGCTGAGACAAAGATAATCGGTGGTACTGCATCGGCGTACATGGTCTGTAAATTGGCTGACAGTTCAGCGCCGGATAACCCGGGCATAAAGAAATCCAGTATCAGAGCCTTATACTGACTGATGTTATCCTGCCGGGTGAGTAGTTCGGTGCCTGAGGCAAAGGTGTCCACCTCATAACCCAGACCGGTGATGATATTGGCCAGATGCAGTCTGGATATCTCCATATCATCGATAATGGCAAATCTGACCGTACCGACTGGTGTACTTTGAGGGCGTGTGGCAAGCGGAGCGGCTTCTTTGAGCGGCATGGTCAGCACAAACCGGCTGCCGCGAATCTGCCGGCCTTCCACGGTCAGGCTGCCACCGTGCGAGGTAATCTGATGGCGGGCAACTGACAGCCCGATTCCCATACCGCTGATGTGATGGTCTGCGGCGTACTGGCCCTGTACAAAGGGATTAAAAATGGTGTCCTGTTCTGCCTCAGGAATACCCGGACCGGTGTCTGAGACAGTGATACGCAGTGCCAGCCGGCGCCGCTCTGGCTTGACTGAAACCTTAATAATCACCTCACCAAATTCGGTATATTTGATGGCATTATCCACCAGGTTTTTCAACGCCTTGGAGATGGCTTCTGCCGGCCCGCAGACAAACCGGGGCAGCGTACCCTGACATTTTATCGACAGGTGTAACTCTTTCTGGCGAGCCTGGTAAACAAAGGGGCCGACGGCGTCATCGATGACCTTGACCAGATCAAAGGTATCAACCCCGGACGTGGGGTGACTTTCAGAGTCGCTCATAGAATCAATCAGGTTGCCTGACAGATGTAACAGACGGTAACAGGAATGCTCTGCTTTACTGATCAAATCGGCCTGCCTGGTCTGACTGTGGGGAAGTAGCTCAAGGGCCCCGATAACGGCCGCCAGTGGCGAGCGCAGTTCATGGCTCATCCGGGTCAGAAATTCTGCCTTAGCTTTGGCTGCAGCACTGGCTTGTGCGCGCTGCCGGCTGGCATCAAACCGCGCATCGGTCGCTTCGCGGTAATGTTTAAATACTAAATTTTCAAGTGGCTTGAAGAGCTTAAACACACTCAGTAGCATCGCGGTAAGAATGAGCAGGTAAACCATAAATGAAAACTGTCGGTTGTCCGTAATAGCATTCGTCAGGTTCTGCTCAAACAGCCGTACAGAGGTATCCAGCATGCTGAGCAGTTCCTTAAGCTCCTCATAAGTCGGAGGGGGAGGTATAGGGGTGTTCGGACGGCTTTCAGCAATCCGTACAGCCCGTTCGGCAAACAGTTTGACCTGAATATCTAACGGCTGACGATCACCAAAATAATGTGCATCCAGCTCATTGGTCAGTCTGTTATGACTGCCATCATCAAAAGCTTTGCTACCAATCAGGCGCTCATGGTCTGTTGCCAGCATCAGGGCCAGT
This sequence comes from Salinimonas lutimaris, assembly GCF_005222225.1. Lineage (GTDB taxonomy): Bacteria > Pseudomonadota > Gammaproteobacteria > Enterobacterales > Alteromonadaceae > Alteromonas > Alteromonas lutimaris. The sequence continues at coordinate 613,807 of NZ_CP036536.1, forward strand.
GCTTTTAGCTCGTTTTTTAACGGTCGCCGTTTGGCTTCATTCGATTCGTAATAAATTGAGGTATGCAACAAGGCAATGCGCTGCGACAACATACGCTGTTTACCGGCGATATTAATCACCGTTGGCTGCAAATCCAGGCTTTGCAGCAGGTAGTGGTTATAGGCAAAAAAAATGGTGGTGAGCAGGGCAATCACCCCGATGGCAATAATGTAGGTACGGCTAATTAATGCCCGGAGCTGTTTTGCTGAAACCATAGATACACACTACTTTTTTTATTTAGATCAAAGATAGAGTGAATCTGTCAGTTTGTCAGCTTATTTGGGGGTCGCTGACTTTTTTCTCTGCGCTGGCGATGTCTTGCTTTAAGTGCCGTAGTACCAGTAAGCCGGGAAGGACCATGACAGCAGTAATAATAAAAAACAAACTCCAGTTGCCGCCCATCATATCGACCATCCAGCCACTACCTGAAGCCAGGGTATTTTTGCCCGCTACACTGAGCGAGGCCATCAGCGCATACTGTGAAGCCGAAAATGCCCGGTTACACATCAGGCTGATAAACGCGACCATGGCCACCGAGCTCCAGGCCGAGGTGAACCCGTCCACCACGATGGTGGCTGCAAACAGGGTAGTGTCCGGCCCAACCTGCGCAATCCAGGCAAACATCAGGTTACTGGCCGCCATGGCGAACCCGGCAATCATCAGCCCCCGGTAAATACCGTAGCGAATATTGACCATGCCACCGATAATCGAAAAAACAATCGATACCCACCAGTTGAGTAGTTTGGAATAATAACCGATGTCTGAATTACTAAAGCCGATTTCTTTATAAAAGACGACACTCATCCGGCCTAGAAAGGCTTCACCCAATTTAAACAGGAAGATAAACAGCAGAATAGAAACTGCAATCCGCACCCCGCTGCGATTGAAAAACTCACGAAACGGTTCAATCAGTGTCACTCCCAGCCAGGCAATTATAGCACTACCGGTGGTACGGGCATGACCGGTTGCCTGCTGGTAGCGGGCAAACGCCGCCTTCTGCTGAGCGCTGCGATCCACCTGCGGCTCTTTAGCCATCAGGGTAAACAGCGCAATGACGCCCATCAGGGCGCCAAGCAGCAGGTAGATGTCAGGCCAGCCTGTGCCGGGCTGGTCAGCCACAATAAACGGAATGGCACCTAACCCGCCGTAACCGGTCCACCAACCTGCCGTGGCCAGTGAGGAGGCGGCGGATAACTGGTCTTTTTCGTGATCAGCGATAATGTCGATACGGTATGCATCAATGGCAATATCCTGCGTGGCAGAGAAAATAGCGATCAGCAGCCCAATTAGCGCCATAAAGTATAGGTTGTTTGTCACATCCAGCTGGGCCATCAGCAAGCAGCATCCGGCAATGGCCAGTTGCATGGCCAGAATCCAGCCGCGCCGTAATCCCAGCCAGGGCAGACGTATCCTGTCTAAAAGCGGTGACCATAAAAAATTTACGGCATACACATTAAAGATGATGCCGAACAGACCGATACCAGCCCGGGACAAGCCTTCGTCAGACAGCCATGCCGTTATTACTGAGCCGATCATGACAAACGGAAAGCCACTGGAAATACCAAACAGGAAAACGCTCAGCAGGCGCTTATCCTGAAAAACACGAAACGTATTAGCTAATGAAGACATGCCGGATAAACTGTTGAGGAAAAGATGATAAAGAGAGGGATACGACAGGCGTCGGCATCCACTGCGACAATGACTTAAGGACGAATACCTACGCAATCAGACGGATACTGACCCTGACCTTCCAGAAAGGTGGCACAGCGCTGAAGCTCATCAACCAGCTCGTCATCAAACATTAACCGTTCGGCATCCCAGAAGTGCATCTGATGCAGCATATGCCAGAAGGCGCGCTCTTTGTCGGTGTAGGGCTGGTCCAGATCGTAATCCACCTGACTCCATTCCTCCAGGATATCCCAGAAGAACAGTTCTAGCTCTGCATACACAACCTGGTTACCCCAGAAACCTCTTAGGTAGTAACACAGCTGTTGCGCTTTTTCGTCGATAAAGGTGTTAACTTTCACTGAGCTGTTATTGGCGGCTTGGTTATTTTTATCCAATTATAGTTACAATCTGCGCATTTTCATCCTGAACTATAGTAAAACAAACACTGCCTTGAATTACTAGTGAAAATAGTTTTTATTTCGTATTTTTTCTGACCAGGTTGAGAGTATTCATTACCACCCCAGATGTCGCGTCCAGCCATAGATTTGTTTGCTTAGCTGGTTGGCAAACACTGACGTAATGGCGCTGTGTCCACCCAGATCAGTGGCCATTTCACGTTGCCGGTAGTGCATTTTCAACGCGGTGGTTGCCTGACGCCGGCGCAGCAGACGGGTTTGCTGTTCCCAGCGATTGTTAATTGCGCCGGTAATATCCAGTAGCGGAGATGTGGTGGCCTTAACCAGCGAGGCCAGTTGCCGGTTGGTAGTATTGTCGGGCCAGAACGGCGTGATGGTTACAAGGGTATCGGGCGGGGCAATGCGATCTTCTGCATTAAGCTTAATCAGTTGGGCTGCGGTCATGCCCTGAGCAATAATCATCCGGTAACCAGGCACATCGGCTATCTGCTGGTTGAGCGCGTTGAGCAGCAAGGTGATATGGGTTTCGGTGGCATTGGCATCCAGCCAGCTGGTGGTACTGTCAGTGTATTGATCCGGCTGCGCAGCGTCTTTATCTGCGGCAAGCGGGGCACCGTTGAGGGCCGGGCTGAGCACCAACAAGGTTTGCCAGCCCCAGCGGTTCATTCGGGCAGCCAGGGTTTCGGCGGCGTGCAAGGTAAGCCCCTGATAGCCAGGCTCAATTAAAATAATGGCAATGCCCCGTTCCAGCGCAATGGTGGCGGGTTGACGAACCGCGGTCACCGGCAGTTCGCCGGCCATCACCGATACAATGTCCCGGTCGCTGTAGCGGGCTGCCAGGTCCTGTTGTAAAGAGTAGGCCCAACCGCTGGCCGCACAGGCCCACAAGCTCAGTGCCACACAGCAACTCACCCCGCGCCGCCACGTCTGTAAAACCATAACCAATATTCCTCATGTGTCTGATAAGCATATCGGCGATTAACGTATTTACTTAATGGCAGGGGGCAAAATCACTTATGCGTCAACATACTCGGGTACGGTGAGCGGGTCGGGCTCATAATCAGTAAAGGGAATGGGCGTAACAAAATGGCACCACTGGTGCGACGTCGGATGCCGGATAATCAGCGTCTGTGCATGCAGCTGTAGCCGGCTCGCGGCGGCCTTGGCGTGCTCGTCGGCGTACAGGCGGTCACCCAGAATCGGGTGTCCTAAAGCCAGCATATGCACGCGCAACTGATGTGAGCGGCCGGTGACGGGTTTAAGCGCGACCAGGGTTTCGTGCTCACTGTGCCGGATGACAGTGTAGTAGGTCAGCGATGGTTTGCCCTTGTCGTGATCGACCATTTGTTTTGGCCGGTTTGGCCAGTCACAAATCAATGGCAAATCCACCATGCCTGAAGGCTGTCGCATGCATCCGCTGACCCTGGCAAAGTAGCGCTTCTGGGTCTGACGACTGGCAAACTGGTCGGATAAATAACGGTGGGCTGGCTTGTTCAGCGCCATGATCATAACCCCGGAGGTCGCCATATCCAGCCGGTGAACTACCGTGGCGGTAGGAAACACCTTTTGCATCCGGGTGATCAGCGCATCTTTGTGGGCCGGGGCTTTGCCCGGCACACTCAGCAGCCCGCTGGGTTTATTGGCCACCACAATGTCGTCATCCTGATAAAGAATACTCAGATATGGCGACATGGGCGGGTTGTAAATAAACGACGGATTTGGCATCAGGGGTTATTCACCACAATACGCAGCGCATCAAGCTGAACATCGGCTTTATCAAATACCGCTTCCAGTTGTGTCATCTGCTCGTGGATAAACGCAATTTCGGTATCCCGGATGGCCGGGTTCTGCGCCTGCAATTCACTCAACCGGCGAGCTTCATCGCCCAGGGTTTGCTGCATTTGCTGACGGGCTTCTGCCAGGGTTGCCTTAGCCTCGTCTGAGGCCAGCTTGCGGGCCGTCTCAATTTGTTTGGAAACCGGATCTTTTAGCGCCTGCACCAGTTGCTGACCAATCTTTTTGTTAGCCCGACGGGTTTTGTTAAAGGTAATGTCGGTTTTTTCACCCTGAGCATCAATACACAGCTTGATTGGGGTGGCAGGTAAAAAGCGTCCGGCCTGCAGGTGCTTAGGTGCATTAATACTTAATACAAACAAGGCTTCGAGCCAGTACGCCCCTTTGGGCAGCTCGCGGTCAGCAATAAAGCCCAGGCTGGCTTTACCTACAGTCTCGGTCAGAATAAGGTCAACCGCGTTATGCACCAGCGGGTGGTCCCAGCTTAAGTAGTGCACATGCTCAAGGGTGGTGGCAACACGGCGGCGGAAGGTAACGGTCATACCGTCCGGGTCAAGCCCGGGCAGATTGTTAACCATTGATTCACCCGGCGTCAGGATATAGCACTCATTGCCTTTGTCTTCCTGATTAACGCCAATGGCATCAAACATCCAGGCCATAAATTCAGGCAGCTGGCTGCCGGCATCTTCCATCACGATATCGCCGACTAACTCTTCCACTTTACCCTTACCAGAGGCATTAAGTTCCAGCAAACGGTCACGGCCTTCGTCCAGCTGCTTTTTCAGCGCCTGGTTCACCGTACTGGTCGTCTCGATAAGCGATTGCAGGGTATCGGTATCTTCTGGTGTCAGCAGGCTGTTAACCAGTTGGTCCTCAACCTGTTCAAACACGCCTGAGCCGGTCGGGCAGGTATGGGTGAACGCATTAAGCCCTTTATCGTACCATTCAACCAGCACAGCCTGACTGGAGTCTTCCAGATACGGTACATGAATCTGAATATCTTTTTTCTGTCCAATCCGATCCAGACGGCCAATGCGCTGCTCGAGCAAATCCGGCGTCATCGGTAAATCGAACAATACCAGATGGTGGGCAAACTGAAAGTTACGACCTTCACTGCCAATTTCACTGCACAGCAGGACTTGAGCACCGTCTTCCTCGTCAGCAAAAAAGTGCGCTGCTTTGTCCCGCTCAACAATACTCATGCCTTCATGAAACACAGTGTGGCGAATACCGGTACGCAGGCGAATAGCCTCGCCCAGCTGCTGGGCTGTGCGGGCGCTGGCACAAATCAGCAGCACTTTTTCCGGTTTTACCGAGGGCAGGAAATTCAGCAGCCAGTCAACGCGCGGGTCCAGATCGGTCCAGCTATCAACCAGCTCAGGCTGACGTTCCGGAAACAGAGCGGCCTCCAGATCATCATAATTGCTTTCCAGCAGGTCCTGATACACATCCGGTAACGGCAGGGGATGGGTATGCAGTTCACGCACCGGGAAGCCGGTAATGTTAGCCCGCCGGTTTCTGAATAGCAGGCGACCAGTTCCATGGCGGTCAATCAGGCGGTGCAGCAGGGCATGGCGGCTGTCTTCATCGGCCAGATCGCCTACTGTCTGCATGCTCTGCGGTGCAACCTTTTCAAGATGTGCTTGCTGGGCATCAGTCAGTGCTTCATTGTTTAACAGCGGCGTAACTGCTTCAGCCAGTTCACTGTAATGCTGCTCTTCTTCTAAAAAAGCGTCATAGCTGTGAAAGCGGGCTGAATCAAGCAGGCGCAAACGGGCAAAATGACTTTCATGACCTAACTGGTCCGGCGTTGCGGTTAACAGCAGCACGCCGGCAATTTGTTGAGCCAGAGATTCAATACACTGATAGTCAGCAGAGGGCGCATCGGCTGACCAGGCCAGATGATGGGCTTCATCCACCACCAGTAAATCCCATTGAGCGGCCAGTGCCTGTTGCTGGTGCTTTGGATTGTCACGCAGAAAATCCAGACTACACAGTACCAGCTGCTCCTGTTCAAACGGGTTTTCATCTGCATCATCAACGGCTTCACAGCGACTGGTATCGAAGATGGAAAATGGCAGGTTGACCCGGCGCAGCATTTCTACCAGCCATTGGTGAACCAGAGAGTCTGGCACGACAATCAGTACCCGCTCAGCCCGGCCGGTTTTGATTTGCTGGTGAATGATAAGCGCAGCCTCAATGGTTTTGCCCAGTCCCACTTCATCTGCCAGTAGTACCCGGGGCGCATAACGGCGGCCGACTTCTGAGGCAATGTGAAGCTGATGTGGGATCAGTTCAATCCGTGCTCCGGCCAGACCGATAATGGACGAGCGCTGATACTCGCTCATCTGGTCAAAGGCTTTCAGACGCAGATCAAACCATTTAGGAATATCGTGCTGCATGCTGAACAGTCGGCGCTCAGGCTGGTTCAGCTGAATCTGATGGTCCAGCAGGGCTTCAGATAACTTGGTCTGCTCACCTGTGTCGGTGCGGGTACCGTGATAAATAATACCGCCCTTGGACTCCTGCAGCGCTTCAATTTCAAGCGCCCAGCCTTCCTGGCTTTTGATTTTTTCACCGACAGCGAATGTCAGGCGGGTCAGGGGAGCATCTGATTTAATGTATTTACGGCTTTCGCCTGTCGCCGGGAAAAAAACTTCGACCGAACGGTTGTCATGGTTAATGACTGCGCCTAATCCTAGCTCCGATTCCGTATTACTTAGCCAACGCTGACCGACTGCGTATTCGCTTACTGAACTCATGTTTTTCTAGTCGCTTTATTAAAAGGGGCGGTATTGTACTTATCCACTCCCGCCGAATAAAGTTTACTTTCATCTGTAAAGAGGAAAAAGCCCGATTATCGTCTGGCGGGCAAGATTAAAGGGCCAGTATGACGAAAAATAAAAGCAGAAAAAATTCGTGCGTACGGTGAAAAACTGGATTATGGTGAAAGTGTGAGGCAATGCGACACGGAACTGGTCGTTTTCTTCGGCCGGTAGTGTTTGCATGGTCTGTTGCACGTCAGCAGTTCAGACGGCTTGGTTTTAATTACCGGAGTGAAGGATGCCAAGAAAAAAATCCAGTGACACCAAAATCTACGTCCTCGACACCAACATTCTGCTACACGAACCTTTCGCTTTTCTCTCGTTTAAAGAACATGATGTGGTTGTACCAATGACCGTATTGGAAGAACTCGACTACATTAAAGACAGCAAAAAAGATGTTGCCCGGGATGCGCGCGTATCCATTCGGGCTATGGAGGATTTGCTTCACGATGCCACGCCTGAAGATATGCTGGCCGGGGTCAGCATGGAAGGCTTGGGGGCGGGCAAAGACGCGCCAACCGGTGCGTTATCAATTTTTACCGACCTGACCATGACGGAAACCCAGCAGGTATTTACCAGTAATGAGAACGACAACCGTATCATTAATCTGGCCCTGCATCTGCAAAAAACCTACGCACCGCAGCAGGTGGTGCTGGTGACCAAAGACCTGAACATGCGCCTGAAAGCCAAAGGCGCTGGATTGGCTCATGTGGAGGATTACCGAACCGATCAGCTCATCAGTGACATTAAGTATCTGTCTCGCGGATACCATGAGTTTAAGGGTAATTTCTGGGAAAATGTTAAATCAGTGGAAAGTCGTACAGAAGGGAGGGACACCATTCATACGATTGCCCGTAGCGTACTGCCTGAAGCTTATGTGAATGAGTTTCTGCTTGATGATACCCGGCAGTTTGCCGGGCTGGTCGAGTCGATGGATGATGACCACCTTGAAGTGCTGGACCTGGGCTACGAGCGGTTGATGGGACGGCATGCCTGGGGGATCAGTCCAAAAAGCATTGGCCAGGCGATGGCGCTGCACAGTCTGCTGGATCCGCACATTGATCTGGTAGTGCTGACCGGTCCGGCCGGTAGCGGTAAAACATTGCTGGCGCTGGCTGCGGCGCTGGAAATGGTGGTTGAGAAAAACATGTACGACAAAATCATCGTGACCCGCAGCACACCGGAGATTGCTGAGTCAATTGGCTTTCTACCGGGCACCGAAGAGGAAAAAATGGCACCGTGGCTGGCGGCCATTACCGACTCGCTCGAAGTGCTGCATAAACACGATGAAAATGCCAAAAGCTCCATGAATTACATCATGGAAAAAGCCAATATTCAGTTTAAATCGGTCAACTTTATGCGTGGACGCAGCATCCAGAACTCGATTGTCATTCTGGATGAATCGCAGAACCTGACCGCCTCGCAGCTCAAAACCATCATTACCCGTTGTGGTGAAGGCACCAAGCTGATTTGCAGCGGGAACCTGGCGCAGATTGACAGTAATTATCTGTCGCCGGTGACCTCGGGACTGACGTATCTGGTGGAGAAATTTAAAAACTTTTCAGGTAGCTCAACCATCAATCTGGAAGGCGTAGTGCGCTCCCGACTGGCGCAGTTTGCCGAAGAGCAGATGTAGTTTGCAGCGTGTTTTCTGATTATTACAACCCGCCGGCTGTCACAGGCCGGCCACTACTGACTGACCTTTATTTCCTCGACAGTAAACTGTTGGTTTGCAATCGCAACCCGGCTTTGCTCGGCAATCTCACCAAAGGGTAACTGGGCCGGTCCGGTCGGCTCAAATAAAATATACTCGGTATCACCGTACTGTAGGGTCTGCTCGCCAGCTTTGGGAGCCAGGGCAACGCCCAGTAGTGCATGTTCAGGTAACAGAATAAGTGCCATTGGAACATCCGGTAAAAAGGCCCGGGCCAGCGCCGCAGTGAGCACCGATTTGCTGTCGCAGTCACCTTTATTCTGGGCCAGCACCTGTGCGGGGGTCAAAAAGCCGGAGCCATTATGTTCAGCGCGGTCTTCCAATGCATCATAAGGAATGGTCTGAATCAGCCCCAGCATCACAGAAAAATACTGCCGGGCATCAGAGCGCACGGTAACCTGCTCGTAAATGGCCTGGGACAGGGGAACCAGAGCTTTGATGTATTCATCGATAAACCGGGTGTGATCTGGCTTGATGGCCGACTCATTATAAACGGTTTGATAGCGGGTAAAATAATGATCGTGCAGGTAGGCATCAAAGGCGTCATCCTGCTTGTCAGCCAGTTGCCGGGTAATATCTTCGTTACGCTGGGCACTGGTGGACGACACCCTGATTTCAATCCCCTCATTTTTTTGCTCAACAGCAATCCGGGCCTGTTTGGGGTCAATGTTCCGGGCGGCCTTCATTACCTCAACATACACATAGCGCTGCGCCATCCGGGCTGAATAGTTTGCCTGGGCAGCTGGGGCTTGCGCCAGCTCTGAACGGTTCAGGGAAAATGACAGGTTACGGGTGGTGCCTTCAGGAGTCAGCCAGCCATAGGAATAAGTAACGTCCTTGTCACCGATCTGGCGACTGAAGTGAGTCTGGCCGGCATTGGCCTGCGCGTGCGAAACGAGCCCGCCCGTGACTATTATTATTACAAGTCCTGTTAAAAGCCATCTTGTCATGGCGACCTCTGCCAGTGCTGATAAGCGGCTATTATTCCACCGTGCGGGTAAACCAGTCCAGTTTTCTGTGTAATGATACCACCGACCCCACGATTACCAGGGTAGGGGGCTTCATGGTCGGCGTTTCAGGATTATCCATAATCGTGGCCAGCGTACCGGTTACCACCCTTTGTTCGGGCAGCGTCGCCTGTTGCACTAGCGCAATCGGGGTCTCTGCAGACAAGCCATGTTCGGTCAGCTTTTTACAAATAATCGGCAGGCCGGTCAGGCCCATATAAAAGACCAGCGTCTGACTGGCATGAGCCAGTGCATTCCAGTTCAGATCAATGGTACCGTCTTTTAAGTGGCCAGTGGCAAAGGTTACAGACTGAGCATGGTCGCGATGAGTCAGCGGAATGCCGGCATAGCTGGCGGCACCGCTGGCAGCGGTAATTCCAGGCACCACCTGAAAATCAATTCCCTGTTCAATCAGAGTCTGTATTTCTTCGCCACCACGTCCGAAGATAAACGGATCGCCGCCTTTCAGGCGTACTACCCGGTTACCCTGTTTGGCCTGCTCGGCAATCAGGGTGTTAATATCCTGCTGGGGCAGGGTGTGATTGCTTTTGGTTTTGCCCACATAAATCTTTTCTGCATCCCGGCGCACCAGCTCCAGAATCTGAGGGGAAACCAGCCGGTCATACACGACCACATCGGCTTTTTGCATCAGGCGTAAGGCACGGAATGTCAGCAGGTCCGGATCACCAGGTCCGGCGCCTACCAGGTACACCTGCCCCTGTGGCTTCTGATTTTGACGAGCCGCCTCAAGCGCGATATCAAACTGCGCTTCGGCTTTATCGTTCTGGCCTTTTTCCACCAGCTCAGCAATATCGCCATCCAGTACATCTTCCCAGAAGTAGCGCCGGGCGGTCACACCATCAAGGGTCTGCTTAACCTTATTGCGGAATTTTTCTGAAAACGCGCCCAGCCGGCTGATATTAGCCGGAATCACACTTTCCAGTTTCTGGCGCAGATAGCGCAGTAATACTGGCGCTACGCCACCACTGCTCATGGCGATAGTGATCGGGCTGCGATCAATAATAGAAGGGGTAATAAACTGACACAGCGGGGTATTGTCGACCACGTTCACCAGCACCTTGCGGGCGCGGGCCAGATCATGAATATCCGCATTGGTTGTTTCGTCGCTGGTGGCTACAAACACCATGTCTTTAGCATTCAGATCGTCCTGTTCAAACTCACGTTCAATCAGGGTGACCTGCGGGTGAGAGGCGTAGCTTTTTACGGTATCGCACATCCAGGGTGCCACTACCGTGATGGTTGCCGGGGTTTTAAGAATAAGTTCAAGCTTTCGGGCTCCGACTTCACCTGCGCCGACAATCAGGCAGTGCAGATCTTTAGCATCCAAAAAGACAGGAAAGTATTGCATAGTATTTGCTGGCACCATAAACAGTAAAAGCGCCATTCTGACGCTTTTACTACTCTTAATGAAACAACAAAAACAGAATTAATATTTCTTTTGGTTATATTAACCTGCTTTTTTGCTACTTACTCTGGACGCTTGCCGCGACCGCCTTTTTTCGGCGGTGTGTCAGACCATTCACGAATGTTCAGACGCTGACCGGCAACCCGGGCTTTGCGCAGAATATCCTTGGTCTGTTCAGGCATGCCGTCTGGCAGATCAACGGTGCTGAAGGTGTCATAAATATCAATCGCGCCAATGTGCTTGCTCTTGATATTCGCTTCGTTAGCAATCGCGCCAACAATATTACCTGGTTTGGCACCGTGGCTATGGCCCACTTCAATTCTGAAGCGTTGCATACCTGCCTCTGGTTTGGTTTTGCCTTTAACCGGCTTATTACGGCGGTCGCCACGCTCTGAACGGCCACGGTCGTTGCGGTCGTTACGGTCATTGCGATCGTTACGCGGTGGACGGCTGTGCAGGTCAGGGCGGTCTGTTTCTTTAAGCAACAGTGGCTCATCACCCTGCGCCAGTTTGATCAGCGCAGCAATAATCCGCTCCGGCGCGGCTTCGGTTTCTCGTTGAATGGTTTCAACGATAGGCATTAATGACTCAATGCTATCATCCATGCAGGCTTCAACTACCGATGCTTTAAACTTCGATAAACGGGTTTCATTCAGTTCACTGATGGACGGAATGGGCATCTGTTCAATCGATTGCTTAGTGGTTTTCTCAATCGCAAACAACAAACGTTTTTCGCGGTGAGAGATAAACAGGATGGCATCACCGGTACGACCCGCACGACCAGTACGGCCAATACGGTGTACATAAGACTCGGTATCGTACGGGATATCATAGTTAATAACGTGGCTGACACGCTCAACGTCCAGACCCCGGGCAACCACATCTGTGGCAACCAGAATATCAATCTGACCCTGTTTCAGTTTATCAACAGTACGCTCACGGGCATTCTGCGGAATATCACCATTAAGTGGCTCAACATCGTATCCACGGGCAGACAGCTTGTCGGCCAGTTCAACCGTCGCTGTTTTGGTCCGCACAAAGATGATCATGCCATCAAAGGATTCTACTTCCATGATACGGGTCAGCGCTTCAAGCTTGTGATGCCCGGCAATCTGACAGTAACGCTGACGAATCGTTGAAGCAGTAGATACCTTAGAGGCAATTTTCACATGCTTGGGATCGTTCAGATAACGCTGGGTAATCTTTTTGATCGGACCCGGCATGGTGGCAGAGAACAAGGCGGTCTGACGTTCTTGCGGTGCATTAGACAAAATGGTTTCAACATCGTCGATGAAGCCCATACGCAGCATTTCGTCTGCTTCGTCAAGAACCAGGAATCTTAGTTCGCTCAGGTTCAGTGTTTTACGGTTGATATGGTCAATGATACGCCCTGGCGTACCCACCACAACCTGAACACCGCGCTTAAGCTGGCGAATCTGGTTGTCATAAGACTGACCGCCGTATACCGGCAGTACTTTAATTTTCTTAGAAAAGCTGGCATAAACCTGAAAGGCTTCAGCAACCTGAATAGCCAGTTCGCGGGTTGGTGCAAGCACCAGTAGCTGTGGTAGTTTGGCTTCCGGGTCTATATTGGCCAGCATTGGCAATGCAAAGGCCGCTGTTTTACCTGTACCCGTTTGCGCCTGCCCCAGCAGGTCGTGACCTTCCATCAATAGTGGAATACTTTCAGCCTGAATAGGTGAGGGTTTCTCGTAGCCAACCTTTTCAAGTGCTTGTAAGATGGGTTCTGGTAAATTGAGGTCTTTAAATGTCAAATCGACAGTAGTGGTCATTCACGATCCTGATGGCGGGCGCAGCCTGCTGCGAAATAGTTGCAGTGACAAGCTGGCAAGTGTTGCAAAAGCGGTATTATAAGCGATCCGCGCCGTCAAAGCCATTTAATCCGACCAATGGAGAGGATTTTTTGACTATTTTTTTGCCGGCCCGAACAGTCATAAATGCCAATGGAGTGCAGTTCGGGTTAGCTGATACAACCCAACAATAATCATAAGTAGGTGTATAGGATGAAATTAATTACAGCGAGTAAGAAAATTCTCATGCCAATGTGTCTGGCACTGGCAGTGTCGACTGCCCTGACCGGATGCGGTGAAAAATCCACGGAAGAACATCTCAGTGCCGCGCAGGGTTATCTGCAGCAAAATAATGCTGATGCGGCCATTATTGAATATAAGAATGCCATTAAACAGGATCCTAAAGCCGCGGCACCACGTTTTGAGCTGGGCCGGTTATATTTGGTGACCAGCCAGTTTGAAGCTGCGGAAAAAGAGCTGAACCGGGCGCTGGATCTTGGTCATCCTGCTTCCGAGGTAATTCCGTTATTGTCTCAGGCTTATCAGCGCTCCGGTGCAGAAAATGCACTGGTGGAAATGGATTACCAGGTCAGTGGGATGTCTGTTGATGAGCAGGCTGAAGTCGGGTTTTACAAACTCCAGGCCCTGGTCGAGCTGAATAAAAAGCAGGATGCGCTGGCGCTGGTCAAAGAACTTAACTCTCTGGACACCGACTCCATTTACAAAGGCTTGAGCCAGACTTACCCGGACATTATGTCTGAACAATATCAGCGCGCGTTGCGGGATACGGAATTTTTGCGCCAGCAATCCCCTGACAATAAAGATATATTATCGCAGCTGGGGCGCCTATATGCGCTGACCCGCCAGCCTGAGGCTGCCATTGACGTGTATTCGCATTACGTAGAAAAGTTTCCCGAAGACAAGGTGAAGCAATTTGCACTTATCAGTCTGCTGATTGAAAGCCGACAGATGGAACAGGCCAAGCCGTATGTGGCCACACTGCTAAAACAGTATCCAAAAAATGGTCTGCTTAATCAGTATCAGGGGCTGATTGACTCGGCCTCGGGTAATTATGAAGCTGCGCTGAGCCACCTGGAAAAAGCGATTCAGTCAGGACAAAGCAGCCCGGCGGCCCGTCTGGTAGCCGGTTTTGCCGCTTATCAGTTGAAAGATTACAGTGCTGCGAGCCAGCATCTGACCATGATTGCCTCGAATCTGCCGGATAATCATCCGGGTTTACGCATGCTGGCTGATGCTCTGCTGCGCCAGGGGGAAAGTGAAGAAGCCTCCGATATTCTCAGTCGCGTGGGCGGTGACTCGCAGGCGGATGCGGCGCTGTTCTCCAAAGCCGGATTTCAGCTGTTGCGTGAAGGCAATGTGGTTGATGCCAAGAAAATGATTGAGCGCTCGGGGGAGTCAAGCACCTCGGCTGAAGATCTGGCCCGGTTAGGGGTATTGCAGTTGTCGGTCAATGATGTGGACGGGGTAATGAATCTGGAAAGTGCGCTGGAGCAGGCACCGGATAATGTGGCCACCCAGAAAACCCTGCTGGCTGCCTACGTGCGCACGAATCAGACCGACAAAGCCCGCGAACTGGCACAGCAGTGGATAAGCAACGATGATTCCTCGCCCATTCCGCGTGTTTATCTGGCTGAAGTGGAAATGAAAGCCGGTAATATGGAGCAGGCCGAGACCTTGTTGAATGAGGCTGCGCAACTGGCACCAGAGGATCGTGAACTGGCACTGGCCAGAATTAAATTCGACGTCATCGGCAAGCAGTTTGATAAAGCACGTCAGGGACTGCAGCAATTACTGAATAAGTCAGCCGGCGATGCACAGGTCCTGGCCCTGTGGTATGGGCTGGAGATGCAGCAACAGCAATCTGCTGCCCCGGTGCGCAAGAAAGCAGAACAGGCGCTGACCCGCGATCCTGAAAACCTGCAACTGCGTTTACTGGTAGCGCGGATGTGGTTTGCTGAAAACAACAGTGGTAAGGTGCTGAGTACGCTGGAAAGCATTCAGGCAGACAGTGAAGCGCCGCCGTCTTTCTGGAATCTCAAAGGACAGACGCTGATTCGCGAAAACCGGCTTTCAGATGCGAAGAATCATTATAAAAAGTGGGTGTCGTTGTTTCCGCTGGATAAAAGCGCGGTACTGGGTAAGTTACTGCTGGATGATGCACAGGGCCGTTACGAAGAAGCCGTGGCCACAGCCAACAGCTTTCTCAACAAGCGCCCGGATAACCAGGTTAAGGTACTAAAAGCCTATTTCCTGGCTTTGCAGAAGAAAGTGAAGCCAGCCCGTGAGGTACTTGATTCACTTCCTGCCGGCGTACAGGCATTGCCCTTTGTGCGCGGTGTAGAGGCGCGCATCAACCTGCTGGACGGGCGCGGTGATAAGGCACTGGATGACGCCAAAACCGCCTATGCAGACTCACCCAATGCCAAAAACGTGGTGCTGGTGGTTGCCAGCTACGAATCAGAAAACAAAAAGCAGCAGGCTTTTGACTTTCTTAAACAACATTATGAGAAGCATCCTCAGGATGTACGCTCGACCATGTTGTATGCCGAACGACTGATTCGCCAGTCTCCGGCACAGGCCGCCAGTGTTTATAATCAGGTGCTTGAGCAGCTACCGGATAATTTTGTGGTGCTCAATAATCTGGCCTATCTGTATCTTGAACAGGGTGAGCTGAAAAAAGCCGAGCCACTGGCCCGGCGCGCGGTGGCGCAGCAGCCCAAAAATGCGGAGTCGGTGGACACCCTGGCGCAAATTCTGGTGAAGCAGAACCGCCGGCAGGAGGCTCTGAGTGCTTACGACCGGGTAGATATGGATAAAGTCAGCAATGATGAGGTTTATCTCAACTATGTAGAGCTGCTGATTAATGCTGATAAGCGACAACTGGCCCAGCGCCGCTTGCAGCAGCGCGAATTCACCAGCGTAGACAGTCAGCGCAGAGTCGCTTCGTTACAAAGCATGCTGTAACGCAGCAGGTTGCAAATCAATACACATGAAACGGGGGCTGCAACAGCCCCCCTTTTTTGTGTTGGTTATTCACCTGATTTGGGTATACTTCTGCGCATTCTAAACGTGTTATACCACGCATTATGTTTACCTCGTTACAACAAAAACTGGTTGCCCTGAAAGGCAACAAAGCCTTTGAAATGGCCGTAGTGGCTGTGATCATTATCTCAGCCCTGGAGATCGGCGCCAAAACCTATGATCTGCCGGCCGGTGCGAACACCGCTATTCATTTTCTGGATATTTTCATCACTGTCTTTTTCTTATTTGAGATAAGTATCCGGTTTATTGCCGAGCCTGATAAAAAAGCATTTTTCAAAAATGGCTGGAATGTCTTTGATACGTTAGTGGTAATTGTCAGTCTGATCCCTGTGGATGATTCAGAAATGGCACTGCTGGCTCGCCTGGTCAGGGTTTTTCGGGTATTGAGGATGGTGTCAATTGTCCCCGAATTGCGGATTCTGATTAATTCTTTGCTTAAAGCCATGCCCAAGCTGGGTTATGTGATCCTGCTGATGTTTATTATCTTTTACATCTACGCGGCAGTGGGCTCGTTCTTATTTAAAAATATCAACCCTGAGTTGTGGAGTGATATTGCCATTTCTATGCTCACCCTGTTCAGAATTATGACCTTTGAAGACTGGACAGATATTATGTATGAAACCAATGATGTTTATCCGTTAAGCTGGATGTACTACCTGTCATTTATTTTCTTTACTGCATTTGCCTTTTTAAATATGGTCATTGGTATTGTGGTGAACGTGATGGAAGAAGAGCACGAACTGGCCAGAAAAGCCGAGCAGGCCGACAACGGAGAAGCCACACTGGATGAACTGCGCAGTGAGATTCGTGAGCTTAAAAGTATGCTCGCGGCACTGTCTGAACAGCAGCGCAAATGACTGTAGTCATTGAATTGGTAAAAAGATAAAGTAAACTAAAGTAGTATATTTTATTTTAATCATCTTCTTGGGTGGAAGGGTATGGACACACAGATTTCACTATTGCAGGGAAAGTTAAGTGCGATGACCCGGCAGCTTGCTGTGCCTGCTGAGGTAAAAAGTCGCCCGGGTATACTGCTGCAGGTAAAAGAACTGAATCAGCTGCTTGGCAGCTTTAATCAAACGCTTAGCCTAAACGCAGAGATAAAAAAACGGTAAGCCATGGCTTACCGTTTTTTTAGCTATTCACACCCGCTCAGGAGTTGGATTGTGTTTCCGCTTGCTTCAGACCACTATTGATCATCTGAATATCATCGCTGGTCAGCGTACCTGCTGCCTGCTTCAGATTTACCACAGCCTGAATAAAGTCGTAACGGGCACTGGCCAGGTTACGGCGTGCGTCAAACAGATTACGGGTGCTGTCCAGCACATCCACAATCGTACGTGTGCCCACATCAAAACCGGCTTCGGTGGCTTTAAGCGCACTTTGTGCCGATACCACTGCCTGTTCCAGTGCGCGAATCGTAGAGATAGACGCCTTCACATCATTAAATGAGCTGCGAATGGACTGTACCGTCTGACGGTAAGTTTGCTCTACATCCTGACCTGCAGCGACATAGTTGTACTTAGCCTGCTGGGTTTGTGAAGATACACGTAAGCCCTGAAAAATGGGCACGCTGACATTGACGCCCACACTGTAGCTATCCAGCCAGGGGGTTTCGAAGTTAATCTGATCGCCGGAAATATCATTTTTGGTACGGCTTGCACCGGCACTTAGCCCGACGGTAGGCAGATGACCGGCCCGGGCTGACGCAATATCTTCCTTGGCAATATCCAGTGCCAGTCGGTTAACCAGCAATGACAGATTGCTGTCTTCGGCGATTTTCAGCCATTCTTCCGGACTGGCCGGGTTTGGCATGGTCGCTGAAAAGGACTCGGTATCCAGTGTGAAAAGGCGGTCGTGATATTTACCGGTGATCACCCGCAGTGCTTCAAGTGCCAGTTCAACGGCGTTTTCAGCCTGAATTTCCTGAGCGACTGTGCTGTCGTAATTTGCTTGTGCTTCGTGCACATCGGTGATCGCAGTCAGGCCCACTTCAAAGCGCTGTTTGGTTTGCTCAAGCTGACGCTCGATGGCGCGTTTTTCAGCCCGGACAAACTCCAGACTGTCTTTGGCCCGCAATACGTCAAAATAAGCGGTGACCGAGCGAACAATCAGTTCCTGCATGGCGACCGCAAGCTGAGCGTCGCTTTGCTCAGCCACTTTTTCTGAGCGGTCCAGACCGACCCAGTTGGCATGGTCGTACAACGACATTTCCAGATTCAGGCCATAGTTCATGGTGTCGGTATCTGAATCGATGGTGATGATCGAGACGTCGTCTGCAGAAGGCGCGAACTGAGTATTTTCGCTGCTGGACATGGTGTAGCCCACAGAGCCTGAAATTTGTGGTAACAGCGAAGAGCGGGCAATCGGAATGCCTTCGTATGCTGCATCACGCTGTGCTTTGGCCCGGTTAACAACCGGATCGCTGGACAGGGCTTGTTGATAAACCTGCATCAGGTTGTCTGCCAGGGCAGAGGTGCTTACCCCTAAACCTACCACTAGTGACAGAAGTGTTCGTTTCATTAATCCGCCTTCCTGTATTCTGTTCGAGTCATCAGACTGCTTAAGGTTGTAAAGTGTATGAAAGTCAACCGCAAACCGGTAGTCTAAACTCGTCATAAAGCAGTAGTTAACTGTAACAGAGTATGTGTTACACCTGACACTTTAATCGGTTTCTTCTAACCCGGCTGCCACCCAAATGCGCTGCGTGATGTTTCGTGGTTTTACCACGACGCTTATTTTTGCACGTATCATAACCTTTTTACATGCGGGAGTGAATGTAAGTGAGCAATAAAATCCATGAATTTACCTCAAAAGACGTTGAAATAGTGCGCACTGAATCCTTGTACAATGGCTTTTTTAAAATGGTTCGCTATGACTTTAAGCACAAACTGTTTGCCGGCGGCTGGAGTGACACGGTGCGTCGGGAAATTTTTGAACGGGGCCACGCTGTGGCTGTATTACCTTATGACCCGCATACCGGTGAGTTTGTATTAATCGAACAGATTCGGATCGGAGCTATGGCAACCTCATCAACGCCCTGGCTGATGGAGATTGTCGCCGGTATTATCGATGAGGGGGAAACGCCGGACGCGGTTTGCCGGCGTGAAGCGCAGGAAGAAGCCGGCATTGAACTTACGCATCTGACCCGGGCTCTTAGTTATCTGGCCAGCCCGGGTGGTACCACCGAACGCATTCATGTATACATCGCCTGCACAGATTCCACCCAGGCACAGGGCATCCATGGACTGGAGCACGAATCTGAAGATATAAAGGTACACCGGGTGCATGAAGATACAGCTCTTGAATGGCTGGAAAATGGCCATATTGACAACGCCGCGTCTGTAATTGCGCTACAATGGTTCTTCATGCATAAAAATGCTTTACTAACACAATGGCAGGAACAGTGACTAACGTAACCAGAAAATACGTCCCACATCTTCCCACCATGCAGGCCGTGTGCGAGCTTAACTACGCGCACTTCATGCGTGTACTGCCTGACTGTGACACGGAAGATCTCAGTTACGAGTTCACGGTGAAAGACTCCCTGCAATACCGGGTCAAGATTACCGAAGCTGCCCGCTACACCACAACGGTTCAGGTTGAGCAGTTAAATTCACATACCCCGGCTTACCTTAAGCCGGCCATGACAGTGCGCCTGTATCACGATGCCCGCATGGCTGAGGTGATCAGCAGTCAGAATACCGGTGCGTTTGCACCGTCTTACCAGTATCCGAATAACAAAATGCGCCAGCGCAATGAAAAGCAAATGGTGAATATGTTTTTAGCCGAATGGCTGGAGTTTTGTCTTAAACACAGGCCAACGGTTATCAGTGAAGCCTGATGAAGCTGGTTCAGCTGACTGACTGTCATTTACTCAGTAACACCACCGACACGGCCTATGGTCAGGTGAACCCTTATCAGACCCTGGCTGCCTGTCTGCATCTGGCGATGCTCGAGCAGCCGGATGGCTTGTTGTTTACAGGTGATATCAGCGGGGATGACAGCGCCCTGAGTTATCAGCACTTTTTAGCCCTGGTTGATGCAATCGCCGGTAGTCCCCCCTGGCGGGTGATTGCCGGCAATCATGATGTAAACCCGGCGTTTCATACGCATCTGGGGCATGCTGTCTTGCGCGCAGGCGCACCCTGGCGGCTGGGCAACTGGTTTATACACGGGCTGGACTCTACCTACCAGCAAGCACTGGGACAGGTGGACAGCACCGAGCTAAGTGCCACCAGTGCACACTTGCAGGCAAACAAACAGCAGCATCACTGGCTATGCCTGCATCATCACCTTATTGCCACGGGTAGCTGGATGGACCGGCACGCTTTGGTCAATGCCGATGAGGTAAAGCAGTGGCTGGCCGGGCAGGAGCAAATACGCGGCGTTATTCACGGCCATATTCATACTGACCAGTGTCATCAGCTGTATGGCCGGCCTGTCATGGCCGCGCCCTCAACCTGTTGGCAGTGGCAAATGAGCCCTGATTTCGGGGTGACCGATGAGCGTCCCGGTTATCGTATTTTATACCTGGAGGATGATGGTCAGTGGCATAGCCAAATAAGGAGAATTGAATGAGTCATGTGTTGTATCTGCACGGGTTTTTAAGCTCGCCGCAGTCGGTTAAGGCGCAGGCTACCCTGCGCTGGTTTACTGAGCATTACCCGCAGGTTTCCCTGCATATTCCACAAATACCAAACTACCCGGCGCAGGTGGCGCCCATGTTAAATGATTATCTAGCACAGCACCCTGAACTGTTGGCGAATGGACTCAAGGCGATCGGCAGCTCAATGGGGGGCTTTTTATCTACTTATCTGGTGGAGCAGCACGGCGGAAAGGCGGTACTGATTAACCCGGCGGTCAAACCCTATGAACTGCTGGCTGACTATCTGGGGGAGCATGTTAATCCTTATTCTGGCGACCGTTTTGTGCTGGCGCCTGAGGATATGCAGCGCTTGCGGCAGATGGATACCAGCACTCTGCGCGATGTGTCGGCGTATAAAGTGCTCTTGCAAACCGGAGATGAAACGCTGGATTACCGTCAGGCTGAACAAAAATATCTGGGGGCGGACGTCACCACAGAGCAGGGCGGCGACCATAGCTTTATTGGCTTTGCTGAACATCTTCCGGCCATCGCCGACTTTTTGCTTAGCTAACGGTCAGTTGTGCCAATATCTTCCCCGACAGTCGAAGGCAATTGCCGGGGCTTGACGGCCCTGATACCATCAAAGATTACTTATACGAATGCACGATTAGCGTCGAATAAACCGCCTGTGGCGGACAAAATGCGTTATCTTGTCTATAACTTCGTTGGCAAATATAAATAAATATCTATGTCGAATCAGTATAATTCAGAAGCAATTGAAGTACTTAACGGGCTTGATCCGGTTAAGCGACGCCCGGGTATGTATACCGATACCACCCGACCGAACCACCTGGGTCAGGAAGTCATCGATAATAGTGTGGATGAGGCACTGGCCGGTCATGCCAGCAACATCAAAGTGGTGTTGCATGAAGACCAGTCGCTGGAAGTCACTGACGATGGCCGGGGCATGCCGGTAGATATTCACCGTGAGGAAAAAATTTCCGGGGTGGAGCTAATCATGTCGAAGCTGCATGCCGGGGGGAAGTTTTCCAATAAGAACTATGCTTTTTCCGGTGGTCTGCACGGCGTGGGTATTTCTGTGGTTAACGCGCTGTCCACCAAGGTGGAAGTCACTATCCGCCGCGATGCCAACGTCTATCAGATTGATTTTGCCAATGGTGATAAGACCGAGGAATTGCGGGTTATTGACTCGTGCGGTAAGCGTAACACCGGCACCCGGGTGCACTTCTGGCCGGATCCGCAATATTTTGACTCTGCCAAGTTTTCTGCCTCGCGCCTGATTCATAATCTGCGTGCCAAGGCTGTGCTGTGTCCAGGCCTGCGCATCAAGTTTGATAACAAGGTCACCAAAGAAACCTACGAATGGCATTTTGAAGATGGTCTGAAAGACTATTTATACCAGGCGGTGGAGCAGTATGAAACCGTGCCGGCTGATGAGCCATTTGTGGGAACATTCAGTGGTAATACAGAGGCTGCTGACTGGGCTGTGATGTGGTTGCCTGAAGGCGGCGAGCTGGTCACCGAAAGTTATGTAAACCTGATTCCCACGGCGCAGGGCGGCACCCATGTTAACGGGTTACGGCAGGGGCTGCTGGAATCTATGCGCGAGTTTTGCGAGTTTCGTAACCTCATGCCCCGGGGCGTTAAGCTCAGTCCGGATGATATCTGGGATCGGTGTGCCTATATTCTGTCGACAAAAATGCAGGACCCGCAATTTGCCGGGCAAACCAAAGAGCGGTTGTCTTCACGACAGGCCTCAGCATTTGTTTCTGGCGTGGTAAAAGATGCATTCAGCCTGTGGCTTAACCAGCATACAGAAATTGCTGAAACGCTGGCCGAAATGTGTATTAATAATGCACAGCGGCGGATGCGCCAAAGCAAAAAGGTCGCCCGTAAAAAAGTGACGCAAGGACCGGCTCTGCCGGGCAAGCTGACCGACTGCTCCTCGCAGGATAATCAGTATTCTGAGCTGTTTCTGGTCGAAGGGGACTCCGCTGGTGGCTCTGCCAAGCAAGCCCGTGATCGGGAATTCCAGGCTATCATGCCGCTACGCGGTAAAATTCTGAATAGTTGGGAAGTGGACTCCTCGCAGGTACTTGGCTCACAGGAAATTCATGATATTTCGGTAGCGCTGGGGATCGATCCCGGCTCAGACGATTTATCCGGTCTGCGCTATAACAAAATATGTATTCTGGCCGATGCTGACTCCGACGGCCTGCACATTGCCACCTTATTGTGTGCGTTATTTGTAAGACATTTTGATGCGCTGGTTAAACAAGGCCACGTGTATGTGGCAATGCCGCCGTTGTATCGCATTGATGTGGGCAAAGAAGTGTTTTATGCGCTGGATGAAAGTGAAAAGCAGGGCATTTTGGATCGGATTGAAGCTGAGAAAAAACGGGGCAAGGTCAATGTGCAGCGGTTTAAAGGCTTGGGTGAGATGAACCCGATTCAACTGCGCGAGACGACCATGGATCCGAATACCCGCCGGTTAGTACAGCTTACCGTGGATGATACCACCAGCATGCTGGAGCTGATGGATATGCTGTTGGCCAAAAAACGTAGTGGCGATCGTAAAAACTGGTTGGAAAGCAAAGGCAACATGGCCGAAGTGGTATAACGACAGCACGCTGTCACTGCCATTATATTAGCGTTACTTGATAATAAATAAAGCGAACACAGAGTCGCATCAGACTGGAAAGCAATATGGACAGTAAGCAAGCAAACGATAAAGCGTCACCGACTCCGTTTATTGTGGGGGTGGGATCTTCTGCCGGAGGTATTGAGGCGCTGATTAGTCTGGTATCCAACTTACCCGAACAACTTAACGCCAGCCTGGTTATTGCCCAGCATTTGTCGCCCAGCCATAAAAGCCAGATGGCCGATATTCTGGCCCGGGAAACCAAGTTCAAGGTTAAAGAAATACAGGACAACGTTCCCGTTGATAACAACTGTATTTACGTTGGGCCGCCCGGAAACCATATTGTGTATCGCGAGGCCCGGCTGCGCCTTGAGCCTAACCCACAGGATGTATCACCTAAGCCATCGGCAAACATTCTGTTTGAGTCGCTGGCTGATGAGCTTGGCGATCATTCTATCGGCATTATTCTGTCTGGCACCGGTAGTGATGGTTCCCGTGGTCTGCGGGCGATCAAAAGTGTTGGTGGTTTTGCCATGGTGCAAAGCCCGGAAACTGCCAAGTATGACGGTATGCCGTCAGCCTCATTAAAAGCGGTGGATGTGGACAGAGTGCTTCAGCCTGACGAGATGGGTCATGAAATTGCGAATTTTGCCAATAATATTGTCGATAGTTTTTTTCCCAATTCAGAGGAAGAAAAGAACCGGCTGATGACCGAGCTGTACGACATTGTGCGTGACACCACCAAAATCGATTTCAGCTTTTATAAGCAGTCTACTCTGTTGCGCCGGGTCAATCGTCGTCTGATTGCAACCGAC
Source organism: Salinimonas lutimaris (assembly GCF_005222225.1). GTDB lineage: Bacteria > Pseudomonadota > Gammaproteobacteria > Enterobacterales > Alteromonadaceae > Alteromonas > Alteromonas lutimaris. Next base: position 637,635 of record NZ_CP036536.1, read on the forward strand.
AGTGACGATTTGCCCGTGTATCTGGGCAAACTAAAAAAAGATCCTGAAGAAGTGCATGCTTTATCGAAAGAGTTGCTGATTTCGGTGACCAACTTTTTCCGGGACAAAGAAGCATTCAAATCAGTCCGTCGCTATATCGCCGATCTGGTGGAAGACAAAAAAGCCGGTGAGAATATCCGAGTGTGGATAGCCGGTTGTGCGACCGGTGAAGAAGCCTATTCCATCGGTATTTTGTTTTTAGAGGAAATGGCAGAAACAAACAAAGATCTGAACCTGCAAGTGTTTGCCACCGATATTGACGAAAACGCACTGGGGGTAGCCCGTAAAGGTAGCTACTCTTCACACGCGGTCAGCAGCCTGGAGTCAGCGCTGGTTGAAAAGTATTTCCGCAATGAGAATGATGCCTATATTCCAACCAAAAAGTTGCGGGATGTCATTACATTCTCCCGTCAGGACATCACCCGGGATCCGCCTTTTCTGCATCTGGATATGATCTCGTTTCGTAATGTCATGATTTATTTCAACACCGAATTACAACAACGGGTGTTGTCGCTATTTCGTTACTCGCTCACCAGTCATGGTATTTTATTTTTAGGCAAATCCGAGTCGATCGGTCTTAAAGAAGAATACTTTGTTGCGGTGGATCGCCGCAGCCGTATTTTTAAAGTCAGTGAAAGCTCCAAGCGACCGGCGGTTCCCCGTATGCTAAAAGGCGTGATTACGCCAAACCGGGTCAAAGAGTCATCCGGCAACAGTTATGAGCGTTTATTTAACGAAACCCTGATTCGTGAGTTTGGCCCCAGCGTGCTGATTAACTCGCGTTTTACGATTTTACACAGCCGGGGCAATCTGCAGCCATTTGTGAGCTTTCCGTCCGGGGCGCCTGATTTAAATCTTTCTAAGCTGATTATTTCAGAGCTGACTGCCGAGCTCATGTCAACATTCAACAAAGCCAAACGGAATGGTGAGGTGGTACTTAGCAGCCCCCGTCAGATTGAAAAAGACGAACGGCGCCACTGGAAGCTGGCTGTGATCCCGCTTGATGCGGATGAGTCAGATCTATACGTGGTGAACTTCAGACGGGTCGAAAACGAAACCGGCGTGGTGAACGACACCCGCTATGACACCGAAAATGCTGATATTGCTGAGCTGATTGCTGCCCGTGAGCAGTTGCAGACGCTGACCGAGGAAATGGCGGCCTCAGCAGAGGAGATGCAGGCCCTAAACGAAGAAGTGCAGGCTGCCAACGAAGAGCTGCAGGCTAACAATGAAGAGCTGGAAGCCACCAACGAAGAGTTGCAGGCGACCAACGAAGAGCTTATCAGTGTTAACGAAGAAAGCATGCGCAAGTCCGCCGAGCTGACGTCAATCAACAGTGAGCTGGAAACCGTTTATAACACGCTGGATTTTCCGCTATTCATTTTCGATGAAAATCTGCGCCTGACTCGCACCAATGATGCGGCTAACCAGCGTTATCATTTGAATAATGGTATCTATCAAAAGCACATTCCGGAGATGAACCTGCCGGATTATTTTACGGATATTGAACGACGTCTGCGCTCCACGCTGAAAAGCGGCGGCAAGATGAATCTCATCATCAAACCGGCCGATACAGAAACCCTGAACCTGTTTGTCACACCGCTTATTAACAATAAAAATAAGACAACCGGTGTGATTCTGGTCATCATTGATAATTCTGAACTGGTGCGCGCCCACGAAGATGTGGAGAAAAATCAGCAGCAACTGTTATCCATTATGAATAACTCGCTGTCGATAATTGCTCTTAAGGATAATTCCGGACGCTATGAGTTTGTTAACTCGCGGTTTGAGGAAGTCTTTAACATCAGTGCCGATGAGGTGTTGGGCAAAACCGATACGCACCTGTTCAGCCAGAAAATGGCCAAAATGCTACGGGAAAAAGATCTCGACACCATGCGCTCGCTGGAACCGGTGCGAACTGTGGATGAATTTGCCAGTGAGGGTGGCAATATTATTTTAGATGCGGTGCGCTTTCCGATTTTTGATAGCGACGGCACTATCAAGTCAATTTGCACGCAGGCTAACGATATTACCCGTAACCAGCACGCTAATGAGCAGCTGAAGCTGGCCGGTAAACTGTTTGACCGGGCGGGTGAGGCCATTGTGGTGACCGATCATGATTTTAACATCATTACCGCTAATCAGGGGTTTTCAGCTCTGACCGGTTATGAAACCAGTGAACTGGTGGGTAAACAGCCCCGCACACTGGGCGCCGAGTCTATGACGGAAGGCTTTTTTGAGAATCAGCAAAAAGCACTGGATGCGCATGATTACTGGCAGGGTGAGGTTGATTACCACCGCGCCGATGGCGAGCAGGTATCACTATGGCTGACCATTAACGGGGTGCGGGATGCCGACAATAACCCGATTAACTATGTGTATACCTACAGTGATGTCAACGAAATCAAAAGCGTTCAGCGCAAAATTGAGTTTCTGGCGACCCACGATGAACTGACCCGGCTGCCCAATCGCGGTGTGCTGATCGAGCGCTTGTCCTTGATGGTGGGGCAGGCGGTACAGCATGGCTCACAGTGTGCGGTGCTGTTTTTCGATCTGGATGATTTTAAAAATGTGAACGACACACTGGGCCATGATGTTGGGGACCTGTTGTTAAAGCAGGTTGCCCGGCGTATTCAAAAGTGTATTCGTGATACAGATACCCTGGCCAGAATGGGCGGCGATGAATTTGTGGTATTGCTGCAGGTGGAGTCGCTCGGCGAGGTCAATGATGTTGCGCAGTCAATTATAGATGCAGTGGCCAGCCCGTTTGAGGTGAATGATCATAAGTTATTTGTGTCAGCCAGTATGGGTATTTCAGTATGCCCGGAAGATGGCAATGACAACTTTACTCTGCTCAAAAATGCAGACACTGCTATGTATCGGGCAAAAGAGCAGGGACGTAACCAGTTTCAGTATTTTACTCAGAAAATGAAAAATGATGCTGAGCAAAAAATGGATATTGAAAATGGTCTGCGCGATGCGCTGCAGGAAGAAGCCCTGCATGTTGAGTTTCAGCCCCAGGTAGAGCTGGCCTCGGGGGCAGTGGTAGGGCTTGAAGCATTGATTCGCTGTGACAAAGAAGTGGTGAATCAGGTGTCGGTGCAGCAGTTTATTCATATTGCCGAGCGGGGCCGCTTAATCGAAAGGCTGGGTCTGTTTGCGGTTGATTTGGTGTTTCAGCAACTTGCGCAGTGGCGTAAGCGGCACAATAATTTGCCGGTAACATCCATCAATCTATCGGTAAAACAGCTTGGCGATGACAGTTTTGTCACCGCATTGAAGGCGCTGTTAAAGCAGTACGATATTGCCCCGGCCCAAATTAAATTTGAAATCACCGAAACATCACTGGCAGAGTCCCCGGATAAACTACACAAGCAGCTAAATGCGTTAAAAGAGTTGGGCTTTGCTCTGAGTGTGGATGATTTTGGGGTTGGTCAGTCATCGTTATCTCTGCTGCGTCAGTTTCCGTTTACTGAGCTGAAAATTGATAAGAGCTTTATTCGCGATATTGCCAGTAATGAAGATAATCAGATTATCACCAAGGCTATCATGCAAATGGCTGAGGCCATGAATCTGGATGTGGTGGCTGAAGGAGTGGAAACCGAACAAGAGCTCGACGTGCTTAAAACCCTGAATTGTCAGGTGGTACAGGGATTTTATTTCTATGAGCCGCAAACCAGCAGTAAAACACTGGAGATACTGACTCAGTCAGTAGTAAAAGCGTAAATTCATCAAGTAAGGGGCGGCTATGGATGCATCCGAACTACTGGCCAACTGTGAAAAAGAGCAGTTGCACTTAACCGGGCATATTCAGCCTTTCTGCGGTCTGGTTCTGGTTGATGAGGAAAGCCAGGGCATCACGCATGTCAGTGGCAATATCGAGTCACTGACCGGTCTGCCGGCAGAGCAGATGCTGGGAGAGTCACTTGCAACGTTGAGCTGGCTGAGCGAGGAGGATGTGCAGCAACTGGCCCACGAGCCCGGAGCCCGGCAGTATTGCTTTTATCGTATGGTCAATGGTCAGGAAGTTCATTTACGTCTGTTACGCAGTGAGCAGGCCATTGTAATAGAGCTTGAGCCCGTGCGCAGTCGCGATGCCATGAATTATCACTGGCTGGAGTCTCAGCTGTATCCGCCGGCACAGGACAGCTGGACAGAGACACAATATTTTGATGCTTTATTGCAAACCCTGCATGAAGCACTTCCCTTTGACAGACTGATGTTGTATCAGTTTGATTCTGACTGGGTCGGTGAGGTGGTGGCTGAGCTTAGTGAGCAGCAAACCGCGTATCTGGGGCTGAAGTTTCCGGCTTCTGATATTCCAGCTATTGCTCGCAATATGTATTTTCAAAATCCCTCCCGGCTGATTGCCGATATCAGCGCCGACGCTGTGCCGGTGATTTCAGTCAACAACAGTACGCCAGACCTGACCTGGTCTGACAGCCGCAGTGTGTCGCCGGTGCATATTCAGTATTTAAGTAACATGAATGTGCAGTCGTCCTATTCCATTCCGGTTATCATTTCCGGCAAATTATGGGGAATTGTAGCCTGTCACGATGCCGCCACCAAACTTCTGGATGCCCAGCATCGGCACATTGCTGAGCGTCTGGTAAAGCACTTCAGTACCGTGTTTAATGGCTATCGCTCAAAACAGCGTCTGAGCATGTTGTCTCAGATTGAAACCAAGGTTAATGAAATGACGGCCGAGCTGAGCCGGCTGGAGGCTGATCAGAGTTGTCAGTATCTGGCAGAAAGCCTGCTGGAGTATATGCAAGGGTCTACCGCGGCGATTTACCTGAATGATCAGTGGTATCAGGCTGGTGACCCCATTGACACATCCCTGTTAAATGCGCTGGATAAAAAAGTACAGCGAGATTTTTCTGACTTTATTTTCTGTACCCACAACATCATCGATGAATACGGTGACAGTTTCAGTGAGCCTGCTATTCGCGGCATCATGGCCATAAAGCCGAACTTTGAATCATATACACTCCGCTGTTATGTGTTTCGTGTTCCCCAGGCGCAGTACACGCAGTGGGCGGGAAACCCGGATAAATCATTGCAGCAGTCATCAGACGATGGCGTGTTATCGCCACGTTCCTCGTTTAAAAGCTGGACTGAAGTGCGTGGTGAAGCCAGTCGCTACTGGTCCCGGGAAAATGAACTGCTGGCAAAAAAGATCAGGGCGGTTATCCTCAGGCAAGCTGACAAGCTGCTGCTGGCGTAGGCAGCTGCATCCCGTTACGATAGAGCATGTCCTGTCTATGACCCATATTTTGGGCCATAGACAGGACACCATCAAACTTCTGGCGGCAATGCCAAATACGAGCCCAACAGCGCAATACCCTGCGAGTGTGAGTGCGCTGCCTGATAAATGGCCTCACACACGATTTCGGCCATCTGCCATGCTTGCTGTTCGGTGATACTGCCATAACTTTCACAAAATTCGTCATTACCCTGGCGAACATCAGGCTGCACGTCGAAGGTCAGTGTTGTGGCAATCTGAGTGATATACACCAGAGCCGGATCGCCGGCGACAGGGCCGCACTGGTCATTGACGAGTTTAATATGGTCAACATCTTCCAGCATAATACTCAAACGGCACTAATTCAGACGCGAGGCAATAAGCACAGCGTGGCGACAATTCAGTCTTTGATCGCCGGCTCGCTTTTGCTGGTGGAGTATAATGCTGTAAATTCCAGCGACATTAGAAGATGCTCTGCAAATTATGAAAAAGACATGTGGGGGAGGTATGACAGTTCATATCCGGGGAGTCATCTCAATTTTCTTGATTATGTTTGAAGGTATGCGGCACGATATACGTTTTGCCTGAGCAGGAGAGATTCACATGGCACAGACTGGGATTGGTGAACAGACCAGGGTTATTTTATTCGACCACGATGGCACACTGATTGATTCGGAATCAGTGCATTTCAGATTATGGCAGCAGGTGCTGGATAACTACGATGTGGTACTCAATCATGCCTTTCACGACCAGAAGATGGCGGGTATTCCGGTAGACCAGAATGCGGTAGATTTGGTGGAACATTTAAACCTGAGTGTACCTGCCAGTCAGCTGGCAGAAGAAAAACATGCGCTGACCCGTCAGTTTTTAAACGAGCAGGCGTTTCCGCTGATGCCAGATGCCGCCAGTGTGGTGCAGCAGGTTTTTGAGCAGGGCTACACGGTAGGTATTGTGACCGGTGGCAGCCGTCAGTCGGTGGATCAGACTCTGAGCCGGCATGGTTTTGATAAATGGGTAAGCGTGGTGGTGGCCGTGGAAGATGTCATCAGGAGTAAACCGGCGCCGGACTGCTATTTACAGGCACTGAGCAAACTGGGCATTAGCGCAGAGCAGGCGGTGTCGGTAGAAGATACCATGTATGGTATGCAGGCATCGATCAGCGCACATATCCCGTGCGTGGTAATACCCACTCCCAACTCCGCCGAACACGACTTCACAGGCGCAGCGGCCAGATATGACAGCCTGACTCAGTGGGTACAGGCTGAACTCTAGGCCTGCTTTTTGCTAAACCGTTTAAACCGGTGGTGGCAGGTGGCCCGGACTGACTGGTCATAACACGAAAATCCGGGCGAAAATCCATTGAAATTCATAAAAAGTTAGCAAAAAATAGCGTGAGTAGAAAAATAGGATGAGTGCAGCTTGTCATTGTTAAAAATCGTCGGGACAGTGATAGCAAGCTGTCTGTTAATCATTATGCTGCTTGTGGTGCTGGCTATCGACAGTGAACCGACTGTGGACTCCCGGGCTGCCGAGCAGATCTCCGATGCGGATACGGTCAAACGGTTATTAGAGCAGATTCAACAAAGCGTGGATGACCGGTTCAATGAACATGTTATCAAAGTCTCAGAGTCTCAGGTGGCCAGTCTGGTTGGATTTATGCAGCGGGCTGCCCCGTATTTTAAAGGTAATGTGAGCATTACTGATGAGCAGGGCACACTGGAAGCCAGTATTGCGGTACCGGTGTTATGGGGAAAAGGCTATATCAATGCTAATTTGCAAATTCTGCCTGATGACAAGCTTAATGTCGGCCATTTAAAAATTGGCAGCCTGACTATTCCAGGGCCGATAGCGGTTAGTCTGGGCGAATGGATCATCAATACCTATACCGACAGTAATATTGGCTCACAGGCGAAACATCAGATTGCCCGGGTCAGTATGACGCCCTCGTCGGTGGCGGTGACCATTCGCCCGATGGATGGTTTTTTACGTAGCCTGAATGATGTCAGGGCGGGTCTTGGGGCGACAGAGCCCGACCAGCTGACCGAGCGCACGGCGTATTATCTGCGGTATATCGCCGGGCGGGACATTGCACTGGACCGCAAATCCCATTCTATTAGCGATTATCTGCGTCTGATTATGGCCCGGGCCCGTGAGCAAAGTCAGTCACCGGAAGATGCGGTTGCCCATAATAAAGCGGCGATTCTGGCGCTGGCTGTATTTTTAGGGCATCACCGGGTGGCCAACCTGGTGGGCGATGTCCAGCCGGATGTTGAGCACGCGCTGAAGCCGGCAGCACCGGCGACCTTGCGAGGCCGTTCGGATTTAGCCAAACATTTTATTATTTCAGCGGCGATCAAAATGTTGTCGGAGCAAAGTGTGACCTTCGCCATTGGTGAGTTTAAAGAGCTGATGGACCGGGGCATGGGCGGCAGTGGTTACAGTTTCATTGATCTGACTGCTGACTTAGCCGGCGTCGAGCTGGGTAAGGTGCTGGGCGATCCACAAACTGCACTGAGTGCACAGGATGAGCTGGCCAGAGTGTTTGATGAGTCGGTGTATATGCCAGATATTGATGGTCTGATTGAAGGGCTGAGTAAGCAGGAGTTCACTACCCGTTACGATAAGGTGGACAGTGATGCTTATTTAGAAGAAGTTGCGCGAATTAAAGCCCGGCTGGCGCAAATCCCTTTGTACCAGCATCTGGAACAGGGCGACTGATCAGGTCGCCTGCTTTAATTTGCCCAGCGTTTCCAGCATCAGCTGAATTTTATTAACCAGGCCTGGCAGGGCGGCTTTAGCCTGTTCCTCGTCCTGCTCTTTAAGCGCCTGCCAGTCTTCAGTGATCTCCTGAACATACGGCGTAAACCGTTTAGACTGGGTGCGAAACCCACTGCCATCGGCAAAGATCGCCGAGAATTTGCCCTGCTGATTCTGTTGCAGCGCGTTAAGTTTATTGTCTGCATCCACCGCCTTACGATAAAGGGTCTGGATGGTTTCCTGAAGTTGGTCGTGAACCGCTTGCATGGCGTCGTTTCCCATCATTGTCTAAAGTTAACGTGTGCATAGCCGATAACCTGAAAAGCGGGCAATTCTGCCTGCTTTTTGGCTTTGCGACAAGTCACAGAGGAACAGGGTATGAATATACAAGGCTACAGTGCCTCTGCAACATCGGGTACTGCACTGGAGTTGGTCTCACTGAAGATGGCCAAAGACCAGCAAGAGCAGCAGGGTCAGGCAGCTATTCAACTGCTGGAGTCTGCCGCTGATGTGCCTCGCCCAACATCCGCTAACCCCGCGCTGGGTGGTACTATCGATACCTTTGCCTGAGATTACGGATGTAAGCGTAAGTCGATCGGCGTCTTGCCAGGCTGGCCACCAATTTCTCTGGTGAGTTTGGGAACCAGAAAACCTGGCAGGCGTTTTATCATACCAGCCATGATGTCACGGGCTGTATCGTCGCTGATATCAAAGTGCGCTGCACCCTGTACTTTGTCCAGTACAAATAAATAATACGGCAAAATACCGGCATCAAACAGGGCTTCGCTCAATGCCACCTGCGCGTCGGCTGAATCATTGACCCCTTTTAACAACACGCCCTGATTAAGCAGAGTCACGCCTTGCTGACGCAACGTCTGTAACCGGGCTTTAAGCGCGGGACTGACTTCATTAGCGTGGTTAATATGTAATACCAGCACCGTATTCAGACGGGTGTTGCTGATCCAGTCGGTAAATGCCTTATCAATACGTTCAGGCAATACCACCGGCAAGCGTGAATGAATGCGTAGCCGGGTTAGCTGGGGTAATGCTTCTAGCTGCCCGGTCAGCCACTGTAAAAAATCATCTTTGGCCATCAGGGGATCGCCCCCCGAATAAATCACTTCATTGATTTGCGGATGCTGTTTGATGTATTCGATAGCTTCCAGCCACTGGGTTTTACTCACTGCATTGTCGGCATAGGGGAAGTGACGGCGAAAGCAGTACCGGCAGTTGACCGCGCAGCCGGTGCGTACAATAAACAGCACCCGGCTGTCGTACTTATGCAGCAAACCTTTGGCAGCAGTATCATGTTCTTCCAGCGGGTCGGTGGTATAGCCGGGCTGCACAATAAATTCGTCTGTCATTGGCATAATCTGGCGCAACAGTGGGTCGTGCCAGTTTCCTTTTTCCATCAAATCGACAAAATGCCGGGGGACACGTAGCGGGAATAAAGTACGTGCTTTGCCGTGTGCAGCAAGGGCTTCGCTATCCAGTTGCAAGTAATCCAGAAGTTTTTTCGGGTCAGTGAAACTTAAAGCTAACTCTTTTTGCCAGTTATGCTCTACAGACACCGTATTTTTAGGTATTATTTGCGCCACTTTGTTTTTTACACCTTATGTTTTAGCAGAGGATTTATGGCTAATTACAGCACCAATGAATTCAAAGGCGGCCTGAAAATTATGTTGGACGGCGAGCCTTGTAACATTCTGGAAAACGAATACGTAAAACCAGGAAAAGGTCAGGCGTTCAACCGCGTTAAAATTCGCAAACTGATTTCCGGTAAAGTTCTGGAAAAAACCTTTCGTTCAGGCGAGTCAGTTGAAGGCGCTGATGTGCTGGACACCGAGCTGGCGTACCTGTACACAGACGGCGAATTCTACCACTTTATGAACAATGATACATTCGAACAAATCGCAGCTGAAGAAAAAGCGGTTGGCGATACGGTTAAGTGGCTGAAAGAAAATGATGTGTGCACTATCACACTGTGGAACGGTAAGCCCATCACCGTGACTCCGCCTAACTTTGTTGAGCTGGAAATCACGGAAACTGATCCTGGTCTGAAAGGCGACACAGCGGGCACGGGCGGTAAGCCTGCTACACTGAGCACTGGCGCAGTGGTACGTGTACCTTTATTTGTGCAAACCGGCGAAGTCATTCGCGTAGACACCCGTTCAGGTGAATACGTGTCACGGGCACAAAAATAAGCAGTAAGCTGCTCTTTTCGGCAGCAGTGTCGCTGCTGCCGGACTCCCCCCTTTAATTCCTGATTCAGTATACTTTGTATTATGCAGACTCAATGGCAACCCACCGCGACCAACCAGGCTCGCCGGGCCCGTGCGGCATTGCTGCGCGATATTCGTGAATTTTTTTATCAGCGTGATGTGCTGGAAGTCGACACGCCCCTGTTAAGTCACGGTACGGTGACCGATGTTCATCTGGCTGCTTTTCGCACGGATTTTGCTCACAGTGTTACCGGTAAGCCGGAGTCATTGTATTTGCAAACTTCACCGGAATACGCCATGAAGCGCCTGCTATGCGCCCAGAGCGGTCCGGTTTATCAAATCTGTAAAGCCTTCAGGCATGAAGGGGAAGGCCGCTGGCATAATCCGGAGTTCACTATGCTGGAGTGGTACCGGCCAGGATTTACGCATATTGAGCTAATGCAGGAAATGGATGAGTTGCTGCAACTGACCCTGAATACCGCACCGGCTGATATCATGACCTACCAGCAGGCGATGCAACAGTATTGTCACCTGGACCCGCTGACCACCGATGTATCTGCACTGTGTCAGGCGCTGAACCGGTTTAATATTGATATTGATGATGCACACACCTTAAGTGTGGATGACTTACTGCAACTGCTTTTCAGTTTTGTGGTAGAGCCAGCGATTGGTCAGCAGCAGCCATGTTTTATTCATGGCTTTCCGGCTTCACAGGCTGCTCTGGCTAAGTTGAATCGCACCGATCCGCGCACTGCTGACCGGTTTGAGGTGTATTACCGGGGCGCGGAGCTGGCAAATGGGTTTTACGAGCTTAGCGATGCTAATGAACAGCGACAACGCTTTGTTCATGACAATGAATTGCGCGCCCGGATGAATTACCCGCAACTGCCGGTGGACGAGCATTTGCTTAGCGCACTGGCGCAGGGGTTGCCAGACTGCGCCGGTGTCGCGCTGGGAATAGACCGCTTGCTGATGTTACAAACCGGAGCGACGCATATTGAGCAGGTGCTTAACTTTCCGGTCAGCCGGGCCTGAATAGACTATTTAGTGTCGGGGTGCAGACAGCTGATAAGATGCCGGTGATGTTGCCATGGTGCCGCCGGACTGGCTACTTTCTATATAGCAGCCCCGACCCTTGTCCTTGGCAGTGTACAGCAGCTCATCACACTGTTTGACCAGTGCAGCCAGATTATCCGGCGCACTGATGTGAATCAGCCCGGCAGAAAAGCCGCATCCGCGAATATCCGGGTAGCTTTCAATGCGCAGCGATGCGGCCTGTTTAAGTAGTCTGTCCATCATTTGTCTGGCCTGCCCAGGGGCGGTAGAAGGCAGGCACAGAATAAACTCTTCCCCACCAAACCGGCCAAACACATCGCAGCTGCGGATAGTGTCCTGTACCATCTGACAAAATGTTATCAATACCTGATCGCCGGCGTCATGGCCAAATGCATCATTAATTTTCTTAAAATGGTCTAAATCCAGTAACGACACCGACATAGGATATTTATGCCGGCTGGACCGTGATAGTTCGGTATGGATAAGCTCACTGGCGGCCCGCCGACTTAGCACACCGGTCAGGCTATCATACCGGGCCAATTGACTGAGCTGTCGTTTTTGCTGCGCCTGACGGTAAAACAAAAAAATGGTGGTGAGCATTAGCAGGGCGCCGGCCAGACACGCTGTCAGTAGCCACCGGTTGATGTTTTGTTCTTTATGAAGCTGGTGTTGGGTGCGTCGCTGACTGTCCTGCAACAGTGTCATACGTCGTTCGGCCAGCGTATTAATATAGTAATCAGAGCGTACCAACGGCGGTAAAGTCGTGCCAAGAGGCGTGCCGGATGCCACTGTTTTGACTTTCAGTAAGGTTTCAAATGCAGTGTCTGTCTGTCCTTGTTGATACAGCAATAAGGCGTGGCTGTGCTGCAGGCGGTTAGCCAGCTGTGGCCACTGGGGAAAGCCGGACAATATCTGGGTAAGCCGGACTATTTCGCTGCTGGCCAGTGACAGCTGCCCGGTAAAAATCAGGGCATTGAGCCTGACCAGCTGAACTGAAACTCCGTCATAACTCTCAGCAATATCAATCCACACAGGTGCGCTGGCCTGATATAAAGCCAGCAGGTCAGAATACTGCTTCTGGGTATCCAGCTGACGCATCTGCAACTCCAGCGCATAAACAAAAGAGTGGATATCCTGACTATCCAGCGCCAGCGTCTTGTACTGCTCGTTAAGAGTATTAAAGCGGTGGTTATCACCACGTTGTAATGCATTATGACGCAGGCAGTCCAGCGCCAGTAACTGCATTCTGGCGGCAACATTATGATGCAGCTGGCTTATTGCCTCGTAACTGCGCCGACACAGTAATTCGGCTGTGTCAGTCTGGCCCAGCTGGCTAAGAATATGACCAGTGCGCAGCTCAATATGCTCAAAAAAACCTTCGCCGTAATACACTTTATTTTCCAGCAGCGGGACCTCGTCGATAAGTGCTGAGAACTCATTTAAGGCATCATCCAGATAATGCAGACGATATAAAAATACCCCTCGGGTGGCGCGGGCATCCCTGTATAAACTGAGATCGGCGGTCTGAGCGAAGGTCTCAATACGTTCGAGTCGGGCCAGGGCGTCTTTCCAGTGCGCGGCGACGGCCTGGTTATACGCGACCAGCAACTCATGGCGGTAGAACAAAACTGGCGCATTGTGTTTCAACCAGTTCTTATCCACTTCGTCCAGTACATTGTAGGGTTCAAAGCCGGTGGGGTGATGAATCTGTGATTGCAGAAGGACCTGATAAAAGCGACTAAGAGGTGAGCGTTTGGTGAGTGTCCGGGTTTGGGCGATGGCCTGCTTCAAAGTAGCGCGGTTGGTATGTACCTGCTGCTGGATTGCCGCATAGTCAGCGTAATAATCCTGCGGGTCTGCCTCCCTGGCATGGGCATACAGCGGGTATAAACAAAGCGCGAAAGCTGCTGCGCGAAAATACATGGCGTCCATTTCCTTATGTTGCCAATGTTACAAAGCGCGTAGATAAGACAGGACACGCTAATATTGAACACAAAATATACCATGTCAGGCTGAGGCACAATCGTAATTAATACATTTTGTTTATTTATTGAAAGTTCCGTTTATTTCGGTCAATGGCCAAAAATGAGGGACTGTCGGTCGTTGACATTTTGGGTGTACAACCGGAGAATGTTATAACGTAACGATAAATGATAATCAGAAGTACGGAATAACTATGTTTTCACGCTCAATTCTTGCTGCGGCAGTACTGACTGCCTGTGCCCCCGCGTTAGCTGAGACGGTGACCGGGACCGTGGTCGATGAACAGGGCAGCCCTGTTGCCGGTGCCACCATCTCTGTTGAAGGTTCCAGAAAAACGGTCAAGACCGATGAGCAGGGGCAGTATCGCCTTGCTGACATTTCTCCGCGCGATGTACATATTCATGTGTCATCTGAAGCTTATCTGCACGGCGATAAAGATTTAGGCAAAATTGAGGGTGATCAGGTTGTCGACTTTACCCTGACACCATCATCCATGGAAAATATTCTGGTTACCGCAACGGCCATGCAGTCTTCCACGCTGGAGTCGGTAACACCAGTATCAGTGCTGGGCGCAGAAGAATTACGTCGTCATCAGGCACCGACCTTAGGAGAAACTCTGAAAAACACCCCGGGAGTGCAGAGCACATACTTTGGACCGGTATCGAGCAGCCCGGTTATCCGGGGCAACGACGGCCCGCGGGTGATGATTGTACAAAATGGTCTGGATGTGTCTGATGTCTCCCGGGTAGGGCCTGATCATAATGTGGCAGCCAATGCATCCAGTGCCACGCAGGTCGAGATTCTGCGCGGACCGGCTACTCTGCAATACGGTAGTGGCGCCATCGGTGGTGTGGTAAATGTGGTGGATAAGCGCATTCCACAATATGTTCCGCAAGATGTGGAAGGGGAAGCCGAGGTTCGCTACTCCACCGTGGATAACGGCAAATTTGGCAAGCTGGATGTCACTGGCGGCAAAGGCAATATTGCTTACCATTTTGATGGTTTTATGCGGAAAACCCAGAACATTGATATTCCGGGTTATGCGTCATCTGAGCCGGATGAAGATGAGCCGTATCGTACACTGGAAAACAGTGATATGGACACCAAGAGCTTTACTGCCGGGGTAAGCTATGTGGAAGACGAAGGTTATCTTGGTTTTGCGGTTGAGAAACTCAGTAACCTGTATGGCGTGCCAGGGCATCATCATCACCATGAAGAAGAGCACGAAGAAGATCATGATCTGATTGCCGGTGAAGAGCATGACGAGCACGAAGAAGAAACCGGTACTCAGATTGATGTGGATATGACCCGTTACCAGATGATGGGGGAATGGCACTCGCCGGTGGCCGGATTTAACAACATCAAATTTGGTCTGGCCCATACTGACTATACCCACGTTGAAGTGGAAGACGGGGAAACCGGTACGGAATTTAATAACGACAGCACCAACTTTAAGCTGTCTGCACACCATATCAAAATTGATGGCTGGCACGGAGTGATTGGTCTGCAGGCCAGCACCAGTGATTACGAGGCCATTGGTGAAGAGGCCTTTACTCCACCTAATACCACTGATTCCTACGCACTGTACCTGGTAGAACAAAAACGCTTTGGCGATGTAACTGTTGAGCTCGGTGGACGGGTCGAGCGCACCACCATTGATGCCGATGATGCCGAACTGGATCTGCATGTTCATCATGACGAAGAAGGCGAAGAAGAACTGGAAGAGCAGGTATTTACCTTTGACGACTATGATTTCACCGCCACGTCGCTGTCTGCCGGTGCTAACTGGGAATATACCAAAGGCCAGTCTGTTGCTCTGACCCTGTCACGCAGTGAGCGAGCGCCAAGTCAGCAGGAATTATTTGCCGGCGGTCCGCACCTGGCTACCCAAACTTATGAAGTGGGTCTGGTTTACGACCTGGACGAAGAAGGTGAGCTGGGCAATGAACTGCGCGGTGTGGAAGAAGAGGTCAGTAACAATATTGATCTGACTTTGCGTAAGTACACCGGCGACTGGGGCTATACGGTATCGCTGTTCTACAATCAGGCTGAAAATTATATCTATCAGACTGACACCGGCCTGACACTGGAAGAAGAGCATGAAGAACATGCTGATGAAGCTGGCGAAGAAGCCCATGAGCATGAAGAAGAAGGCTTGCCGGTCTATGCCTTTAATCAGGCGGACGCTGATATTTACGGCCTGGAAGGACAGGTGTATTACGACTTTACCCCACAGTGGCGGGTAGAGGTGTTTGGCGATACGATTCGGGCCAAACTGGATAATCAGGACCTGCCGCGTATCCCGCAGTCACGTGTTGGCACCAGCCTGAGTTATCAGGGGATGCAGCTGCGCGGTGACATTGGTGTGACCTATCATGCCAGCCAGGACAATATTGCACCGTTTGAAACGGAAACTGACAGCTTCACGATGCTTAGTGCCGGTGTGGAATATGAAATCAGCCACCGTGACGTGAGCTGGATCTTGTTTGCCAATGCCGACAACCTGACTAACGAAGAAGCGCGTGTCCATACGTCCTTCCTGAAAGATCAGGCTCCATTACCAGGGCGTAACTTTACTGTCGGTGCCCGCGCAGTATTCTGATACCGTACGGGTTAACCGAAAAGGGCTCACCGCGTAGAGGATGAGCCCTTTTTTTATGCCTGCTACAATACAAATAAGTCAAACAGCAGGAGTACGGCGTGACTATTGAACACATCCGGCAGTGGCTGGCCTCACTAGAGCATGAGCATCTTGTGCTGGGATATGGCAGCCTGATGAACGCTGACAGCCGCCAGCGTTTTTCTGCCATTGATGAGCCCGGCATTTTAGTGTCAGTCACCGGGTTTGAGCGGGCATGGGTAACTCGCAGCGAACAGGAAAAACTGACCTATGTAGGCGCGCTGGCCAATCCTGATGGCTGGCTCAATGCCCAGATGATATCCACCGCTATCAGCCCGGCACTGGCCAAACGGGAGCAGGATTATCAGTTTGTGGCAGTACCGGCCAGTGCAGTCAGTGTGAAAGCTGCTGATAAGGTCAATACCTACCTGCAACAGGCGCTTAACGATAAGTCACTGTGGATTTGCCAGACGCTGGCGCAACAACCGGCCAGCGCTGAATTTCCGATTGCTCAGACCTATATTGATACCTGTCTGGCCGGTTGTCTGGAACAGGGCGGAGAGGCGCAGGCCCGCGCCTTTATTGACTCCACCCGACTGTGGTCCAGACATATTCAGCACGACCGTACAGCGCCGGTCTATCCTCGCCCGGGCCGGGTGGCGAGGCAGCATCACGAGCAGATTGATGCCTTACTCAGGGAGTATGCCCTTGTCTGAGCCAAAGTATGAGTTTACCAGCGCACGATTAGGCTACCGTGAGCCGGTCATGGATGATGCGCACTGGGTTCACACCATGCAGCAGGACCCAGAATGGATACGGTTTATTGGTAATCGCGGAGTCCATTCGATAAGCGATGCGAAGCGGTATATTGAGCTGATACAGGACCATAAAAAGCGCTGGGGGTATGGCCTGTGGGTGGCACAGTGTCAACGTACCGCCGAACCGGTGGGCATCTGTGGTTTGCTGACCCGTCAGGTATTCCGGTGTCCGGATCTTGGATTTGCCCTGCGCGGTGAGTATCGCAGGCTGGGATATGGAACAGAAGCCGGTGAGGCGGTCGTCCAGCGGGCTGCCGGGCACTATCATTTTGACTTTGTTACCGGTATGGCACATAAACACAATGTGCGCTGCCGCCAGTTGCTCACCCGCCTTGGGTTTCGCCAACAGGGAAAAATTTTTATTCAGGGAATGGAGCGCCAGCAACTGTACTGGCGCACGCTCGACCCAACCGCTAAGCGATCAGGTTGCCGGTAAAACGATGGCTTTTTTCAGTACAATCTGTTCCACCGGGCTGTTTTGTTCCCGCAGGTCCAGGTTGTACTCGGTTTCCACTTCCATCATTTTATCCACTATTTCCTCGCCTTCCACAATCATCCCAAAAACGGCATAGCCCCAGTCGCGGCCCGGATCCAGACTGGGATTATCATTAACGTTAAAAAAGAACTGCCGATTGGCCGAATGCGGCTCATTCTGGCGTGCCATGGCCACGGTATACAGCTCGTTTTTCATCCCATTGCCAGACTCGTTAAAGATCTCAGGATAGCTGGGCTTGGCTTCATAATCGGTATTGTATCCGCCTCCCTGCACTACAAAGCCGGGGACAACACGATGAAAAATAGTGCCGTCATAGCCATGCTTTGAGACATAGCGCAAAAAATTGTTCACCGTCAGGGGCGCGCGCCGGCGATCAAGTTCCACCACTACATCGCCCATGGTGGTTTCCAGTTTCACTCTGGGATAATAGTTATCTGGCTGCACATCAGAGCCGTCATCTTTGTCTTTAGCAGTGACCTGTGTGGTGACGATTATCAGCACAAAAAGTAGATAGCGAATCATGTTGTTTTTCCTTCCATTAACGCTTGGCTGAACTCAAAATAACGAATTTACGGTTACTTGCAAGCACCTTAACACCGCCAAACAGGCGTTTCAGTTTTATGTGATACTCCAGATGACGGTTCGCCACCACAATCAGGTGGCCGCCACGACGCAGGGCATCGCGGCTGTCATGAAACATCTGCCAGGCAATATGGTCGGTAATTGCATTTTGCTGGTGAAAGGGCGGGTTACATAACACTTTGTCATACTGATTCTGCTGACCCTGACCTAACAGTTGTTCAAGACAATTGCTGGCTACGAAACGGCAGTTATCCTGCGCATCGGGAAAATTATGCGCCACATTCATTCGCGCGCTTTCCAGCGCCATAAAAGACTCATCAACAAAGGTGATATTTGCCTCGGGGGCCAGCGCCAGCGCATTGAGTCCTAAAATCCCGTTACCACAACCCAGGTCAATAACCTGCTCATGATTGGTTACGTGCATATGCTCAAGCATCAGGCGGGCGCCGATATCCAGAGACTGACGGGAAAAGACGTTGGCCAGGTTATGCACCTGCATGCTTTTGCCATTACTGGATTTTTGCTCCCAAATCATCGTAGGTGCAGTCTGGGTATGCAGCGAGCGGGCCGGTTGCTGCGGCTCACAAAATATCAGGCGGGATTTTTTCTTGGCCAGTGAGGTGGTGGTAATGCCCAGGTACTTTTCAAACAGCCCCAGCACCGATTTGGTGACCATTTTGACTTTTGCGGCGGCAATAATCCGGGTCTGTGGCGTAATCATGCGGCTGAGCGCCTGCAACTGGGCCTCCAGTAACGCCTGAGTACGGGGAATCTTTATTACCACTGTATCCGGTGTGGGAGGCAGAGTATGCAGGATGCTGTGTGCCTTGACCGGCGCGTCCACTAAGTAGTCATCGCTGAAGGTGACCGGCATCTGGTTTGCCTGCAGGTTTACCGCCAGCGAACGATGCCCAATCCAGGAGTCACTGTACCAGTGCACAGCAGCTTCGCTGTGACCGGCAAACCAGCAACCCAGTGCGCCAAAGTCATCATTAAGAATGAGTAACGGCGCGGATGCTTGTACCGGCGCGGCTTCGGCCATATATTCAATTAACAGTTCATCAGCACTGTCCCACGCCTGCAGGCTTTTGTGCTGATGTTCGGACGGATACCTGACCAGATTCAAGGTGGTATCCAGGACGCTAAATTCAGTGTTCATGATGCAACTGTAATGTATTGTGATGATAGAAAACGGAGGGGTAATGCAGTTTTCGTTATTTGACGATGCCTGTAACAATCAGACGCCTGCGCCATTACCCATGCCGGATGCAACAGTAATTTATCAGCCTGGCTGGCTGAGTGCATCCCAGGCTGACCAGCTTAAACAACAGCTGGAGAGCGAATTAAACTGGCATCAGGATACCATTAAATTATATGGTAAGTCGGTGAAAATTCCGCGCTTGCAGGCCTGGCATGGCGATAGTGATGCCATCTATGCCTATTCGGGGCTGCGGATGCAGCCAGCCCCCTGGACGCCAGCGCTGCACTATTTACGCGAGCGTATCAGTCAGCAGCAAAGTACCTCATTTAACAGTGTGCTTGGCAACTGGTATCGGCATGGGCAGGACAGCATGGGGATGCATGCGGACAATGAGCCTGAGCTGGGGCGCGAGCCGGTTATTGCTTCTGTGACTCTGGGGCAGGCCCGACCGTTTATTTTTCACCATCTGCCGACCGGTACCCGCAGCCGGGTTCTGCTCGAGCATGGTAGCCTGCTTATCATGCGCGGCACTACCCAGCAGTTTTATCATCATGGCATAGCCAAGACGGCCAAATCGATTGGTGATAGAATTAACCTGACATTCAGGTACATTTACCCGCAGCAAAACAGGTAATTTATGCAAGTAAAAGCATTTATCGAAGAACAACTGATGACCCATCTTTCACCGGTTTTTTTACAGGTGGCTGATGAAAGTCATATGCACAATGTGCCTGAAGGAGCACAAAGCCACTTTAAGGTCACGGTGGTCAGTGAGCAGTTTGCCGGCAGCCGCCTGATAGGCCGGCACCGGCAGGTTAATACTCTGCTGGCCGATGCCCTGAGCGGCCCGGTGCATGCGCTTGCCTTGCATACCTATACACCACAGGAGTGGCAGGATCGTGGTAACGAGATTGTGCCGTCGCCGGCTTGCCGGGGTGGCAGTAAAGCCGACCTATAACAGGCCAATTCCATGTAACGTGGAATAGGCCACCGCGGTGACTGGCAGCGACAGCAAGGTGGTCACCGCAATAATACTGGCTGCCAGACGATGATCGCCACCCAGATTTCTGGCCATCACATAACTGGCTGCGGCGGTCGGTGAAATAGCCAGCAGCAGTACAATGCCCAGCTCCATCCCGCTGAACCCGGCCAGATAAGCGCCTCCCACTACCATCGCCGGATAGCCAATGCATTTGCTGATTGTGGCCAGACTGATATTCCATTTATCAGCGCTGAACGAGCGAAACTGCAGGGAGGCACCGGTGCAGATAAGCGCCAGCGGCAGTGTCAGCTGGGCAAAGTATTCACCGGTCGCTTTCACAAAATCCGGCAGGCTAATCTGAAAATACGACAACGGCAGGGCCATCATAATCGCCAGAATCAGCGGGTTTGAGACAATGCCCAGCAAGTGCTGGCCTACCGAGCGTTTGCTATCCAGATAAAAATTCAGCACAAACACAGACAGCACATTAAACAATATGGTGATACAGCCCATGTACACCGACGCGGCCGCCAGCCCGGTATTGCCATAGGTATTCGCACAATACGCCAGGCCGATGATTCCCATATTGGCCCGAAAGCCCCCCTGAATCACCACACCACGGGCATTGGCAGGATTTACCGTAAAATGGCTGAACAACATCAGCAACAAAAAATACACTAAGGTGGCACCGGCGCCTACCGCGATCAGTCGCGGGTTGGCGGCATGGGCAAAGTCGGCCTGAGCGATGGATAAAAACAGCAGGGCGGGCAGAGCCAGGTTAAAAACCAGTTTAGAGCCGGTTTCAATAAACACTTCGTTTAGCATGCCGCGACGATATAGAAAATACCCCATCAACAGCAAAATGAGTACCGGGCCGAGGGTTTCGGTTATAAAAGAATACATGGGCAGGTCGTTGATTAAGAATAAGAAGGAAAAGAGCGGCCAGTGTAGCAAAAATAGTCAGTGGTAAGTAGATGATGAAGGCAGTTTACCTGACATACAAAGGTTGCTTTTCAGGCTGCGTTGTACCAGCGTAGGAGGGTACATTCTGAACTATTACCAATCAGGGCCAGTAACAAAACCTAGTTGCGGATGGTCTTTATTAAAAGGAGCTTATATGAAGGAAGGAACCCATCGTTCTACCATTCTTCTGCCCGTATTTATTCCCGCTGTCGCTATTATCGCCCTGTTAGTGGTCGGCACAATCAGTGCGCCGGATCTGGCCGGTGAGGCTTTTGCCAGTCTGCTGGCATGGATTACCCAGACCTTTGGCTGGTTTTATATGCTGTCAGTGGCCCTTTTTTTAATGTTTATTGTCGCGGTGGCCGCATCCGGCTGGGGAAATATTAAATTAGGACCGGATCACGCTGAGCCCCAGTACAGTTTTGGCGAATGGTTTGCGATGTTGTTCTCGGCCGGTTACGGCGTTGCCTTATTGTATTTTGGGGTGGCAGAGCCGGTGTTGCACTATGCCTCACCACCAGCCGGCGCGGCTGAAACGGTGGATGCAGCAAAGCAGGCTATGCAGATTGCCTTTTTTCACTGGGGCTTTCACATCTGGGCAATTTACGGTCTGGTGGGACTGGTACTGGCCTATTTTGCTTTTCGCCAGGGACTACCATTGTCGATTCGCTCAGCCTTGTATCCGCTTATCGGCGATAAAATTTATGGGCCGATAGGTCACATCGTGGATGTCTTTGCCATTCTGGGAACGCTGTTTGGTATTGCCACCACGCTGGGGTTGTCGGTCACTCAAATCAACGCCGGCCTGCATTTTCTCTCGCCGGATATTCCCATTGATATCACTGTACAAATCAGCACTATTGCCATTGTGACTGTGGCCGCCACCGTGTCTGTACTGGCGGGGATGGACAAGGGGGTAAAACGTCTTTCCATACTTAATATGATGCTGGCAGTGGCACTGATGAGCATGGTCTTTGTGGTGGGCGATACCGTGCATATTCTGGAGTCATACCTGCAAAATACCGGTAGCTACCTAAGCGGTATTGTAGAGCGTACTTTTAATTTGCAGGCCTACAGCCGCAGCGACTGGATTGGCAACTGGACCTTATTTATCTTTGGCTGGACTATTGCCTGGGCACCGTTTGTTGGCATGTTTATCGCCAAAATCAGTCGGGGACGCACCCATTCGTCAGTTTGTGGTGGGCGTTATGCTGGTGCCCACATTGTTCACCTTTTTATGGTTCTCGGTGTTTGGCGATACCGCGCTTAACGCCATTATGAATGAGGGAGTCAACACCCTGATTGCCGATGTACAGGAAAATGAAGCTATTGCTCTGTTTAAACTGTACGAGCAGTTGCCCTGGTCCTCCTTGATGTCAGCATTAACCGTGCTGTTGATTATTACATTCTTTGTTACCTCATCAGACTCAGGCTCTTTGGTGATTGACTCACTGTCTTCTGGCGGCCATGAACAAAGCCCGGTCTGGCAGCGGGTATTCTGGGCATCGATGGAAGGCATTGTGGCGGCTGTGCTGCTACTGGCTGGTGGCTTGAATGCGCTGCAAACCATGACGATTACCAGCGCCTTACCGTTTGCGGTTATTATGTTGCTGGCGGCAGCCGGTCTGTGGCGGGCGCTGATTATTGAAGGCTATCGCAATAACAGTTTGCAGGCACACACGCTGGATAAAAATAAACAGCGCGATGGCGATTTGAAAAGCCGCCTGGCGGCGATG
Source organism: Salinimonas lutimaris (assembly GCF_005222225.1). Lineage (GTDB taxonomy): Bacteria > Pseudomonadota > Gammaproteobacteria > Enterobacterales > Alteromonadaceae > Alteromonas > Alteromonas lutimaris. The sequence goes on from NZ_CP036536.1 coordinate 660,335, forward strand.
GTGGATTATCCGCAAAAAGACAAGGTTTATCAGTTTATTGAGCAGACCGTGACGGCTGCTATGAAAGACGTACAGGCTGAGCTGGAGTACCGCGAGTGGCAGGCTGAAGTGGTGTTTAACGATACCCTTGGCCGGGCTTATCTAACGGTGGTGCGCCATGAACATATGGATTTTATCTATGATATCCGGATGACCGAACATCAGGTACCTGGGTTTAGCTATGCTGAGCTGCGTAGTTCAGAAGAAGAGGCAGAAAAGTATTATCGGGCCGAGGTGTTTTTGCGCCGTGGTGGTCAGGCCTATGATATTTATGGCTATGACAAGGCCAGCATTGTTAAGGATATTCTCGACCAGTTTGAAAACTATCTGCACTTTCTGGACAATAGCCCGGGTCAGCTGCCCTGGCAGATGGACGCCCATGATGAGATGCTGAATAAACCGGAAAGCTAGCCTGCCCTGATAGTGTCCGGCCTGTGACAAACTAACGGCCGGCGCTGCCATTTTCAGGCAATAAGAATTACCCGTGTCCGGCGTTTGCGTGCTCACATTCGCGCCGGTGTTTGGGTATTCTCCAGGCATCTACATATCACAAACCAATCCAATTCGGGATTGAGTTTGTATTCATACCAATTATTAGGCTAAATCATCGGTTATGTCTTCAACGTCATCTGTTTTTCGTTTTCGTTTTTTTATGCTGCTGTTATGTCTGGCTGGTTTTGCCGGAATAGCGTTGTGGGTGCAGGGTAAGCTGCCCAAATTTGATATTACTTTACTGACTACGCTGCGCAGTCCTACCAGTAGTGCTGATCCTATCGGCCCGCAGTGGCTGGAAGAAGGCATGCGGGATATTACTGCGCTGGGCAGCAATTGGGTGTTACTGTTGGCGGCATTATGTAGCAGTATTTTGTTATGGCTGAACCAGCATCGCAAACTGGCGCTGGCACTGGTGGTGGGCATTGGTGCGGGGCTGGCGGTCACTTTTGCCCTGAAACATGGTTTTGCCCGTCCCCGACCCACGCTGGTGGTGCACGAAACACAGGTGTTCACCAGTAGCTTTCCGTCTGCCCATGCCATGATGTCGGTCATTACCTTGTTTTCTCTGGCGCTGATTTTCAGTGCCTCGCCACAAGGGCTGGCCCGGCGCAGATACATTATGCTGGTGGCATCAATGATTACCTTTTGCATCGGATTCAGCCGGGTTTATCTGGGTGTACACTGGCCCACGGACGTGATTGCTGGCTGGCTGGCCGGTGTGGTATGGGTTATTTTATGGTGGTCTGTGGTCAGTCGCCTGATCCCGGACCGCGCTTAACCGGATATCAACCTGCAACAGGTGCCGGCTATGGCACCTGTTTTACTTTTATTTGCCTGATGGTCTGGCAGGCGCTCTTAGAGTGCGTAAAAACCAGCCGACAAACACCGAAATCAAAAAGCCAAAAAATGCGATAAGGGTGGTGACCAGCATCAATGAGCTGGCAATATCTGCCTCTTCCCCGGTTTCTTCGCTCACCAGCAGGCCAGACGCCTGAAAAATAAATAATGCTGCCACACTGAGCAGTAATATCGTGCCGGTAGAGGTCAGCGTTGCTTTCCAGAAAGCACGCGGCGCACTCCAGTGAATAATACCGGCAATGAGCACTGATAAACCTGTCAGTAAATATGCAACCACAATACGACCTCTTTAGTTAACGTGATGCTGCGCGGGAGCGCAAAATTCATAGTTTGCCTTTGCTGAGCCGAGGTTGCAATAAGACCGCGACTGGTCTGCCTGGTACAACCTGCACACAGACCGCGCCAGGCTTAGTTTTAACATCTTATTAAAGGACTTTGGTCATTTATGGTGATAGAATCGCCGACCGTTTTTTAACCACTCACTTGCTTGGAAACACATGTTTGATTTGATCAACAGTAAAGACGGCAATGTCAAAAATGACGTGCTGTCGGGTATTACCGTTGCCCTGGCACTGGTCCCTGAGGCGGTCGCTTTCGCCTTTGTGGCAGGTGTTGAGCCGATGATAGGGCTGTACGGCGCATTTTTAATGGGACTGATTACCGCAGCCATCGGTGGTCGTCCGGGAATGATTTCCGGTGCGACAGGGGCCATGGCCGTGGTGATGGTAGCCCTGGTATCTCAGCACGGTGTGCAGTATCTGTTTGCGGCGGTAATACTGGCCGGCTTGCTGCAAATCCTGGCCGGCGCCTTCCGGCTTGGTAAATTTATCCGTTTGGTGCCGTATCCGGTGATGCTGGGCTTTGTTAACGGCCTGGCCATTGTGATTTTCCTGGCCCAGCTGGGGCAGTTTAAAGTGCAGAATGCGCTGGGTGAATGGCAGTGGATGGAAGGCACCATGCTGTACATCATGCTGGGGCTGGTGGCCCTGACAATGGCCATTATCTATCTGTTGCCTAAGCTGACCAAAGCAGTGCCTGCCTCGCTGGCCGCGATAATTATTATTACTGTGCTGGTGCACGCCACCGGGATGGAAGCGCGCACGGTACTGGATTTTGTGCGTGATCTGCTACCGGCGGATCAAAAAGCCACCGCCACGCTGGCCGGTGAGTTGCCTTCTTTTGCTATTCCCATGGTGCCGTTTACCATGGACACTCTGATGATTATTCTGCCAACCTCGGTCATTCTGTGTCTGGTGGGCCTGATTGAATCGCTGCTGACCCTGACCCTGATTGACGAGATGACAGATACCCGTGGCCGTGGCAATAAAGAGTGCGTAGGCCAGGGCGTGGCCAATACGGTTAACGGTTTCTTTGGTGGTATGGGCGGTTGCGCCATGATTGGTCAGAGTATGATTAACATTAACTCGGGTGGCCGCGGGCGTTTATCCGGTATTACCGCAGCGGTTGTATTGCTGGGCTTTATTTTGTTCGCCGCTCCCCTGATCGAAATGATACCTCTGGCGGCACTGGTAGGCGTGATGTTTGTCGTAGTTATTGCCACCTTTGAATGGGCCTCATTCAGAATTATCCGTTCGGTAAACAAAGAAGACGCTTTTGTGCTGTTTCTGGTGACCACCGTGACGGTGTTTACCGATCTGGCCATTGCGGTCGTGGTCGGGGTGATTATTTCTGCGCTGGTATTTGCCTGGAAACACGCCCGTCATATTGCGGTGAAAACACACATCGATAACGACGGCTGGAAAGTGTATGAGCTGGATGGTCCGCTGTTCTTTGGTTCGGTATCTCACTTCAAAGACCTGTTTGATATTGCCAGTGACCCGCAGGATGTGGTGATTGATTTTAATAACAGTCGTATCTGGGATTCGTCGGGCATTGATGCGCTGGACGGGTTGGCTGATAAATATGAGCAGCAGGGTAAACAGCTGCACATTCGCCATATCAGCAGCGACTGCCGGGCATTGCTGAAAAAAGCCAATAAGTTTGTCGAGATGAATGTGGTTGAAGATCCGCGCTACAAGGTGGCGTCTGACCAGCTCGGCTAATCAGGTTGCTGTGCATCAAACTGGTGCATAGCTTCTTAAAAGGTGCATTATCGGGCGGCCATAACCGGCCGGCCCGGGCATGCAGGCCCCGGTTTACGGCCGTTAGGTAACTGGCATGCAACTTGATACACCTTAAATAGCAGACCGGTACATGTCCTGTTGGTCTGCCGATAATGTATCTAACGTGATAGTCAAAAACCACACCGTCATTTCTCCCGGTGTGGTTTTTTTATGTCTGGTTTGCCCCGGTGCAAGGCAGTGATAAACTGCCACTTACTTTAATTACAGGTGTCAGCGCATGTCCGCAGTATTCAGTCAGTACATAAAAATTATCGGTAAAGGGCAAAAAGGCAGCCGAAGCCTGACCCGCGATGAAGCCTATACTGCGATGAAAATGGTGCTTAACGAGGAGGTCACCGGCGACCAGCGCGGCGCATTTTTAATGCTGTTGCGCACCCGGGAGGAAACACCGGACGAGGTCATCGGCTTTTTACAGGCCTGTCGTGAGATGCTCCACCCCGAAGTCGCAGCCCTGCCGGCCAGTATCGACATTGGGTGTTATGCAGGAAAACGCCGGCAGCTGCCCTGGTATCTGTTAAGCGCAGCCTGTCTGGCGCAGGCGGGAATTAAAGTATTTTTACATGGTGCCCATGAACCTGGCTCAGGCCGACTCTATGCCAGTCTGGTGCTGCCTGCGCTGGGCCTGCCCCTGGCTGGCTCGGCCAGTCAGGCGGCTGAGCACCTTAAGGGTCAGCACGCGGCCTATCTGGATCTGGAGAATATTCTGCCGCCGCTTAATACCATCATAAAATTGCGCGAGGTGTTCGGCCTGCGTTCGTGTGCTAATACGCTGGGCCGGTTACTGAATCCGTCCGCTGCGCCGGCCAGTGTGCAGGGGGTATTTCACACCCACCTTGATCACAAGCATGGCAAAGTAAACGAGGCCTTCGGGCAGTTTCAGTCGTTGTGTTTTCGTGGCGATGGCGGCGATCCTGAGGTAAACAGTGAGCGGGAAACCGAACTGTTTATTACCCGGGATGGCCACACCTCAACCTGTATTCTGCCGGCCAGTGACGGGCAGTGGGCGTTAAAAGACAAAACCATGGATGTGCAGACGATGCTGGCATTCTGGCGCGGTGAGCAGTCCCACCGGTATGCCGAACAGGCTGTGCAGGCTACACTGACCGCCTACCTGACGCTATTGGATAACAGCACTATCGCGCAGGCCGCCGACAAGGCCCGTCAGCTGTGGCAGCAGCGCGATACGCAGCGCCTGCCTTTTAGTGCCTGAATATGGCGTTGGGGTGATCCTGAAGCGGGTCTGAAGGCTAGCTAATAGCACAGTGTCGGAAGTTGCCGGGCATTGGATTTTCATGCATTCGCACAAACAGGGAAACACTATGCAATCACTTTCATTAAGCAATGGTCAAAGCATTCCGCAGGTAGGGTTTGGTACCGCGGCTATTGGCAGCATGCATCAAAACGACAGTCATGTGAAAGATACGGTACTTAAGGCGATAGAGCTGGGATACCGGCACATTGATACCGCGTCGTTTTACGGTAATGAGCAAACGGTGGGACAGGCAATAGCTGAGTCTGGCGTGGCGCGTAAAGACTTTTTCATCACCACCAAAGTGTGGGACACCCAGCAGGGCTACCAGCCTACCTTAGCTGCCATGGAGCGCAGCCTGGAATTACTGGGGCTGGATTATGTGGACCTGTATCTGGTGCACTGGCCGTATCCGGAGAAAACCCATGCGACCTGGAAAGCACTGGAAAAGCTGCATGAGGAAAAATGCGCCCGCTCTCTGGGATTGTCTAATTTTACCAAGCGGGATATTCAGCAGTTATTTGAGGTGGCAGAAATCAAGCCGGTGTATAACCAGCTGGAACTGCATCCATACATGACGCAAAAACCGCTCATTGAGTATTGTGAAAGCAAAGGCATGGTGGTGTCGTGCTGGTCGCCGCTGGGCTCCGGCTCATGGAGTGATGTGAAATTTGAGGACAAGCCGATGGCCGACCCGGTGATTACGAAGCTGGCTGAAAAGTACGGCGTCAGTGCCGGGCAGGTCATCATAAAATGGGATGTGCAACAGGGTCGGGTGGTTATTCCCAAGTCTGAAAGTGAAAAGAATATGCGGGCCAACCTCGAGCTGGACCACTTTTCACTGACCGAACAGGAACTAAATGCCATTGACGAGCTGAACCGGGACGAACGGTTTGGAGATGACCCGGTGGATGCCTATCAGGCCAACCTCGATCGTCCGGTTCCGCAGGTGTAATACCCCAGCCGTCGCTGGCTAGCCTTTTAGCCAGCCGTTTTCAACGGCCAGATCCAGCTGCCCGTTTACATATTGCCATAGCTTCGGGGCGTGGCGCTCCAGCAGGGCGTTGCGATTCAGTATTTGTACCCGGGTGATGCCGTGTCTGGCCCAGCTGCCACCTTCGTACTGCATGTTCTGAAATACCGGCAGCACTCTGTCCATACATTTGGCAAAGCAGGCATCGTGAGTTTCAGCTGCTTCAAACTCCAGCCACAGGGTGAGCAAATTCTGGCCTTGTTCCCCGGGCAGTAATCCGAAAATACGTTTGGCCGCAGCAAGCTCTTTGAGCTCCTGCTCAGCGTGATCCGCCGCATCATTAAACGCAAACAAATCGCCGGCATCAATTTCAACCAGATCGTGAATCAGGATCATCTGTATCACCCGGGTGATATTCACAGGGTGTTCGGCATATTCGGCCAGGACTGTGGCTGCCAGAGCCACGTGCCAGCTGTGCTCGGCGCTGTTTTCCTGGCGGTTGTCGTCGCCGGGTAAGCGAATCTGACGACGAATGGCTTTTAGCTGGTCCAGCTCGCGAATAAAGTCAGCCTGAGGTAATGCGGTCAAAATAACTCCTTATAAAAACAAAACGCGCCGGATAAGGCGCGTTCTTAATCAGTATTGAAGCGGCAATCAGTCTTGCTTGCTTAGCCAGACAATTAAATCAACAATGTCTTCACGTGACATGTCAGACGTAAACTGCGCCTGGTAACGGCCGTTAACAATAAAGTTAGGTACACCGCGCACATAGTCACGGTATTCATCCAGTGTTTTATTGTTTTGCTTAAGCATGTTATTTACGCCGAAGCTGCTGGCCAGTTTATCAAACTCGGCTTTGTCGACGCCGTTGACGGCAAAGATGCTACGCAGATCCTTAAGGCCGGTCACGCTGGCACGCTGCTTGTGAATATAATCAAAGATAGCCGCGTTCAGGGTATCTTCCTGCTTCAGTGCGCGAGCAATCATCATTGCACGGGTCGCATCATCCTGAATGTCAGATGACGTAAAGCCCATAAAGTTAACGTGAACTTTATTGAACTTAGTGTCTTTACTGATTTTCTGTTTAATTTCTTTTACCAGTGGCTCAAACTGAAAACAGTGTGGACACCAGTAAGAGAAAAACTCGGTGATAACCGGTTTGTCGCTGGCCGGCTCATCCAGAACCTTATAGTGCTTACCTTCTTCCCATTTGGCTTGCTCAGCGGCACACGCCTGTAGCGGAACCAGCAAAGCCATAAAAATTATCAGAGCAAATTTTTTCATGCGTTATTTCCTTTAAGCGAAACTGCGCAAAAGATTACCACAGCAATTTCGCTTCGCATAGCCAACACGACCATCTGATGTCTATCACCGACTAGCGGTTCATTTGCGGTTCAGATTGTTGTTCTGTACAGCACGCTGGCTCTGAACATAATAAAGTAGCATATAGTACCTCCTGAATTTACATTACTGCCAGCTGGGGGCGGACTTGATCTCGGTCATAGCCCCGACCTGGCGGATGGCCTGATGACATTTTTCATCATCAGTGATAGGAAACGATAAGATAATCTCATCGATGCCGGTATCGGCAATGAAGTCTGCCAGTTGCTGCTGAACCTGAGCTGGCGTGCCTACCACCGCATAGCGCAGGGTGCTGTTTATGGCATGGATCTCTCCTGCTGATAACAGGCCATGCAGGTTATCCACCGGGGCCGGCATGGGCTCGTTAAGTCCGCGACGCAGATTGGCAAACTGTTGTTGCACTGAACTGAACAGGTATTGGGCTTCCTCTTCTGTATCAGCCACTACCGCCATTACGCCGGCAGATACATAGGGTCTCTGAAGCTGCGCAGACGGCTGAAAGTTCATTTTGTAAATCCTGATAGCATCATGTAGTGCGTCAGGCGCAAAATGAGAGGCAAAAGAGTAGGGCAGCCCCATTTTGCCAGCCAGTTGGGCTGAATACAGGCTTGAGCCCAACAACCACAGCGGCACGTTGCTCCCCGCCCCGGGCACTGCCAGCACCGGACCGCCCGCGCTGTCGTCGGCCAGGTAATCCTGTAGCGCCTGCACATCAGCCGGATAATCATTCACATTGCTGCTCAAATCCCGGCGCAGTGCACGGGCTGTTGCCATATCTGTACCGGGCGCGCGGCCAAGACCCAGATCAATGCGTCCGGGATATAAAGCGTCTAATGTGCCAAACTGCTCGGCAATTACCAGGGGGGAGTGATTGGGCAGCATAACCCCGCCGGAGCCGATACGGATTTTGCTGGTTGCCGCACCGACACCTGCCAGCATGACCGCGGTCGCCGCGCTGGCTACTCCACGCATACCATGATGCTCAGCCAGCCAAACCCGCTCAAACCCTTGGGTTTCGGCTAGCTGCGCAGTTTGCTGGCTGTTACGCACCGCTTGATGCACGGTTTTATCCTGCCCTATATGCGCAAGATCCAAAATCGAAAAAGGAATTGGGTGTGCCATCTTTACTCCAGCCACAACATTCAATGAGTCTGTATATTGGGATGGTTAATTATCAGGCAACCGCGACAAGCCACACAGGAGATGTAATCCCTGTGTGCTGAGACGAAATCACAAATTGGCAGGTGGTAAGTTACAGGTTACTGACTTTTTGCTGTTGATGACAGATTCTGGCTTCCAGCTGACAACATGCCGGCGTGCTTTGACTGGCAATGTCGTACAGGGTGCGCCCGGTAAACTGCCATTTATCATCCTGCTGATAAAAAGAATAAATTACCAGCCGGGTTGGCTCTTCCAGTTCTATCTGAACATCGCCATCTACATCCATATAGGCATATGCCATGGTTTGATCCGACATTAGCATTTGCAGATAACCGTCATCGGAAACTTTGACGATTTCTCTTACCTGCCGGTCAAAAGTCTGGCAAAACAGCGAAATAACAGTGGTCACGTCCTGGTTTAACAGCGTAGGACTGGCTGTGTTTTTTTCAAATCTGGGTAGTACGCGTTTCATTTTGGTACCTCCAGTGGGACAAACTGCTCTGATTTAAAAAGATAAGGTTGAATTCAGTAATGTAATTTTTATCTGTATGAATCAACATGGTGATCCTACCATAAAAGTAGGGGATGTGTCGTTATAGATTGGCCGGGAAAAGGGAGTCCGGAGCAATAAAATACCGATACAAGGCACCTAAGCCAGCGCACGCAAGGGCTGCCTTCGCGAAGTCTCTGGTTAGATTATTTTGCGCTAACATCTGTGTTTGTTGTGACTAATCCAAAGGTTATGCCAGCGCCTGAGCAATGCCCGGGCTGTAGCGGTTCCTGCCTTCAGCTTTAGCCTTGTACAGCGCCGTATCTGCACGGCTAATAAGTGCTTGCATACTGTCAGTTTTGGGCGACCCGGCGAGGGCGTATCCGACACTAACAGTAATGACACTGCTGACCGGTGACATTGGAAACGCGATAGCAAGCTTTCGAATATTGTTAATGAGTGCCTCGACAATTTTCAGCGTAGTAACAGCCGACTTGGAGGGGCAAATCAGGGCAAATTCCTCCCCGCCATAGCGGGCCGAAGTGACTGCATATTCCAGCGCGATATCGGTCAGCACCCGTCCAATCAGTTTGAGCACCACATCGCCGGCCTGATGACCATAGGTGTCGTTATAGAGCTTGAAATGGTCCACATCCAGCATGACCAGATGCAAGGGCTGCCCGGTAATATGAATATTGGCCCATTCCCGGGCCAGGGTTAAGTCAAAAAAGCGCCGGTTGGCAATGCTTGTCAGCGCATCCATATTAGCCTGACGTTCCAGTTCTTTGTTCGCCTGTTCCAGGTCCTGCTGCAAAAGTTTCAGGCTTTGCCGGGTATTGAGGCTGTGCAGGGTTTCACTAAACAGCTCACCAATTAATTTCAGATAACGCACTTCATGGTACTGCCAGTTGTGCGAAACATTTAAGATATCACAACCAATAAACCCGAATAATCCACCGTTTAGTGTGACTGCCACACACAAAATAGCTTTGATGCCTTCTCGCTCAAATTCGGCTTTTTCCTTGCAAGCTTGCGGTGGCAGGTTGTCAATATCCTGAATCCGGAAGATGCCCTGCTCCTGCAACGTTGTAAACAGCACCGGGAACTCGCTGACCGGAACATTTTTTAAATCATCTTTGTATGGCATGACATCCGGGCCAGCCCACTCATGAGTATTGTCCATTAGCGTATGGTTATGTTTATACCGAAACAGATAGCAGCGGTCAGCATTGATAAATTGGCCAAAGGTGCCCAGACACTCTTCAATCAGGGGATCCACACTGGCTTCGTCAGCATTGATGAGCCGGGTGGAGATAGATGACAGCATCATGCTGTAGGTTAAATGGCTGGACGCCGACGCCTGCATACTGCGCTGTTGGGCATCAAAAACAGCTGTGACGTCGATATTAATCACACAGTAATTATCAGAGGCGACCGCTAAATGCCGAAAGGTCAGGTTACAGTGAAAGCGCTGGCTGCCGGCAGCTATATCCACTTGCTGGCAGCTATGATCGAACAGATTTGCCGGGTGTAGCGGGTGATGTTCTTCGGTTAACTGCTGACCGCTGAGGGCGTCAAAAAAATCCAGCGACCGGGCGTTACTGCCAACCGGCAGATGCAGTTGTACACAGCACTCATCAGACAACAAAAAGTCGCTGTCATCGTTTTCTTTGTAGAGTAAGAGGCTTGGCATGCCTTTGAGCATGCCGGATACATTTTTAGTATTCAAAAACGATACTTCCCTGAACAACACTAGCAGATGAACTATTTAGAAGCCCTTCGTATTAAGCATAGTTCAGCGGGAAAGAAAAGCGAGGGAAAGGGATGAACTTTTATTCACATAACCATTGATTTAAACCGCACTGAACCACGCCAGTAACGCATATCGGCCACCTTTACCCAGGGTCACCAGCAGCAGGAATACCGGCAGAGATGTGCGCAGGATGCCGGCAATAAAGGTCAGCGGGTCGCCCACCACCGGCAGCCAGGCAAAACACAGTGACCAGATACCGTACTTTTGAAAATGATGCTGGGCAGAAAGGTAGGTGGTGTCACTGACTTTTAACCACTTCTGTACACCGGCGCGACCGGCATAACGGCCCAGCCAGTAATTAAGCAGGGAGCCACCCACGTTTCCGGCGGTGGCGGTAAGTACCAGTGGCAGGGGGGCATAGCCGGCGGCCAGTAAGGCCAGCATCACGGCTTCTGAGCCCAGCGGAAGTAATGTGGCAGCCAGCAAAGCGCTGCTGAACATGCCCGCCCAGCCCAGTTCAACAAACACTACAAACCCAGTTTAAGCGGCGGTTCTGACAGTGCTGCCAGCTGCTCCTTTAACGCCAGTATCTGACCTTCCCAGTATTTATCCTCGGCAAACCAGGGGAATGCTCTGGGAAACGCCGGGTCCTGCCAGCGGCGAGACAACCAGGCCATATGATGAATCATGCGCATAGCGCGTAGTGGCTCAATCAGAGCCAGCTGACGCGGGTCCAGCTCATTGAATTCCTCATAGGCTTCTACCATCACATCCAGCTGCAATAACTGCTGGCTGCGATCACCACTTAACATCATCCACAGGTCCTGAATGGCCGGCCCCATACGACTGTCATCCAAATCGACAAACATGGGGCCGTCACGCCACAAAATATTACCCGGATGACAATCGCCGTGCAGGCGGATGCTATCGGTTTCAAAGTAATGCTGGCGCGTGGCGGTGATTAGCGGCTCGGCAATGGCAAAAAAAGCGGTTTTTAAATGCTCCGGCAACAGCGCACTGTGTTGCAGTTCCTGATAGGGCTGGGTCAGGAAGGAGTCGGTATCTAATACCGGGCGGCCGGTAAAATTACGAGCCTGTCCCACCCGGTGAATACGTCCGATAAAGCGGCCCATCCATTCCAGCTGGTTAAGATTATCAATTTCAAACTGCCGTCCGCCAACCGACGGAAACAGAGCAAAGCGGTATCCGTTATGAAAATGCAGGGTTTTGCCCTGAATATTTAATGGCGCCACCATGGGAATTTCGGCATCGGCCAGTTCTCGGGCAAACTCATGCTCTTCAAGAATCTGATCGTCGGTCCAGCGCTCCGGGCGATAAAATTTGACCACCATGCGCTGGCCTTCGTCGCTTTGAAACTGGTACACCCGGTTTTCATAACTGTTGAGTGCCAGTAACCCGGTTTGCGCATAAACGCCGGTAGACTCCAGCGCATCAAGCAGCGCGTCCGGCGTCAGACCGGTAAAAGCAAAATCTGTCATAGGATCCTTATCGATAGAGGAACTTGCTGGGTTCTTTCACTTCCACTGCCTCGGCAGTATCAGTGGCGCGAACCACAAACTGAATATCGGTAACCGGATCATCCAGATTATAGGCATCGGTGGCAACCGAAATCGGTACTGATGCAACTTCTCCGCCCTGAACCGTCACTTTCTGCGCGCCAATCAGACGGTAGTCCGGCAGACCGGCAACAGAAATGCTGTACTGATGCTGGGTTTGCGACTTGTTAAGTACTTTCAGGGTATACACATTTTCAATCAGACCGTCATTGGTTTCCCGGTACAGGGCATTACGATCACGAATAATATCAACCTCCAGCGGCACCCGTAACAGCACATTGGCGGTCAGTACGGCTATCATCAACAGCAATACAACAAAATAGCCAATCAGTTTGGGCCGGAAAATACGCAAGCTACCACCGGATAATTCTTCTTCAGAAGTGAAGCGAATCAGCCCTTTCGGATAATTCATCTTGTCCATGACGCCGTTACAGGCATCCACGCAGGCGCCGCAATTGATACACTCGTATTGCAGGCCATTGCGAATATCTATTCCGGTCGGGCATACCTGCACACACAACTGACAGTCGATGCAGTCACCTAATCCTTTTGCGTGAAACGCGTCACGACTGAGCTTGCGCGGGCGCGGTCCGCGATGTTCACCGCGCTGTTTATCATACGCCACGGTAATGGTCTGGCTGTCAAACATGGCCGACTGGAAGCGGGCATACGGGCATATATGCGTGCACATGATTTCACGCATGTAGCCGGCATTACCATAAGTACAGACTGCAAAAAAAAGTACCGAGAAGGTTGCCCAGAAGCTGGCGTTGAAGGTAAAAAAGTCGGCAAACAGTGCCTTTACCGGCGTAAAATAGCCGACAAAAAGCAGGGCTGTGAGTAAGGCTGTGCTCCACCAGCAGCATTGTTTGAGCGTTTTGCGAATAAACTTATCCGCATCCATGGGGCGTTCATCCAGTTTAATACGTTTATTTCTGGGCCCTTCAATTATTTCTTCAAACCAGGTGAAGATATATACCCAAGTGGTTTGCGGGCACATAAATCCGCACCAGACCCGGCCGGCAAACGTGGTCACAAAAAACAGTGCAAAGGCAGAAATAATAAACAGATAAGCCAGCAGGGTCAGATCCTGTGGCCACAGAGTCAGTGAGAACAGCGTAAAGCGCTGCTCGGCGATGTCGAGCAGCACAGCCTGATGGCCGTTGTAGGTCAGCCACGGAATAAGCGCAAACAAAGCCAGAAAAAATAACCCGAAAAAACGTCGGAATGTTTCCAGCGGCCCTTTCACCGCGCGTACATAAATCCGGCTATGGGCGGCGTGGCGCCGGGTTGTGCCGGTGTCCGGCTTATGTACTTTGACCGGCGTCACATTTTTAACCGGAATATTGTCACTCATTGTCAGGCCTTAGCGATAACGTCCCTTTGCATACTATCAGACGCAGGTGAGAATAAGGCTTAATATAGATCAAATAAACAGCGAATGCCGGAATGTGACATTAATGACATTAACGCTCTTTGATTCGTCTGTTGGCGTGGCCATTCTTTATACCTTTTGATATATGCGTATAAAACTGAGGCTTTTTTAGTCAGTCGTTAGGTATTAATCTTTGTTTGATTAAAAAACAGGCTAGGGTTCTTGCTGGGAGAAAAACAAAATGGCCCGGATGTTTGCAGTACTGGTGCAGGTCGCAGTACTGATTTTGATTTTACGCATGCCCATGATGCAAGCCATGCTGCAGGATATTCAGGCCACGGTGAGCGACTGGCTGCTGGAGCTGGACAAGCTCCCCGAACAACAGGCGCTAGACGATCTGAAAGTGACCACAGGGCCGCTGCATGTATCGATGCGACCGTTTCAGCAACGTTATCTTAATGAGCTGTTGCAAAGCAAAGATAATGTTATTCAATTTTATGCCTATTATTGTCAGGGTGCTGACATGAATCCTTATATATACGGGTCATCCAGAACCTATCTGTGCGACGAAATCAGTAAAACCCCTTTACTGACAAAATCCTGATTGTTTGATTCAGCCTCAGTTCAGTTGCCCGATAGCATGCTCATCTCTATTCCCTGCGCTATCGGGCCATTTTCAAAAATTAAATATTGCCTGTTTATGGACCGGTCACGGAACTTGTGGCAGCGCGGTAGTCTCTAACCCGTGTATTTACACAGTGCATGTTTACATGTGAGGAGCCCATGAAAAAGTCACTCTCAATAGCGACATTGCTGGCTGCCGGGCTGATGTACCAACCCGTAATGGCTGCCGCAGAGGTAAAAATAAACTGGCAGGAGCCAGACTCCTACCAGGATATCCGGCCTTCCAATCAAAGCCGGACATCATTCAGAAATATGGTATTTGCCGATCTTGAGCAATACATGACAAAGCTGGCAGAAGAGTTGCCCGACGGGCAGACCCTGTCTCTGACGGTGACCGATTTGGACCTGGCCGGTGAAGTGTGGCCCGCCAGCTTGCTAGGCGGAATGGGCGGCGCAGATATCCGGTTAGTAAAACCGGTCTACATTCCCAGAATGAGTTTCAGTTACACCTTAAAAGATACCACCGGTAACGTGCTGCAAAATGCGGAGGTAAAACTGAAAGATATGGCCTTTATGGCTCGGGGCACCCGGGCCAGCCGCCGGGCTGAAAATCTGACCTATGAAAAAGCCATGTTAAAAGACTGGTTTGAAAAAACACTGGAGCAAACCGCCAGTCACACACCCTGATGTGAAGCTGTAATAAGCACTGTATAACAGTATGGTTTATTTCGCCGTCATTCATTTGGGTGACGCGCTCCCATCCCTATTGCTTCCTGCCATGTCAGACCGTGTGGTCAAAAAATTGTCAGTTTTTGTCCAAAATTTGTCACTTTTCTGTAGTGAACACGATATAGTCTCCCTGTACCAAAGGACAGTTTTACAACAATAAATCCAAAAAGTCGCAGGAGACACACATGTTTAAACGCCGTGCTCTGCTTCCTTTTGTACTCTGTGTCAGTGCGCCAGTCAGCGCTGAAGTGTTTATTTCTGAGTATGTAGAAGGTGGCAGTAATAATAAGGCCGTAGAGCTATACAACCCCGACGCACAAGCGATAGATCTGAATGGTTACACGCTGTCTGTCTATTCCAATGGCAGTAATGCTGCCAGTACCATCATCGAGCTTAGCGGTACCATCAATCCGGGCGGTACATTTGTACTGGCCGACAATGATGCATCAGCGGCTATGCTGGCGCTGTCTGACCAAACCAGCACGCAAAGCTTTTTCAACGGTGACGATGCCGTTGTACTAAGTCGTGCCGGCAGCATTATCGACAGCATCGGCCAGGTGGGTTTTCGTCCTGACGATGAGTGGGGCAGTGGCAACACCAGTACCAAGGATAATACGCTGATCAGGCTAGCTGGCATCAGCGCCGGTGATACCAATGTTGCTGATACTTTTGACCCGGCTGCACAGTTCACCGGACTGGCCAAAGATGATATTTCTGGTCTGGGCCAGCATACCTACAGTGGTGATGCAGGTGGCAATGGCGGCGACTCCGGTGATGACGGGGTACTGTCTGGTGTGTGTACCAATTGCCCGGATCTGGACAAAGTCGCCGATGCCGCCAGTTTTGATGCCAGCGCCTATTACAGCGCAGTACAGGCAGAAGTGGATGCCGGCAGCAGTATGGATGTTATCCGCCAGCGTTTATCTGCCACTCTGGCTGACGGGCAGCGCCAATTAAGCTACTCACAGGTATGGACCGCCCTGACCGCAACCGACGAAGATCCGGCCGACCCGGACAATGTTCTGCTGTTTTATTCAAATCGCTCTATTGCCAAAGCCTCAAATGGCTCAGGCGATGCGTCCACCAACCCGGACAATTGGAACCGCGAGCACAGCTGGCCGAAAAGTCATGGCTTCAGCAGCTCGGCAAATGAAGCTTATACTGATATTCAGCACCTGCGGGCGACCGATATTTCGGTGAACAGCAGCCGCGGAAATCTGGATTTTGACTTCAGTGACAGCCCGCTCTCCGAAGCGCCGGAAAACCGTATTGACGGTGATTCGTTTGAGCCGCGTGATGCTATCAAAGGCGACGTGGCGCGCATGATGATGTACATGGATGTGCGTTATGAAGGTATTAATGGAGATGTTACTCCTGACTTAGTGCTGGTTAACACCATCACTGCCAGCGGCGATGCTGCGCTGGGCAAACTGTGCACCTTGATTGAATGGCACAACGCCGATCCGGTCGATGAGGCAGAGCGCACTCGTCAGGCGGCCATCTATGAGTATCAGGGTAACCGGAACCCGTTTGTGGATCGTCCAGAATGGGTCGATGTGCTGTACTCAGCCCAAAGCTGTGATGCGTCTACCGGTGGTGATACCGGTGAAACCGATGAGCCGGTTGACCCACAGCCAGAAGCGGGCAGTGCGCCACTTATGCTGACCGGTATTTATGATGGTCCGTTGTCTGGTGGTGTGCCTAAAGGTATTGAGCTGCTGGTCACCGAAGATATGGATGACTTAAGCGTCTGTGGCGTTGGTTCTGCAAATAATGGCGGCGGCAGCGCGGGTGAAGAGTTTATCTTCCCGTCACGCAGTGTGGTGGCCGGCGAGTTTATCTACATCGCATCTGAAACCACCGGGTTTACCAGCTTTTTTGGTTTTGCGCCGGATTACACCAGTTCAGCCATGTCGATCAACGGTGATGATGCCATTGAAGTATTCTGTCATGGTGAGCGAGTTGATGTGTACGGTGACATCAATGTTGATGGCACCGGGCAGGACTGGGAATACCTGGATAGCTTTGCCTATCGTACTGGCGGTACAGCCAACGGCGAATTTACCTTGTCGCAGTGGTCAGTACCCGGTGCCAACACCTGGGATGGTGAGAATGACAACAGCACCGCTGCTGTGCCGTTTCCGGCAGGCAGTTTTGCCCTGATCCCGGCAACCCTGTTTTTCTCTGAATATGTGGAAGGCAGCAGCTTCAACAAAGCGCTGGAGTTGGTAAATACCGGCGCCACACCGCTGGATGCCAGTGAGTATGCTATTCAGATCTTCAGTAATGGTAACCAGACCGGTCAGACCCCGATAAGCCTCAGTGGTACCGTAGCCCCTGGTGATGTGCTGGTGATTGCTAATAATCAGGCTGATAGTCAGATTGCGGCGGTGGCTGATGTGCTCACCGGTCAGGTGAGCTTTAACGGCGATGATGCTGTGGTACTGCTGCACAACGGCGAGATTGTGGATGCTATCGGACAGATTGGCGTACGCACCGAGTGGGGCAGTGGCGATACCAGTACGCAGGATAATACTCTGCGCCGTAAAGCTACCGTAACCGGCGGCGATAATGACGCCTATGATGCGTTTGACCCGGCGCTGGAATGGGACGGTTTTGCCAACAATACGTTCGACGGCCTGGGACAGTATTCCGGCACCGGCGATAATGGCGGTGGTGACAACGGCGGCGGTCTGGCGGCCTGTGGTGAACCGGCTACCTTTATCCATGAGGTGCAGGGCGATGGTATGGCTTCGCCGTTGGCGGGTCAGTCAGTGTCTGTTGAGGCTATTATCTCTCACCTGACGCCAAAGTTGAGTGGCTATTTTATTCAGGAAGAAGCCACAGACTATGATGACAGCAGTGCCACTTCAGAAGGTGTGTTTGTGTATGCTCCGCAAATGTCAGACGCCCTGCAGGCTGGTGATGTGGTGCGTTTGCAAGGTGAGGTGTCGGAGCGTTATGGCCGCACGCAAATCAGCATCAGCGGTGAGCCGGTGGTTTGTGGCACCGGTACTGTGGCGGTTACGCCAGTGAGCCTGCCGCAGGCCAGCGATAATGCCTTTGAGTCTGTTGAAGGCATGCTGGTAACCAGTAACGAAAACTGGGTGGTTAATAATGTATACAATTACGGCAGCTATGGTGAGGCAACTGTGTCGTCTAAGCGTCTGTATACTGCCACTCAGCGTTATGGTGCCGACACGCCCGAAGCGCAGGCACTGGCAGCAGCCAATGCGCTGGACCAGCTACTGATTGATGATAACTCTGATGGAGGAGATAACACCTCGCATCTGTTAACCGCCGGTGAGTTCGGCCCCTATAATGCGCTGCGTAGCGGTGATGTGGTGGCGTCGGTAACCGGGGTGATGGACTATGGCTTCAGTGCTTATCGCATTCGTCCGCTGTTCAGCGCTGATGTTGTAGTGCAGAACCCGCGTCAGGACAGTATTGAACTGGCGGCAGGTAATCTGACGATTGCCAGCTTCAATGTTCTGAACCTGTTCAACGGTGACGGACAGGGGCAGGGCTTCCCAACCTCTCGCGGCGCAGATTCGGTCAGTGAATATGAACGTCAGCTGGCCAAGATTGTTGAAGCGATGGTTACCTTAAATGCGGATGTATTTGGCTTACTGGAGCTGGAAAACGATGGCTATGATGCCTCTAGCACCATTGCCCAGCTTACCGATGCCCTGAACCAGGCGGTGGGTGATACCCGTTATGCCTATATTGATGTGGGCAGCGAGCAACTGGGTACAGATGCCATTGCCTCTGGCATTATTTATCGTCAGGATGTGGTCACACCGGCCGGCGCGGCCAGTGTGCTGAGCAGTGCAAATAGCATGAGCGATGAAAACGGCCCGCTGTTTGCCGATAATAATCGTCCGTCACTGGCACAGCTGTTTGTACACACTGAGACCGGCAATGAGTTTGTGGTGGATGTGAATCATTTCAAATCCAAGGGCTCATCGTGTGGCGCCGGTGATGATCATCCACTGGCTGGCAGCTGTAACCTGACCCGGACCCGTGCAGCCATTGCTGTGACTGCCTGGCTGTCTGATCTGTACGCTGATAAACCGCAGGTAATACTGGGCGATCTGAATGCTTATGCCAAAGAAGATCCTATCCAGTATCTGGAAAATGCCGGTTTTGCCGATACGCTGGAAACCGTGCAGGGCGATGATGTATACAGCTACACATTTCGCGGCGAAGCCGGTACGCTGGATTATCAGCTGATTAACAGCGATATGCAGCAGTATCTGGTAGATGCACAGGTCTGGCACATCAACGCGGATGAAGCACCGGCACTGGATTATAACGAAGAATATAAACCACAAAGCTGGCTTAATACGTTGGTTTTCCGTGCCTCTGACCACGACCCGGTGATCACCAGCTACAATTTGCCAGCGGCGCTGGTTAAAGGAGACTGGGATGGCGACGGTGATGTGGACTTCAAAGACATTCGTGGCTTTATGATGGCGGTGATTTTCCGCCAGCCAATCGGGTCAGAGTTTGACCTGAATGGCGACGGCAAGGTGAACATCAGGGATTTGCGTTTAATGCGTACTCTGTGTACCCGCACAGGCTGTAAAGCCTGACCGCTACAGGGCTGGTTGTCTGACCGGCCCTGTCCAGTAAAAAAAAGACCGGCAGAGGTATCCCCTGCCGGTCTTTTTTATATCTTGCGCTCGTTACAGGTAATCAAACTCACTACCGGCAATGCTCAGTACCGAGTCAGCCCCGGCCTGCATGGCCACCTTGTGGCTGTCACGGCGCGGCAAAATGCGTTGCATGTAGAAATTCCGGCTTTTTTGCTTGGCACTGGCAATCACCTGATTGTCACACTGTGTGGCCGTATCCGCCTGGCTGTACCACAACACCCCAATCAGTGAATAGGCGGTATAGGCCAGATAATCGCAGGCTGCACTGGCAACATCCGCCGCATCCAGGCCCAGACAGTCGGCCGAGGTGGCCCGCCAGTCATCCAGAAGGGCGCCGGCTTCCTGCCGGTGGTTGTCACTGTGCATGGCATCAACCAGCTTTTTGAACTCCAGATAGGTCGCTTCCATCATGCCGCCTTTATCGCGGGTCAGTTTGCGACCAATTAAATCCAGTGCCTGAATACCATTAGTGCCTTCATAAAGCTGGGCAATACGCACATCACGCATTAACTGCTCCATGCCCCATTCACGAATATAGCCGTGACCACCAAATACCTGAACGCCGAGGCTGGTGGACTCCAGTCCCATATCCGTCATAAAGGCTTTGCACACGGGGGTCAGAAACTGCAGGACTTTTTCTGCGCTGGCTTTATCCTCGTCCTGACCCAGGCGCTCTATATCCATATATTTGGCGTACATCACCGCCAGCGCCCGGCAGCCTTCGGTTAAGGTTTTCTGGGTAAGCAGCATACGGGCCACATCCGGCTGAAATACAATTGGGTCAGCTTTACCGTCCGGGTTTTGTACGCCCTGTGGGGCGCGGGACTGCACCCGCTCTCGGGCATAACTCAGCGCTCCCTGAAAAGACGCTTCGGCCGCCCCCAGACCTTCCAGACCAACCTGAAAACGAGCATCATTCATCATGGTAAACATGCAGGTTAGCCCCTGGTGCGGTTCGCCCACCAGATATCCAGTGGCGCCGTCATAATTCATTACACAGGTCGGGCTGCCTTTGATGCCCATTTTGTGCTCAATACTGCCAACCGACACCGCATTGGCCTGAGCCGGTTCGCCATTGTCATCGAGCATAAACTTAGGCACCAGAAACAAACTGATGCCCTTAACGCCGGCCGGCGCGTCGGGCAGACGAGCCAGTACCATGTGAATAATATTACTGGTCCATTCATGATCGCCACCGGTAATAAAAATCTTGTTACCGGTAATGGTATAACTGCCATCTTCCTGCGGTTCAGCTTTGGTATTAAGCAGCGCCAGATCAGTACCGGCATGAGGCTCGGTCAGATTCATGGTACCCGTCCACTCACCGCTGATAAGTTTGGCCAGATACTGGTCTTTCAGCGCCTGTGAGGCATGCTTGGTCACCGCCAGCACGGCACTTTCGGTGAGCATGCTGGTGAGTCGCCAGCTCAGGTTGGCCGAATGCAGCATTTCATGCACCGGCACCGCCATTGAGTAAGGCAACTCCTGGCCTTCATACTCGGCGCTGCCCAGCATACTGTTCCAGCCATTGTTAATATATTCCTGATACGCAGACGCAAAGCCGTCAGGGGTGGTCACCTTGCCATCCTTGAGTGTACAGCCCTGCTCATCTCCCGGGCGATTGAGCGGCGCAATCACATCTTCTGCAAACTTTGCACCCTGAGCAATAATCTCGTTGGCCAGCTCAAAGTCAAAATCACTCAGCCCCAGATGCTGATAGTGCTTGTCCAATCCCAGCCAGTCGCGCAGTAAAAACTGATAATCGGCCATTGGTGCCTGATACTGTGGCATACCCACTCCTATTGCTATTTTTAAACAGGTGTTTGAATTTCGATTATACGCAGAAAATAGCCCTCGCCAATAGACTGTAAGCACTTTGTAAAAATTTTTAACGTTTTACTGGTCTGGTAGAGCCCCCGTGTGTTATCACGTGCCGCCAGCATTGCATTTTCTACAGCCATTGTTCATCCTAGAGCCTTTGAAACGGGGAAGAATATAACGATGAGCTACGAGTCTCCTGTATGCGTGGTGACCGGCGGAAGCCAGGGTATTGGGCTGGCCATCAGCCAAAAATTTTCAGCCCAGGGATACCGGGTGTTTAATTTGGATCTGAGCGACTTTGCCAAACCGGTGGAAAACAGCGTCTGGCTGCACTGCGATGTGTCTGACACCATGCAGGTAGCCGGCTGTATTGATAAAGTCACTGGCCTGACAGACCGGATTGATGTGCTGGTTTCCAACGCCGGTGTGCATTATTCAGGTACTATTGAAGATACTCCGGAGGCCGACTTTGACCGGGTATTTGCGATTAATGTCAAAGGGGCCTACGCCGCTGTCAGGCAGGTGTTGCCGGTCATGAAAGTCCAGCAAAAAGGAGCCATTGTGCTGATCGGCTCAGACCAGTCGCTGGTGGGAAAAACCGGCTCATTTGCCTATAACCTGTCTAAAGCTGCGCTGGGCTCGATGACCAAAACCACCGCGCTGGACTACGCCAGCTACAATATCCGCACCAATGCGGTATGCCCCGGCACCATCGAAACACCGCTGTATCATAATGCCATCGACAACTATGTGGCGGCCTCGGGTGCAGATGAGCAGGCGGTTCATGCCGAGGAAGCCGCCGCACAGCCGCTGGGTCGTCTGGGTCAACCGGAAGAAGTGGCTGAGCTGGCTTATTTTCTGGCCAGTGACAGCGCCAGCTTTATTACCGGGAGTCTGCACGCGATTGATGGCGGATATACCGCGCAGTAAATAAAGGTACATCATGCAGATTGTTGACCCTCATGTTCACTTTTTTGCTTTACAGGAAGGCCAGTACGAGTGGCTGAAGCCCCACAATCCGCCGTTCTGGCCCGACAAACCTATGCTTTGTCATGATGGCAGTGAGCAGGATTTAGAGGGACCGGACTTAAGTCTTGAAGGAGTGGTGCATATTGAAGCGGGTTTCGACAATGCCCGGCCCTGGCGCGAGGTGCAGTATCTGGAGCACCATGTAAGTGCGCCTCTGCGCACCATTGCCGGTTATGATTTGCTAGCCGTTGATCCGCAGGCTGTGCTGGCGCATCTGCTGCCCCTGTCCTCGGTAGCCGGCGTGCGGCATATTCTGGATGAGGACGCTCAGGCTGTGCTACAGGCCCGTAGCACACTGGCGCATTTTAACGCGCTGGCCCGCCATCATTTGCTGTTTGAAGCCCAGCTGGCCGGCACCGATACCGCCGGAATATCCGAGCTGGCCCGGTGTTTACAGCAATCCGGTGTGCGTTGTGTGGTCAACCATGCCGGCTTTGCGCCGTTTGATAAGCCAGGCTATACCCTGTGGCATAACAATATGGCACGACTGGCGCAAAATCCGCAGGTGGCGGTTAAGGTGTCCGGGTTTGAAATGCTCAGTACACAGCGGCACTGGGACCCCCAGTTTGCTACCCGGGTAATGGACGATTTACTGGCGCTGTTTGGCCCGCAACGGGTGATGCTGGCCAGTAATTTTCCGCTGTGCCGGTTTGCCCATTCCTGGCAGCAATTATGGGCTATTTATCAGCGCTGTGTGGCACCTGAATACCAGTCTGCCTTATTTGCGGATACCGCCTGGCAGTGGTACCGCTTCAGCCGATAGGCAATTTGCTTTCCGGGTAACGTACCCGGCGTTGCCGGGGGCTGGCCAGAAAATAGGCCAGGGTCAGCGGGCCCAGCCGGCCCACATACATTAAAATGATAATGATCCCTTCTCCGGCATCGGAAAGCTTGCTGGTCAGCCCGCGGGATAAACCCACCGTGCCCAGCGCTGATACGGCTTCAAACACCACATCTAAAAAGCTGGCATGATGTTCGGTAATGGTCAGCAGAAAAATCGCCAGCCAGGTCACACCGGCTGAAATCAGGGTCAGGGCCAGGGCTTTGGTGATAGTGTCCTGACGAATGGTGCGCTGAAACAGGGTTGGGGCCGGGTCCCGGCGAAAATAGTTGTAGGTAGCCAGCAGTAAAACAATAAAGGTCACCAGCTTAATCCCACTGGCAGTACTCATTGAGCCGCCACCAATAAACATCAGCAGGAGCATCAGGGTCACTGAGCCATCCCGTAATGCGGTGATATCCAGGGTATTAAACCCGGCTGTGCGTGGCGTTACGGCCTGAAACCAGGACGCCAGCCATTTACCGGTGGCATCCAGATTGCCCAGAGTAGCTGGATTATTATACTCGATGGCGTAAATCAGCAGCAGTGCAATCACGTTGATAATCAGGGTGCCGGCCAGCATGGTTTTACTGTAGGCGGTCAGGCTTTGCCAGCGGCGTTTTTTAACAATATCAATCCAGACCGAAAAGCCCAGGCCGCCGGTAATAAATAAACCCGTAATAACCAGGTTGATAAAGCCGTCATCTACATACGGCATCAGGCTGTCCGGACTCAGCGCAAAACCGGCGTTATTAAATGCCGAAATAGTATAAAAAAGGGCGTGAAAGAAGCTTTGCTGCCAACCCAGTTCCGGGAGCCAGTACAGACCCAGCGCCAGTGTGCCGGTTAACTCAACCAGTAAGGCAAACACCAGTACCGCTTTTGCTGTGCTGACCAGTGATGAAGTATCAGTCTGATTAAATGCCTCCTTGACGGCGGTTTGCTGCAGAAAACTGATTTTACTGCCAACGGCAATCAGAGTGACTACGGCAAAGGTCATCAGTCCCAGCCCGCCGACCTGAATCAGCGCTGCGATGACCAGCTGACCAAACGGCGTAAAGACGCTGCCGGTATCCACCACCACCAGGCCGGTTACCGTGACCGCAGAGGTGGCGGTAAACAGACTTTGAATCCAGCCGATGGGTTCGGTGGTGGCCCAGGGCAGCTGAAGCAGTAGTGTACCGATTCCGATAAACGCCAGAAAGCTGAGTGATAAAATGAGCGGTGGCGCCGCCTGAATCTTGCGTGCGCCCCTGGGTTTACGCTCCAGTGGCCGGCGTGAAGGTGTCCAGCGGGTCATCAGACAAGACGTGGAGCAATACGAACAAGGGCTTCACGGGGGCCACACAGTAGCAGCAGGTCGCCTTCCTGCATTTCAGTGACTGACGAGGGTGCAGAAATCAGCGCACTGCCACGCTTTATCAGTAAACAGTGAATAGAACGCTCGAAGCCCTGAATCAGGTGTTGCACCTGTTGGGGCTTTTTAGAGGCGGGCAGGGTTATTTCAACCACATACAAACCATGTCCGATACTTAAGTAATCATTCACCATCGGATAGTTAAGCGCCTGCGCCACTCGCGTGCCCATTTCCTCTTCCGGGTGAATAATTCGCTGAACCCCCAGTTTAGATAATATGGTGTGGTGGGCGGTGGAGTTGGCTTTGACCCAAATCTGACCGGCGCCTAAGTTTTTCAGGTGCAGGGTGCACAGCAAACTGGCCTGCATATCTTCACCTATGGCGACCAGAATCGCTTCGCTGTCTGACAGATTAAGCTCGGCCATGGCCCGTTCGTCGGTAGCGTCACAGATAAGCGTCTGGGTCAGATCACTGGCGTACTGCTCAGCCAGCTTTTCGTCAATATCAATGCCGGTGACAGTATGACCCAGATGAATCAGCTCCAGGCTGGCCGTAATGCCGAAGCGGCCAAGACCGATAACAGTGAAGTGTGCCACGGTGTGTGTCCTGTTTAACTTGCATCAATAAAGCGATAACCCTGGCCAGCGACAGTTTCAATAAACACCGGATTGGCCGAATTATCATTCAGTTTTTTGCGCAGCTGACTGACCAGGATGCGCAGGTAATGGCTGTCGCTGGTGTGGTAAACCCCCCAGATTTCCTGTAACAATTGCTGTTGTAAAATCAGCTGCCCCGGCTGGCTGGTCAGTAGCGACAGCATGGCAAATTCTTTGGGGGATAAGTCCAGAGGTCTGTCGTCCAGCCAGACCTGCTGGTTCGCCACATTCATGCGCAGCCGGGTAAACTGGCGCAGCAGTTTGTCGGTGGAGGGCAACGGCGCGTTCAAATCTCTGAGCAAAACATTAATGCGGGCAATCAGTTCGTTTACCCCAAAAGGCTTGCTGACATAATCATTGGCCCCGGCATTAAGTAAAGCAACTTTGGTATGTTCTGCATCGCGGGCAGAAAGCACAATGACCGGCACCCGGCTGGTCTCACGCAAGCGCCTGAGTACAGTTTCACCATCGCTATCCGGCAAGCCAAGATCCAGAATGATGAGATCAGGACAGTACTTAAAGGCTTTACGAATCGCTTCGCCCGCGGTGGTGGCGCTCAGGCATTCAAACCCTTCTGCTTTAAGTGCAATGCTCAGCATTCGACACAGGTTTATTTCATCATCTACAATCAGTATTCGCTTCACCTGACAGATTCCTGTTGCTGGCCGGGCAGGGTGATGGTCACTTCACAGCCGGGCTCTTTGGGGTCTAAAACAATGGTACCGCTGTGCGCATCAATAATTGCCTTGGCGACGGTCAGACCAAGGCCAATACCGCCATCGCCGCTGTCGCCTTCCCGGGAGCTGTGAAAAAGCTCAAATGCCTGCCGGGCCTGCTGTTCATTTAATCCTTTACCGTAATCGCGAATAGTCAGGGTGTAATGGTTGTTAGTTAAACCATACCGAATGATGACCGGTGTAGCGGCAGGGCTATACCGAAGCGCATTATCTATTACGTTATAAAGAGCCTGCTGGAGCAACTGACTGGCACATTTGAGCGTGTAGTCAGGCTGTCGGGTGATCAGGCGCAGCCGGGCGCTGTTCAGCCGCAGCAGTAAATCTTCGAGCAGCTGGTGCAGATTCACCGTGTCGGTTTTCTCCAGTATACCATGATGGTGCAGGCGACTGGCCTGTAGCAGATTCTCAATGTAGCGGTGAAGCCGGTTGCCTTCTTTTAATGCGCCGTCAAGCAACTCTGTACGGGCGGTTTCATCAAGCTTATCGCCGTACTTTTGCATCGTTTCCATAGACCCGATAATGGTCGACAGCGGGGTTCGTAAGTCATGAGAGACCGACATCAGCAAGCCGTTTTGCACCTGGGCCTTGCGTAATGCCCCCTGTTGCGCCCGGTAGTAGCGGGCAAACTGGGAGCCAAGCAGGGCAATAACGCAAAACACGATTAAATTAATAATATCTTCAGCCTGATGCATCTGCAGGGAGTGACGCGGTGAGGTGAAAAGGTAGTTAAAGCACAGGGCTCCGACCAGAGCGGCGGTCAGGGCCAGCAGCCGGTTAAATAGCAGGGCAATAATGCCGGTAGCCAGCTGCAATACCAGTAGAATGCCCCCGGCAGGAACCCGCAGACTGTCCAGGGCCAGACAGAGGCCTGCCACAATCAGCATAATCAATAATGTTGCGCCAAACTGGCTGGTGGTGGAATAGGCGTTCGTCACCGAATAAATCACTCCCTTTAGCATGACAATACTTTAACAATCCGGTTGTCTTGTGTAGCGTAAAAATTGCGTAAAAATTCAGGAATCTTTTTTATGACAAAAATGATAGTGACCGTCTTCACGGCGATTTTGCTTAGCGCCTGTTCCAGTCAGGACTGGCGTACAGCCAGTCGGGAGCCAGCCGGCATTGCGCCGGATCCGCAAGCCGAAAGTCAGGCGGTGATCGAAGTATACGCCGCTGATGCGTTTAGCTGGCGCGGCTGGTTTGCGGTGCATACCTGGATCGCCACTAAAGCGGCTGATGCCAGCGAATATACCGTTTATGAAGTAGTCGGATGGCGGGTTGAACGCGGGTTGCCTGCATTGCGCACCTATTCCACACCCACCCCGGATCGATACTGGTATGGCGCAAAACCGGAAAAAGTCCGCTCGGTAACCGGCCCTGATGCAGCCAGGCTGATTCCACGTATTGAAGAGGCGGTGGCACGTTATCCCTGGGCAGATGAATACACGGTGTTTCCCGGCCCGAACTCAAATACATTCCCGGCCTGGGTAGGGCTACAGGTGCCAGAGTTGAAACTGGCAATGCCATTTAATGCTATTGGCAGCGGATATGCTGACCGGTAAATCAGGTAATATGGCAGGCATACCGGTTGATATGCCTGTACTGTCAGTCCGGTTATTTCAGTGACGTAATCGTCATATGCGGCGAACGATAAACAATGTCATCATTTAGCTCAATACCAATTCCCGGCTCTTCAGACACACTGATATAGCCATCTTTCGGCTGCGGGTCCTGAATGCACAGCTCGCGGTTCCAGTCTTTGGTCGCGTAGGTGTGATGCTCGTGAATCAGGAAATTGGAAATGGCGGTTTCAAGGTGCAGGCTGGCAGCTGTAGCGACCGGGCCGCCGCACACGTGGGCCTGAATACGCACATCATAAATATCTGCATAGTCACAGACTTTCTTGGTTTCGGTGAAACCACCGCACAGGCCTATATCCGGTTGCAGTACATCCACCGACTGGTCTTCAAGATACGGGCGCACATCCCAGCGGTTATACAAACGCTCACCGCCGGCAATCGGGACTTTGACGTTACGAGCCACTTTGTCATGCAATTTACTGTTAAGGTAGTTCACCGGCTCCTCGTAATACATACAGCCGATATCCTCAACTATCTCACCCAGCTGTATCGCGGTGGATGCGCCCAGTAAGCTATGGCATTCAAAGATGATATCGCCTTCATCACCCATTGCATCGCGAATGGCCTGCAGACGAGCCCGGAACAGTTTCATCTCAGCACGGCTGAACAGCTTGGTCCGGTCGAAGTGCGTTACCCCGTCTTTGTCATACACAATCGGGTCTACCTTAATCGCGGTATACCCCTCAGCCATGGCTTTTTCGGCTGCCCGGCCATAATCCGCCGGGTCGTTCAGCTTAGTAATTTCAGTGTCCCAGTCAAATTGCAGCTGACTGGCATAACAGCGCAGCTTGTCATTGGTTTTGCCACCCAGTAACTGATACACCGGCACACCCAATGCCTTACCGCGAATATCCCACAATGCTGTGTCAATCGCGCTCATTGCTGAATACACCACCGGGCCGCCACCCAGTCCCCAGAAAGATTCGCGCAGCATCCGGCTCCACAGGTGCTCGGTATTCATCGGATCCCAGCCTATCAGGATGGCTTCGGCAAATTCTTTAATCATGTGCGCCGCTGCGCTGTGACCTAAGTCATACGCCAGACCGGCTTCGCCTACACCGGTGATTCCCTCATCGGTATACACCCGCACAAACACCGGATTCCAGGGTGGACGCTTGGGGCATTCAATATCAAAAATTTCTACTTTGGTGACTTTCATTAGATATCCTTTTGATGTCAGCAAGACCGGTGATTATTCACAAAATCCCGGGTCCAGACGCCATGCTTTACGTAACATGGCTGGCCAGGCTTTTTGTCCACCGGTCTGGCCGGAGTGAACCACGCTTGCCTGGGCATAAATGTTGTCCACAATGTCCTGTGGAATCGGAATGACTTCGCGACCGGAGTTCATCAACTCCACCTGTATTTCACAGGCTCGCTGTAAATCATAAAAGCGCATAAAGGCATCACCCACGGTAGGGCCCAGCGTCAGGCCGCCGTGATTGGGTAGTAACATATGGTTAGTGTCGCCCAGATTTTGCTGTAGCCGGCTGCGCTCATCATCGTTCACTGCCAGCCCTTCATAATCGTGATAGCACAGTGATGGCAGGGAAAACATGGAATACTGACTCCATGGCTGTAAACCGCCTTTGAGTGAAGCTACCGTGATAGTCGCTTTAGTATGCAGATGCACGATGCATCTGGCATCACGGCGCGCTTCATGAATCGCGCTGTGAATGGTGAAACCAGCCGGATTAATCTGATACGGGGAGTCGCTCTGTATTTCGCCTTGCAGGTTAACCTTGACCAGATTGGAAGCGGTCACTTCTTCAAATGTCAGTCCAAACGCATTCACCAGATAAAAATCGGTATCGGGCACTTTGGCGGAAATATGGGTATAAATCAGATCTCCCCAGCCCATATCTGCTACCAGACGATAGCAGGCGGCTAAATCGACACGGGCTTGCCATTCAGCGTCGCTGACTTTGCCTTTCAGGCTCATAGGTTCAAGTTCAAACACGCTCATTCTCTCTTTGGGTGTCTATATCAGGCAGGTGCTAAACGTACCAGAGAGCATAGCATGTCACAATGTGCAGTGGGTGCTGCTTATGCCAAATGTTGGCGGGTAGGGCGTGTGGTAAACATCGCAGCAGCAAGCATGTTGGTGTCGTGACGCCCGGCCTGCTCGGTCCGGGCGCCGCTGCATATTACTTACTGGCTTGTGCTTCTGTGGTAATTCGCAGGGTCACTTCGTCTGATACATTAGGAACGTACTGATCTACCCCAAAGTCAGAACGCATAATAGTAGTAGTAGCATCAAAACCGATGGCTGGCTTTTTCGTCATCGGATGCTCACCCTGTTTATTCAGCATGGCCTCAAATACAATAGATTTGGTGGTACCTTTGATAGTCAGGTCGCCGTGTACCTCCAGTTTACCGTCACCTTTGTCGACCACCTTGGTACTGGTGAATGTCGCATCCGGAAATTTATCGGTATTGAAGTAGGTTTCGGTCATAAACTCTTCGGTTAGCTTTTCCACATAGGTATCTGCTGTGCTGACCGGAATGGTGACATTGACAGAAGACGCGCTCACATCATCACTGTCATAGGTAATACTGCCAGACGCATCATCGAACGTAGCGGTTGGGTGAGAAAAGCCAAAATGCTCCCATGAAGCCACTACGCTGGTGTGGTCCGGGTCAATCTGATAGGTCACTGGCTTGGCCAGGGCACCGGTAACAACGGCGGCAGACAGTGCCACACCCAATGCAGTTCTGGATAGTACTTTCATGCTTAACTCCTGTTTTTTCCGTAAGAAGGTTTACCGCTATTAATAACCCGACTGTACCGGTTTGGTTCACCGGTGTGTATCCGGAAAAAAAAGACAAACCAGCCTGTTTAATCGAATAAACAGGCTTTGCTGTTAAGCCGGCATCAGTGTCCAGATGTTAACCCGTGCCGGACACCAGCCTTTCAGGCCGCCTTCCAGTTCGGAATTCTGAACCTGGTTAAGTGAATAATACTCAGCATAATGAGACTCAACCTCTTGTTTGGTGACACTGAATGGCGGGCCATCCATGGTGGCAGGATCATAATCAAATGTGATCAGTAATTGCGGGGCGGTGTTTGACAGGCCACGCAGATGTGCAGTGTATTTCATCCGCACTGCTTCTGGCAGAGCGACCAGCGCGGCGCGGTCATAAATTCCATCAATACGCCCCACGCGGGTACTGTCGAGCGTAAAAATATCGCCGACAAAAACCTGTATTCCCTGCGCGGTATAGACCTTGCCGTCTTCGGTATCTTCTACCATGGGCAGAATGTTCAGTTCTTCAAACAGCTGCTTGATGGCAATCTCACTAAGCTCAGCGCCCACCACTTTAAACCCCTGAGACAGCAGCCAGTGAATATCCAGCGTCTTGCCGCATAACGGGACAAAAATCCGGCTGCCCGAGGGCAGTTCCAGCTTGTCGAAATGTCTTACTAAGCCCGGGTTTGTGCTGTTTTCATGAAAACCAATCTGGTTTGACTCCCACTTATTGTGCCAAAACGATGCTTCCATTGTTGCTGTGCTCCGCCAAAAAGATATCCGAATCAGGATACGCTATTTTAGAGTGGGACAGAATACTGTTTAGCGCAGCAACAAGCCGGGGATAGCCAGACAGATCAGAATAAGCAGACCGCTATAGGCTACCAACGCCATAAGTAATGGCCAGCGCGCGCCGGTTTGTGTGGGCAGCGTTGTCTGTACACTGCGTTGCCTGGTGCTCAGCAACACGGCAATGACGACGGTAATCACAAACCCGATGGCATTCCACCAGAACCAGAAAAGCGGGGCCTCTGTGAGCCACAGTGTGACATTGGTCAGGACGCCGGCAGCAAGGCCAGCATTCATGGCTCTGGCGGTGACGGTTCTGGCATGAATACCCAGTAAAAAGGTTGCCAGCACCGGTCCATAGAACACCGAACCGATTTTATTGATGGCCTCGATAACCGTAGGAGCAATATTACCGGCATACAAAGACAGCACCAGCGTCAGCAAACCCCAGCCAACCCCGGCCAGTCGGGCCTGCTTCATGTAGCTGCCGGGACTAGGCTGCTGACCGCGTAAGCGACCCAGATCTTCTACGGTCACCGCAGCCAGACTGTTAATGGCTGAACTTAATGACGACATGGCAGCAGCCATAATCGCCACGATTAAGAAGCCCACCATGCCAGCAGGTAGAAACTCCACAATAAATACCGGCATCATCCAGTCGGGTTTATCTGCCGGAATTTGCGCCATCAGTTCACTGTTGTTTAAAAACAGGCTACCCACCACCAGCCCGGTTGTGCAGTACAGCAGGGTAATAGGAAAGCGCAGCACCGCCACACTGATCAGCATTTTACGCAGCGACGGAATATCTTTGCTAGACAGGGAACGCTGTGCTTCTGACTGGTCACAGCCGTAATAAGAGGCATACAGAATAATACCGCCAAATAGCATTGGCAGCAGACCAAAGTCAGCGCCATCAAGACCATAGGAGGTCAGGTTTACGGTTTGCAGGCGCGCCGGATCAGCGCTGGCCAGCACCTGCTCAAAACCACCGGCAGCATCCAGCCCCACCCACAGACACATGGCCGCACCGGAGACTATCAACAGCATTTGCATAGCATCGCCATATACCACGGCTTTCATGCCACCCATGGCTGAGTAGATAAGAGTAATCACGCCAATCAGTACAATGGCCAGCCACTGACTCAGTCCAATGGTCCCTTGCAGAATAAGCGCAATAGCGTAAATCATAATTGCCGTGGCAAAGGAGCGGGACAACTGAAACACAAAACTTATCAGCAGACGGGTAGAACGGGAAAAACGCTGCTCAAGATAATCATACACACTCAACACCCCGGCCCGGTGTAATGAGGGCAGCAACCGCCATAGCAAAATGGCCACTGCCGCAGGCAGGGCCAGTTCATAAGACAGCCATACCAGCCCGCCGCCTTCGCGAATACCCACAAAAGCCGGCGCGGAAATAAAGCTGATAGCGGAAAGCTGGGTTGCCATTACTGACAAGGTCAGGGCGGGCCAGGATAGTGTACGGCCACCTAAAAAATAATCTTTGCCGTCAGACTGCTGGCGAAACAATCCGCCCAGTAACAACATACCGGCCAGATAGGCAATAATGATGACATAGTCCAGTGTGGTCATAGCGCATCCCTGAGCAATACAGAGCTATACCATGACACACTGCTGGCAAAATGAACAGACAGGAAGAGAAGGCTATTTCAGGTGCATCTCTATGTGGGGGATGCCATCTTCATCGTAAGGCTGTGATGTGTCTTTAAAGCCAAAAGCACGATAAAAATCCAGCAGATACAATTGTGCTGAGATACGCACGCCGGCGTCAGGGAAGGTCTGCTGAGCACGTCTGATGGCCTCACTGACCAGTATTTTACCCAGCCCGCTACCACGGCTGTCAGGCGCAGTCAGCACGCGTCCCATCGCGGTCTCAGCATACTTATCGCCCGGTGCCAGTACTCTGGCATAAGCGACCAGCTGTCCATGCTGTTTTCCCAGTAAGTGCCAGGCATGATGGTCATGCTCATCAATGTCAGGATACAGGCAGGTTTGCTCAAGTATAAAGACAGCCTGACGAAGCTGTAGCATGGTCAGTGTGTCGACAGAGGATAGACCGGACAGTTGCGCCCATTGCCATTCAATCATCGGTATTTCCCAGTAAAAGACCGTTATCCTAGCAGAGCAGTGAGCAAAAACAAAAAAGCCCGCAGAAGCGGGCTTTTTGATGGGTTACTCGTCCAGGAAGCTGCGTAGCTGCTCTGAACGGCTGGGGTGACGAAGCTTGCGTAGTGCCTTGGCCTCAATCTGACGAATCCGCTCACGGGTTACATCAAACTGTTTACCCACTTCTTCCAGCGTATGGTCAGTGTTCATGTCGATACCAAAACGCATTCTCAGTACTTTGGCTTCACGGGCTGTCAGGCCTGCCAGCACTTCCTGAGTGG
Source organism: Salinimonas lutimaris (assembly GCF_005222225.1). Taxonomy (GTDB): domain Bacteria; phylum Pseudomonadota; class Gammaproteobacteria; order Enterobacterales; family Alteromonadaceae; genus Alteromonas; species Alteromonas lutimaris. The sequence continues at coordinate 693,829 of NZ_CP036536.1, forward strand.
CGTTTTTCAGGCTACCGCCTGTGGCTGAGTCCAGCGGCTGAATAATTGTGCTGTCCTCAATAAAATCTCCCAGATGCGAATCTTCATCATCACCAATCGGCGTTTCCATAGAAATCGGCTCTTTGGCAATCTTCAGCACTTTACGGATTTTATCTTCTGGCATCGCCATACGTTCCGACAATTCTTCAGGGCTCGGCTCACGACCCATTTCCTGAAGCATCTGACGAGAAATACGGTTCAGTTTGTTAATCGTCTCAATCATGTGCACCGGAATACGGATCGTGCGGGCCTGGTCTGCAATAGACCGGGTGATCGCCTGACGAATCCACCATGTTGCATAGGTTGAGAACTTATAACCACGACGGTATTCGAACTTATCTACCGCTTTCATCAGACCGATATTACCTTCCTGGATTAAGTCCAGGAACTGCAAGCCACGGTTGGTGTATTTTTTCGCAATTGAGATAACCAGACGCAGGTTAGCTTCCACCATTTCTTTTTTCGCACGGCGGGCTTTGGCCTCACCGATAGACATACGGCGGTTGATATCTTTGATATCAGGAATAACCAGTCCGGTTTCCTGCTCAACCTGCAGCATCTTAGCAATGCTGCGTTCAATATCTTCTTTATAATCTGCCAGTGCATCGCCATAGGCTTCGGCACCGTTAATGGCTTTGCTTAACCACTCAGAAGAAGTCTCGTTACCGGCAAATGCCTTGATAAAATCTTTCTTCGGCATTTTTGCATTGATGACACAGTACTTCATCACCAGACGTTCCTGGATACGTACTTTGTCCATCATATCGCGCATGTTCTTTACCATGCGGTCAAACTGCTTAGGCACCAGACGGAATTCTTTAAAGACTTCGCTTAACGCTTCAATCTCTTTGCGGGAGTCGGCATGAGCACGACCCTGGCTTTCGATAACAGAACGGGCTTGTTCGTATTGTTCACGCAGTTTGCCGAACTTTTCACGAGCCAGTTCAGGATCGATACCAGTATCTTCCTCTTCCTCGTCCTCATCATCGTCATCATCGTCGTCTTCATCTTCCAGCTCTTCTTCCGACAGCTCAGACCCGATATGGGTTGCTGTTGGTGCCAGATCCTGATCATCATTAGGATCAACAAAGCCAGAGATAATATCGCTCAGACGAATTTCTTCAGCTTCGTAGAGATCCCACTGTTCAAGCAGGTAGGTGATCGCTTCCGGGTACTCGGCCACCGAGCACTGTACCTGGTTAATCCCATCCTCGATGCGTTTGGCGATTTCAATCTCACCCTCACGGGTAAGTAGCTCAACCGTACCCATTTCACGCATGTACATGCGTACCGGGTCTGTGGTGCGGCCAATTTCGCTTTCTACTGTTGCCAGTGCCTGCGCAGCAGCTTCAGCAGCATCTTCATCAGCCGTAGTTTCCTGCATAAGCAATTCATCTGAATCCGGAGCCGACTCCGAAACCTGAATGCCCATGTCATTAATCATGCGAATGATATCTTCGATTTGATCAGAATCGACTATGTCTTGCGGCAGGTGGTCGTTTACTTCTGCAAAAGTTAAGTAACCTTGCTCTTTACCTTTTGCAATCAGGAGTTTAATCTGAGATTGCTTGCTTTGCGCCATAGAACCTACACTTCTCACATTTATAAATTAAGCAAAAAAGCATCATCTTTCATACACATCACTGCGTTTAGATCATGCTTGCTGTCGTCTTGTTACCGCACCTGTCAGGACGTTTATCTGTCCTATTTTTCGGTTGAAAAATGTTCTGCCGTTTTTGTACGTATACTCACAGCGAATTGACCAGTATAACAGAAAAACGTCTGAATTGACTAGGCTCACAGCGTGCTTTTAACCGTAAAACCCGTCTGTACGCTATCCTGACTGACGTTCTTTCATCAGCATATTCAGTTCTTCTTTCTCTGCTCTGGTAAGAGCCTGAACCCGTGAACGTGAAAGTAACGTCTCAATTCTGCTATCGAAGTGCCAGTCGAGCAGTCGGGCAAAACTGTCTGCATAGACCCGGCCTGCATCCTCCTCACTGATCAGGTGTTCCTGTAACAGTAACTTCGCGATGTGTTGAGAATGGGGATGGTCACGGAAGTTTTCAATCACCTGAGCGGTTTTTGCGCCAGAATACTGTTGACAATATCCGTGAATATCAGTTAACAAATCAATGCCACTGATACCGCTGCCTTTGAGCATGGCCGGCATGACATCCGGATACTGACTAGCCAGCGCCGGGTTGTCCAGCAGTAATCTAAGTAGTGTGCGCACCGGTGACATACGGGTTTTTTGTACGGGCTGCCAGGCCTGCTTCTGCGGTTTTTTACCACGGGAATTAGCCTGCTGAATATCCTGCTGTAGCTTAAACCGATCGTATTCACCGCAGTGTTTGGCCAGCTCTTCCTGTAATAAGGCTTTTTGATTATCGCCCAGAACCTGGTCGATCAGGGGCTGAGCAGCAGCTTTAAGTGCCATCTTGCCTTCCGGCGTGCCCACTTCGTGAGCTTTGAGCAATGACTCAAAAAAGAACCTGGAAAGGGGCAGCGCCTTATCGGTCAGCTGAATAAATGACTCAGGACCCACCCGGCGAACCATGGTATCCGGGTCTTCGCCATCGGGCAGAAACAAAAAGGTTAGTTTAACGCCGTCTTTTAGCGCGGGCAGGGCATTTTCCAGCGCCCGCCAGGCCGCCTGGCGACCGGCATTATCACCATCGTAACAACAGACAATATGGCTGGTTGAGCGCATCAGCAGTTGCAAGTGCTCGGGGGTGGTAGCTGTACCTAGCGCTGCGGTTGCATTATTGATATCAAACTGACTAAGCGCGACCACATCCATATAGCCTTCAACAATGATGACCCGATCAAGCTGACGGTTGCGCTGACGAGCCTGATGAAAACCAAACAGCTCATGGCCTTTATGAAAGATGCGGGTTTCCGGTGAGTTCAGGTATTTGGGGCCACTGTCTTTGTCCAGCACACGTCCGCCGAAGCCAACCACGCGACCGCGACGATCCCGGATCGGAAACATGATCCGATCACGGAAAAAATCATATTGTTTGCCCCGGTCATTCTGATTGACCAGCTTTAAATCGAGCAGTGTCTGTATACGCTGGGCGCTGGTACCAAATGTACTGAGCACGCCATCCCATTCACTGGGGGCATAACCAATTTCCCAACTTTTGACCACATCACCGGACAGCCCGCGGTTTTTCAGATAATCAATGGCTCTGGCACTGTTGGCGTGACTGCGCAGCTGTTGCCGAAAATACCGGGCTACCTGTTCCATCAGCGCATAATCATCGTCCTGCTGCTGTTTTTTGGCTTCGCTCATTGCCGGGCGACTGCCTTTTTCCCGCGGTACTTCCAGACTATGGTAACGGGCCAGTTCTTCAATCGCCTCAACAAACTCCAGACGATCAAACTCCATTAAAAATGAGATCGCATTACCATGCGCTCCGCAGCCAAAACAATGATAAAACTGTTTCTCCTGACTAACGGTAAACGACGGTGACTTTTCGTTGTGAAACGGGCAGCAGGCTTGATAGTTTTTTCCTGCTTTTTTCAGTTTGACCCGGCTATCAACAATATCGACAACATCGGTTCTGGCAAGCAGGTCGTCAATAAAATCGCGGGGTATTTTTCCGGCCATGAAGTGCTTTTGTAAAGAGGGATTGGATTACTGTAGCAAGTTGGTAAGCAGACGCAACCCTGTATTGTGTTGCGTCTGATATCGCATCAGGCGTTCAGGCGAGCCTTAATTTTACCGCTCAGCGCGCCCATATCGGTGCGACCCTGAACCTGCGGTTTAAGCTGACCCATCACTTTGCCCATATCCTGCATACCGCTGGCGCCGGTGGCAGCCATGGCATCTTCAATCAGAGCATCAAGTTCAGCATCGGTCAGGGGTTGTGGCAGGAATGTCTCAATAACCACGATTTCAGCACGCTCGGCATCAGCCAGATCAGCGCGTTCAGCCTGATCATACTGGCTGGCGGCGTCCTGACGCTGCTTAACCATTTTAGTTAAAATAGCCAGTACTGCAGGATCATCCAGTTCGATCTGTTCATCGATCTCACGTTGGCGGATCGCAGCCAGGGCCATCCGGATCGTGCCTAAACGGACTTTATCCCTGGCACGCATGGCATCTTTTTGCGCGTTTTTTAATTCTTCAATTAGCGTCATGGCATCTTACCCGATTATCTAAAATATGTAGCTGATACGAAGGAGGAGAAAGTAATACCAAAAAAGAGGGGCACCAGATACGACAAAGGTGCCATCAGGCACCTTTGACTGCAAACCCTATCTTAGTAGAGTTTTACGCGACGTGCGTTTTCGCGAGCCAGCTTCTTAAGATGACGTTTCTTAGCAGCTGCTTTCTTACGCTTACGTTCCCAGGTCGGCTTCTCGAAGAATTCGCGACGACGTACTTCAGAAAGAACGCCAGCTTTTTCACAAGAACGCTTAAAGCGACGCAGTGCAACGTCGAACGGCTCGTTTTCTCTAACTTTAACGATGGGCATTAAGTTCTCACCTCAAAATTTTCACAGTTGAACCGGGTAAATTTATGCACAGAAAATGGCACCCGGGTTAAAAATGGTGCGAAATTCTAATCATATCCACGGTAAAAGTAAAGACAGAATTGTTAAAAAATAAACAATTTTTGCGTTAGTCGCGACATCATATTTCCAGAAGGGGGCAATAGACGGTAAACTCTGCAGCTTCATTACACCAACAGTGACCAATTCAGGATCGGTATTATGCGAATTTTGGGAATTGAAACGTCCTGCGACGAGACCGGCATTGCCATATATGATGACGAACAGGGCCTATTATCCCATGAACTTTATAGTCAGGTAAAGCTGCACGCAGATTATGGTGGTGTTGTGCCTGAACTGGCCTCCCGCGATCACGTACGTAAAGTCGTGCCACTGATACAAAAAGCCATGGCGGATGCCAATACAACGGCCCAGGATCTGGATGGGATCGCGTTTACTCAGGGCCCGGGACTGGTTGGTGCACTGCTGGTTGGCTCCTCGGTGGGCCGGTCGCTGGCCTATGCCTGGGGAATTCCGGCGGTAGGCGTGCACCATATGGAAGGGCATTTGCTGGCCCCGATGCTGGAAGATTCGGTTCCTGAGTTCCCGTTTGTTGCCTTACTGGTTTCCGGCGGGCATTCCATGCTGGTAAAGGTCGAGGGCATCGGTGAGTACGAAGTGCTGGGTGAGTCGATTGACGATGCCGCCGGTGAAGCCTTTGATAAAACGGCTAAGCTGCTGGGGCTGGATTACCCTGGTGGACCGCTGCTGGCTAAACTGGCTGAGCAGGGAGAAGCGGGGCATTATAAATTTCCCCGACCGATGACGGATCGGCCCGGCCTTGATTTTAGCTTCAGTGGTCTGAAAACCTTTGCCGCTAATACGATCAGAGATGCCGATGATGATCCGCAGACCCACGCCAATATCGCTTATGCATTTGAAGAAGCGGTGGTCGACACCCTGATGATCAAATGTCGCCGGGCGCTGAAGCAAACCGGTATGAAGCGTCTGGTCATTGCCGGTGGAGTGAGTGCCAATAAACGTCTGCGCGCCTCCATGGAACAGATGATGGAAGGGCTCAAAGGTGAAGTGTTCTACCCCAGCCTGGCATTTTGTACCGACAACGGCGCCATGATTGCCTATGCCGGTATGCAGCGCCTGAAAGCCGGCCAGACCACAGAGTTATCGGCCTCGGCCAAACCGCGCTGGCCGCTTGATAGCCTGCCCGGCGTTAACTGACTCCATCATTAGCCAACGCAATAGCAACTCAGGTGGCAAACATCCCCGGCCGTGGTGTCACGGCCCTGCCATCCTGATGCGGTAAAGCTGGCCCGTCGTTTAATCATAACAATAGGAAAATGTGACCGATGACACGTCTGTTTCTGACTTTATGTTTGTGTCTAGTAAGTGCGCTTACGGTTGCCGGGCCTGCTAATAACCAGCATGTGGTGCTGATTTCACTGGATGGCTTTCGTCACGATTATATAGAGAAGCACGGCGCCAGCCATCTGGCCGATTTGGCCAGTCAGGGAGTTCGGGCCGCGCGCATGACACCGGTATACCCGGCCAATACCTTTCCTAATCATCTGTCGCTGATTACCGGGCGTTATCCGGTTAACCACGGCATCGTTAACAACCGGTTTGCCGACAAGCAGCGCCCTGATGATACCGGCTATGCTCACTATTCGATGGGGCAGGGATATACCGACAGCACCTGGTTGTCAGGTGTTCCATTGTGGAATCTGGCGCAGATGCACGGGGTAAAAGCAGCCACCTACTTCTGGCCTGAATCAGATGCGCAGATTAACGGGATGACACCCCGTTACTATTATCGCTATTCAAAGTATGCCGATTATCAGGCCCGGGTTGATCAGATCATTGCCTGGTTACAACTGCCCGAAGTGTCCCGACCACGATTTATTGCCGGCTATTTTTCACTGGTCGATTCACAAGGTCATAAATATGGCCCGGATGCACCTCAGACCAAACAGGCTGTACAGCAGGTTGATGCACTGATTGGCCAGCTATATGCACGTATTCAGGCACTGGATTTACCGGTCAATTTGATGGTGGTCTCTGATCACGGGATGGAGCAAAAAGATGCCAATAAAACCGTGTCAGTCAAGTCACTGGGTATCGACAGACACTTATTTGAGGTGGTCAATCAGCACACCCAGCTGCATATTTATGCCCGCCCGGACACCACCGGACAGGCGCTTGATGCGCTGACGCAACAGTTACAAAAGACCGCTGCAAAACGCTATGTTGTGCTTAATGACAAAGTCCGGTCACAGTATCACTACCCGCGCACAGCGCGCACTGGCGATATTATTCTGCAAGTACCGCCAGCCGGTGAATTTATTAACACGGCCGACGATTTTCACGCCGGCGGCAGCCATGGTTACTGGCCGCAGTTACCGGCAATGGGTGCTACCTTTGTGGCCGTCGGACCAGCTTTTAAACAAGGGGTGAGGTTGCCGGTGATGAGTAATCTGGAAGTGTATCCGGCGGTGGCCCATATCATGGGACTTCCGATTATCGGCCCGATTGACGGCGAAATGCAGGCGATTAAAGCCGGCTTACGCTAAACCGGTTAATTATTGTTTTTCAGTTTGCCCCGTTTATCCCACACGCGGGGTTCCTGTCCGTCCATCAGCCGGCGAATATTGGCCTGATGACGAACCACAATCAGTACCGCCAGCATGGCAACAGGCAGGGTGTAGGCGGGCTTGATAAAAAAAGTAAACAGGGGAGCCAGTGCCACTGCCACGATAGCGGCCAGTGAAGAAAAACCCCAGATAAACAGGGCGACACACCAGCTAACAATCAGTAAACCGGCGAGCTCCGGGCCAATAGGTAGCATCGCCCCAAACGCTGTCGCCACCGCCTTGCCGCCTTTAAAACCAAAATACAGCGGAAAGATATGCCCCAGGCACGCTGCAATTGCAATAAAACCCAGCGCCAGAGGGGTAATATTCAGCCAGTAACCGATATAAACCGGCACGGTGCCTTTGAGAATATCCATAACCAGCACCAGCACTGCGGGGATTCGCCCGCCCAGACGGTAAACATTGGTTGCTCCGGGATTTTTCGAGCCGGTGGTGCGGGGATCCGGGAGCTGGTATAAACGGCAGATCACAACTGCGCTGGACAATGAGCCAAACAGATAGGCTACACCAACCATCAAAATTACCATTGCGATCATGTCATACTGCCAGCGTTCAGGTTACACTTGTCTCACACTACTAAAAAGCGGCGCCAAGCGCCAGTCTGGCAGCAGTTTACTCGCGGTAAAACAGCAGCCTGGCCATATTTTGCAAAAAGGGTGATATGGAGCAGATTATAATTGCAGGGCTTGAGGTTGATGCTCTGATTGGTGTGTATGACTGGGAGCGTACTCAAACAACCCGGCTACTGATCGATATTGAAGTGACGACGGATCTAAGTGCGGCGCGCACCTCGGATAATGTTAACGACACCATCGACTATGCCAAACTGGCCGAATTTGTGCAGCAACAGGCTGCCACCACAGAATTTGAACTGCTTGAAGCGCTGGGACACTTTCTGGGGCAGGCTGTTGTAACGCATTTTGCACTGGAGAAAGTGATGCTGGCAATCACCAAACCCAATATTCTGCCGGATGCCAAAGCGGTTACGGTTAAACTGGTAACGGCACGGTAATGGCTTTAAATAAAATCCTGATAAGTGTTGGCTCGAACATTGAAAGAGACAAGCACACCCGTGCCGGAGTGGCCTGTTTAAAACAGCATTTTAGCCAGGTAAGTTGTTCTTCTGTTTACGAAAGTGAAGCTGTCGGCTTTGACGGTGGCGTTTTTTATAATCTGGTGGTGTGTGCATATACTTCACTGGATGTGGCGCAAGTTAACGACATTCTTAAACAGATTGAGCAGCAAAATGGCCGGACTCACAGCGAAAAAAAATTCTGCTCCAGAACGCTGGATCTGGATCTTTTAACGTTTAACCGCGTAGTGACTGCGCAGCCGGTTACATTACCCAGAGAAGAGATTCTTTATAATGCCTTTGTGCTGCTGCCATTGGCAGAGCTGGTCCCGGATGATATTCATCCGCAGACCGGACAAACCTACCAACAGTTGTGGCAGTCGTTTGACCGCAGCGCACAACGTTTGTGGCCTATTGAATTTACATGGAGAGACGTTTAAACCATGGCGTTTTTTGAGATTATCGTTCTGGCAATTATTCAGGGAATCACCGAATTTTTGCCGATTAGCAGTTCGGCGCACCTTATTCTTCCTTCGGCCATATTGGGCTGGCAAAACCAGGGATTAGCTTTTGATGTCGCAGTTCACGTAGGCAGCCTGCTGGCTGTAATGATTTACTTTCGTCATGATATTGGGCGTATGATCACCGCCTGGTTCAAGTATGGTTTTACCCGCCAGCAGACACAAGACAGTAAACTGGCCTGGTTTGTGGGTCTGGCGACCATCCCGGCGGTGGTCATCGGATTTTTACTGAAAGACTGGATTGAGCTGAACGCCCGCTCTGCGCTGGTGATTGCCTGCACCACGATCTTGTTTGGTTTATTGCTGTGGTATGCCGATGCTAAATGCAGGCAGGGCAAAGATCTATCAAAAATGGGCCTGAGCGACGGTATGATCATTGGCTTTGCCCAGGCGGTAGCCCTGATTCCGGGCACCTCGCGTTCAGGCATTACCATGACCGCGGCACTGATGCTGGGTTACACCCGTGAAAGCGCAGCCCGTTTTTCATTTTTACTGTCGATACCGGTGATTATTGGCGCGGGCACGCTGGCGGTGGTGGAACTGCTTGAATCGGCAGCACCGGTTGCCTGGAGCGAACTGCTGTATGGCGCGTTGTTCTCGTTTGTCAGTGCTTATCTGTGTATTTTCCTGTTTCTGAGCTGGATTTCACGCATTGGTATGCTGCCGTTTGTTATCTATCGCTTATTACTGGGTGCGGTGCTGTTATGGTTTGTGTTTGCCTGATACAGTAACCGGCACACAATGACACAAGGATAACGTTATGTCTGAGACGATTTTTGACAAAATTATCAGCCGGGAAATTCCTGCTGATATCGTTTATGAAGATGATATTTCACTGGCTTTTAAGGATATCAATCCACAGGCGCCGGTACATTTTCTGGTTATCCCTAAAAAGCGTATCGCAACGATTAATGATATCGCAAAGGAAGATCGGGAAGTCGTAGGACACCTGTCATGGGTTGCTGCCAAAGTTGCCGGCGAAATGGGCATTGCGCAGGAAGGATTCAGAACGGTCATGAACTGTAATGAGTTTGGCGGGCAGAGTGTGTACCACATTCACCTGCATGTGCTGGGTGGCAAGTTATTAGGCTGGCCACCGTATACTGACAAGCCAAAAAACCTGGAATAAACAGTACGGCTATCGGGTGGTGACAAAGAGGCTAGTCAGGCCTCTTTGTTGTTTTTCAGCCCTGCTTTGTCAGCCCATATTGTCACACAAAAAATCCACCAGTGTTTTGACCTTGGCCGACAAATGCCGGTTGTGCGGATAGACCGCCCAGATCCCTTCCTCAGCCACCCGATATTCATCCAGCACACTGATAAGACTTCCGTTATCCAGGTACTGCTGCACATAGTAGTCAGGTAACTGCACCAGCCCCAGGCCTTTGAGCGCGGCATCAACCAGCCCGTAACCGCTATTATACTGAATACCTCCGCTGACCTTTATATTTGCAAACTGGCCCTGCTGACTGAAGCGCCAGTAATCCAGGGTACCGGTCAGACAACGGTGACTGGCCAGATCGTTCAGTTTGCCAGGCTTACCGTGTTTTTCAATATAACCGGGGGCGGCGCACACATAACTGGTGCGACAGGATAATCTACGCGCCATCATGCTTGAATCGGCGAGTTTGCCGATGCGGATCGCAAGATCATAGCCCTCATTGACCAAATCCACCTGCTGATTGGTCAGATAGGCAGTGACGGTGACCTCGGGGTATTGCAGCATGTAGTCATTGAGTAGCGGCAGAATTTGCTGCTCGCCAAAGGTAACCGGGGCGGAGAGCTTGACCCGTCCCTGCGGTGTCGATTGCAGATTGGTAATGGCACGTTCGGCATTGTCCAGCCCGTCAAGCACGCCCCGACAGTGCTGATAAAACAGCTGACCTTCTTCGGTGAGCGACACCTTGCGCGTGGTACGATAAAACAGCTTTACCCGCAGCCGCGTTTCCAGCGCACTGACCTGCCGGCTTACCTGCGCGGTTGAAATGCCCAGCTTGCGGGATGCCCGGGTGAAGCCTTCGTTTTCTGCAACATAGACAAACTCAGTAATACCTTCCCACTGCATTTTTATTACCTCATCGTAATAGTGGCATTATCTTGAAGTAATTATTGTCGATTGTGAAATAAATATCATGAGAGAGGCTGCTGCGCGACGTAAAGAAAAGGCATCGCAAAGAAATTTGCCCGGAGGAGAACATTATGCTCAGCTGACAGTGACTTAAAGGGGCTGATAACAAACAGGCAGGAATACCCTGCCTGTCTGGTTTGTTGGTGCAGGAATTTATTCCAGGCCCAGCACCTGTTTACCCTGCTCAAAGTGAATATCGACCGGAATACTGGCTTTTTCCAGTTTAGCCAGGTCTTTGGCCAGTTCGGGCCTAATCACCCCCATCTCTTTGACCAGCTTGTCGACACCGGCATAGTCGCCGTCACCCTGATAGGTCAGGATAAGCTGTGACAGGGCTTCTACTGCCGCTTTCATTTTGTCCATATTAACCTGATACAACCCTTGCTCAGTTTTCTCAAATGCGCCTTTTTCGGCAAAGAAGTTAAACCGGATCATGTTGGCTTTACCATGAGCACTGGATGCACCAAAACGAACAGAACGGAAAATACCGGCCATAAAGGTGGTGTAGTAATCTTCCAGTGTGCCTTCCGTTATCTCACCTTTTTCCAGCAGACTCTGAACCATGTACAGGCCCAGAATATCGGCTTTGCCTTCTTCTAGCGCTGAGGCATGTTCTTTAAGTGCGCCGCGCACGGTGCCTTGGCCATCCAGGGTATTTTTAATCCCCAGCCCGTGTGCTACTTCATGAAACATGGTATTGGCAAAAAATGCATTAAAGGTAATGTGCTTGCGCTGCTCAGGTACAATCAGCTCATCTGCAATTGGCATCAGAATATTATCAAATTTTGCTTGCATCGCGTTTTTCAGCTGCAAACGACGGGTGCCTTTTTCCAGCTGCACCTGTTCATCATTAGGCAGATTGATGGCGATGGTTTTGCTACCGGCATTGGAGTGCCCGGCGTAATACACCACATCATACGCATTCAGGTCAGCATCTGAGCCAGGTGTTTCTGCTTTGTACTTGTCAGGCACCGGCAGACCTTTTTGCAGCTCAGGTAAAAACTGCGCGTATTTGGCCAGCTTTTCGCTCCACTTCTGGTCTTTGATCAACACATACGCTTCAAAAGCAGCGCGGTAACCATACAATTGATCTTCATAGGTTTCGATGGGCCCCAGTACCAGCTCAACCGGATTATTCTTCATGTCCATCCAGGCCATGTCCGAAGCCAGATAATCATCGTTTAGCAGCGCATCAGCACGCAGGTTCAGGTAGTCGGCAAACTCTTTATCCGCCGCCAGTTCAGATGCCTTACGCAGTAGGCTGGCCGCCTGCGTCAGTTCTGCCTTGTAAGCACTGGAATAGGCTTCTGTGTACAGCTTGCCCTGATCATCGCGACGCACCAGTGAATACAGCCCTTTTTTGTCCTCAAAACTGGCCTGCTCGAACTCTTCTTTAGTCATATCGTGAGGATAAAACTCAGCCCCTTCCGGCTTGCTGTCATAGTCTGACAAAAAGGCCGCATCGCCATTGAGGCGATCCCACGGACCATAGTTAATGGTTGCAAAATGAGCGACTTTGTCATCAGTCAGACCGTCCAGAAAAGCGGTTTTGTCTGCGCCATAGGCCTGTTTCCAGAACAGGTCATCCATAATTTTGGCGGCATCAATTAAAATGCTGACCATTTTTTTCTGATCACCATTTAGATGGCTCAGATCGCTGGTCAGTGTCACTGGCTGATAAATATCCAGGCGCGCTTTATCAATTAACAGTTCTGGGGCGGTCTGTTCGGCCTGGGCTGCGGTTTTTTCACTTCCTACCTGCGTATTGTCCGGCGCTTTAGAACATCCGCCCAGCATCAGGGCGGCAGCAGCGACTGCCACGGAAAGTTTTTTCAGGGTAAATTGGGTCATAGTCGTTATCTTATGGTTATAGTAGGGCTGCGTGCCCGGATTAATAACAGATAGCTGGCAAGCAGGCCAGCCGTTGGTGCGTAAGCATATCGAAGACGATTTTATTTCGCTAGCGTATGAATCATCATAAGCGTTGTAAATAAAAAGTATCAAGTTAGGGTGCAGATGCAGATTTTCCTGATATATTTTTAATATGGAATGTTGTTCGCTGGCCAATCAATATATGACAAGGGATTGAACGGACAATCTTTTTTCTTTGCGTCGATGCCTGTCATACAGGCATTCATGGCGTCATTATTTTTAGGAAAGGTAGGTCTATGTCTACACAAAATGCACTGCTTACGATACTGGTTGAAAAGATAAATAACGATACACTGGTGTTGCCAACCTTGCCGGCAATTGCCCTGAAAGTCCGAAAAGCCGCCGATGACCCGGATATCAATCTGAACGCGATGGGTGATGTGATCGGGCAGGACCCGTCACTCACCGCACGTATTATCAAAATTGCCAACAGTGCTTATCTGGGACGCTCAGTCAAAGTCAATTCGGTCAACCAGGCGGTGACCCGAATCGGACTGCGTCAGATTAAAAATATTGCGACTGCGCTGGCCATGGAACAACTGTTTGTGTCTAAAAATGATCTGGTTAGTCAGTATTTACGAGACGAGTGGGGCAGCACTATCAACGTGGTAGCCAATGCAATGGCCTCACTGCAGGCTTATGTCAAAGCCACTAAAAACCGGGAACTGAGCCTGGATACCATGACACTGGCGGCACTCATTCATAATATCGGGGTGTTGCCTATCCTTACTGAAGCTGAGCGACATGAAGAAGTCTTTGGCAATCCGACCTTTTTGAACGATGCCATTGATAAGGTGGCTGGCCGGATCGGGGGGAGCATTATGCGTGAATGGGGTTTCGGCGATAACTTCGCTGCTATTTGCGAGCATTGGCAGGATTTAGGGTATATTCCTGAAAAAGTAGGATATATCGATTTTGTCCGTTTAGGTGCAGCGCTGAGTGGAAAAATGGAAACGCAGAAAGATGCGATTATGAATCTGGCGGTACAGCGCGGTATTGTGGAAAATATCAGTGATCTGCAAAGCGATGAATTTGCTGAAATGCGGGATAACGCCAAACTGATATTTGCCTGATTTTATTATCAGTGGCATATCGGCCCCGTTTGTTTTTGCTGGTTTAAAGGGGCCGCAGAACACAGGCATCTGCCTGTGTTTTTTACTGTGTACATCGACGACCTGACGCGAGCCAACCCGCGCACAGTAGCGCAACCATCCCCGGCTCGCTGCCGGTGGCAACCGCCACGTTGTTGGTTACATCGTAAAACCCCAGCCCCGCGCTGTAATCAAAATGCTCAGTAAAGTAGACAGCATGCTGACCGGTATCAATAAGATTAAAATCAGAGTCGTAAATGGCTTATGAATTTGCCCGAGAGCAAACCCCAGGTGCCAGTATTGCACCACCCAGTAAAGTGAAGAAATGTCGGATTGCCATGTCCTGGATGACTAATGAAAAATATTAACCTGGATAGTAGTCATGCCACAGTTAAAACAACTTTAGCTGCAACCGGAAATCCGGTGACGCGTTGTTTGCAGGCCAGCCTACCGGACACTATCTCTGAGGTCGTGTTTTTTTTGATTGCTCCAACCAATAAAGGAGTAGTCCGAGTAGCAGTCCCCACACCGGGGAGCCAAGCTGAAACAGGGTCATACCTGAGGCGGTGCACAGCAGGGTCATGATTGCCGGATGACGCTGCCCGGCGTCTTCCACGGTGCGTAGCAGGGCAGCCTGTAAGGTCGCCAGCAAGGCCAGCCCGGCCAGCAGGTGCACAATGACCGTTGGCATCGCCTGAAATAACGTTACTACGGTGGCAGCCGCCAGACCCACAAGGATATACGCGCAGCCTGCTATCAGGGCTGCCAGATAGCGCTGGTCACGGTCCTCACCGGCACTATCGCCCATACAGATGGCAGCGGTGATAGCGGCGTAGTTATAGGCAAAGCCACCCAACGGGGCGGTCAGCATCTGAATGAGCGCAAGTCCGCTTAGTACCACCCGATGATTAGGCTGATAATTGTGTGCTTTTAAGATGGCCATACCGGGCAGGTTTTGCGATAACATGGTGATTAGAAAAAGTGGCAGGGCCAGACTGATGGTGGCCTGTACGCTAAAGGTTGGTGTCACCCAGACCGGTGCCGCCAGAGTCAGGCTAAACGTACTGCTTGCAAAAGCGCCTGACTGGGCGGCCGCCAGCAGCGCCAGAACGAGCAGAGACAGCATGACATAGCGGGGGAAGTAGCGGACACCTGCAATATAGAGCCCGATAAACAACGCACAAAGTAATGGATAGTCGCCGATATCAGCAAAAATATTCAGACAGAGGGGCAGCACTATTCCTGCCAGCAGGGCTGCTGATATCCCGTCAGGTATCGCGGCAATGCGCGCAGACAACCAGCGGCTCTGGGCAGCGGCAAAACTTAGCAGACCGGCTGTGACAAATGCCCCGATAACCTCACTGAGTTCAAATGCGCCGGCTGCCATAATCAGAAAAGCAGCCCCGGGGGTAGACCAGGCAGTAACCACAGGAATGCGGTATACCAGTGAAAAAATAATGCAGCTTAGCCCCATCCCCAGCCCCAGTGCCAGTAACCAGCTGGTTACCATGGCCGGACTTGCACCGGCGCTCTGCGCGGCCTGAATCACCAGAATGACCGCGCTGCTGTAACCTACAACTACCGCAGTAAGGCCAGCGGCAAGATGACTGACAGACAGATGTTTAAGCATAAATTCCTCTGTTAAACAGACCGGTAAAACCGTTACACTGAAAATGTGCGTTATAGCGCACAGCACTTATGACAGTATCACCGTGCGCTATAACGCACAAGAGGGGTTATGACAGATATTTCCGCAGTCAATCAGCAAATCGGTCAGCAGCTGAAAACCGTGCGTACGGCCAAAGGCTGGTCGCTGGATAAAACCGCCACCGCCACCGGGGTCTCTAAAGCCATGCTAGGTCAGATAGAACGAGGGGAGTCCAGCCCGACAATCGCCACGTTGTGGAAGATTGCCACTGGCCTGTCGTGTTCTTTTTCTTCTTTTATTGCGCATCCGGATGCCCATCAGCAGGTATTCAGCCGCGAGCCGGGCAGCACGTTTACCCGGGATCCTGACATGCAGGTGAAAACCCTGTTTGCGTTTAACCCGCAAACCCGGATGGAAGCCTTTGAGATTACTCTGACCCGACAGCATGAGCAGCGCTCTGGCGCGCACACCGCGGGTGTCACCGAGCATATTCATGTGATATCCGGTGTACTGGATATTCAGCAGGGTGAGCACTGGCATCGTGTACATGCCGGCGAGCAGTTTGTGCTGACCGCCGATTTACCCCATGCGTATAAAGATGTTCAGGGCAAGGTTTGCTTTATGGATATCATTTGTTATCCATAATTAAAATAAGAATAGTTATCATTAGCGTTATGGCGTGATATAGTCTGTGCCTACTTAAGGTTTTGGATATCTTTTGAGGAACAGGAAAAATGTCGAAAGTCCGTAATGGATGGTTTTACCCGTCGCTGATAGCGCTAGCGGTCACAGCAGGCTCAGTACAGGCTCAGCAAACTCAGGACGATGAGCTGGAGCATATTGAAGTGAATCCTATGCAGTCGTATCGCAGTACGGCCACCAAATCTTCTCTGCGGCCGGTTGATTCGCCAGTCAGTATCAGTGTCATTGATCAGAACTTGCTGCAATTGCGTCAGGCTGACTCGGTCACTAAAGCGTTGCGCTACACCTCTGGTGTAACCACCGAAAGTCGTCCCACTATTACCATTTTCGACCAGTTTACCATCCGTGGTTTTACCACCTATCAAACCTTTTATGACGGTCTGCCCCTGCTGACCAACAATAGCTGGAACCTGTACCCGCAGGTAGATGCCTTTGCTACCGAATCACTGGAAATACTTAAAGGGCCGGCGTCATCATTATATGGACTGGTGCCACCGGGCGGCATGGTTAATCAGGTTGCTAAATATCCTAAGCAAGAGCAGGAAACTCTGGTCAGGGCGACAGTGGGTTCTGACAGCCTGATGGAGCTGGCTGTGGATAGCAGCGGGGCGCTGACGGATTCGGCCCGCTACCGGGTTGTGGCGCTTGGACGCACCCGGGATGGGTATCAGGACACCACAGAAACAGAACGCTATACTTTCGCGCCTTCGGTGACGGTGGAGCTGGGAGCGGCAACAGAGCTGACATTATCCGGGTATTATCAGGATGATCCTGAGCTTATTCCTTCCACCCCGGTGTCAGGCATTGGTTCATTGTATGATGCCCCTTACGGTAAGCTCAGTGCCGACGATTACACCGGTGACGGTAACTGGAACCGCTTTTCTCGCGAAGTACTGATGCTGGGCTATAAACTGAATCATCAGTTCGATGATAACTGGTCGGTATTACAAAAATTCCGTTATACGGATGCTCAGGCGCTGCAGCAAAATACCTATCATAATGCGCTGGCAGAAGATAACACCACACTGTTGCGCTCAGCTTATCTTACCGACGAAGAAATTGACGGCATTACCGTGGATACTCAGCTTGCCGGGAAAGTGATGATGGGCAATGTGTCACACAACCTGCTGTTCGGGGTGGATTATCAGGAGTCTGATTCTACTGTTGCCTACCGCGATACATTAGGCACCGGTACGCCGGTGCTGGATTTAAGTAATATTGATAATGATCTGTTTGATACCCGCACACTGCCACTGGACTTCTATCAGGAAGATCATCAAATCGACATCAGACAACTGGGCTTTTACGTGCAGGATGAGATGACCGCCGGCGCGTTTACCTTGCTGCTTAATGGCCGGTTTGATCAGTACGACAGTACTGACGAGGTCGCCAATGTGTATGTAGGTGCACCTTATGGCAGCCTGGCCGAGATCGATCAGGACGAATTTTCAG
Organism: Salinimonas lutimaris; assembly: GCF_005222225.1. Classification (GTDB taxonomy): domain Bacteria; phylum Pseudomonadota; class Gammaproteobacteria; order Enterobacterales; family Alteromonadaceae; genus Alteromonas; species Alteromonas lutimaris. The sequence goes on from NZ_CP036536.1 coordinate 711,585, forward strand.
GGCGTGTGGCTGCTATGTATACCTTCGATTCTGGCTGGCGAGCTTATGTGAATTACTCGGAGTCGTTTGAACCTACCACCGGTATTGATGCACAAACCGGTGAAGCGTTTAAACCTACCACTGCCGATCAGATTGAAGCGGGAACTAAATACCAGAGTCAGGATGGCGCGACCACGTTCACGGCGGCTTATTTTGTACTGACCAAACAAAATGTGGTGGTGAATACACCAGACTTTGCCCAGCGTACGCAAACCGGAGAAGTGGAATCAAAAGGCGTTGAGCTGGAGCTTGATACCCAGCTGACAGATGCATTGTCGGTGCAGGCTAACGCCACCTTTCTGGATATGGCAGTGACCGATAACCCGCTGGACACAGCCCAGGTTGGTAAAACGCCGGTATGGGTGGCAGAAGAAACCGCCTCGGTATGGGCAAACTACTTTTTTGACGATGCGCTGGATGGCCTGATGTTAGGCGCCGGGGCACGCTATGTGGGGGAGACCCAGGTTGATAAATACAACAGCGATGTAGTGCCGTCTTACACGCTGATTGATGCTGTACTGGCATACGATATACCTGAATACGACATGCGTCTGACAGGGAGTGTCAGCAACCTGACCGACAAAGAATATGTCGGCGCCTGCTTTGATAGCAGTAACTGCTGGTTTGGTGCACAGCGCCGCTTTGAAGTGGGCGTACAAAAACGCTTCTAGGGTTTGTGAAAATAACCCTGCAACATCAAAAAAGGGCTACCGACGGTAGCCCTTTTGCGTTATCACTGTTCTGTGACTGCGGGTTTTACTCTTCAGTCAGTTGTAGTGTTTTGCGAATATAATCAAGGAATGTGCAAAGCTCAGCAGACATCAGTGCAAATTCTGCATCAAGACGGGCCTGCGCCTGATCTTTAGGGATGTCATCGGTTTCTTCTTTTAACCGGTCAGTAAACTTGATGCGCTTGAACGAGCCATCCTCAGCAATCACAGCGGTCAGGTTTTCCTGCCAGGCAAAGCCCAGTTTTTGCACCAGCTTGCCAGAATCCAGGTGTAGCTGGATTTCTTCACTGTCCAGCGGCTGATTTTTACAGCGAATCACACTTTCCAGCTCATCGGTAGATTTCAGCTCTGCTTCTTCTAATAGTTCAATATGATCCGGGGCGCCTTCGGTCAGCCACTGCGTCAGCTCCGGAGCCAGACTACGTCGGGCCAGCGGCACTACCGGCAGGGAAGAAATAGCCTTACGTACCATGGCCAGAAAAGCTTCAGCTTTACCATCTGACGAGCTATCAATGACCACCATGTTATCTGGCAAAGAGATATAGCCGTGGGTGTAAGAGTTTTTGGTAAATGCCCGGGGCAGCAGTTGCGTTACAATTTCCTGTTTCAAATCAGACTGGGCTTTTTTACCCACCGGAGAGCCGGTTTCGGCTTCGATTTTAGCGACCTTTTCAGCCAGCTCGGCATTGACCACCGTGGAGGGCAGAATTTTTTCCTGCTTTTTAATCGTAATCCAGTAACGTTCCTGCACCTTGTGGAACATCATGGTGTCCTGACCGATCTGAGAAAAAGGCGAGACAAAGCCGCTGGTGGCCAGGTCCTGGCTACCACAGGGGCGAAAAGCAAATTCTTTTAGCGCATTTTGCAGCGTATCATCATCCAGCGATAACGGCTGGGTGAGCTGGTACGCTTTTATATTTTTAAACCACATGAATAAGCATCTACTGTTTTCAATAAGGGTCGAAAGCGTACCAACGGCAGGCCTCAGGCGCAACGAACTTTAGGACTGGAATTGGCCGGTAGGTTGTTGGATGAGCGGTAAACCGATGGTATAGGTTAATCCGGCGCCCGGCTGACTGCTGGCAGAAATAGTACCGCCCAGGGTCTGGGTAACCAGGTTATACATAATATGCGTGCCCAGCCCGCTGCCCCCGCTGGTTTGTCGGGTGGTAAAAAAGGCCTCAAACAGGCGCGTCAGTTCACAGGCTTCCAATCCTTTGCCGTTATCTTTGTAAACCAGCGTCAGCTGGTCATCCTGACGGGTGACATCAATGCTAATCTTACCTGCGTGAGTGTGTTCAAAGCCGTGCGTCAGGGAGTTGGTCACCATGTTGGTAACCAGCTGAGCAATGGCACCAGGCGCGCAACATATGGTCAGCTCGCCCGGACAGTTGATGGAGTAGGAGTGTTGCTTTTGTTTAAATGCCGGGGCCAGAGCCTGCATAATCTCATGCAGATAGTCATGTAAATTAAAGGTTCGTATTGCCTCATTGGCCTGATCGATGGAGATTTGTTTAAAACTGGCGACCAGTTCAGCGGCCCGGCCCAGATTTGTCATCAGTAATCCGGTGGCCTGTTCACCGTGTTCAATAAACTCATTCATCTGGCGTTGGGTCACTTTGCCGTCCGCCAGATCCCGACGCAGGCGCAAAAATTCCTCCTGTAAAGAAGAGGTCGCTGTAATGCTGATCCCCACCGGTGTATTAACATCATGGGTAATACCCGGCACCAGGCCGCCCAACGATGCCATACGCTCCGACTCAACCAGTTGGTCGCGGGTTTGGTTCACCATCGATACCGATGCAGCAAGCTCTTTATTTCGCTGGCGCAGCTCATCTTCGGCCTGACGGCGCTGCTCTATTTCGGTATGCAACTTTCGCTGACTTTTCAGCAATTCGTCTTTTTGCTGCTCAAGATCCAGCATAATCTGCGACAAATTGGCTGTTTTTCTGGCGACTTCCTGTTCCAGCTGCAGATTTTGTTCATCCAGCTGGCGATAAGCGTATTCCAGCTCTTTTCTGGCATCAGCAAGCTTCTTTTGTGACGAAATAAAATCTTCCAGAACCTGATTGTAACTGAGCTGGAGCTGGCGAATTTCATTATCGTCCGGGGTCAGATGGGTGATCCGGGACTCTTCAGGATGAGCCGGATCGAACCGGCTCATCTGCTCGGTCAGAGCGGCCATAGGCTCTGAGAGCATCTGCCGAAAGGCTGTCAGAAATAAAAATACCAGAAACGTCGTTTTGACAACGGCATTACCAATTAAAAAGTATATGCCAACTTCGATGCGGTCGATAACAATATTAAAGCTGGAGTAGAGCGTCACGTCACCTACATGGGAAACCCGCCCGGAAAATTCATAGATCAGCGGAAAGCTATAACTGAACAGACCATCATCGTGGTCGGTGAGTACAGAATGCAGAACAGAGGCGGCCGGCAGCGGGGTGGTTTTGCCCAGCTCAGCCAGCAGGGCCGAGTTTTCGTCGCGAATCTGCACCCCTTCAATAATCGGCAGTTGCAGTAACCCTTCAGCAATAGAGCTCGTTTGCGGGTTGTTTAACTCCCACAGCGCCCGGGTCAGGCTGCCTGAAAATGTATTACGCAGGATCTGAAGCTCAGTTTTGATATGGGCTTTGGCGCTCAGATATTCAGTAAAGACCTGGCCGAAAGTCACAATCAGCGTCAGTACAAAATAGACCGATAACACTCGCGTCAGTAATTTTCTGGACAGACCTGATGCAGCATTTGCCATAAACGGGGAAACCTTTCCTGTATAACCTCCATCCTATATTCCTCAGAATAGGCGTAAATCCCTGTTTCCACAAGCGACTTTACGCTAAGCTTCGTTTGAAAAGATGTGGTCAAGAACTTGACATAATAGTGTCATCCATTTAATAAAACTGTCACAGTCAGATTGAATAATAACGGCGTTTTTTAATATGAGCAGGAAACAATCTATGTCTCGCACGGTCTTGTTGGTCGAGGACGAAGCGCCAATTCGTGAAATGCTGAAGTTTGTGCTGGAGCAATCCGGTTACACCACTATTGAGGCAGAAGACTTTGATGTTGCCCAGGATAAAATATGTGAACCCTATCCGGATTTGATTTTGCTGGACTGGATGTTGCCTGGCGGCAGCGGGGTACAGCTGGCCAAAAGTCTGAAGCAACACGAATTTACCCGCGATATCCCGGTCATTATGTTAACTGCCCGGGGAGAAGAAGAAGATAAAATTCGCGGGCTGGATGCCGGCGCCGATGATTACATCACCAAGCCGTTTTCTCCTAAAGAGCTGGTGGCCCGTATTAAAGCTGTGATGCGCCGGGTGACGCCCACCTCTAACGAAGAGCCCATTGAATTTAATGGTCTTAAGCTGGAGCCGATTTCTCACCGGGTGACCGCTAATGACGATCCGCTGGATATGGGACCAACTGAATTTAAACTGCTGCATTTCTTTATGTCCCACCCTGAACGTGTATACAGTCGTGAGCTGCTGCTGGATAACGTTTGGGGCACCAACGTGTATGTAGAAGACCGCACGGTTGATGTGCATATTCGTCGTTTAAGAAAAGCCATTTCACGCCATGGTCATGATGCTATGATACAAACCGTGCGTGGAGCAGGGTATCGCTTCTCCACCAAGCTTTAGTCAGGGCAGCGGCCGGATCGCTGCCGCTTATCTCTTTTTCTGATGCCACAGGCAGGATGTGTTAACGCGCTATGTATTATCCCTTTTCATGGCTGAGAAGTTTAGTAAAGCTGGCGCTATATCTGGGTGTGTTTGCGATAGTAGGCTGGTACCTTGACGATCTGCTGGTGGCGGTGATAGCCGGTACCATCGGGCTTTTGATGTCAAACTACTGGCAACTGTATAAACTGAACCGCTGGCTGTGGCACAGCCGAAAAATGTCGCCGCCGACAGTGACCGGTGTGTGGGAGCATATCTACGAAGGGATTTATTACCTGCAGCGGCGAAACCGCAACAAGCGCAAAGAACTGGGCGAGCTGGTAAAGCGCTTTCGCGAGGGCTCCGAAGCCCTGCCGGATGCGGCAGTGGTGGTGGATGCCAAAGCCTGTATTATCTGGTGTAACCGGCTGGCCAGACTTGACCTGGGGCTTAAATGGCCCACTGATGCCGGCCGTCGGGTGGATAATCTTATCCGGCATCCGGCATTTATTGAATACTTTCACACCGGTGATTTCGACTATCCAATTGAAGTGCCATCGCCGACCAACCCGAATAAAACTTTCGAATACCGGATTATGCCCTATGGTGACGAGCATCTGCTGCTGATTGCCAGGGATATTACCCGGGTGTCTCAGCTTGAAGAAATGCGCAAAGACTTTGTGGCCAATGTATCACATGAACTGCGCACACCGCTGACGGTGATTAGCGGGTATCTTGAAATTATGGACATGAGCAATGAAGATAACCCGTTTATGGGCAAAGCCTTCAAGGAAATGTCGGCGCAAACCCTGCGCATGCAAAACCTGATTGAAGATTTACTGGTACTGTCCAGAATTGAAGCCAGTGCGGAGCGTATTTACGAGCATGTGGTGGACATGCCGGCCATGTTCCGGCAGATGTCGCTGGAGGCCAAAGCGCTGAATAAAGATAAACATCATCAGATTCATTTTCATGTCGACCCGGCACTTAGGGTCTATGGGGTGGAAACCGAATTGCGCAGCGCCTGTTCAAACCTGGTATTTAATGCCATACACTATACGCCACCGGGCGGTGAGATTAATGTGTACTGGCAGACAACCGAAGAAGGCGTGCGCTTTGCGGTGGTGGATAATGGCGAGGGTATCTCGCAAAATCACCTGGCCCGTCTGACCGAGCGGTTTTATCGGGTTGATAAGGCGCGCTCCCGCAAAACCGGTGGCTCGGGGTTGGGACTGTCCATTGTCAAGCATGTGCTCAGCCATCACAACTCACAGCTGGATATCACCAGTACGGTGGGTGAGGGCAGTACTTTTTCATTTATTTTAAATCATGAACTAATAGCAGAGTCCTGATGCGTGTTTTTGTAGCGGTGGTATGGCTGGTTTTACTTTTGGGTAGCGCCCGGGCGGCTGCTGAGATCCCCGAGTATAGCCGTCAGGCCGGCGTGTCGGGCAAGATCACATCCGTGGGCTCCGACACCATGGCTAACCTGATGACATTCTGGTCGCAGGAATTCAAAGCGATGTATCCGCAGGTAAAATTTCAGATCCAGGCATCGGGATCTTCCACTGCGCCACCGGCGCTGACCGAGGGCACCGCCACCATCGGGCCGATGAGCCGGGAACTGAAACCCAGTGAAATCCGTGAGTTTGTGCGTAAGCACGGTTATCCGCCTACCGTGATGCGGGTGGCGATGGATGCTATTGCGATCTTTGTTGAGCGGCGTAACCCGTTACCTGGCCTGACGCTGGAACAAGTCGATGATATTTTTTCGCAAACCCGTTTTTGCGGTGGCGAAGAGCCGATTACCCGCTGGTATCAGCTGGGCGCTGGCGAGGCTTTAGGTAATGCACCCATTCGGTTATTTGGTCGTAACTCGGTATCAGGGACTTATGGCCTGTTCAAAGTCATGGCGCTGTGTGACGGGGATTTCAGAGCTACCGTAAACGAGCAGCCCGGCTCAGCCTCGGTAGTGCTGTCTATTGCCACCAGCCGCCATAGTATGGGATATGCCGCTTATGGTTATAAAACCGCCGGTGTACGGGCATTACCCATCGGGCAGTCGGCCGACACACTGATACCGCTGACGATGAAGACCGTTCGCGAAGAAGCCTACCCGTTCTCCCGTTTTCTGTACCTGGTCATCAATAAAAAGCCGGATGAGCCTTTGCCTACCCTGGAGCGTGAGTTTTTACGCTATGTGTTATCCCGTCAGGGGCAGCAACAGGTGCAGCGTGATGGCTATTTTCCGGTACGCGAAGATGTCTTATTGCGCCAGCGCCGGTTAATCGAGGGAGACCATTTTTGATGGCAGGGTTACCGGCAAACTGGAAAAAATGGGTGCTGGACAACCTGCTGCGCGGCGTGCCGGCCACTGATATTCATCAGCGGGTGGTGGACGAGGGCTTCTCCCACTGTGCTGTGGCTCCGCTACTGGGCGCCAACCTGCCGGCAGACTTTCACTATGTTTACGATGCCGATTATTTTCAGCGTCTGAGCCAGCCGGCTTTTGTGCATGACAGCGCCTGTCAGGTAAGTGATCACAGCCGTCCTTCTGCGCAGCTATATACCGTGGATAACCTGTTCAGTGAACAGGAATGCGCGCAGCTGTGCACGCTGATTAGTCATCATTTACGACCCTCGGAAATCTCCACCGTCCAACCCGGTCAGACCCAGTCTTTTCGTACATCATCGACCTGCGATTTAAATCAGGTGGCGGGGGAGCTCGGTGAGCTTGCAGATAAGCGCATTTTATCTCTGTTCGGGCCTGGCTTTGGTACCGGGGAGGCAATTCAGGCACAGCACTATGCTCCCGGCCAGGAATTTAAAGCCCACACGGATTATTTTGAACCGGGCAGTGCAGAGTACCGTCAGTTTGCCAGCACGCTGGGGCAGCGTACCTGGACCAGCATGGTATACCTCAATGAGGTAGAAAGTGGTGGGCAAACCGAGTTTGCTGCACTGAACACCACGTTTGTACCTAAAACCGGTATGGCGGTTATCTGGAACAATCTGGATAAGCAGGGCAACATCAATCCAGCCACATTACATCAGGCCCATCCTGTCATAAAAGGGGAAAAAGTAGTTATAACCAAATGGTTACGTCATCATTGCTGATACAGGTTTGACCAGAGTTGTGTTTCTCTAAGTCACTGATTTAAATAGCCCCTAAAAGAAAACTTTAAAAAGTTCACCGACAAATATAAAACTTTTGTGACAGTTATCTTATGTAACAAAAGTGTCATCAATCTTCGATAGTCTGCATCCCGTCTTTTTACAAATACAATAGTCTGTACGGAGAAACAAATGGCTATCAAGCACGTTTTTAAAGCGTCTGCGATTGCAACTGCACTGGTTCTTGCAGGTTGTGGTGGTGACATTAATATCAATGAAGGTGACGTAACCAACGAAGGTGATTCGGTTACCAACCCTACACCTACGCCAACGCCTACACCAACCCCAACGCCTACGCCTACTCCAACAGGCCCAAGCAACGCATTTGATCAGGGTCTGGCGACCGATGTCACAGCTGATTACGACATCGGCGACGACAAGCCGGTTTACCGTCTGAGCGAAAATACCGAATTCAATGAAGATGTGACGCTGTCTGCTGATGCACACTGGGTACTGAACGGTCGTACCGCGGTCGGTGGCGACAACGAAAATTCAGCTGTGCTGTACATCGAAGCCGGCACGACCATTATTGGTGAAGCAGGTGAAGACTTCCTGGTTGTGCGTCGTGGCTCACAAATTGAAGCCGTGGGTACTGCAGAAGCGCCTATCACAATGACCTCTGTGCAGGACGTCACCGGCGCAGAAACTGACATCGGTCAGTGGGGCGGTCTGGTACTGCTGGGCCGTGCACCGGCTAACTCATGTGGTGATCAGAACGGTGAGGCCACTGAAGATGAGCTTAATAGCTGTGGTGTGGCCGCTGAAGGTGATGCCGGTCAGTTTGGTGGTAACATGCCAGAAGACAGCTCAGGCACACTGCAATATGTTGTGGTTAAACATGCTGGCCGTACACTGGGCAACGGTGACGAGCTAAACGGCATCAGCTTTGCTGGTGTTGGTTCTGGTACCACAGTTGACCACATTCAGGTGCATGAGAATCTGGACGATGGTATTGAGTTTTTCGGCGGTACGGTAAATGTCAGCCACGTTGTGCTGACTGACATCGGTGATGACTCTCTGGACTGGTCATTCGGCTGGACCGGTTCTGCACAATATGTGTATATCCAGCAAAACAGTGAAAATGGCGATAATGCTATTGAAGCAGACAACAGCGAATTTGATGCACTGGCGACACCGCTGACCAAGCCAAAAATTGCTAACGTGACTATCGTCGGTGCGCCAAACGTGAACGGTGTACGTTTACGTGCAGGTACGGCAGGTAACATCATGAACATGCTGGTAACCGGCCCGGCAGGCTATGAAAATTGTCTGCGTGTGAACGGTGAAGAATCTGCGGCCAACGCTGCCAGCGGCGAGCTGACCATCACTAATTCTATTGTTGCCTGTACTGACGAAGCGGCTAACTTCAATGACGAGGTTATCGGTGATGGTACTACCCAGACCTGGTTTGAAGGTCAAACGGGTAACCAGGCGCTCACTCCTGCTGAGCTGGGTTTAAGCGATGACGGTTTCACCCCGGCAGCAGGCTCAGTACTGCTGACCAGTGGTGGGGACGCATCAACCCTGGGTGACAATCTTGAGGCGGCGCAGTATGTCGGAGCCTTTGATGGTTCTGACAACTGGATGGAAGGCTGGGCATTTGGCTTTGGTGACGGCTTCCCGACAGATATCGACAATGCACTGGCTCAGGGCCTGGCCACAGACGTATCTTCCAGCTTCCCAGAACTGACTGACAAGCCGGTATACCAGATTGCGGCAGATACGACTTTTACTGCGGATGTAACGCTGACTAATGATGCGCACTGGGTGCTGAATGGCCGTACTGCGGTGGGTGGTGACAACGAAAACTCAGCCACCATGTACATTCAAAAAGGCACTACCGTGATTGGTCAGGCCGGTGAAGACTTCCTGGTTGCCCGTCGTGGTTCACAACTGCATGCACTGGGCACGGCGGCTATGCCTATCGTGATGACCTCGATTCAGGATGTGACGGGTCAGGAAACAGATATCGGTCAGTGGGGCGGAGTGGTTTTACTGGGCCGTGCACCAGCTAACTCTTGTGGTGACCAGAATGGTGAAGCGACAGAAGATGAACTGAATAACTGTGGTGTTGCTGCTGAAGGTGACGCCGGTCAGTTTGGCGGCAACATGGCAGACGACAGCTCAGGTATTCTGAACTACGTTGTTGTTAAGCATGCGGGTCGTACGCTGGGTAACGGCGATGAGCTAAACGGTATCAGCTTTGCCGGCGTGGGCTCAGGTACTGAGGTTGACTACATTCAGGTTCACCAGAATCTGGACGACGGTATCGAGTTTTTCGGTGGCACAGTTAACGTGAAGCACGTAGTACTGACCGCTAACGGTGATGATTCATTTGACTGGTCATTCGGCTGGACTGGCTCTGCACAATATGTGCTTATCAAGCAGTCTGCGGCTGACGGTGACAACGCCTTTGAATCTGACAACAGTGAGTTTGACGCGGCTGCCACACCACTGACAAACCCGACGGTAGCGAACGTGACTATTGTGGGCGCGGACGATGCGAATGGGGTACGTCTGCGTGCAGGTACTGCCGGCAAGCTGGCTAACTTTGTTATCACCGGCCCGGACACTTACAACAACTGTCTGCGTGTTAACGGTACGGAGTCTCAGGCTAACGCTGACGCCGGGACACTGGTTATGACCAACTCAGTGGTTGCGTGTGCTGCTGCCAACAACTTCTCTGATGATGATGGTACTGCCGGCTTTACTGAAGCCTGGTTCACCGCGCAAGACACCAACTCAGTCGCGGCTGCGGCCGACCTGGGTCTGGCTGACAACGGTTATCAGCCTGCTGAAGGTTCATCGCTGCTGGACGGTGGTGCCGACCTGTCAGGTGACAATAACTTCTTTGACGCAGTGAGCTTTAAAGGCGCAATGGATAGCACAAACAACTGGACCGAAGGCTGGGTAACAGTTGGTCTTGAGTAAGCTCTGCTCTTAACAAGCAACAATTCTTAGGCGCCGCATGGCGCCTAAGCTGTTAGAAGCACAACGACTTAGCAAGAGTCCTTACGGAGTTTTCCTATAATGAATTTTAAAAACCGTTCGATGCCATCCAAATCGAAACTGTGCACGGCCATTACCACAGCCTTGCTGGCAGGTTCATTTGTCGGTCAGATGGCGGTTGCCCAGGAGCAGGCACAGGCGGATGATCAGGAAGTGATCGAAGAGGTTGTGGCAACCGGAACCCGTCTGAAAGGTACGGCAGCAGCTGTTATGCAGGAGCGTCAGAATCAGGCGTTCGTGGCAGATATTATGGGCGCGGAACAGATTTCCCGGACCGGTGATGGTGATGCCGCCTCCGCCCTTCGCCGGGTGACCGGTCTGACCCTGGTAGACGGTAAGTTTATCTATGTGCGTGGTCTGGGTGAACGCTACTCAAGCACGCAGCTTAACGGCATGGGCGTACCCAGCCCGGATCCGACCCGCTCGGTAGTGCCGCTGGATTTATTTCCTTCAGATATCATTGAAAGTCTGAATGTACAAAAATCTTTTTCTCCGAACATGCCAGCCCACTTTGGTGGCGGGAACGTTAATATCCGGACAAAATCGATTCCTTCAGAATTCCTGTTCAAAGTATCCGGTGGCGTTGGGTATAACTCAAATAACTCTACTGACGGCTACTTTTACAGTGGCGGTGGTGATGACTGGTCGGGGCGGGATGATGGCACCCGGGCGTTGTCTGATGTGATTCAGAGCAATCTGGATTCAGCGCAGGCCGATGACGGTATTGAAGGCTCCGGCGTTTATCCGCTGACGCTGGACGATCGCAAAGCCATGTTAAGCTCTATGTTCTGGGATATTGGCCCGGACCAGAAAGAGGTTGACCCGGATTTTGATATTGGTGCCACACTGGGTAACCGTTTTATTACGGATTACGGTGAAATTGGCTTTCTGTCAACCGTGTCCTATTCCAACGAATGGGATGTGGGCCGTGAAACCTCCGGCACCAATTTAGGTACGGTGGGTTGTTCGGATCTGCCGGATGATCAGGTGGCGAACGGCCGCTGTTTTGCCCAGTCCTACGACGGTGTTGAAACCGAGCAAAGTGTCAGCTGGAGCGGTATGTTCAACGTGGGTTACGAATACAACAGTAATCACAAAATTGAACTGACCAACGTTATTTTGCATGACATGAGCGACCGTGTTCGGGTGCGTGACTTTGTGGATGTGAACGAGACCATTTTTGGTACCCGTGAGTTACAACGTGTCGACATGCTGTTTGAAGAGCGTCGTATGACGTCGAATCAGATCAAGGGCACGCATAACTTCCCTGAGCTGAACTTCCTGTATTTTGACTGGTATGCCGGCACCAGCCGTGCCAACCGTTCTGCGCCGGGCAGCCTGGCGGTGACCTATCAGCAAAACATTGTTGATGGTGAGGTGGGCGAACAGCTACTGCAGGACGTCTCTGCTACCAATATAGATCGCAGCTGGCAAAACCTGCGCGATGCCTCTGATACCTGGGGCTGGAACTTAGGTTATCCGATTATGATGGACGGGCTGGACCTTGAAATCAAAGCCGGTGCAGACTTTTTTGATAAAGGCCGTAAGGCAGAAAACATTGGTATTCAGGTTCCACATCGGGCGATTGGCGATGACTTTCTGGTTGGCGACCGTATCGACGAGATTTTCTCTGATGAAAACCTGAATAACGATGCGTTCTACAACAGCTCAACCGGTGCCGGTATTCTGCAGTCAGCGATGGCTGACGGCGACGAATACGCCGCCGGAACCAAGGTTGATGCGTACTACATCATGGCGGATGCTTTCTTTAACAACACCTGGCGTGTGTCAGGCGGTGTCAGATATGAAGATTTCCGTCAGATTTCGGTTCCGTTCAGCGCACACTCCAATCAGTTCGCGGTGGATCGTGAGGAAATTGAACAGCTGACTTTTCAGGAAGATGATTTCTTCCCGTCACTGGCCCTGACGTACATCATGGATGACCAGATGCAGTTTCGTCTGAACCTGAGTGAGTCGGCCATTCGTCCGGATTTACGGGATATCAGCACAACCTTCTTTATTGACCCGTTAACGGAATTCCTGGTACGCGGTTCGCCACTGCTGCAGAGCTCTAAACTTCGTAACGTGGATTTTCGCTGGGAATGGTATCGTGAAAACGGTAACAACCTGTCAGCGGCGCTGTTCTATAAAGATATCGATAATCCTATTGAACTGGTTGAGCTGGGTACAGTAGGTGGCGCGGCGCCCAACCTGCTAACCGCCAACGGGGAAACCGGTGAACTGTACGGGGCTGAAGTGGAATTTCTGCAGGACCTGTCGTTTATCAACGATGACCTGATTGACTTCTTCATGACCGGTAACATCACGGTGTCTGACTCTGAGGTGACGATTGGTGCGGTGGATGATGATGTCACCAGCCTGTTTGAAACCCAGCTGCTCGATGCTCTGGACGCCACCAGTGCCTCTAACATTATTACCAATAATACCCGTCGGCTGGTGGGTCACTCTGAGTGGGTGATTAACTTCCAGCTGGGCTATGATTCACCCAATGGTGAACATTCTGCCACGCTGGTGTATAACGCGTTTGGTCCGCGGATTATTGTACCGGGTACCCGGGGTTTTGAAGATGCCGAAGAACAGACATTTCACTCGGTTGATTTTAACTACTCTTATTATCCGGACTTTAATACACAGATTAAATTCAGCGTGCAAAACCTGCTAGATGAAGAAAAACAAATCAGTCAGGAAGGCCTTGATTTATTACGCGAAGAACGCGGAATCGAGTTTGGGATAAGTTACAGCTACACATTTTAAGTCATTGAAAAGAGTCGCTTTTTAGCGGCTCTTTTTTTATACCAAAGAATAATACTTACACCTCTATATATGACAGTTATGTAATAAAACTGTCACAGAAAACTCCTATCCTACGCGCAGTTTTGATAATGGTCGGTACGTACCGATTTCTTTTAAACAAAAAGGTTTGAATGTATGAAGCTTTTCAACTCCTTGCTACTGGCAAGTGCCATGATGGCATCCTCTGCCATGGCGCAAGACGATGATGTCTTAAAACCCGTAGTCGATGAAGCTGCAAAAATTAACGAGTCAGCAGCTAAGTCACAGGAAAAAATCAACAACATTACTGATCAAATCGATAGCAAACTTCAGCAGTTCAAAACACTGAATAAAGAAATCGAAGGTCTGGAAGTGTATAACGCGCAGCTGAAAAAACAGATCGCTAACCAGAATCAGGAAATGGAAGATCTGAATGCATCTATTGACGAAGTATCAGTTATCGAGCGCCAGATTACGCCGCTGATGATTCGCATGATTGACGGCCTGGAACAGTTTGTGGCGCTAGACGTGCCGTTTCTGGCAGAAGAACGTGCCAAGCGCATTACTGATCTGAAAAAGCTGATGGAGCGCGCTGATGTGGCTGCTTCTGAAAAATTCCGCCGGGTAATGGAAGCCTACCAGGTTGAGATGGAATATGGCCGTACCATGGAAGCGTACAACGGTATCCACGAAATTAATGGCCAGGAGCGTGATGTTGAGTTTTTGCGCTTAGGTCGTACTGCACTGATTTATCAAACCCGTGATGCCAGCAAGCAAGGCGTGTGGAATAAACAAACGCGACAGTGGGAAGAGCTGGACAGCAGTTACCGCACTCAGGTAACCAAAGGCCTGCGTATGGCGAAGAAGCAACTTGCGCCAGACCTGCTAATGATGCCAGTGGCAATCACGGACTAAGGGGTAGATGACCATGTTTAAACAAATGAAAAAACTTGCAGTTGGTCTGGCTGCCGTCAGCATCAGCTTAGGTGCTGTAGCTCAAAACGACCGCGCGATGGATCTGGATGCACTACTGAAGCAGCTTGAAGAAGGCCAGTTTGCCCAGTCACAGCAAAACAAACAGCGTGAACAGGAATTCATGCAAAAACGTGCTCAGCAGGATCAGATCCTGGATGAGACCGCGCAACAGCGTGACAACATGCTCAAAGAATCCGAGCGTCTGGAAACTCAGTTTGAAGAAAATGAATTTAAACTGGCTGATTTAAACGGCGCTCTGGATAACCGCATGGGTTCACTAAAAGAATTATTTGGTGTGCTGCAACAGGTTGCCGGCGATACCAAAAGTAAATTCCAGAACTCTGTTATCTCGGCGCAAATCCCCGGCCGTGCTGAGTTTCTTGACAACATGGCACAGGAAATGGGCAAGAGCTCTAAGCTGGCCTCGATTGAAGAGATTGAGCGGGTATGGTTCGAGATTCAGCGCGAAATGACTGAGTCCGGCAAGGTGACTAAGTTTGACACCAGTGTGGTTGAAGCTGGTGGCGAGAAAGTGAATAAAGAAGTAGTACGTGTGGGTCCGTTTGCACTGGTATCAGATGGTAAATATCTGGATTTCAACGGTTCTACAGGTACAGTTGCTGAACTTATCCGTCAGCCTGCTGACCGTTATAACGACTCTGCGGCGGCGCTGCAAAACTCTTCTGGCGAGCTGGTTGAGTTTGGTATCGATCCGACCGGTGGGTCTATTCTGGGTCTGCTGGTTCAGGCGCCAACGTTAAAAGAGCGTGTTGAGCAAGGCGGAGAAGTGGGTTACATCATCCTGATTGTAGGAGCGATTGGTCTGCTGCTGGCTCTGGAGCGTCTGGTATCTTTGACTATCACACACTCTAAAGTGAAGAAACAGCTTAAGAACAAGGAAATCAAAACGTCTAATCCGCTGGGCCGGATACTCAAAGTACGTGATGATCATCCAAATGCTGATACCGAAGCACTGGAACTACACTTAACAGAAGCGATTCTGGGTGAAGTACCTAAGCTGAGCCGTAACCTGACCATCATTAAGATTATCTCTGTGGTTGCACCGCTGATGGGTCTGCTGGGCACGGTAACCGGTATGATCAATACCTTCCAGGCAATCACCCTGTTTGGTACTGGTGACCCGAAACTGATGGCTGGTGGTATCTCTACCGCGCTGGTCACTACGGTACTGGGTCTGGTTGTGGCCATTCCGATGACACTGCTGTATGCCATGCTTAATACACGTAGCAAGAACATTGTATACATCCTGCAGGAGCAGGCGTCAGGTGTAATCGCAGAGCGCGCTGAGCGGAGCTAATCATGTTTGAGTTTCTAGAAGCAATTCGCGATTTCACAGAAACAGGTGGCCAGGTTCTTTTGGTCATCGGTCTGCTGATATTCGTCATGTGGCTTTTGATCCTCGAACGTGCGATGTACATCCTGGTTTGGCATAAGAACAAGAAAAAAGAAGCGGTGGCACAATGGCAAGCCCGTGCCGACCGCTCTTCCTGGAATGCCGAGCAGGTAAGACAAAAGACGATTTCAACGCTTTCCATTCAGTTAAACGGCAGCATTCCGATTATCCAGGCACTGGTTGCCTTGTGTCCGCTGCTGGGACTATTAGGAACGGTAACCGGGATGATCGAAGTATTCGACGTCATGGCTATCTCTGGCTCTGGTAACGCCCGCTCTATGGCATCCGGTGTTTCTAAAGCCACTATTCCTACTATGGCTGGTATGGTCGGTGCGCTATCAGGGGTATTTGCCTCTACCTGGCTGAACCGTAAAGCGAAATCTGAACGCACGCATCTTGAGGATGCAATTATTATCGAACGGAATGCCCACTAAGGCGTTAAGTTAAGGGTTAAATTATGAAGCAGCATTTTCAGAACCTGGTAGACGAAGAAGAAGCACAAATTGATATGACGCCAATGCTGGACGTTGTTTTTATCATGCTTATCTTCTTCATCGTAACGGCTTCGTTCGTTAAAGAAGCCGGTATTGATGTAAACCGCCCGGAAGCCGCCACTGCGGTGAAAAAGGATCGCGCGAACGTGCTCATTGCGATTTCTGACACGGGTGAAATCTGGATCAATAAGCGTCGAATCGATGAACGTGCCGTACAGGCTAACATCGAGCGACTGCACGCGGAAAACCCACAGGGAACCGTGGTGATTCAGGCTGACAAGAAAGCTACGACTGAAACATTAATTAAGGTGATGGATGCATCCCGCGCGGCGGGTGTGTACGACGTGTCGATCGCAGCACAAGAGCAATAAGCCATGCCACGATTTATTATCGCATTTTTTGTTTCCCTGGCGATTACACTGGGCCTGTTCTTCTTGATGCAGTCATTGATCAAGATGGGCGGCAGCGCCCTGACGGAACCGCCGCAAGGGAGTGTACTCGACTTTGTTCGGGTCAAACAGGAAGAGACGGTAGAGCAAAAAGATCGCAAGCCGCGTAAGCCACCAAAGCCAAAAGAGCAGCCGCCACAAATGCAGCCGCAACAAATGGACTCGCCTTCGCCGGATGCTGAAGGAACCTCAATGGACTTTAGCGCCGATGTAGGAAATGACGTTGCACTGGATGGTGGTCTGGCTCTTGAATCAGGCGATGGTGAATACTTGCCTATCGTTAAGGTATCACCAGTGTATCCGCGCCGCGCACTTCAGCGGGGGATCGAAGGATTTGTGATTGTGGAATTTACGGTAACCAAACAGGGTACAGTAAAAAATCCAATCGTAGTAGAAGCAAATCCGGAAGGTATTTTTGAACAGGCAGCGATGGATGCCGCCATGAAGTTCAAATACAAACCGCGTGTGGTGAATGGCGAAGCAACCGAAGTATCCGGTGTGCAGAACCGCATCACATTCCAGATTGACGGGTAATGGGTATGGTTAACAAATTATCAAAACACATTTGTGCAGCACTGGCGCTGGCCGCTGTCAGCACCGTGGTATCACTACCAACGATGCTGGTGGCGGGAGACGCGGTCGCACAGACCAAGCCAAGTGAAAAGCAGACCCGCAAGGTGCCGACCTTACGCTCAAAGGTGTATGAACAGCTGTCGCGGGCGCAAACCGCCGCAGACGAAGGCAATATCGCTGAGGCCATCAGTATACTGGATGAAGTGGAAGGTAAAAAAGATTCCATGAACAGTTACGAGCGGGCCATGATGTACAATTTCTACGGTTTCATCTTTTACAACGATGAGCAGTATGAAAAAGCCTTGTCCTCGTTCGGCCAGGTGGTAGAGCAACAGCCTATCCCGCGTAAATTTGAGATGTCGACGCTGTTTTCTCTGTCTCAGTTGCATCTGATGCAGGGCAACTTTGCTGACACGATTAAGTACCTGGAACGCTGGGAGTCGTTGAACGAAGGCGACATTCCACCGAAAAACAAGGTGCTGAAGGCGCAGGCTTATTATCAGAACAAGCAGTATCAGGAAGCCGCCGGGCAAATTGATATGGCGGTGGCTGAACATGAAGCCAAAGGCATGATCCCCGATGAAGGCTGGTTAATTCTGCAGCGCGCTGTGTATTATGAGCTGAAGGATCCGAACAAGGTCAGGGATATTCTGGTCAAGCTGGTCAAACTGTTTGATGAGCCAAAATACTGGATTCAGCTGGCAGGTATGTACGGTGAACTGGGTGAGGAGCGCAAGCAATTAGCGATTATGGAAACCGCCTACCAGCAGGGCTATATCGAAAGTGCCGCTGATTTATTTAATCTGGCTCAGCTTTATTACTACCACAGGGCGCCCTACAAAGGGGCACTGATTATGGAGCAGGGTATTCAGCAAGGCACGTTAGAAAAGAACCTGCGTAACTGGCGTTTTCTGGGACAAAGCTGGCAACTGGCGAAAGAAAATCAAAAAGCGATTCCGGCTTTGATTGAGGCCGCCGCTCTGTCTGATGATGGTGAACTGGACGCACAACTGGCGCAGATCTATCTTAATGCTGAACAATGGGATGACGCTCTGACCTCGGCGGATCGCGCGCTTGAAAAGGGCGAGCTGAGAAATCCCGGACTGGCGTATCTGATAAAAGGCATGGCGCTGTATAATAAGAAGCAGTATGCCAAGGCGCTGCAGCAGCTGGCCGAGGCAGAAAAGCACCCGAAGAGTCAGGGAATGGCTCAGCAGTGGAGCAAATTTGTTGAATCAGAAAAGGTTAGCCAGGAACGTCTGAACGCTGAACTGTCTTCCTAATTTGCATCTATTTATAAGTTTATTTACAAAGATATATAAAAGCCGCTTTTTCGAAAGCGGCTTTTTTGTTTTCAAAGCTTTTTATACTTATGTCTAATGGGATAGTGACCCGCAAAGGGTAAAGTGCAAAAGGATGATATATGCTCTTTGACTAATAAATGCGGGTTAGGCCATGCGTACTTTTACACTGACAGACAAGCTGACTGACAGCTCTTTGCAACAACCGCTATTAGATTGTCTGGAAGATTACTGCAGAATGACAGGGCTCTTGATCGATACGCTGGATGCGTCCACCAGCACCATGTTGCTGGCAAAGACCTCGCGACTGGCCGAAACCGTGGATGTCAGGTATCTGACTGAAAAGCGTATGTTGCTCAAGCATCAGACAGGCATGCGAAGTATTCGGGTGTTTGAAATCGACCTGCTGGAAACCCGGCTGTTATATACCCGGTTATCCGGTTAACTGGCTTTGGCGGCGGTGGCGGCAATTGTCTGGCATTCCCGCTGTGCCCATTCCTGCTTAATATCTTTTAACTCACTGTGCATACTGCAGAACAGTTCGACCATTTTAGGATCGAAGTGCCTGCCGGCCTCATTGCGTATATAGTCAAATGCCGCTTCACAGCTCCAGGCTTGTTTGTAGGGACGCTCCATAGTCAGGGCGTCAAAGACATCGGCCAGCGCTACAATCCGGGCTGATTCGGGGATATCAGTGCCTTGCAGCTTTCTGGGGTAGCCAGAGCCATCCCATTTTTCATGATGACACCAGGCCACCTCTGCGGCCAGATCAAACAGCGGACAGTGGCTCTGGCTTAAGATCTCATAACCAATCTGCGCATGCTCACGCATAATAGCCATTTCTTCGTCTGTCAGACGGCGGGGCGCTTTAAGGATGCTGTCAGGAATGCCAATTTTACCGGTATCGTGCATAGTAGCGGCCTGACCCAGCAGTTCGGCTTTTTCTACCGGCCAGTGAAGGCGCAGGGCAAGTGCTTTGGCGTAAGCTGCCATACGCCATATGTGAACACCGGTATCGGTATCATTATAATGTCCGGCAGTGGCCAGCATATTAATGGCGCTATGCTGGCTTTCCAGCAGTGCCTGTGTCCGTTGCTGCACGGCCTGTTCGGTAACTTTTTGTTGGTGAGACAAAGCCAGATGTGTTTTAACTCTGGCCAGCACTAGTGCCGGGACAATAGGCTTGGCAATATAATCCACCGCACCTACAGCAAAACCACGCTCTTC
Source organism: Salinimonas lutimaris (assembly GCF_005222225.1). Lineage (GTDB taxonomy): Bacteria > Pseudomonadota > Gammaproteobacteria > Enterobacterales > Alteromonadaceae > Alteromonas > Alteromonas lutimaris. The sequence goes on from NZ_CP036536.1 coordinate 731,429, forward strand.
ATCTTCGCCCTGTCCAAGTGCAGTGACAAAAATAACCGGAATGCCAGCGAATGCGGGCTGGCTTTTTAATCGTTTGCACACTTCAAGACCATCCATTTCAGGCATCATTACATCCAGCAGAATAAGGTCCGGTGGTGTTCGCTCAATCACTTTCAATGCAATTTGCCCGGACGGAGCAACCCTGACTTTATAGAGCGGTTGCAAGATATCTTTAAGGATATCGATGTTCGCTGGCTCGTCATCAACAACTAAAACAGAAAACGATACTGACTGGTCTGTCATAGGAGACATCTACTCACCAAATAAAATCATTCAACCAAAGTTATGAGGGGGCTTAAAATATCAACAGCCCCTTCATAATCATAGTTTGCAACTTTGGATTTTGCCTGTTTAATTAACCACAACTGAGCCAAATCTGTGTTTTGCTGATAAAAGTTTTCCAATACATCGGCAGCACCTGCATCGTAGTCTTCCAGTAGCTGAATAATATGTAGCAGTTGTTGTTGCAACTCCACAGACTCAATGCGTGCGTTGTGGCTCTGCTCTATCAGGGCGCATAATGTGGCACTGACCTTTTTCAGTGTTCTGTCTAAACTGTTGGCCACCTGCATAGCCACCTGTGTAGCTGATGCCGTAGTGGATGATGAGTTTAGCAACTTTTCCAGATGCAGGCTCAGTGTACGTGCGCCGATACTGCTGGCATCATGCAAAACCGGGGTGAACAAAGCCACATTTTCTGGCGATATGGGCAAATCCAGGTTACTCAGTTGACCGACAAGATGCTGGGCTTTCTGGTTATATGTCTTTAAAAACTGCTGCAGGCTGCGGGCACGGGTGTCATCCTGCGCAAATACGTGTTGCAGCAAAATGTCGATATTATTGCCCGAGTAGTGAATATGCCGGTCTATATGGCATAGCAAATCTTCTTTTACCACCGGCTTTGATAAATGTTCACACATGCCCGCTTCAATTGCGCGCTCAACGGTATCGCTGAAACCATCAGCGCTGATGCCGATGATAGGCGTACTGAGCTGCTTTTCGTAGGTCAGAATCTCTGATACTTCCCAGCCAGTGATATCCGGCAGTTTGCTGTCCATGATAATCAAATCGAACATTTTGTTTTCCAGTATCGTTAACGCTTCCTTACCACAGTTTGCGATGGTGACTTCAGCCAGAATCTCAGACAGCTGGTGACTGATAATTTCCTGACTGACCGGATCATCCTCTACCACCAGAACCTGTTTGCCTTTCATGCGTAGCGAGATACTGGATGCATCATCCAGACTTACCGGTTCATTGCGGGCATGAACAGGCTGCTCAATGCCTGAAGCCAGCAAAGTGCTGATATCTTCCGTTAAAAAAGGCTGACAAAGCACTTTGATAAAATAAAGGCCCGCGATATTTAACGCATGGGTGACTTCCTCGCCAAAGCGATTACTGACCAGCACAATATGCTTGTTGGAAACTTCAACCTGCTTGAGCATCGCAGTGACACTTTGCGAAGGCATAGAGCAGACCAGAAACAAGACATCAGCTTTTATGTCAAAAGCACTGTCCAGCGTTCGGGTGATCTGTGAGCCATGACCAAGATGACGCAGCATTTTGTCCAGTACACTGACCGTGTGCGGCAGGGAGTTATCGGTCCAGATAAGCGCATCTTCAACCAAGGAGGTCTGCGCCAGGGAAAAAGGAAACGAAGGCGCGCTAAGTAACAATCTGGCGGTGAATTTACTGCCTTTACCCGGCTGACTGTCGACCGTAATGCTGCCATTCATTTGCTCAACCAGACGACGGGTGATAGTCATGCCCAGTCCGGTGCCGCCAAAGCGTCGGCTAATAGAAGCATCAGCCTGATTAAACGCTTTAAAAATGGAGGCGGCCTGGGCGTCACTCATACCAATACCCGAGTCTTCAACAGTAAACGTAAACCATTGTTTATCTTTACCCGGGGAGACCTGGACAGAGACTTTCACAAACCCTTGTTCAGTAAACTTGATGGCGTTGCCCACCAGATTTGTCAGTATTTGCACAATCCGGGTTTCATCACCGTTTACAAACTGTTCGCTGGAAAAGGGCGCGTCGATTAAAAACTCCAGCCCTTTTTGCTGGGCCTTGGACTGAAAAATCTGTGCGACTTGTTGCAAGACATTTTTAAGCGGGAAGGGTTTTTCCTCTAACTCCAGCTTGCCGGCTTCAACCTTGGAAAAATCCAGAATATCGTTGATGATGCGAAGAAGTGAGCTGGCGCCCTTGTTGGCTTTTTCAATATAACCCTGTTGCTGTGGTGTCAGGCTGGTATTGAGGGCCAGGTGTGTCAGTCCCAGAATCGCATTCATCGGCGTACGAATTTCGTGACTCATGTTGGCCAGAAATTCACTTTTTGTCCGGTTCGCCAGCTCAGCTTTATTCAGCGCCTGGTGCAGTTCTTTTTCGGTCTGCTTACGCTCACTGATATCACTGAATACACCTACATGCCCTACAATACTATGTTTTTCATCGCGTAAGGGGACCGCCGTCAGCGCAACCGGGAATGCATGACCTGAGATATGCTCAAAGCTGTGCGCCTCACTTTTATAGGGAATGCCCTGATTAACATGATGCAGAAGCTCCTCAAAACCACTGCCATCTGCGCTACACGGCACGGCCATGGCATAGAGTAACTGATTTTCCAGCTCGTTCTGGGTCCGGCCCAGCGCCCGTTCGGCCTCCGGGTTCATAAATGTTACATGACCGCCGGCATCCAGCACATACACGCCTTCACCAATCGCATCAGTGATACTACGATAAAAGCGGCTGCTCTGTGACAGTGATGCTTCCAGCTCTTTTTGCCGGGTAATATCCGTATGTATTGCAATAAAGCGTACAGGTTTGCCGCGTTCATTTACTATCGGCACCAGGGTGGCGTACAAAATATGACGCAGGCCGCTTTTACTGAACTGCTCAAGTTCACCATGCCAGGGTTTTCCGTCCTCTAGTGTACGACGTAGCTCAGGATAAAACGGCAAGTCTTTGAGTTGCGGGTTGACCAGTTCATGGGTGTGACCGATCAACTCGTCATACGCATACTCATTAAGGTCACAAAACTTCTGATTGACATAGGTGATAATGCCATCACGGTCAAAAATACTGACGATGGCATGTAGATCCAGAGCATCTTTTTGTTGTTGTAACGCGAGCTTGGCCTGTTTGTGCTCTTCACTTAAATCAACAAAGACCTGAGCCAGTTGGTGAATTGTATTTACTGCGTCATTAAGAAGGGGCTTTTTGAGCTGTTGCAGCTGTTTATTTGCTATCTTCTTGAGTTCGTTGACCGCATTATTCTGCTCTTCAATGTCCCGACGAATATTGTCATAAGCATCGGTGAGTTCGCTGGTACTTAAAGACAAACTGCGCTCACGTAATTTCAGGTCTCGCTCGGCATCATGGTAGCTTTGGTCGACCCGACCAATAAAAGACATAACACCACGGAGCAGGCGCTTTGTTGAAAGCTCACTTACATGCTCGCTGCCTAACTGGATTAAAAATTCATCAAGAGCAATATCGTCGGATAATTCAAAACACCTACGTAGCTGACGTTTCAATTGTTTGTGCACTAGCTTACCTCGGTAATCAGCGACACCGTCATCGTCTGGTTGTGAAATACGCATTGTCCGGATTCTTTATGGGCGCCAATCTCGCCATATGAGTAGAATCCGGTGACCGCCGGCGCGGGGTTCAACTGGACGACAGAGTCGATTTCGTCTTCAACTAAGTCTCCCATAATGACTTTTCTGCCCACACAGCTTATCAACAATATCAGGCAGTTTTTTGTCAGCGCATGGGGATGCTGTTCAGCCGCGAGTCGGGCCGCCATCTCGGCACCACCGGTTAACCCTTCGTTGGAAGCAAACATCAGGCGCAGGTAACCGTTTGTCATCACATCGCCAGCCAGCGTCAGGCTGCCTTCCTGCTCGTCAATATCCAGAATGGTTCTGACCAGCCCGCAGGACTCACGCGCTTCATTGACCATTTCCAGCGGAAACAGCAATCCGGAGGAGGGGAGTTGTTGTGCGTACTCACCCAAATAACTTTTGTAAATATCCAGTGCAGGCTGACCGTCCAGTTCATATAAAATATTTTCACTGGCCCGGGTCACCTTGCGATAGGGACCAAATGGCTGCCAGCCACCAGCCGCCACGTTAGTGATGTGAAGTTTTTCGCCATAAAAGCCTATGGCCAGGGCGCAGTGATTATGCGGACCATCAGGACCCAGCACAAACGTTTCACTAAACTGGGCGTAGTCTCCGGCCAGGCCACCAAAGATCAGAGTTTTTTCGGGTAAATGCTGTTGCAAGCCACTGATAAGACCTGAGCCGTTAATGTTAAGGCCAGTTGCCAGAACCAGAACCGCGCGCAGGTCTTGTGATTCTAATTTTGCCGCCAGCCGGGCCGCGCCGTCATGGGAGTCCGGCATATCCGTGATGGATGTAGATACCAGACTGACCTGGCTGTGAGAGAACTTGATCGCAGTAATCACTGCCTGATGATCAAGCACCTTCATGCCTGCAATTTCTCCGGCGGTGGAGCAGCCGGCGACCAGTGCACCGGACTGCCTGAGCAGCTTCTGTAAAGGTTGATGAACAAGAAAAGGCTGGTCAGCAAAGACCAGTATTAAATCAGCATTGAACTGTGACAGCAGTGACGATAATGGCGTCAGAGTGTCAACCGAAGTGAGTACGCATTGCCGGACCTGCATAGAAACACTCAGTAAACGTATTAGATTACATTAATAGTGGTTCACTTCACGTTATCGCGCCACAGTATCAAGACAGAATTCCCAGGTTTTAGTTACAAAGTCTAATACCGCTACAGGCTTTCAGACTGAGCGTTGCGCTGATAAAGCCAGGCAAACAGCACTCCACCGCTGGCACCGGCCACACATTGCAGAACCACTCCCATCGTTTCCCGTGCCCCCGCAATCAGCGTTACACCCATAATGGGCTGCATAGAAATCAGCATCACCGCCATGGCAGTGGCACCGCCAATCAGCCCCAGTATTACTCTGGCTCCGATAAAATGGCTGAGCAGCTGAACAATCAGCATGGCAATGAGTAGCGCCAGTGCAATGGCTGGCCCATACACCGGCAATAAACCCCAGTAATCAAACAGTGTGGTGGACAACCGGTCGGCTAACGGAATGCTGACGCCTACTTCACTTAAGCCATATAACACTCGCTGTGTATGAAAAGTACAGGCCAGCAGGTAAGTCAAAAGCCAGGCGCCTGAATACGCTTTAATAAATTCAAGTGAATGTTTTTTCCACATCATAAAAGGGGTGCCTGATAGCCGGTGATAAACAAGTGACCAGTCTAGCGCCTGCTGACTAATTTATCTATGTTCACAGCTTGATAACACTCTGTAATTGATGTGTTTCATGCTACTGTAGTGGTTTATTTGAGCATTTTGACAGGACCGTACATGAAGTGGGTAAAGGGTTGGCTGACAGGCATTTGTCTGAGTGTATGTGCTGCCGGTGTGCAGGCAGTCGCTGAGTATGACATCACACCAGTAACTAAGACACGATTTACCAAACCATGGACTGCCCAGCAATTGCCGGATGGTCGCTGGGTCGTGACCGAGCGTAAGGGTTTTCTGGTGGTGATCAATACCGATGGCAGTACACAGCGCGAGCCTGTGGCGCTGCCCGGTCTGTATTTCAAAGGGCAGGGCGGGCTGCTGGACTTTGCCTTAACCCAGGATTATTCCTTGTCACATAGGGTACTGATTTCTTACGCTCAGGGCGATGATGAGCACAACCGACTGGTGGTGGTCAGTGCAAAATTTGACGATGGCAGGCTGTCTGACGTACAGGAAATTTTCAGGGTCAGCCCGGACAAAGCCACACCGGTGCATTTTGCCGGCCGCCTGGCGGTGCTGGATGATGGCACCTGGTTGCTGAGTAGCGGCGATGGGTTTGATTATCGCGAGCAGGCTCAGGTTAAATCCAGCCAGCTGGGAAAAATTCTGCGTTTTCGGGAAGACGGCAGCGCTCCTCAGGATAACCCGTTTGCTGAAGCCCCTTATGTTTATTCACTGGGCCATCGCAACCCACAGGGGCTGATTGTTGATGCCCAAACCAACCGTGTGTATCAGCATGAGCATGGCCCGGCTGGTGGTGATGAGATTAATCTGGTTGAACCCGGTCACAATTATGGCTGGCCCGTGATTACGAACGGACTGGATTATTCGGGTGCCCGCATAACCCCGTTTACCGAATATCCGGAGATGGAGCAGCCCGCACTGGACTGGACGCCGTCTGTAGCACCCTCAGGCATGACGGTTTACCACGGCAAACGGTTTGCTTCGCTGGATAATCACCTGTTGGTGACTACCTTAAAAGCCCAGCAGTTGCTGGCAGTAAATTTATCCCAGAGCCCCATACGCAGCGAGCGAATTTTTGCTACTATTGAGCAGCGTTTGCGGGATGTTGCCGTGGGTGCCGATGAGGCGATTTATGTATTAACAGACGGGTATGATGCCCAGCTGTTGCGAATTACACCAGCATCAGAATAAGAATTATTATCTTTTATGCATCATATGCGCTGCATAACCAGCGTGAATGATGGCTATAAGTGAATGAAAGCGCCTTATCATTCAAAAAAATGCTATATGCCGATATAATTCCGGCGTTTTATAAGTCATGCCCTGCCGCCAAGACCGTTTACTTTAACCGGCAGGATCAACTATGAGGAAGAAATCGTGTTAGAAGAGTATCGCAAACACGTAGACGAACGTGCTGCACAGGGTATCCCTCCTAAACCACTCAATGCCGAACAGGTCGCCGGGCTGGTTGAATTACTGAAAAACCCACCTGCAGGCGAAGAAGAATTTCTGTTAGAGCTTATCTCTGACCGTGTTCCTCCGGGTGTTGATGAAGCAGCCTATGTTAAAGCTGGCTTCTTAAGCGCTGTGGTTAAGGGTGAAGACGAAAGCCCATTAATCAGCCGCGAAAAAGGCGTAGAACTGCTGGGCAACATGCACGGTGGTTACAACATCGCGACCCTGATTGAGCTGCTGGACGTTGACGCGCTGGCACCGCTGGCGGCAAAAGAACTGAAGCATACGCTGCTGATGTTCGATGCTTACCACGATGTGGAAGAAAAGCACAAAGCAGGTAATAAATTTGCTACTGAAGTTATCGAGTCATGGGCAGAAGGCGAGTGGTTCACGTCGCGTAAGCTGATGGACGACAAGATGACTTACACTGTGTTCAAAGTAACCGGTGAAACAAACACTGATGACTTGTCTCCAGCACCTGATGCATGGTCTCGTCCGGATATTCCTCTGCACGCCCTGGCGGCTTATAAAATGACCCGTGACGGTCTGGAGCCAGAAGAGCACGGCGTGACAGGCCCGATGAAGCAAATCGAAGACGTGAAGGCGAAAGGCCATCCGGTAGCCTTTGTGGGCGACGTCGTGGGCACAGGTTCATCACGTAAATCAGCCACAAACTCTGTATTGTGGTTCTTTGGTGAAGATCTGCCAGGCGTACCTAACAAGCGCGGCGGCGGTGTGTGTATTGGTAGCAAAGTGGCGCCAATCTTCTTTAACACCATGGAAGATGCCGGTGCACTGGTATTTGAAGCCGATGTAGAAAAAATGAACATGGGCGATGTGATCGACATTTTCCCGTATGAAGGCAAAATTACTAACCACGAGACAGGCGAAGTGCTGGCAGAGTACAGCTACAAGTCAAAAGTGATTCTGGATGAAGTGCGCGCTGGTGGCCGTATCAATCTGATCATCGGTCGTGGCCTGACAGAAAAAGCCCGTGAGACACTGAGTAAAGGTCCTTCTGATTTGTTCCGCAAACCAGAACAGCCAGTCGACAGCGGCAAAGGCTTCTCACTGGCACAGAAAATGGTAGGTAAAGCTTGTGGTGTTGACGGGATTCGTCCGGGCACTTACTGCGAGCCTAAAATGACGACAGTAGGCTCTCAGGATACTACTGGCCCTATGACCCGTGACGAACTGAAAGACCTGGCGTGTCTTGGCTTTACCGCTGACCTGACCATGCAGTCATTCTGTCACACTGCGGCCTATCCTAAGCCGGTTGATATTGAAACACAGCACACGCTGCCAGATTTCATTATGAACCGCGGCGGTGTTTCACTGCGCCCTGGTGACGGTATCATCCACAGCTGGCTGAACCGTATGTTGCTGCCTGATACTGTAGGTACTGGTGGTGACTCTCACACCCGTTTCCCTCTGGGTATTTCATTCCCGGCGGGTTCTGGTCTGGTTGCCTTTGCGGCCGCAACCGGTGTTATGCCACTGGATATGCCAGAGTCCATTCTGGTTCGTTTCAGCGGTAAGCGTCAGCCTGGAATTACGCTGCGTGACCTGGTTCATGCGATTCCTCTGTACGGCATCAAGCAAGGTCTGCTGACGGTTGAGAAGAAAGGTAAGATCAACCAGTTCTCTGGCCGTATCCTTGAGATTGAAGGTCTGGAAGATCTGACTGTAGAACAGGCATTCGAACTGTCTGATGCATCCGCTGAGCGTTCAGCTGCCGGCTGTACTATCAACCTGTCAGAAGAGTCGATTGCTGAGTACCTGCGTTCTAACATCACCATGCTACGCTGGATGATCAACGAAGGTTACGGTGACCCGCGTACGCTTGAGCGTCGTGCCCAGAAAATGGAAGAATGGCTGGCGAACCCTGAACTGATGCGTGCTGATGCTGATGCAGAATACGCTGAAGTGATTGAAATCAACCTGGATGACATTAAAGAGCCGATCGTATGTTGCCCGAACGATCCTGACGATGCCAAAACGCTGTCAGAGGTTGCCGGTGACAATGTGGATGAAGTTTTCATCGGTTCATGTATGACCAACATTGGTCACTTCCGTGCTGCCGGTAAGCTGCTGGACAACTACGGCAAGACGCTGCCAACTCGTCTGTGGATTTCTCCTCCGACCAAGATGGATAAAGCGCAGCTGATGGAAGAAGGCTATTACAACATTTACGGTCGTGTGGGTGTGCGTACCGAAATGCCTGGTTGTTCACTGTGTATGGGTAACCAGGCACGGGTTGACGCTGGTGCAACAGTACTGTCTACCTCTACCCGGAACTTCCCGAACCGTCTGGGTGATGGCGCGAATGTTTACCTGACGTCTGCTGAACTGGCAGCGGTAGGTGCTATCGTAGGCCGTATTCCTACTGCAGACGAGTATATGGAATATGCAGGCAAGATCGATTCAATGGCGAGTGATGTATACCGCTACCTGAACTTCGACAAGATGGAAAGCTTCAAAAAGGCAGAAGAAGACGCGAAGGCGAAGATTATCCCTACGCTGAATATTGCCTGAGTTTAGCCAAATAAAGATATCAAGCCGGGCACCGTAAGGGCCCGGCTTTTTTTATGCCCTCAGCCAACTGGATCATTGTTTTAAGCAGTTGTAGACTGCCAGACGCCTATTCTGATAAAACAGGACAGGTAACCAACATCCTCTCGGTATGATTAAGGAACATTATGAAATCGTTTAGCGTGCTTACCGCGACCTTTGCGGTGTCTTTGCTGGCTTTGTCAGCCTGGTCCTGCGCACAGGCACCGCATCAGACACTTACGTTTGACGAGGCGACCATTGAAATGGGCGGTAAAGCATATCAGCTTGAATATGCCAATACGCAGGAGCAGCGGGCCATGGGTCTGATGTTCAGAGAGCAGATGTGTGCCGACTGCGGTATGTTATTTAAGTTTGAGCCCGCTAAACAAGCCAGCATGTGGATGAAAAATACTTTTATACCGTTGGACGTGGCATTTATCGACAGAAACGGCGTGATTACTGATATAAAACCACTCAACCCGCAGGAATTGAAATCTGTCGGGGCATCGAAAGTGGTGACGTATGCGCTGGAAATGAACCGGGGTTGGTTTGCTGAACATGACATTCATGTTGGCGACCAGATTATTGTCAATCCATAGCTGAATAAAGCCAGCGAATACGGAGAACATCGTGACCAAAGCGTTAACTATCGCCAAATTTGGTGGTACCAGTGTTGCAACCTATGAAGCAATGCAAAACTGCGCCCGCATAGTGGTGGGCAATGAAGCAACCCGAATAGTAGTGGTCAGTGCCTCTGCCGGCGTGACCAATCATCTTGTGAGCCTGGCGCATACGCCAATGACACAGGAACAGATCGGCGATGTGTGCGAGGCTATCAAAGCCATTGAATACGCCATTTTAGAAAAATTACAGGACAAAACCGCTGTAGAAGCCAAATTGAACGACCTGCTGGCAGAGATTCGTGAGCTGGCGTATCACGAAGAAATTCTGCACCGCGACGATCTGAAAGATCAGCTGTTGTCGATGGGTGAACGCATGTCTTCACTAATGTTCAGTCAGGTCGTAGCAGAAGCAGGCCAGTCGGCGATTAACTTTGACGTACGTAAAGTGCTTCGAACCGACAGCGAGTTTGGCTGCGCGGCGCCACAGCTGGAAACCATCAGCGAACTGGCAGAGCAATTACTGCGTCCTGAACTGGCGGCCAATATTGTAGTGACTCAAGGCTTTGTGGGAGCTGATGATCAGGGACGTACCACTACGCTGGGGCGTGGCGGGTCAGACTTTACCGCTGCCTTGCTGGCCGAGGCACTGCGTGCACAGGTTTGTGAAATCTGGACGGATGTGGCCGGAGTATATACCACCGACCCGCGTATTGCCGACAAAGCCCATCCACTGCCTGAGCTGAGCTTTGAAGAAGCCGCAGAAATGGCGACCTTTGGCGCTAAGGTATTGCACCCGGCGACCATGGAGCCGGCACTGCGCCAGAATGTGAAGGTGTTTGTAGGCTCCAGTAAAGAGCCGGAAAAAGGCGGCACCTGGATCATGAAAGACTGTGAAAATGAGCCGCCGTACCGGGCCATTACACGGCGTAAAGAGCAGGTCATGGTCACGGTAAAAACACCCAAAATGCTTTATGCCCAGGGCTTTCTGCAAAAGGTGTTTTCCATTATTGCCAAACATAAGCTCAGTGTAGACCTGGTAACCACGTCTGAAATCTCGGTGTCTTTCACACTGGATAATCCGGCAAATTCTGTGGCTTCACGCTTAAACCGTGAAACCATTGCAGAGCTGGAAACGATCTGTGACGTGAAAGTGGAAAAAGGCTTTGATCTGGTGACCGTAGTGGGTAACCACATGCAAACCGCCAAAGGGGTATCCAGCAAGATTTTTGCGGCGGTATCAGACTACAACCTGCGTATGATTTGCTTTGGTGCCAACCCGCACAATATGTCACTTCTGGTTAACGAAGATAACAGTGCCGAGATAGTGCAAAAGCTCCACCATACACTGTTTGAATAACACCCCGTATCGATTCTCCCGCCACCGCGGGGGAATCTAAATATGCTATTTTTAGCAACAGGCCATCTATGTATTAAGCGCGTTGAAAAGCACTTTGACTTCTTTACTAGAAAACTCGTTGTTCTCTCCCAAGTGACTTGAGTATATGTTGGGTAGAACCGGAAGACTCTTCGATTTACATAAGATTGGAGTCAACGTTTAAAAGCCAGAATAGAACTATTTCAACAAGCAGGAAGTGAACAGCATAAAATCTGCTTAAGCGATTAGATAAACAGATATGCGGCTACGGCCTGGGAGCTGCATTATATATGTAGATGTACCGACTTAATATTTACACATAGTCTAAGAAGTGATTATCTGCGGCAATATCCCGATACCCAATTGCTCTTTACTGGAAGGCGACAACTCATCTATTCTATCGTAAATCCAATCAACAAGCTTTGACCCATCCATTACAGATATGTTCTGTCTAGTAGCAAGTTCTAAAGTCTCATCAGCTACATTAGCTGTTGTGATAAGCCATTTATCAACATGCTCATCTTCCTCGATAGCAGCCAATTGGCGAATACCCCATCCATCAGTCACTCCGCGGTGATGCTTAACTTGTATGAATACTCTATTACTCGATACAGGGTCAGTTCGACTTGCTTCTATGTCGATATCAGAAATATCAGATGTCTTATTTTTTGCAGCTATATGCGCCGAATAACCTTCCAGTTCCATGAGTTCTTTTACCAACCTCTCTAAACCATAACCGCCGCTTGCCAGTGTGGTAGACCCATCTTTCAGTCTTGAAAGTAACGTCTCTTTAAAGTCAGCAACTTGCTTGTCCTTTTTCTGTTGGAAAATACTATCAAAACAAACTTGGTTGTTGTCTTTTAACTGAGTGATGTAGCCCTCTATTTCATCTGCAAATTCATTCAGTGAAGCGATAGTCATTCTTATTTTTAAACGGCTTTCCAATCGCTCAGATAGCTTCGCTCGAGGAATTTTTATCGGTTCACCATTTTTATCTTTGAAGTAGTCGACATTAATGCGATTTGCTCCATAGCCACCATTTTCATCATAAGATTTTCCTTCTCGTACTATTCCAATGACAATAGCTCTGTGTACAGGAATTACGACAATATCTCCGGGCCTAGAATGAAAAAATCGAGAAACTTGATTCTTTTGCCGACCAATATTGATCTTTTTATCTTCAACATATCTTATTAAATCTTCAAAGTTAGAGAAAGACGACATTTCAATGTTGGCCCACCCGTATCCAGCTAAATTTTTAGAAATTAAATCACTGGGGCTTCGAACTAAAATTATTTTATTCACACTTTCTCCTTAAAGTTTATGAAATCCTGTATACCGAATTCTAATGCCTGAATTACTAAAAGATTGACAGTCACCGTTAAACAGCGACAGAGAGGCCGACAATTATTCTTTGAGCAAGCTATAGCGACTTCAAGATTCGATTATAGTTGACTGTGGATGATTAGTTTGGACAGACACTCAATCTTTTTGATTAAGCGTCGATTTTGCGGCTCAGGGCTATCCATTGTGCACGATGACCGTGCATGGCACGGCTGATGGGAAATGAGCTGGTGACAAAGTGATGGGTTTTGACTTTGGCCAGGCGCTCAAACGAATAGTTCTGAGGCAGACCGGCGGCATGCAGGAAGCCGTTCAACATTCCCTGATGCTCGTTACTGCGAGTCTGAAATTGCGGGGACATTAGCAGGCCGTACCCTTTGAGGGCAAGTACCTGATTGGTTCGTCTGACTTTGGCAATCATGGCCACATTAATCAGAATCAGGCATAAAAAGCCAAATACGTTGGGCAATGTGGCAATAGCGCTCACCCGCGGATAAACACTGAGCTGCTGCGCATAGAGCTCATCAAAATTCTGATACGTGACCAGCGCCATAGCAGCCAGTAACAGCAAGCTGGTGATAATGACCGCGGTCAGAATTTTCAGTGCTTTGTCGCGCGCATAAATGGCTTCTTCTATATCGGAAGCGGGACGCTGATGAGAATGAGTATCTGGCATAACCGTTACATAATAAAAAACCGCTTAGCATGATAACATGATGCTAAGCGGTTTTTTCAAGCGCGGCTTAATAATCGTACTGTACGCTTAACATGTAGTTTCGCGGACGACTCGGAAAATAGCGGTCGCCAGAGAAGCTTGAGTAATCTGCCCGCTCAGCATAGCGCTCATCCAGCAGATTATTGACCCGGGCAAATACGGTCACCCCGTTGCCAAAGTCATAGGCGGTACGCAGGTTCAGTAAGTCATGGCCTTCATACTCGTGCAGATTTTCCGGATCCGTGTAGTAGTCATCCACATGTTGCCATTCCAGTGCTACCTGAGTGTGCGCATCTGGCAAAAAAGTCAGGCGTGTGTTGGTCTGAACCTTTGGCGCGGTGTCTACGTCGTTGCCATGAATGTTGATGTCATTAAGCACCTCATTATGCTCATAGGTATGACGGGCATAGGTACCGGCAAAGGCCAGCTGCCACTGGTCCGTCAGCGCGTAATCCAGGGACAGTTCTACACCCCGATGCCAGGTTTCGCCGTTACTGACATTGAAAAAGTCACTGTCACGGTAAATTACGTTGTCTTTACGCAGGCTGTAAACAGAAACCTGATAATCCAGTGCCTGCCAGTTACCTTTCACCCCGGTTTCCACGTTGGTGGCGGTGACAGAGACTAAGTCAGCGAGCTGCTGGTCACGCTGAAGACGATACAGCTCACTAGCCTGCGGCGCACGGTAGCCGCGTGAAACACTGGCATAGACCTGGGTTTGCGGACTGACTGCATAGCTTAGTGACGCTTTTGGACTCAGGTTAGAAAAACTGTTGTCGGTGCTGGCCGGACGGCTATAGCGGCATCCGCCAAAGCCACACTCGGTACCATCATCGCGGGTACGGCCATCCAGCAGATTGTTGGTATAGTCGTAATTCATATATTCGTAGCGGGCACCAAATTGCACCTGCCAGGGGCCATCAGCCCAGTTCAGGGCGGCGTACGGCGCGACCATTGTGGCATCCACTTCGTAGTCGTAATGCTGTCCCTGCGGAACAGTTTCAACCAGAAAGGCAGAACCGGTGGTGGGGCTGTCCTGATACTGGCGCAGGCTGCCCTGGGTAAATTCTACATCCAGGCCGGCATCCACTGACCAGTGGGTACTTAGCTGATGACGATACTGGGTTTGCACTCCGGCGCCTTGTTGCTCGTTTTGTTCAAGCGGCGTACCGGGCAAAAAGTGCATACGAAAATCCATGTCCTGATCGCGCACATACGGCGTCACGGATAATTGGTCGCCGTTGTTCAGCGTCATTTCAATCCGGCTCCAGATACGCAGTGCGGTGGCTTCGCGAAACGCCCCCGGGTCCTCGTTTGTCTGCGCCAGCGCTTCGTTTTTATAGCTTTCAAAACCGCTGATATACCCGGCAGTTTCCTGATCCAGATGGGTGTAAGTCAGGCCTGTGGTGATATCCACATCATCGCCGTTATACCGGTGACGCAGATTGACCTTCTCCTGATCAACGCCTTCTTCGTCACGGTAGCCGGTGTCGCGGGTAATACTGGCGTTAATACCAATCCCCGAGTTACCAAAATCCTTACCCTGACGCAGCTTGACCCGGTTATAGCCGTAGGACCCGTAATCATAACCCAGCATATGTACATCCCGGGTAGTGTCCGGGGTGATGACATTAATCACGCCATGAATGGCGTTTGAGCCATATAACACCGAAGCCGGACCTTTGAGTACTTCAATCCGCTGGGCCATTTCACTGTGTGCTTCAAACAACTCGTTGATATTACAGAAGCCGGCAGCCCGCAGTGGAATATTGTCTTCCGCCGCCAGAATGCCGCCGCACGCACCTGACCCTGTCAGTACCGGAGAGCGCAAAGCTGGCAGGTATTCCTGGCCATTGCCGCGCTGCACACCGGCACCGGCGACAAAGTTCAGCATTTCCTGAATGTGCTGAGAGCCGGTCAGAGCAATATCTTCCGGGCCGATGGTATCGACAATGATACCAGGCTGTGTGGTATCGCCGGCAATACGGGTGCTGGTTGTCACAACGTGCTCAATAGACTGGCTGTCTGCATCCGGGCTGTTGGATTGTGCGGCCTGGCTGATGGCCGGGGTGAACGTAGCGGCGATGGCTGAGGCTAAAAGCGACAAAGCGCGGACGTCGGTCATTGAATCTCCTGAAAAAGGCGGGTCATTAATTGGTGGTAAGCGAGCAATGGTAAGTACATAAGGCTGATAAATAAAGGTAATCGGGCTCACTCATGCGCGTGATGAGATATACGCCATCCCACCGCGGCAGGTTTACCGGTGGATATACCTACCAGCAGGCAGGGCGCTGATCAGATTGGCCTCAGGCCAGAATGACTCTGGCAGCCAGCCCCAGCAGTACAATGCCGGTCAGGCGGTCGAGCAGCAGCGCATGCTGCTTAATTTTACTGACCACCGAAGAGTGAGACAGGACCAGTGCGATAAAGGTGTACCAGAGACCGTCAAGCAAAAACGGAGTGGCAACAATGACCGCTTTGCCAGACAACGACTGGGCCAGATGAATAAACTGACTGAATAACGCCAGAAAAAACAGGGCGATTTTGGGGTTGAGCAAGGAAATCAGGACACCTTCCCGGGCACAGGTTGCCCATGAAGTACGATTGCCGGCTTTTAATGCTGCGGCCACTCCTTGTCTGGCGGTCAGCGCTGTCAGACCCAGCCAGGCCAGATAAGCCGCACCACCATAGGTAATAGCCGTAAACAGGCGGGGACTTTGCTGGAGCATCAACGCCAGTCCGGTCAGCGACAACAGCGCATATACAGCAAGGCCTGAGGCATGTGACCAGGCGGTGATGATACCGGCTCTGCGGCCATTGGCCAAAGTGTGTTTAGCGACTACAGCAAGGCTCGGGCCTGGTGACATTGCCCCAATTAAAGTGACGGTAAATAACGAAAACCATGCTGCCAGTGTCATACGATTCCAATTGGCTGAAAAAGAAAACGGTATCGTACGCGGAACGCTGAATGATTTGAAATCACATGTTTTCATGTGGGCTATGACTTTAAATCATTATTTACTGAATAGAATAATCACTATGCTGAAAAGCAAGCAGCATCTGCTCGCGGGCCCAGCGATGCGCCGGATCATTGTCATAACGCGGGTGCCAGACAATAAAATACTGGTTCAGACGAGTCTCAAAGGGCAATGGCTTGTAGGTGATTTGCCAGTGCCGGCTCAGATTATCTGCAATATGACGTGGCATCACCATCAGGTTATCGCTGCCTGACAGACGGTTTATCGCCGCAGTAAAAAACGGTACCTTCAACACCACTTTGCGCTGCATATTATGGCGTAACAGCCAGGCATCCGCTTCGATATCCTTGTCGCCGCCGCCGGTCACTTTGATATGTCCGTAAGCGGTAAACTGACTGATGCTCAGTGCCGCGTGACGGGCCAGCGGATGGCCCTGACGCATCACACATACGCTGTGATCCTCGCCAACTTTTAAATAGCTCAGTGTCTCGGGCGGCGAGACAAACATCGTGGAAGCCAGATGAATTCCGTTATCAGCCAGAGCATCCAGATACTGCTGTTGCCACAAGGTATAGTTAATCGACAGGCCGGGCGCCTGTTGTTGTAACCGGGCACTGATATCCGGCAGTACGTACTGGGCAATATAGTCGCTTGATGCAATTACCAGCTCATCCTGCCAGTCGGCAGGTACAAAAGGCACATCGGTGAACAAGTTATCACACTGGCGTAACAGCGTATCTAACTGAGGCTGTAATGCCTGAGCCCGGGGGGTAAGCACCAAACGGTTACCGTGGCGGACCAGTAACGGGTCGCCACACAATTCCCGGAGTTGCGCCAGTTGCCGGCTAACCGCGGACTGGGTCAGGTGAAGCCGCGCGGCGGCGCGACTGACATGGCGCTCCTGTAACAACATTTGCAACGAGCGCAATAAATTTAGATTTATCTGATTAAGCACAGCGACCAGTGAGTAAAAAGTCCGATGTCTCAGAATAACAGAGATTAACCAGATCGTGCTTGTTGGACACTGACTTAATTACTGCTGCTATACAGAGCATCTCAATCAAGGGAGGGCCGGAGAATCAGGCGGGTAATTGAAGTCACTGTAGCGGTTTTTATCTGACGGGGCAGGGAATAAGTCAGGGCGGACAATGCCGCCCTGTATCAGAATGTTCCGGTTATGAATTATGGAATAAACGGACCATCAAACGTATGGACAAATGAGGTTTCGGTATGTTTCTTGGTGACCATTTTCACAGTTGGCGTCAACGTACCGGCAAATTCACCGTTGACGTTATCCAGAAATGCCTCCACAAAACCACCTGGCATCGCATACCACGAGTAAGCCTGGGTATTATTTTCCGGCGGGTTAGCCAGTACCAGACCATGGCCATTGAGCGGCAGATAATCGCTCCGGATAGATGGACCTACAAAACCATACAAACCATCTACACCCACATCTTGTAACGCCGGAGCAAAGGTAAACTTATGGCTGATAGTCCATAAATAAACAAGGCCGCCAGAGAAGGTTGCATGTGGACGCTCAAGCTGCTGGTTTGTACAGTTGGCGTGCAGAATTGGCGGTAGCAGTTCAAACTCTGTCATACTGCCCTGTACTGACGACGCCAATCCGATATTACCATTGTAGTACTTAGCCTGAGGACTGACTGGCAGTTCGCCATCAGCGGCTGTAGCCACATCGGCAGTGCGATACGGTCCGGTATTAATCGGTCCGGTATTGTCGCTGTCATCCACCGCGCCACATTCTACTGTCTCACCAGGGCTGTTTCCTTCAAACAGCATGTACACCTGACCATCCTGAGGATTTTCAAATACCCACGGGTCGCGGAAACCGTAAATGATCGGACCGGCTGCAGACTGCTCAAGTGTCTGGTACATCTCACCATCAGCTTCGGCGATAATTTTGTGCTCGCTCCAGTCGCTAAAAGAAACACCGTTTGAGTCAGCCGAAATCGTTGCGCTGGCTACCACCAGTTTCTGCGTAAAGTATTCAGGGTCGTTCGGGCCTGCACCGTCACTGCCCGATGCCGTATAGTAAAAGTACACCTTGTCACCAATTAAGATGGTTGAGCCGGCCCATTCGCGAAGACCCGGTGGATCGACATCTTCAGGAAACACATCACCCTGATACTCCCAGCTCTCGCCATCACGAGAGACGGAGTAGCCGATTTCTGCTGTCCAGTGACGCTGAGGGAAGGCGAGGTCGCGATCCGCGGTGAGTGAAAAAATAACTTTATAACCTTTGTAATTAACGGTACGCGCATTCAGGTTAGTCATTGGCCAGGTATCCCAGATCCAGACTTCATCTGTGATAATTTCCGTTGGCATTTCATCTAATAAAGGCAATGTATTGTCGTCCGTGAGTGCAATGGTTGCTGCGTCCTGGCGCGTCCATGAATCAGTGTAGTCGGCCCATACAGGATAACTCGCTTGCTTTCTTGGGTTATCCGAAGAGGCTGCCTGAACCGAGCTTACTGCACCAAGGCCAAGCGCTACTGCGATTGATAAGGAAAGACTTCTCAGGGGACGTTTTTTTTTCATGCTTAATATTCCTGGTCTTTATTCTCAGAGCTACCGCCCATCGGTATGCCCTTAAAATTAAGGGCTGCAGCTGGTGTACCAGTTTGCTGTCAGGCTACTTTTTAAGTCAGTGAGTGATTGTTTACATTAGTATTAATGCATAAGTTCTAAATAACCCTTAATGACTTAAGATTAATCTGAAATGTTAAATATTTGTCATCTTTACTGTTCGAGTGGAAAGTTTTACAAACTTTGTCCACGGCTCATCATCGCTATAAACAGGTTTGGCGATACCGCTATAAGCAGATAAATAATCAGAGAAGCCGAACCTGAGGGCGTCTGTTAGTTGGCTATTAAATTGTTCGTGTACGCGGCAGCCGGATATTTTACGGCTGCATCACATGATAAAAGAGGCTTGCAGGTTTTTTACTTTGTACAAAATACAGTACAATAGCCCGTTTGTAAGTTGCCTGTGTGCCCGGGTCGGTTCATTCTGGAGCACGGTCTGAATATCTTGCCGTCACTGAAACGCAGGCATACTTAGCTCAATCTACAAATTTATTAAGACAATATAAGGTACTGGTTTTGGCTGTTACTCCCTCAAACCGAAAATTCTCTGTCGCCCCCATGCTGGATTGGACCGATCGGCATTGCCGCTATTTTCTGCGCCTGTTGTCTCAGCACAGCTTGTTGTACACCGAAATGGTCACTACCGGGGCACTGATTTTTGGTAAGGGTGATTATCTTGCCTATAACCAGGAAGAGCATCCTGTGGCGCTTCAGCTCGGTGGCAGCGATGCGGCCGATATGGCGCGCTGTGCTGTGATGGCGCAGGAGCGTGGTTATGATGAGGTGAACATCAATGTAGGCTGTCCCTCTGACCGGGTCAAAAACGGGAGCTTTGGTGCATGCCTGATGGCCCAGCCTGAGGTGGTGGCGGCATCGGTAAAAGCAATGCAGGCAGAAGTGGATATTCCGGTCACCGTAAAATGCCGTATAGGTATTGACGATATGGATGAGTACGAGGACTTTTCCCGGTTTATCGATATTGTGGCCGAGGCTGGCTGTGACACCTTTATAGTACATGCCCGCAAAGCCTGGCTGCAGGGCCTGAGTCCCAAAGAAAACCGCGAAGTCCCGCCGCTGAACTACCCCAGAGTGCATCAGCTCAAACAGGCGCGGCCTGAACTGAATATCAGTATTAACGGCGGTGTGAAAAGCCTGGACGATGTAGAACAGCAGTTGGCTCTGGTTGATGGTGTGATGGTTGGCCGGGAGGTTTACAGTAATCCTTACATCATGGCCGGGGTGGACCAGCGCATCTTTGGCAGTCAGGCTACAGTACCCACTCGTCGCGACATTGTCATCGCGATGCAGGCATATATTGAACGCCAGGAAGACCCCTGGTTTAAGCCGTGGCATGCTGCGCGCCATATTCTTGGGTTATATCAGGGGCAGGCCGGTGGCCGCATCTGGCGTCGTTATCTGAGTCAGAACGGTACGGGTAAAAACCCGGATCCAAACCTGCTGATGAATGCACTGGCTCAGGTGGAAGAGGCGCAGGCCAATGTCAATGCTTTTAACGAAAGCATAGCCTCAGAACAAGTGGCGAAATAGACTAAAGTATATTAGTCAAACTGACTAAATGTTGAACGCATTTAAAAGTCATATCTATATTCTAAAATGAATTAATTGAAAAAGAGTTTAATTATCAGCTTCTTAAGTGGTCTTAAGAAGCTGGCACAGCTTTCGCTATCCTAGGTTGTCTACACTTATTTAGTTACCTATACGACCTGAGGAACACACCATGAAAGCATCAACTATGTTTAATACAGCACTTATCTCTTCTGTTTTACTTGGCGGCTCAGCCATGGCGCAGCAAAGCAAAGTGGAAGATGTTGTAACCAATATGCTGGGGCAGTTAATGGCGTCGACGACGCTGGAAATTCAAATGGATGTGCAGGAAGCCATTGCTAATACGGTATACTTTTTTGAGCCTGAAAGCACACACTCACCACGTGGCAGTGTCTCGGTTAAAGATTTATCAGCGTCAAATAAAGCGGCAGATGCTGAACAGGACGATGAACAGGTTCAGTAAATTTCCCTCATTATTGTGATAGAGCAGCCTCCGGGCTGCTTTTTTTGTGCCTGTGATCAGCCTTTTTGCTGTGTGAATCTGACCACCATTACTGGTGTATCTCACCAATAAATGGTTTTTCCATAGTCTTAATAAAATGCCAAGAAGGGCGAAAACTTTAAAAAACAAGATAAAACAATGCATTAAAAAATTGGTACAGCCTTTGTAATGTGTATTGTGATGTGTAAGCCAAAGGTAGATACGCTATCTTGCTTCACGCTGATAACAGGAGATCACAATGAGTGTTTTTTCACGGGCCAGCGACATTATTCAGTCCAACCTGAACGCCATGCTGGATAAAGCAGAAAATCCGCAAAAGTTAACCCGCCAACTGATAAACGAAATGGAGGAGGCGGTTACCGAGGCGCGGGAGTTGTCGGCCACCATGATCAGTCAGAAAAAAGCATTAACCCGGGAGCTGAACTCGCTCACCCAGAAGATGGCGCGGTGGCAGCAAAAAGCGGGTATCGCACTGGATCAGCAGCGTGAAGATCTGGCCCGTGCCGCGTTACAGCAAAAACAGCAACTGGCACCACAGTACGAATCGCTGACTAGTCAGCTTAAGCAAACCGAAGCATCTATTGACAAACTGGATGAGCAGATTGGCCAGTTGAAATGCAATATCGGTCAGGCCCAAAAGAAAGTGCGCCCGACTCAGCCCAGTCCGGTGACCAGTGCAGACCAAAGCGCAGAGATTGTCAGTACTACTTGCCAACAACTCACTCGGTATGAATCTAAGCTGAAGCAGCTTGAAAGCCGTTATGACAACATAAATGAGGCGGGTAAGCAGAATACACTGCACGCGGAATTTGCCCGGCTTGAAGCTGATCAGAATATCGACATGCAATTAGCTGCTTTGAAACAGCAGCGTTCTGCCTAACGCCACATTACCAGGAGCAACAATTATGAAAACAGTGTCATCACATAAACGTATTCATCGGGATCTGGGGCGCTCTGTGATCAGCGGCGTGTGCGCCGGCGTTGCACGCTACTTCGCCATTGACCCGGTGTGGGTGCGAATTGCTGCTGTAATCAGTTTATTTATGGTGCCGGGAATATCCTTACTGGCTTACATTGCTGCGGTGATTGTCTTGCCAAGGAGTCTGGTATGAGGCAATTAATACTGGCTATCGTTATCACCGGACTACTGGTATATGGCGCTGGTAGTGCGGTAAATGACTGGTTTGGCTTTACTATTCATATCAGCGATCAGCTGCTTTCACCGGTCGAGAATATTCTGGTTTTTTTAGCAGTGGGAGTTGTGTTTGTTACTGTAGGCTTTATAGTGGCGATCAGCATGGTCGGAGCTGTCGCTATTGGATTGGTGGCTGCTTTTATCGCTTTACTGATGTTTGGTGTAAGTCTGGTCTGGCCGATTGTGCTGTTCGTGCTGGTTGTCTGGCTGCTGGCAAAGGGCCGACGTGAACATTATCAGCCCGGGGTACGTTAAAACCCAGCAAACCGAACCTACCTCAGAAACAACAATAAGGAACAAAACGTTGAGTATTAAAGAGCACTTAACCGTGAAACGAATTGGGGGCGTGGCCGTCCTTTTATTTATCATTTTCTGGTTGATTGGCTGGTACTGGAGTCTGTCTCCGGCCCCGTTTAATGTCAAAGAGCGGGTTGCCGCACAGGCGCAGGACAAATCTCATACTGATGTTCCCGGTTACACCCTGACCACTACTATGATTATGGTAACAGAAGAGCTGCTCAATAAGCCGGGCGGTTACCTGTCAAATGACCAAATGCCGCCGGGTCTGCTACTGGATAATATGCCGGCGTTTGAATTTGGGGTACTGGAGATGACCCGGGATCTGGCGCTGTCGATGCGTAAAGATTTTACCCGCTCTCAGTCCCAGTCTGTTGAGAATCCACGTATTGCCAAGGCGGTGCCGCAGTTCAATATGGACCATACCAACTGGGCTTTCCCGGCTGCCGAATCGAGCTATCAGAAAGGCGTTGATCTAATGTATGCCTATCGTCGGGAACTGGTTGATCCAACCGCCGGCGATAGCCAGTTTTATACCCGGGCAGATAATCTGCGTGAATGGCTGAAACTGGTAGAAAAGCGCATGGGCAGCTATTCTCAACGTTTAAGCGCCAGTGTGGGGTCTGCTCGTATCAATACGGATATGGCGGGCCAGCGCACGAAAAATCAAGCCTCTGAAATTTCAGAAAAACAGGTAAAAACCAGCTGGTGGAAAACCGATGATGTGTTTTATGAAGCCAAAGGGGCAAGCTGGGCATTGCTGCAGTATTTAAAGGCAGCAGAGATCGAATTTAGGGACGTCCTGGAAGACAAAAACGCGCTGGTCAGTCTGCGCCAGATTATTCGTGAGTTGGAAGCAACACAGCACACGGTATGGAGTCCGATGATTTTAAACGGAGACGGCTTTGGCATGTTAGCCAACCATTCACTGGTTATGGCGAACTACATTTCTCGCGCCAACGCCGCATTGATTGAGCTTTCTGAACTGATGAATCAAGGATAAGTGATGAAAAAAAGCCTTTTAGCACTGAGCGCGGCAGCTACTTTGGTGGCAGGTCCGGCAATGGCTGACACTATTGCCGGTGTGTATGCTGGCGTTCAGGGCTGGCATACCAGCCCGGATGGTGGTTTTGCCAGTAACAATAACACCGCAGACTTTAATCTGGAGTCTGATACGCAAACGGCGGCCTATGTGGCATTCGAGCACCCGCTGCCATTTGTACCTAACCTGAAACTAAATTACACCACGCTGGAAACAGACGGGAACACCGCACTACAGTCAGACCTGACTTTTAATGGCGACCTGTACACGGCAAACAGCAATGTGTACACCAATATCGATATCGACACGACAGATATCATTCTGTACTACGAACTGTTTGATAATGATTTGGTCAGCTTTGATCTGGGGATCAATGCCAAATATATTGACGGTGCACTGGAAGTTAGTGATGTGGCCAGCAATACTCGCGGCTACACCGAATTTTCCGGCATTATTCCTATGGCGTATTCCCGGGTTCAGGTAGGCTTGCCGTTTACGGGGCTGGGCGCTTATGCAGAAGGGAGCTATCTGTCTTTTGATGATCACAAACTCAGTGATTACCAGGTAGCCTTGACCTACTCATTTATCGAAAGTCTGGCGCTGGATATGACGTTGCAGGTAGGTTATCGCAATGTCGATATGGACATCGAAGATCTGGATGATGTGTACGCTGACATGACATTTGACGGTGCATTTGCTGGTCTTGAGGTCCACTTCTAGACGTAAAAGTTAGCTTTTAAGCACTTTCAGTAATAAAAAAGTTAGATTAGTTCTTTTCTCTTCTTAAATAAACTCGTTAGCCTTAGCGCATCACATTGAGGCTAACGAGTTATGTCACAAGATTCGAATCAAAATCAAGCACCCGGTGCGGTGTTAAATGAACAGCAGTGGAACGCCATCACACAGGCGATTTCTGGTCTAAACCGCGATCAGCTTACCTGGGTAAGCGGATACGTAGCCGGCATGGCTGCGGCAGCTGGTGGTAGTGTTGCTCCGGCAGCCCCTGCAGTCGCTGCGCAATCGGCCAGTGCGCCGGTGATGACCGTACTGTACGGCTCGCAAACCGGCAATGCCAAAGGCGCGGCACAAGGATTTCAGGCAAAAGCAGAAGCCGCTGGTTATAACAGCAAGCTCATTAGTATGGCCGACTACAAACCTCGCCAGCTGAAAAATGAAACCCATGTGGTCATTTTTGTCAGTACGCACGGCGAAGGTGATGCCCCCGACGACGCCATTGAACTGCACGAATTCTTAGGCGGTAAAAAAGCGCCTAAACTCAATAGCCTTAAATACGCGGTGCTGGGGCTGGGCGACAGCAGCTATGAATTTTTCTGTCAGACCGGCAAAGACTTTGACGAACGTCTGGCGAAACAGGGCGCATCTGCCATTATTCCGCGTGAAGACTGTGATGTTGATTACGACAGTCAGGTAGAAAGTTTTGCTGAAAAGCTGATTGCCTCACTTAAAGATGAGTTGTCAGCCGTACCGGCCAGCCAGTCGGTGGCAGTACAAACCGGTGCTGCTGTGCAAGGCGCAGAATCTGCCTACACCAAGAAAACGCCGTTTGTTGCCAGCCTGCTGGACGCGCAGAAAATTACCGGCCGTGATTCAGTTAAAGATATTCGTCATATTGAAATCAGCCTGGAAGACTCTGACATTACCTATCAGCCTGGCGACGCGCTGGGTGTATGGTTTAAAAATGCGCCCTCACTGGTCAGCGAATTGCTATCACTGGTTGGTTTGCAAGGTGACGAAAATGTCACGGTGGCCGGCGATGCGATGACCCTGTCCGACGCCCTGACCGATAAGCTGGAACTGACATTAAGTTATCCGAACTTTATTAAAGCTTATCAGACCGCCACAGGATCACAGACTCTGGCAACGTTGATGGAAGACAAAGCACAGCTGCGTACCTACATGGCAGAACGCCAAATTGTGGATATTGTGCGGGATCATCCTGGTTCCCTGTCGGCTCAGGAACTGGCCGATGCCCTGCGTCCGTTAACGCCACGTTTATACTCCATTGCCTCTAGTCAGAGCGAAGTGGAAGATGAAGTGCACCTGACGGTAGCCCATGTTGATTATGATGCCTTTGGCGTACGTCACCAGGGCGGCGCATCAGGCTTCTTGTGCGAGCGTGTGGAAGAGGGCGGCGAAGTAGCGGTTTTTGTAGAGAAAAATGATAACTTCCGCCTGCCAGATAACCCGGACACCCCCGTTATTATGGTTGGTCCGGGTACGGGAATCGCTCCATTTCGCGCATTTATGCAGGAGCGGGATGCACAGGGTGCAGAAGGAAAGAACTGGCTGTTCTTTGGTAACCCGCATTTCACCCAGGACTTTCTGTATCAGGTCGAGTGGCAGGGGTATGTGAAAAGCGGCCTGGTTGACAATATCACCCTGGCGTTTTCACGGGACCAAAAAGAAAAAGTGTATGTACAGCATCGCTTGCTTGAACACGGCAAAGCGGTGTTTGAATGGCTTGAACAAGGGGCACACTTTTACGTGTGTGGTGACGCGATGCACATGGCCAAGGATGTGGAAGCAGCATTGCTTTCAATTATTCAGGAACATGGCGGCAAGTCCGAAGAAGATGCCAAAGCGTATCTTGTGGCATTACGCAAAGCAAAACGTTACCAGAAGGATGTCTACTAATGAGCAATGAAAAGTCCCCGTTTATCGTTGAAGGCAAGCTGGCTGACAACGAACGTCTGAAAGCCGAGAGCCGCAATTTACGCGGAACTATTGAGCAGGATCTTAACGATGATCTGACCGGTGGTTTTACCGCTGATAACTTTCAGCTCATACGTTTTCACGGCATGTACCAGCAGGACGACCGTGACATCCGTGCTGAGCGTGCTAAGCAGAAACTTGAGCCGCTGCATAATGTTATGCTGCGTGCGCGTTTGCCGGGCGGCATTATTACGCCTGATCAGTGGCAGGTTATTGATAAGTTTGCCGAAGAGCATAGCTTGTATGGCAGCATCCGGCTGACTACCCGTCAGACCTTTCAGTTTCACGGTGTTTTAAAGCCGAATATCAAGCTGATGCACCAAACGCTGAACAAAACCGGTATTGACTCTATTGCTACTGCCGGCGATGTGAACCGGAACGTACTGTGTACCTCAAACCCGGTGGAATCTCAGCTGCACATTGAAGCCTACGAGTGGGCGAAAAAAATCAGTGAGCACTTGCTGCCTAAAACCCGTGCCTATGCTGAAATCTGGCTGGACGGGGAGAAGGTAGAGTCTACTGAAAAGCCGGTTGAGCCCATTTTGGGTGATAACTATCTGCCACGTAAATTTAAAACCACCGTGGTGATTCCGCCGCAAAATGATGTGGACGTGCATGCTAACGACCTCAACTTTGTGGCCATAGCTGACAATGGCAAACTGGTCGGTTTTAACGTATTGGTGGGCGGTGGTCTGGCCATGACCCACGGTGATGAGTCGACTTACCCACGTAAAGCAGATGATTTTGGCTTTATTACGCTGGATCAGACCCTGGCGGTGGCTGAAGCTGTGGTAACCACACAGCGAGACTGGGGAAACCGGGTTAATCGTAAAAATGCCAAAACCAAATACACACTGGAGCGGGTTGGCGTAGATAACTTTAAAGCCGAAGTGGAAAAACGCGCCGGAGTGACATTTGCCGAGAGTCGTCCTTATGAGTTTACCGGTCGCGGCGATCGTATTGGCTGGGTTGAAGGCGTTGATGGTAAGTTCCACCTGACAGTATTTATTGAAAATGGCCGCATTCTGGACTTCCCGGGTAAGCCGCTAAAAACAGGGTGTCTGGAAATTGCCAAAATTCACCAGGGCGATTTCCGCCTGACAGCTAATCAAAACCTGATCATTGCCGGTGTTCCTGCTGATCAGAAAGAGATTATTGAAAAACTGGCCCGTGAGCACGGTTTGATTGAATCTGATGTGTCAGCGCAGCGCCTGGACTCAATGGCCTGTGTTTCTTTACCTACCTGCCCGCTGGCTATGGCAGAGGCTGAGCGCTATCTGCCAGCAGCCGTAGACCGTCTTGAAGCGGTACTGACTTCTCATGGTGTGGGGAAAGACAGCATTATTTTCCGTATTACCGGTTGCCCGAATGGTTGCGGCCGCGCCATGCTGGCGGAGATTGGTCTGGTCGGTAAAGGTCCGGGCAAGTACAACCTGCACCTGGGTGGCAACCGTGAAGGTACGCGTATTCCACGGATGTACCGTGAAAATATCAGCGAAGACGACATTTTTGCTGAGCTGGATACGCTGATTGGACGCTGGGCGACCGAACGTCACGACAACGAGGCATTCGGTGATTTCGTCATTCGCGCCAATATCATTAAACCCGTTGTGGACTCAGCAAGAGATTTCTATGACTAATACTGCAACTGACATTAATACGCCGCTGACTCTGGATGTATCAAAAGAGGATTTGGCGGCGATTAATGAACAACTGGAACAGCTGAGTGCTGCAGAACGAGTAGCCTGGGCGCTTAAAAATCTGCCGGGCAATCATATTGTCTCGTCCAGTTTTGGGGCTCAGTCTGCAGTTATGTTGCACCTGCTGACACAGGCACAGCCGGCTATGCCGGTAGTCCTGACGGATACCGGTTATCTGTTTCCTGAAACATATCAGTTTATTGATGACATGATGAACCAGCTTAACCTGAACCTTCATGTCTATCGCGCTGAGCTGTCAGCGGCGTGGCAGGAGGCCAGGTTTGGCCGCTTGTGGGAGCAGGGTGTTGAAGGTATTGAAACCTACAACAAGATGAATAAAGTTGAGCCCATGCAACGGGCGCTTAAAGAGCTGGAGGCACAGACCTGGTTTGCCGGTCTGCGTCGCAGCCAGTCTGACAGCCGCGAAAAGCTGCCGGTGCTACAAAAAGCCGGTAATCAGTTTAAGCTTTACCCGATTATTGACTGGACCAACAAAGACTTACATTATTATCTTAAAGATAATGAGCTGCCGTATCATCCGTTATGGGAGCAAGGTTATGTGTCGATTGGTGACTGGCACACCACACAGTCCTTGCAGGAAGGTATGAGCGAGCAGGACACCCGTTTCTTCGGTCTGAAACGTGAATGTGGTCTGCATGAATTTGGTGATGGTATTTAAGCTGTCGCCAACATATAAAAAAGCGGTTTTCCAGCGATGGAAAGCCGCTTTTTTATTGGCTAATCTATCGTCACCCCAAATGGGGCGCCTAGCAGTTCACTAAGCTGGGACAGATAAGCCGGCACGGTTTTCTTGCCGACCAGACGGTACAGCTCGGCACCAACCCCGGTAAACTTGTAAAATACCAGCGCAGTGCCTTTGGACCGGGCGGTAAGAGTCAGCGTTTGATTCAGATACTTCCAGCGGGTTTGCTGGCCGGCCGGAATTTCCCCGCTTTCAATTTCGCTGGCGTAAATCAGCTTTAAATCAATCAGCGTCAGCAGGGCAGAATAGGGCAGGCTAAACTCAGATAAATTCAGCTGGCGGGCACTGCGTGGTCTGAAAAAAGAAGACAGTCTGGGTTTTTGATGAAATCCCACTAACAGCCGCGGCACATCGTCGGTGACACTACGACATGCAAGACTGGCAGCCCGGGCAAAAATATCGGCATCACGCTGAGTAAGATACCGAATTGTCTCAAGGCTTTTGAGTGAGAAACTCCCCGGCGTGGCCACTTCAACCGCCAGAATCTTCCCCCACAACTCCTGCATGGCCGGTGAATAAATATTTTCTGCTAATTCCAGAAAGCCATGAAACCAGTCGGCATCAGTAGATTGCCCGCTAACAGATTTCACTGATACCGACGTGGCAATGGCCAGAATAGATTCAAGATTTGCCAGCTGTGCCTGCGCTTTGACTTGCTGGCGGTGTCTGACATGTTGCTGACGATCCTGTTGGGAGGATAAACGCGCACTCACAGCGATACCGGCCTGCGCAGAAAGCAGGCGTAAAGTGGCGGCAACATGCGTCGTCTGATCAGTCTTGCTGGCCGAATCGTCTATACTGACTTGAGCAGAAATATGTTTTGTCTGGTGGTCAGTGGGCGAAACCGGTGGCTGAACCGTATTAGAATCAATTTTCATCATTAATTAAAAGCGTTGATATCGACAATACTCTGGCGTAGCTTTTACACTGCTACTATTGCATCACTATTTCGGTATTGCAATCTGACTACAGCAACTATGCCAGACGGCGAGCAGGGACAAGGATTGAATGGCGACCTCGAATTACGAGAACGACGAACTGGTCTTCGCAACAGAAGAAACAAGCATCAGTTATCTGCCGGTTGAACGAAAGCCGTGGACTCTGCTGGTCGTGGATGATGACGAGGAAGTGCATACTGTCACTCGTCTGGCCCTCAACGGATTAGAGCTTAACGGCAGACGACTGAGCTTTCGTCACGCCTATACCGGTGAGCAAGCCTGTAAAATACTCGGCGAGTCGGCAGAAGATATTGCGGTTATCTTGCTGGATGTTGTGATGGAAAATGATCATGCGGGTTTGGATGTGGTTCGCTACCTGCGCGATACGTTAAAGCACCCTGAGCCCCGTATCATCCTGCGCACAGGTCAGCCCGGCTACGCACCGGAAGAAGATGTTATTAAGCAATATGATATTAATGATTACAAAACCAAAACCGAGCTTACCCGGGGCAGACTGACAACCTCCGTCATTACAGCATTGCGCTCCTATCAACAAATAATGGCCTTAAACAGCAGCCGCCTGGGACTGCAGAAAATCATCGGCTCCATGTCCAATCTGATGGAAGAGCATTCCGTAAAATCGTTTTGTGAAGGTGTGATTATTCAGCTCAGCAGCCTGATCGGGCTCAATGCAGAAGGTGTGGTATGTGCCCGGGCCGGCTCAGTACTGGAGCGTGAGGATGATGGCATCTATGTGCTGGGGGCTGCGGGCGACCATGCTATGCATATCAATCAGCCGGTTGAGCAACTAAATAACCCGCACCTGATTGAAAGCATTCATCGCTGTTTGCGTTTGAAGCAGCATATTTCTGAGCCTGAATTTACTGTTTTGTTTTTACAGCGCGCCGGATTTGAGGCTGCGGTATTTATTAATATGCAAGGAGATATCCGGGCAGCTGAACAAGAGTTGCTGGAAGTATTTTTATCCAGCGTATCTATCGGATACGAAAATGTTCATCTTTTTCATCAGCTACGCAATGCAGCCTTTCGAGACTGGCTGACTCGTCTGCCTAACCGCAATGAGTTTATTAATACGCTGGAACGTCAGCGCACCATTGCGTTGTCGCAAACACTGGCTCTGGTTGATATCAGTCACTTTTCTGATATCAACGATGGACTGGGCCAGGATGCCGGAAATGATTTATTGCGGGCGGTCGCTTTGCGGTTGCAAAGCGAATTATCCAATAATGTTTTTAAAGCCCGTATCGGTAACGATGTGTTTGCTTTACTGGGGCCTGCAGAACTGATTACCCCGCAAATCATCAATCAGCTTTTCAGTGTGGCATTTACAGCCCATGAACACACTATTCCTCTGAGTGTATCGGTAGGCTTATGCGAAATTGACACAACCAGCCGCGACAGTCTTGCCCTGTTAAAAAGTGCTAATATTGCGCTTAATCTGGCCAAGCGAAAGCATACTGAAAACTACGTGTTTTATACCGCAGATATGGAGCAGAAAACCACGACTCAGCTGGAACTTATCCGAAAGCTAAGAGCGGATTTTGCCGACGCTAAACTGGAGTTATGGTTTCAGCCCCAGGTTGATCTGATCAATGAAAAGGTGGTGGGAGCAGAAGCGTTGCTGCGCTGGCCTGACGGTGACGGTGGCTATATATCACCTGCGGTATTTATTCCACTGGCTGAATATTCCGGGTTGATAGTAGAGATTGGCCACTGGGTCATTGAAGAAGCTTGTCGGCGAATTTGTGACCTGGACCGGCTGGGGTATGGCGATCTGCGCATTGCTGTTAATATTTCCATCCCGCAGTTTCGTGATCAGCAATTTGAAGAGCGGGTCAAGAGCGCGCTGGCGGCACATGATTGTGCACCTGATAAGCTGGAGCTGGAAATTACAGAAAGCGTGGTTATGGATGAGCCACAGATTGTAATCGATGCCCTGTCAGCATTAAAGGCTCATGGTGTAGCTATTGCACTGGATGATTTTGGTACCGGCTTTTCTTCCATGAGTTACTTACAGCGCCTACCTCTGGACCGGCTTAAAGTAGACCGTTCATTTGTTAAAGATGTCGGCCCGAAGAACAACCCGGTACTTGCTGAAACTATTGTCACACTGGGCAATAAACTGGGGCTCGCCACAATTGCCGAAGGTGTTGAAACCCGCGAACAGGCAAGCTATATGATTAAGCTGGGCTGTGAAGAAGCACAGGGCTTTTTATTTGCCCGTCCGATGCCGTTTGATGATATGGTTAATTTTCTGGCGGTCAGGCAGACGTCTCACTGAGGATATGGGTGATCTGTGCCCGCAGGGTAGGTAGGGTAGACGCTTCAAACCAGGGGTGTCGACCCAGCCAGCGGTTATTGCGTCCCGAAGGGTGGGGCAACACCGCCAACTTACTTGAAGGAGGCTGGTCTTTTACTGCCTCGGTGAGGGTTTTATACTGTTTGCAATAATAATTCTGGGCATACCGACCAACCAGAATGGTCAGTTGTGGGTTAATTCTGGATAGCAACGTATCATGCCACGTTGGGGCGCATTCTTTTCGGGGTGGTGCATCCGCGCCATTTTTATATCCGGGAAAACAAAACCCCATAGGAATCAGTGCAATACGTTGAGGGTTATAGAAAGTATCCTTCTCTATACCCAGCCAGCGCCGTAACCGGTCACCGCTCTTATCATTCCATGGCGTATTGGTATTGTGCGCAATCAGCCCGGGAGCCTGGCCAATGATTACAATGTCCGCATGCTCGCTTGCCGCCAGCACTGGTCGCGGTGAGTGAGGCAATGCAAACTCACAGAGTTTACAGTCTCTGACTCTGTTCATAAGCGCGCAAAAAGATGCTGAACTTTTTTGTATTGTTACTCTTCTTGTCATATTAATGTCATATTGATGTGATCAAAAATTGCAATCCCACCGTTTTAAGAGTATGCTGATTTATACAGTAGGAAGTACTGTGAATTTAAGGAGTTTAACATGCGTAAATTATTAACAGGCTTGGCGCTGCTTACAATAACAAGTATTGCGCATGCGGAATCCGGTAATCAATTGTTCCAGTGCATGGACAAAAAAACCTTTGAAGTAAACAGTGAGTGTATGTCGCAAAACATCACCAGCAATGTTCGCTTTAAAGAAGCTGAGCAACAGGTATTTACTCAGGCAGAAGAAGCCCGTGGTGATTACGCTGTCGCTACAATGACATTCGATCCAAGCAAAATGCAAATCGACATTGTCGCACACCGCGATGCGCTGCAAGCGATGAACGCACTTACCGAACAATAATCATTGATTGTTCCGCAGAAAAAACCGGCTTTCGCCGGTTTTTTGCTGTCTGGAAATCAGTATCAAAAAATCCGGTTAAGACCATTTAACGCCGCAACCCGATATGCCTCTGCCATAGTCGGGTAGTTGAATGTAGTATTCACAAAGTAATCCAGCGAATTAGCCTCGCCTTTTTGCTGCATAATCGCCTGACCGATATGCACAATCTCAGAAGCCCTTTCACCGAAGCAGTGAATACCCAGAATTTGCTTTGTTTCTCGATGAAATAAAATTTTCAGGCTTCCTACTTCTGTCGATGCAATTTGTGCTCTGGCCAGATGTTTAAACTGCGCCCGTCCAACTTCATAAGGCACTTTGGCTGCGGTCAGTTCCTGCTCTGTTTTACCCACAGAACTGATTTCCGGAATAGTATATATACCGGTCGGAATGTCTTCGATAAGGCCTGCATTGGCTTTGCCGTTAAGCATGGCCTCAGCGGCAAAGCGACCCTGATTATAGGCGGCAGATGCCAGGCTGGGATAACCAATCACATCACCCACCGCAAAGACATTGTCTACGCTGGTCTGATAATTTTCATTAACTGACAACTGGCCCCGTGAGTCGGGCTTCAGCCCGATGGCTGCCAGGTTAAGCATATCGGTGTTGCCTGTACGGCCATTGGCAAATAATAAACAGTCTGCGCGCATACGCTTGCCGGATTCCAGGTTCAGTATCACACCGTCGTCAGTGCCTTCTACGGATGTATAGGTTTCTGTATTACGGATAACCACACCGTTATTCCACAAATGGTAACTCAGTGCATCAGAGATCTCGGCGTCAAGAAACGACAATAGCCGCTCGCGCATGTTCACCAGGTCAACTTTGACCCCCATGCCCCGAAAGATGCTCGCATATTCTGAACCAATCACGCCCGCGCCATAAATGATAATAGATTTTGGCTCATGGTCTAACGACAAAATGGTGTCGGAGTTATAGATCCTTGGATGATCAAAGTTGATATCAGCGGGGGTATAGGGGCGTGAGCCGGTAGCAATAGCAAACTTTTCTGCCGTTATCATGTCTTGAGAGCCATCGTTACGCTCTATTTTCAGAGTGTTAGCATCCACAAAACTGGCCACCCCATGAAACAGACTGACCCGGTTTCTATCGTAGAATGTTGAGCGCAGCTTGGTCTGTTTTTGAATCACACCGCTGGCATGTTTCATAATATCCGCAAATGTCACATGGCGGTTACCCTGATTTTCTGAAAAAAGCGGCGTATTATTGTATTCAATTAAGCGACTAACCGAGTGGCGCAGGGCTTTTGACGGAATTGTTCCCCAGTGGGTACAGCCACCGCCCACATCCTGGTATCGTTCAACCACAGCAACCCGCTTTCCTGCCTTGGCTAACTGCATGGCTACGCCTTCACCTCCCGGGCCTGTGCCGATGACAACCGCATCATACTGAAATTGGGGTTTGGCTTTTCGCGCGGGGGCTTTTTTGGTCATAACTGCTCACTTTAAATAATTGAAAACCAATGGCGACAGACAAAGCCACCGCCGGTTTAATATACAGTAAAGTCTAGCAACATGGTGAAAAGAAACAACATTGCTGTTGGTTAATTACGCGCTTATGAGTCTGCACTTGCGGGGCTGACCGGTAATTCCAGAATAAAGCAAGTGCCCTGGCCTGGGGTCGAATTCACCTGGATATGACCCTGCATCACATGAGTGACCCATCGATGAACCAGGTGCAGTCCTAATCCGGAATTTCCCTGGCCGCGGTTGGTGGTAACAAACGGGTCAAACAGCGAGTCGGCAACATCCTGTGCTATACCCAGGCCATTGTCTGTCACGGTGACAAACACCAGGTCCTGCATTCGCTCAGCTTTAATGGCAATGGTGCCATTGTTATTTTCAAAGGCGTGGTTCATCGCATTATTGATAAGGTTTTGTAATACCTGAGATAACGTGCCCGGATAGCTCTTCATAAAGATGCTGGCAGGCACATCAACTTCAATCTGTAGCCGGCTACCTTTTAGTTGTGGTTTCATGGCATCGAGCAAATCGTACACCGCCTGGGCCAGGTTGAAGTCCATCTGAATTTCTTCTGAGCGGTCGACTGCCAACCGTTTGAATCGTTGTATCAGGCTACTGGCGCGTTGCAGATTTGTCAGCGCCAGTTCGGTTGCCTCTCGGCTTTGCTGTACATGCTCATCTAATGCAGAGCGTGTCAGGCCCTCGGCAATGCATTTATTCAGCTCATTTACTTTACGTTGTAAACCGCTGACCGTCATTACCGCTGCCCCGATGGGAGTGTTAAGCTCATGGGAGACACCGGCAACCAGCATGCCCAGCGACGCCATTTTCTCTACTTCAACCAGCTCATCCTGCAATACCTGCTGATGCTGTAAGGCATCGGCCAGATCCGCTTTTTCGGTTTTCAGCAACTGCGTCAGCCGCTTTACCCGCAGTCCCAGCACCGCTTCGCGATAAATCAGTAGTAAGCCAATACAAAAAACCACCAGTGCGATGACAACCGCCGGTGTTAATGCCTGCTGTTGAATACTTCGATAGAGCGTCCTGGGCGTTCGGGCAATAAAGTAAAGAGTTGTTCGCTTATCTGCCGGCTCGCTAAGCTGCAGATAACTTTTTACCACACTGTAAATATCATCCTGCTCGCCTTCAATTAATGAGCCGGCAGGAGTGGTGTTCAAATGTTGCCATAGCCTGGGAATATCATCAGGCAGGCTGTGCTGTCCGGTCTGCAGCACCGATGCCCACTGTTTGGTTTGATCAGGGTGAATAAGCCACTGATCATTATTTTCTGCAACCAGTAACTGGGTTTTGGTATCTGATAAGCCGGACAAAAAATCAAACAGACTGGTCAGCCGAAAGTTAACAATTAAAAAGCCTTCCCCCAAAGGATGGTTGGGTGTGCTGTGTAACAGCGCCCGAATGGTTGGCTCCAGCGGGGTGACTACCTTGCCGTTTTCAATATTCAAGTCAATGTCGCTGAGTATCAGTTCGCCGGGAAGGGTATTGAGTATGGTTTTAAAATAGCTACGGTGGGCCTTGTTTTGCAGGTTTTGGGCAGAGACGGCCTCGCTTCCCATGCCTGCAAAATTGACCCGGTAAACTTCCTGACCCTCCATGTTCAGCCAGCGTAACTGGGAAACATTGGGCAGCGAAGCACCAACCCGTGAAAAACTATTTACCGTGCTTTCATTCTGGCTTTCCAGTAAATCCTGTAAATGGATGGAAAGCAGCCGGGCTGTATTTCTGATATCTCCCAGTTCCCGGTTAAATGTACTGTTGGCAGAGGAAATAAGGTTGATGTGTTCAGCGTTCAGTATTTCCAGCTGCAGGGTGACTTTGCGATCATACTGAATCAGGCCGGCCAGTATTGCCATGATGACAACCCAGATACTCCACCACCACAGCCTGGGCTGGCGTAAAATATAGACAGACAATGCCCGCATTATTTCAGTTTACTCGTTAACTCACTAAAGGTTAGCGGCTTGGCAAATAAGAATCCCTGACCGATCAGATAGCCATTTTGACATAGAATAGCCTGTTGATGAGCATTTTCGACACCTTCAGCCACCACAGTGGCAGAGCATTGTTCAGCCAGCTTCTGCACCATACGAATCACTGGTAGCGCTGAGGCGTTTTCAGGGTCATCGAGCTGTTTTACAAAGCTTTTATCCAGTTTCAGTACCTTGGCACCAAGCTGACTAAAATGCGCAAGGGAAGAATAGCCGGTACCAAAATCATCAATGCTGATGCTGATTCCCAGTGCGCTGAGTTCTTTAATGATGGGGGCGACCAGACTGTAGTCCTGCATAGCCTGACTTTCAGTGATTTCCACCTCAATATGTTCAGGCTTCACCGTTGTACTGCAAATAAGCTTTTTCAGACTGGACATAAAAGCCGGATTACTGAGATCAGCACTGGAGATATTGAATGAAATTGGTATGGAAAGACCGGCCTGATGCAAGCTTTCCATATCAGCAAACACCGTTTTCATGACCAGGTAATCAATTTTACTCACCAGGCCAGATGCTTCAGCAAGCGGAATAAAGTCAGCCGGCATCAGTTGAGTCTTACTGTCTTTTTGCCATCGTAATAATGCTTCAGCTCCCACTATCTGGCCCGTTTGCATATCGCATTTGGGCTGGTAATACACTTTTAACTGACTGGGGTCGGCAATGGCATCGTGCAGATCTTTAAGCAGTATGTACCGGCTTTCCAGGGCATAAAGCAGGCTATCGTCATAGTAAGACACCGCCTCACCGCGTTGTCTGCCTTTATGTAACGTAGCTTCCGCCAGTCGTAATGCCTGATCAGAATTATTCTTTGATATCAGATCCAGATCGAGCACCGCCACGTGGGTATTGGTTTTATGCACCAGCTGATTAACCGATAAAGTCTGCTCGTTTAATTGCAGCAATGCGTCTTTGGACGGGCCGTACTGACGGGTAAATAATAGTGCCAGACAGTCTTCTTCAATCCGGGCGATGGCGTAATGATCAGGCAGCTGACAATAAATGCGTTCGAGCAGGGTTTGCATCAGTGTAGTAGTAAAGGCATTACCCAGCAGTATCTCAGTGGTATAGAAGTCAGCCACCCGAACCAGCACCACAATCGTATTTTTGCGCTCTGCATTGGGGGTGGTATGAAGCTCACGTTGCAGCCAGTTCCGGTTAGGTATGTTCAGGCTGGCATCGTAGTACGCCAGTTTGGAGAGCTTGTTGAGTAGCGCAAGATTTTTAAATCCGCTGGCGACGCCTTCGCTGAATACCATTAGCAGGGCAATATGGCTGACATCCATCGGCTCGCTGGATTTGACAATAACCAGATAAAACCGGCTGTCCAGCTTTTCAGTACTGTAATACAGTACCGACCAGTGGCCATTGAACTGATGCTCTTTCGTCAGTGTGGCTTTATCAATAGCTGCCGAGACAATGCCCTGCTCAGACTCAGACAAGTCACTGAGCATCTCAGACAGGGAATTGTCATGGTGGCGCTGAAATTCGCCACTGGACGCTACAACGCCGGCATGTTCTACCGGTAACCGGCCATTAGAATGAACACACACAATGCCGCCTTTATCCGGGACATCAATGATACGGCCAATTTCTTTTAACACCGTTTGGGTAAAGCCTGGCACATTTTGCTTAGACGTCATGGTGCGCGATGCATCCACAATCATTTGCAGACCGCGCTTAGCTGAGGCAAGCTCGTTCAGGGCACTCCAAGTCTTGATGTTGGCTGTCACCACCGAGCGCAATTTCTCCTCGGTCAGGTCAACCTTGTTCCAGTATTCGTTGATATCATAATCGCGCATGGTATCAAGCCGGGGGGCCATGGAGGCCTGCCCGGTTAATAACACAATACGCAGTAAGTCATTGCCGATGAGATTGCGAATGGTATTGACCAACAGCAGACCGGCATCATCCTGCTCCATGACAACATCAAGTAAAATGACGGATAGATTTGGATGGCGGGCAATGATATCGGCAGCCTGAGAGGCCGATGATGCTGTAAGCAGCTTAACAGGTTTGTCTTGCACCACCATGTCAGCCAGGCCCATCTTTAAAGACAGCTGGTAACCGGGGTCATCCTCTACACTAAGTACCTGCCAGTAATCAGTACTGATCTCTCTGGATACATCGGTCTGCGGTGTTTCATCAGCAAAAGCAAAAAGTGAATTATCGGACATCGTTATTCCTGTTTGGACTGCTCCGTAATGTGGCAGACATCTCTACTTAGCCACCCTCGATCTGGATGTAGTGTTACCGAAGAAATAGTAAATGCAAAGTAAAATAATGTTTTCAAACAAGAAGCTGCACAAAGAACGCGTGCAGAATGAAATATAAACTAAAGTATAGAACAAAAAAAACGCAACCTGCAGGTTGCGTCTGAATTATTTAATCAGGCTGGTGTAAAGTTGAGCTCCTGTAAAGCCAGCCACTTTTCGCGCTGCAGTGCCAGTGCGTTTTTAAGCTCTTTATATTTGAAGTCCAGCTCCAGTCTTTCAACACTGCGCTTCAGGCATTTTTGTCGAATCTTCATCAGACGTTTTTTAGCGGTGTAGTACTCTGACATTTTCTGCATCAGCTCATCATACTCAACCTGAATCTTCTGCATAATTTGGTCGGCATCAGGAAGCTGAGAAATCCGGGCACTAGCGCGCTGTAACTGCATCGCTACGCGGGCTTTTTCAATCCGCTCTTCAGGCACCGTACGCAGGTTTGACGTTAAACCGACGTATGACAAGCCTTTTATCAGCCATTTTGTAGGGTCAAACTGCCACCAGTGAATCCCGTTACGATAATCGTATTCAAAAATATGATGGTAATTGTGGTAGCCCTCACCGAAAGTAAAAAAGGCAAGAACGCCATTATCCCGGGCACTGTTTTTGTCGGTATAAGGCTGTGAACCCCAGAAATGGGCTAACGAGTTAATAAAGAAAGTGACATGGTGAACCATCACCAGCCGGAAAACACCGGCAATTAAAACCATGCCCAGAATATCACCGTTCAGCCAGCCTAAAAAGGCAGTGATACCAAAGTTTGAGGCAAGCACAAGGGCCAGATAATGCTTGTGTTGCCACATCACTACCTTGTCTTTCTGCAGGTCTTTACAGTTACGGTAATCACCGTACCGATGAGACTGATACTCTCGCAGCATCCAGCCAATATGGGCAAACCACAGGCCTTTGCGGGCAGAGTAGGGGTCTTTGTCATTGTCATCAACATGGCGGTGATGAACACGATGATCGCTGGACCAGTGCAAAATACTGTTTTGCAGCGCCATCGCGCCACCAATAGCCAGAATCACCCTGACGACAATATTGGCATCATAGGTTTTATGTGACCACAGACGGTGATACCCGGCAGTAATCGACATACCGGTAAAATAAAATAAGATCACGGCAGTAACAATTTCTACCGTATCAAAACCAATATAGGCAGCCCACAATGGAACCCCTACAAAGGCAATCGCCCCGGTGATAATAAAGACCAGGACATTAGTCAAAATGATGGGTGGCTTTTTCATTGGACACAACTCGGCTTACAACTGTACGCTAAGATAGCTTTAAAAAGCCTTTTAGTAAAGGAAAATGGGGCAAAATTAACATTAAGTATACCTTACTTCCGACAAGGTTTTAGCTTTGAAGGGGATGCTGAAAAGCTCATTGTCGTACTATTTAGTAACATGCGGTAAAATACCCGGGCAAAGCAGGAGGTCAGCTTGAATCGCCAGGAACAAAAACAGAAAACCCGCCAGAATATTATTTATGCCGCATTCTCCCTACTAGACGATAATCGCAGTTTATCGGCTATCAGTCTGCGCGAGGTCGCACGGGAAGCGGGTATCGCGCCAACCTCATTTTATCGTCATTTTAAAGACATGGATGAGTTAGGACTTACTCTGGTAGATGAGTCCGGTCTGGCGCTGCGCCAGCTGATGCGACAGGCACGTAGCCGGATTAACTCAGGCGGTGGGGTGATCGACACGTCGGTGGATACCTTTATCGAATTTATCTGTGCTAATTCGAACGTGTTTCGGCTGTTGCTTCGTGAACATACCGGCACCTCAGCAGCCTATCGTATGGCGGTATTACGTGAAATTCAGCATTTTGTGGATGAACTGTCAGACTACATTGTAGAGCGGCAGGGGATTGAACATCATCTGGCCAGTTTGCAGGCCGATGCGATGGTCAGGCTGGTATTCAGTGCCGGGGCCGACACGCTGGAGGCAGAGCCGAGCCTGCGTAAGGAAATTGCGCGCCGGGTCAAAGCCCAGCTACGCTTTATTCAGTTAGGCGCCGCAGCATACGAGTCGTATAGCGCAGCACCTTAAGCTTTATTTTCTGACCAGCTTAACACCCGCTTCAATATGGTGGGTGAACGGGAACTGGTCAAACAGCGCGCTTGCCTCGATCCGGTGTGTTTGGGTCAGGGTTTGCAAATTGTCACTCAGGGTTTCCGGATTACAGGAAATATACACAATTTCATCATAACCCTGAATCATCGCTAAAGAGTCATCATCCAATCCGGCCCGGGGTGGGTCAACCAGTACCGTAGCAAAATCATACTCGGCCAGCTGTATCGATTTTAGTCTGGAAAACTCCCGGCCGGTGATCAGTGCTTCGGTAAATTCCTCAGCAGACAGACGCACAATATCAATATTATTCAGACCATTTTGTTCAATATTAAACTGTGCGGCGGCAACCGATGGTTTGGCAATCTCAGTACCAATGACATTGCGATACTGGCGGGCCATGGGTACAGAAAAGTTGCCGGCACCACAATACAGTTCCAGCAGATCCCGCTCAGGCTGACCGCACACCGACAAAGCCCATTCAATCATGCGGCAGTTTACTTCGGCATTAGGCTGAGTGAAGCTGTTTTCGATATGCTTAAAAACATATTCTGTTCCGTTTACCGGCAGGCGCTCAATGATAAAATCTTCATCCAGCACTTTCTTCTGTTTACGGGCCCGTCCAATAATATTGACTTTTGCAAAGTGCTTTTCCAATTCGGCCTTAAGCTCTCTGGCCTGTGCTTCCCATTCGTCATCGAGCTGGCGATGATACAGCAGACTTATGACCAGCTCTTCGCTCAGGCCCGATAAATAGTCTATCTGAAACAGCTTTTTGCGTAGTACTTCATTAGGGCGCACCAGAGCCAGCAACATATCCATTGCCCGGTTAATCGTTGTGCTGGCCGGAGCAAACTCATCAACCCGGTATTTTTCCTTGGTCTGCTGGTCAAACATAATGTGGTAGAGATCGTCACCGTCATGCCATACGCGAAATTCTGCACGCATGCGGTAATGCTGACTGGTAGAAGCAAAGACGTGGATGTCAGGCGCATCGAACGGCGCTAACAGTTTGCTTAAGCGTGATACCTTTTCGCTTAACTGCTGCTCATAGGCAGCTGATCCGGGTTGTTCTGACATCTCTGGCTCCACACTAGGTTCTATCAAGGGTGCGCATTGTAGTGGCTTTTATAACGACTGCAATGCATTAATCCACAAATTCGGCTGTAGAAAAATTAAACATATAAGGTTTTTGGCCGATACCTGATATACGGATAGTGAGGGTTTAGGTATGAATGTTGACAGCACCAGTGGTAAAGAGAGCAAAGCAAACAGAACAGAAACGCCAGCGCGTCAGAATCCGCTTGAGCTGAATAAAAAAGCACTTCAGCAGGATGGATTAAGGCAGGCGGCAACATTTTATCAGCAAAGCGTGACTGTTGATGTAAAAGCCTCTGGCGCTTCTATTGGTATGACGGTTATGAGCCGCGCTTTTGAGTCCGCACTAGTGATAAACGGACAGCATCCTAAGGCCGACAAGCTGCAGCGGGAAGAGGAGCAGGAGAGCCCGGCTTTTGATTTTGAGAAGATTGCCGCCAACGTCATGAAATTTGTTGGGGGAGTCATTCGCGGTGCCGCTATTAACGGTGCTGACAACCAAAAATTAACGGGCCTTTTTGAACAGGCAAGGGAAGGAGTGCAAAAAGGGTTTGCCATGGCCAGAAAAGAGCTTGAAGGATTTATGACCGACGAGCTTGAGGAAGGAATTAAAAACAGTGAGACACTCATTGAAGAAAAAATGAGCCAGTTGGAAGATGAGATGTTCGGTAGAAGCGAGCGTATCTCTGCTACGGCGGTGTCTTACAGTGCAACCCGGTCCAGTGAACTGGAGATCCGGACCAAAGAAGGGGATCGGGTAAGCATTTCATTTGGTAGTCGGCAAAACCTGAATTATGTTCAGGGACAGCAGCAGTCTTTTGGTAATGGTGATGATAACAGCGGTACGACGTCCTGGCAGTCACTGAATATAGAAAGTACCCGCGGTCTACAAATAAGTGTGCAGGGGGAGCTGAGTAAAGATGAGCTTGAGGGTATTGCCGAGTTGGTGGAAAAGACCGATGATCTGGCTAGTACCTTTTTTAGCGATGACATCGACAAAGCATTTGAGCAGGCCAGTGCGCTGGGATTTGATGAAAGCACGCTGGCCGGTTTTTCCCTGAATTTGCAAAAGCGTGAGACCCTAGGAATGGCGAGTGCCTATTCTGATATTAAAGCGATGGAAAGCAATCAACCTGTATTATCACCAACCCAAAAAGCAATCTCAGAATATCTCAGTAAAATGCTG
Organism: Salinimonas lutimaris; assembly: GCF_005222225.1. GTDB lineage: Bacteria > Pseudomonadota > Gammaproteobacteria > Enterobacterales > Alteromonadaceae > Alteromonas > Alteromonas lutimaris. The sequence goes on from NZ_CP036536.1 coordinate 774,633, forward strand.
AAAACACTGGAGCTGGCTGACAAGAAACTGGAGGGCGAGGCTGATTATCAGGCATTGGTGCAGTCAGTGATAAACCAGATGGAAGATGTACAGGTACCCGATCTGGTCAGTGCCATTAACCGGTTTAACGGATTTAATCAGCAGGCTCGCCAGGTATTGTCCTGATCCAGCTCTTTAATGTGACGGGCAACTGACAAAAAAAACCTGGGCAAGCCCAGGTTTTTTGTTATTCGGTCTTCTCTTTAGCGTGCCTGACTTTCAGGGTTCGCTCTAAAAAGACTTTATCATTGAGTTCGTCGATGGCTTGATCAACATCTGTCGTCATTACCTCTATAAAACCATAACCTTTGCGCTTACCTGTTCTGCGATCCTTCATTAAACGAACAGATTGCACATCAATATAATTTCGGAAGTACTCTTTTACAGCATCCTCATTTGCTTTGTAAGGCAGGTTGCCTACATATAAGGTTGCTGTTTCACGCCCTTCTTCTGTAATGACCGAATCCTGTTTAGCGTCAGACGAGCCAAACAATGATGCAAGCCAAGGGGTAACAATACCACTGAGTAATAAAGAAACGGCTACCGTTACCGGAAGACTGGTCTCCATATTGGCAGAAGAGAAAACGAGATACCCCGCTACTGCAAAAACTGCGCTAATCACTGCGCATTGAATAAAGCCAACTTTCATAAACCTACCTTTATATTGTTATAGATGATACACGGAGGCTGTATATAGTTTACTCAACTGTAACAAAATGAACAAGAATCTGTCACAGATGTATACTAAAGACCTAGCATAGTGTAGGTTTTGTTGGAAAAATAGGCTTTTGCTCAACTTTTTGCAGAAAACTGCTTAAAAAGACAATTTGGGTGTTGACGAGGTGCAATTCTCATGTAGAATGCGCCCCACGTTTCGAGAGGGCAACAGCCAAATCGAAGCAGGTAAAAGAGTTAGCAATTAATTGAAAGAAAATTAAAATTAAGTGTTGACACGAAATGCCAAGTGCGTAGAATGCGCATCCCGCTTCGGGGAGAAACGAAGCAGGCGGAGCCTGAGACAGGCAACGCCAATGTTCTTTAACAATGTATAACAAGACAATCTGTGTGGGCACTCGTTAAGAGTGTCAACCGACGATTCATATATAGTTTTTCGATTTTAATTGAAGAGTTTGATCATGGCTCAGATTGAACGCTGGCGGCAGGCCTAACACATGCAAGTCGAGCGGTAACAGGATGTGCTTGCACATCGCTGACGAGCGGCGGACGGGTGAGTAATGCTTGGGAACTTGCCTTGGCGAGGGGGATAACCACTGGAAACGGTGGCTAATACCGCATAATGTTCTTCGGAACCAAAGGGGGCTTAGGCTCCCGCGCTTAGAGAGGCCCAAGTGAGATTAGCTAGTTGGTAAGGTAAAGGCTTACCAAGGCAACGATCTCTAGCTGTTCTGAGAGGAAGATCAGCCACACTGGGACTGAGACACGGCCCAGACTCCTACGGGAGGCAGCAGTGGGGAATATTGGACAATGGGGGCAACCCTGATCCAGCCATGCCGCGTGTGTGAAGAAGGCCTTCGGGTTGTAAAGCACTTTCAGTGGGGAGGAAGGCTAAGTAGTTAATACCTGCTTAGATTGACGTTACCCACAGAAGAAGCACCGGCTAACTCCGTGCCAGCAGCCGCGGTAATACGGAGGGTGCAAGCGTTAATCGGAATTACTGGGCGTAAAGCGCACGCAGGCGGTTTGTTAAGCTAGATGTGAAAGCCCCGGGCTCAACCTGGGACGGTCATTTAGAACTGGCAGACTAGAGTCTTGGAGAGGGGAGTGGAATTCCAGGTGTAGCGGTGAAATGCGTAGATATCTGGAGGAACATCAGTGGCGAAGGCGACTCCCTGGCCAAAGACTGACGCTCATGTGCGAAAGTGTGGGTAGCGAACAGGATTAGATACCCTGGTAGTCCACACCGTAAACGCTGTCTACTAGCTGTTTGCGACTTTAAGTTGTGAGTAGCGAAGCTAACGCGATAAGTAGACCGCCTGGGGAGTACGGCCGCAAGGTTAAAACTCAAATGAATTGACGGGGGCCCGCACAAGCGGTGGAGCATGTGGTTTAATTCGATGCAACGCGAAGAACCTTACCTACACTTGACATGCAGAGAACTTTCCAGAGATGGATTGGTGCCTTCGGGAACTCTGACACAGGTGCTGCATGGCTGTCGTCAGCTCGTGTCGTGAGATGTTGGGTTAAGTCCCGCAACGAGCGCAACCCTTGTCCTTAGTTGCCAGCATTAAGTTGGGCACTCTAAGGAGACTGCCGGTGACAAACCGGAGGAAGGTGGGGACGACGTCAAGTCATCATGGCCCTTACGTGTAGGGCTACACACGTGCTACAATGGTATTTACAGAGGGAAGCGAGACAGCGATGTGGAGCGGACCCCTTAAAGAATATCGTAGTCCGGATCGGAGTCTGCAACTCGACTCCGTGAAGTCGGAATCGCTAGTAATCGCAGGTCAGAATACTGCGGTGAATACGTTCCCGGGCCTTGTACACACCGCCCGTCACACCATGGGAGTGGGATGCAAAAGAAGTAGTTAGTTTAACCTTCGGGAGAACGATTACCACTTTGTGTTTCATGACTGGGGTGAAGTCGTAACAAGGTAACCGTAGGGGAACCTGCGGTTGGATCACCTCCTTACCAAAAGAATCGACTGACACACTTAATGCAGTGTTCACACAGATAGTCTTGTTATAAATGAGAACAAACCGCTTATGGGGCTATAGCTCAGCTGGGAGAGCGCCTGATTTGCATTCAGGAGGTCAGCAGTTCGATCCTGCTTAGCTCCACCATAGGCTTGTAGCTCAGCTGGTTAGAGCGCACCCCTGATAAGGGTGAGGTCGGCAGTTCAAGTCTGCCCAAGCCTACCATTTCTACTTGTTATTGTTAATTTGCTCGCTGCGATGCTCATGTGCGCTTTGCACACTGCGCTTCTCGCAAACAAATTACCTGCAACAAGCGAAATGGACATACCTATGTGTAGTGGTTTGAAACGGATTGAAATCCTAATGAATATTTACTGTTTACAGTAGGCATTGATTAGGGTTTTTTACCCTAAAGTGAAATGATTCATCATTTTGCGTATGTTCTTTAACAATTTGGAAAGCTGATATTAGTAATCAATCAAAATTGAGTAACTGAGAATATCGAAAGATGTTCTTTCAAAAGCTACTCTATCTGATTCGAATTACTTGTTATCGATTTGATTGATAACAAGGATATTCACGATTAGCTTGTCATGCATACAACATCACCAAAGCCCGAAGTCAAAAGGCGGGCAGGTCAGGTTGTTATACTTATCTTAATAAGTGGTAACAGCCGATGATTTGGTTTTTGTGCAAGCGGACTGACGAGTGAGGGAAGGCGCATACATTGAGTATGTAACTGACTGAACGAGGAAAAACGCGCTGCACAGGAAGCAAAGCAGATGGCTGTTTTGGGTTGTATGGTTAAGTGACAAAGCGTATACGGTGGATGCCTTGGCAGTTAGAGGCGATGAAGGACGTGTAAGTCTGCGAAAAGCTGTGGTGAGCCGACAAAATGCATTTGAGCCACAGATGTCCGAATGGGGAAACCCACCTGTTTACAGGTATCGTTACATGAATACATAGTGTAACGAGGCAAACGAGGGGAACTGAAACATCTAAGTACCCTTAGGAAAAGAAATCAACCGAGATTCCCCTAGTAGCGGCGAGCGAACGGGGAGCAGCCCTTAAGCATTTTATAAGTTAGTGGAAGCCTCTGGGAAGTGGCGCGATACCGGGTGACAGCCCCGTACACGAAGACGAATTAAATGTGAAATCGAGTAGGTCGGGACACGTGTTATCTTGACTGAAAATGGGGGGACCATCCTCCAAGGCTAAATACTCCTAACTGACCGATAGTGAACCAGTACCGTGAGGGAAAGGCGAAAAGAACCCCTGTGAGGGGAGTGAAATAGAACCTGAAACCGTATACGTACAAGCAGTGGGAGCCACTTCGTGTGGTGACTGCGTACCTTTTGTATAATGGGTCAGCGACTTATATTTGGTAGCGAGGTTAAGTAAATAACGGAGCCGTAGCGAAAGCGAGTGTTAACTGCGCGTTGAGTTGCCAGGTATAGACCCGAAACCCGGTGATCTAGCCATGAGCAGGTTGAAGGTTGAGTAACATCAACTGGAGGACCGAACCCACTGACGTTGAAAAGTCAGGGGATGACTTGTGGCTGGGGGTGAAAGGCCAATCAAACCGGGAGATAGCTGGTTCTCCCCGAAATCTATTTAGGTAGAGCCTCGGACGAATTCCATTGGGGGTAGAGCACTGTTAAGGCTAGGGGGTCATCCCGACTTACCAACCCTTTGCAAACTCCGAATACCAATGAGAACTATCCGGGAGACACACGGCGGGTGCTAACGTCCGTCGTGGAGAGGGAAACAACCCAGACCGCCAGCTAAGGTCCCTAAATATTGCTAAGTGGGAAACGATGTGGGAAGGCATAGACAGCTAGGAGGTTGGCTTAGAAGCAGCCACCCTTTAAAGAAAGCGTAATAGCTCACTAGTCGAGTCGGCCTGCGCGGAAGATGTAACGGGGCTAAGCAATATACCGAAGCTGCGGCAGCATGTTTACATGCTGGGTAGGGGAGCGTTGTGTAAGTGGATGAAGGTGAACTGTAAGGTTTGCTGGACATATCACAAGTGCGAATGCTGACATGAGTAACGATAATGCGGGTGAAAAACCCGCACGCCGGAAGACCAAGGTTTCCTGTCCCATGCTAATCAGGGCAGGGTAAGTCGGCCCCTAAGGCGAGGCAGAAATGCGTAGTCGATGGGAAACGGGTTAATATTCCCGTACTTGTATAATCAGTGATGGAGGGACGGAGAAGGCTAAGCAAGCCTGGCGTTGGTAGTCCAGGTGAAAGTGAGTAGGCTGAAGAATCAGGAAAATCCGGTTCTTCAAGGTCGAGACACGAGACGAGCTCCCAAGGGAGTGAAGTTGTTGATGCCCTGCTTCCAGGAAAAGCTTCTAAACTTATGATTATATGAACCGTACCCCAAACCGACACAGGTGGTCAGGTAGAGAATACTAAGGCGCTTGAGAGAACTCGGGTGAAGGAACTCGGCAAAATAGTACCGTAACTTCGGGAGAAGGTACGCCCCTGAAGGTGAATGCTTTACGCAGTAAGCTTTTGGGGGTCGCAGTGACCAGGTGGCTGGGACTGTTTATTAAAAACACAGCACTCTGCAAACTCGAAAGAGGACGTATAGGGTGTGACACCTGCCCGGTGCCGGAAGGTTAATTGATGGGATTAGCGTAAGCGAAGTTCTTGATCGAAGCCCCGGTAAACGGCGGCCGTAACTATAACGGTCCTAAGGTAGCGAAATTCCTTGTCGGGTAAGTTCCGACCTGCACGAATGGTGTAACCATGGCCACGCTGTCTCCACCCGAGACTCAGTGAAATTGAAATCGCAGTGAAGATGCTGTGTACCCGCACCTAGACGGAAAGACCCCGTGAACCTTTACTACAGCTTGGCACTGAACATTGAACCTACTTGTGTAGGATAGGTGGGAGGCTTTGAAGTATGGACGCCAGTTCATACGGAGCCGACCTTGAAATACCACCCTGGTATGTTTGATGTTCTAACTTAGACCCTTTATCGGGGTTGAGGACAGTGTCTGGTGGGTAGTTTGACTGGGGCGGTCTCCTCCCAAATAGTAACGGAGGAGCACGAAGGTTAGCTAATCACGGTCGGACATCGTGAGGTTAGTGCAATGGCATAAGCTAGCTTAACTGCGAGACAGACACGTCGAGCAGGTACGAAAGTAGGTCATAGTGATCCGGTGGTTCTGTATGGAAGGGCCATCGCTCAACGGATAAAAGGTACTCCGGGGATAACAGGCTGATACCGCCCAAGAGTTCATATCGACGGCGGTGTTTGGCACCTCGATGTCGGCTCATCACATCCTGGGGCTGAAGTCGGTCCCAAGGGTATGGCTGTTCGCCATTTAAAGTGGTACGCGAGCTGGGTTTAGAACGTCGTGAGACAGTTCGGTCCCTATCTGGTGTGGGCGTTGGATGATTGATGGGAGCTGCTCCTAGTACGAGAGGACCGGAGTGGACGAACCGCTGGTGTTCGGGTTGTGATGCCAATCGCATTGCCCGGTAGCTACGTTCGGAACGGATAACCGCTGAAAGCATCTAAGCGGGAAGCCGGCCCAGAGATGAGTCATCCCTGACCTTTAAGGTCTGGAAGGGTTGTTGTAGACGACGACGTTGATAGGCAGGGTGTGGAAGCGTTGTAAGGCGTTAAGCTAACCTGTACTAATTGCCCGAAAGGCTTAACCATACAACCCAAAGCGGCCGCAGGCTGTGAAGGTTGTAGTGACAAGCTAAGCATATAGAGTAGTGTTACTCAGTTTTGATTGAATATCAGTTTTTTCCAGATTGTACGTTATCGATGAAACATCGGTAACCACCAGTTTTGTCTGGCGGCCATAGCGATACGGTCCCACCTGATCCCATTCCGAACTCAGAAGTGAAACGTATTAGCGGCGATGGTAGTGTGGGGTTTCCCCATGTGAGAGTAGCACACCGCCAGACTCCCAATTCAAAGAAACATCATAGCCCACTCATTGAGTGGGCTTTGTTGTTTCTAAGGCCAGAAAACCGGCCACAGCCACCTCGCGGTCATCCGCGGCTAAGCCGGGTTTCCATGGTCTCGCAGAGCTCGACCGTTCTGCGCTCCCGGAATGCCATTGGGCATTCCTCATCGTCTGCGACGACCGCTTAGAACCCCCATGTGAGAGTAGCACACCGCCAGACTCCTATTTAAACGAGAAAGCCCACTCATTTGAGTGGGCTTTTTTCGTTTATGCGCAGCACGCTGCGCTACATCATATGAAAACCCAACCCATCGGGGCTGTTCGGGTTATTTATCACCGCCTGATATCTATAGTATCTATTCATCCCTGAAGCATAGTCCAGCTCGGCATCCATGCCTCGCGCGCTTCACTCTCGGCGTGCTACCGGCACCCCTCGTTCGCTACGCTCACCGTTCACCGCCCCCATGTGAGAGTCGTATTATCAAAGAGTAATGAATTCCTTGTACACACACCAAATATACTGTCGCCCCTGCGAAAGCAGAGATCTCCGACTCTCCGTCGTCCCCGTGAAAACGGGGACCTCGTGAACAGCCTGGCTGATGTAAAACATCAACTTTGATAGGTAGTCATGTTCCCATAAAGCTCCGTGATACAACCTTCTGTCGTCCCCGTGAAAACGGGGATCTCGTAAACAGTCTGGCTGATTTAAAACATCCTCTTTGATAGGTAGCCATGTTCCATAAATCTCCCTGATACAACCTTCCGTCATCCCCGTGAAAACGGGGATCTCGTGAACAGCCTGGCTGATGTAAAACATCATTTTTTATAGGTAGTCATGTTCCCAAAGAGATCCCGGATATCGCTTTGCGATTCCGGGACGACGGGAGGGGAAGGCATCATTTATTTGAGGGGAGGACATTCCACAGAAGCCCCTGATACAACTTTCCGTCGTCCCCGTGAAAACGGGGACCTCGTGAACAGTCTGGCCGATGTAAAACATCCTCTTTGATAGGTAGTCATGTTCCCAAAGGGATCCCGGATATCGCTATGCGATTCCGGGACGACGGGAGGGAGTAAAACATCATCCCCGTGCAAAAGGGAATCTCTATCATACCGTCGCCCCTGCGAAAACAGGGATTTCCGACTCTCCGTCATCCCCGTGAAAACGGGGATCTCGTGAACAGCCTGGCTGATGGAAAACATCGTTTTTTATAGGTAGTCATGTTCCCAAAGAGATCCCGGATATCGCTTTGCGATTCCGGGACGACGGGGGATTGAAGCATTATTTGTTTAAGGTTGTGACACACCATAGGTGGGCGCTGAAACTACCTACTGTCATCCGGAGCCAACGGAGACCTCCTATACACCGTCGCCCCTGCGAAAGCAGGGGTCTCGTGAACAGTCTGGCTGATGCAAAACATCATCTTTGATAGGTAGCCATGTTCCCAAAGGAGATCCCGGATATCGCTTCGCGATTCCGGGATGACGGAAGGGGAAAGCATCATTTATTGGGGTCCCCGACTTTCCGTCATCCCCGTGCAAAAGGGGACCTCGTGAACAGTCTGGCCGATGTAAAACATTATCTTTTACAGCTCGCCATGTCCCCAAGGAGATCCCGGATATCGGTATGCGATTCCGGGACGACGGGAGTGGAAGGCGTCATTTATTTGAGGGGGGACATTCACAGAAGCCCCTGATACTACCTTCCGTCATCCCCGTAAAAACGGGGATCTCGTGAACAGCCTGGCTGATGCAAAACATTATCTTTGATAGGCAGTCATGTTCCCAAGGAGATCCCGGATATCGCTTCGCGATTCCGGGATGACGGGAGGTGAAGGCATTATTTATTTGAGGGGAAAGTTCCACGGAAGCCCCTGATACGACCTACCGCCATGTCCGTGAAAGCGAAGGCTCCTTAATACCGTCGTCCCCGTGAAAACGGGGATCTCGTGAACAGTTTGGCTGATTCAAAACATCATCTTTGATAGGTAGCCATGTTTCCAAAGGAGAGCCCGGATATCGCTTTGCGATTCCGGGACGACGGGGGATTGAAGCATTATTTGTTTAAGGTTGTGACACACCATAGGTGGGCGCTGAAACTACCTACTGTCATCCGGAGCCAACGGAGATTTCCTTTATACCGTCGCCCCTGCGAAAGCAGGGGTCTCGTAAACAGTCTGGCTGATACAAAACATCATCTTTGATAGGTAGCCATGTTCCATAAAGTTCCCTGATATCGCTTTGCGATTCCGGGACGACGGGAGGGGGAAAACATCATCTTTTATAGGTAGCCATGTTCCCAAAGAGATCCCGGATATCGCTTTGCGATTCCGGGACGACGGGAGGAGGAAAAAATTATCTTTTATAGGTAGCCATGTCCCAAAAGAGATCCCGGATATCGCTTTGCGATTCCGGGACGACGGGCGGGAGTAAAACATCATCTTTCAAAGTTAGTCATGTCCCTAAAGAGATCCCGGATATCGCTGTGCGATTCCGGGACGACGGGGGAGTAAAACGTCATCTTTCAAAGTTAGTCATGTTCCCAAAGAGATCCCGGACATTGCTACGCAATTCCGGGACGACGAGAGGGGCAACATTATCGTGCCAATGGGTTACTCGCTCATTTGCTGGTGATGAGTGACAAACTCTTCCTTAGATACCATGCCGTCCTGATTAGAGTCCATGTCAACAAAGGCCTGTTGAGCACCGGCCATCTGCGCTTCTTCCTTGGTTACCATGCCATCGCTGTCGGTATCAACTTTTGCAAAAGCTTTGGCTGCTTTCATTTTGGCACTGTGGGTACCAGCCATTTCTGCATTGTTACGTACATCGGCATCACCCATGTCGCCATGACTGGTGTAGGTTTCGGTTTCCTGCGTTTTCAGCTCTTTCGGTGACGCATTAATTGCACTGTCAGCTTTGCTTTTTGACATCGCGACCTTGTCTTTCATTTGCGATGCAAAAGCCTGCTTATTAGCTTGCATATAAGCAATAAATTCATTTTTGGAAATCTGGTCATTGGTGTCTTTATCCATATCGCTAAAATAGTCGGCGATAGGTTTATTCTCTGCTTCATCCATCATAATGACCCCGTCCTGGTTTTCGTCCAGCGAGCTGAACGAATGAGAGACTTTATCCATATGGTGGTTTGCGAATGCTGCAGAAGACAGTAAACCGGAAACTGCAATGGTCAGTGTAAGCTTTTTCATCATTTCTCCTAAATGTGTCCAGGCCCCCGAATAACTGCATGAGGGTTTTTTATTACACACATTCACTTTCATTATTTATGCCTTAAAAAATTTTTGAGTTTAATCAGTAATTAACCGTTTTTTCACTATGGTTACCTGATATTCGTCATGTCATATATATAGGGCAATATGAAAAAGCTACCTGCCAGCAACTACCAGTCAGACCTTGCGTAAAACTAAAATCCAGTTGTGATACACTCATTTTTTTGTGCTTCAGCAGGTCACCTCATTGAGCTGGATCCTTCTTACCTTTTGTGCCGTTATTCTGCAAACCTTCAGAAATGCCTTTCAAAGTAAATTAAGCCAGCAGGGAGTTACGACTGCCGGGGTCACTTTGTCCCGCTTTTTACTTGCCCCACCCATTGCTGGTGCATATTTGTTTGGTTTGTATCAATGGCAGGATACAGCTATCCCGACGTTCTCATTATCATTCTGGGTGTATGTGGTGGGAGCAGCGTTTCTGCAAATGGCAGCCACATCACTGATGGTGATGCTGTTTAAACAACGCAATTTTGCAGTGGGAGCCGGGTTGGCCAAGAGCGAAGCACTGGTAGCCGGCGTGCTGGGAAGCTTATTTTTTGGTAGTGAATTAACCCTGTCGGGCTGGTTTGGGATTGGCATTGGAGCGGTTGCCGTCTTTGTATTAAGCGGCGCACGGCAAAAAGATACGCTAAGTCTTAAAGTTGTATTGATTGGACTGGCTTGCGGAACCTGCTTTGCACTGACCTCATTATTTGTGCGCGAAGCATCCCTCACTCTGAATATCGGTTTTCCCTACAATGCTGCATGGGTGCTACTTACCGTACTATGTATTCAGACTGTATGTCTGACGAGTTATGTTGGTCTTACTCAAAAACAGGCACTAACGGCACTATGGCAGTCTCGAACTTTACTGATGGCAACCAGTATCTGTAGTTGCCTAGGGTCTATCGCCTGGTTTGGTGCTATGGCGTTGCAGTATGTTGCCTACGTGAAAACGCTCGGGCAAACAGAAGTGCTGTTTACGATAGTGATTGCTACGGTGTGGTTGAAGCAAAAAGTTACCCGGGATGAAGTCTCCGGACTTTTGCTTATCGCTATTGCTGCTATCTTCGTGATGTGGCACTAAGTCACAGATTTTGCTGGGCCGAGCGTTTTTCCTTGGGCAAAATCCGGGTTTTAATGAAAAACATAAACTCAAGTGAGATAAATGAAACAACGGTGCCCATTAGTATCTGTGGTTTTGCAATAAACTCAAATACAAAAAACAGAGTACTGGCCATTAACGAAAATAGCAGCAGGCTGGCGTGGAAAGATAGCGTACTTTTCACCGCGTCGTTCATTTTATTTCCTTCAAAAACATGTCATTCAGTGAATATCGAGTTGTTGGACCATAGCTGGGTATAAGTGTGTGCTTGAACTACATAGTGACATATAAGCAAGCCATGGTATTTCGTCCTAATGCATGGACAATATTGGAAGGGCAACTTTTTTATTATTACTACTGATACGCCGGAAAGAAAAAAAAGAGCATCAAATTCGTAGTTTTTTTACTTAAAAACCTTCATAACTGTTGGCTACAAGTTAATAGATTATTGATAAAACTACACCATAACTCCGTTGAACGACATTATGAGGCGTTAAAATACAGTAATATAAGATTTATTTATATAAGTAAATGTCAAAATAATCCAAGTTGATTATCAGTGAGTGCGTCGAAAGACAATCCGATAGCCGGCAAAATACTGTCGGCGATAGGGCGAATCTGTTTTTCAATATAATGTTCATAGTCAAGACGCGCCTGTTGATGGTCTGTGGCCTGTGGGCCAGCCTGCGTTATCACATAATACACACTACTTCTGCTATTGTACTGGGCTGGTCTGCCGAGCTGCCGGTTAGCAATTTCTGCGGCTTGCGCTGCTTTAACATGCGGTGGCACAGAACGGGTGTATTCACTTAATGGCTTACGCAGGCGCTTACGATAAATCAGCTGACTGTCCACTTCGCCGTTTCTGATAGCGGCGACAGTATGTTTGATAAATTCCTCCACCGGTTTGTCATTGAATATCAAGGAATATAAGGTTTCCTGAAACTGCTTGGCCATCATGGTCCAGTCGGACCGAACATTCTCCAGTCCTTTGAATACCAGCTTTTGTTGTCCGTTATGGCTGGTTAACCCTGCATAACGCTTTTTACTGCCTTGTTCTGAGCCGCGAATGGTGGGCATAAAAAATCTGTCGAAACAAGTTTCAAACTCGATCTCCAAATGACAGGGGAGGTTGAATTCGTGCTGCAGAGTGTTGTGCCAGCGTTCATTAATCATAGATTCCAGTGCTTTACCGATGCGTTTGGCCTGCTCACGATCCTGTATGCCCGACAAGTGCACAAACGTAGAATCAGTGTCACCATAGATCACTTCATGCCCGGCTGCCTCAATCCATTTTGCAGTGGTTTGCATAATTTCATGCCCCCGCAATGTGATGGAGCTGGCCAGGCGGGGATCATAAAACGGACATCCACCGCTGCCCAGTACGCCATAAAAAGAGTTCATCAGAATCTTAATCGCCTGCGAGCGGGGTTGATCGTTGAGCCTTTTGGCCTCGTCCCGTTGTTTCCAAAGATTTTCGATAATGGCCGGCAGAAAATGCTCTGTACGCGAAAAACAGGCTCCCCTGAAACCGGCGATAGCGGTATCCGGATTAGCCAGTCCTTCAGCCAGCCCCAGAGGATCAATTTTGAAGGTTCTGATAATCGACGGATACAGGCTTTTATAATCCAGCACCAGCACGTAGTCATACAAACCGGGCCTGGAACTCATCACATATCCACCCGGTGAGGCCAGCCCACCGTTGTGTGGCCGCACACCACTGATATACCCGGCGCGATGCAGATGAGGCAGGTAAACATTAATAAACGCCGCTACCGAGCCGCCTGGCCGTGTCATATCCAGGCCAGTCAGAGTACTGCGCAGAATCAGAAAATCGACAAACTGAGTGTGATCGGCAATCTTATTGACCAGCACACAGTCCTGATAATTATACCTGGCCAGCGTGGCAGGCGCTTCACGATACAAGTGCTTGATAGCCGCCAGTTGATCAGTTTCGTGAACGAGCTTTTGTTCGCCCAGAAGCTCGCTGGCAACCTGATCCAGCGAGAAACTTTCAAACTGATAGGTCATGGTTTTAAGCGCATCAATACCATCGATAACACTTCTTCCGGGTAACTCCACCAATGTCTGACCGTTAGCCATAACACGCACTGACAGCGACAATCCATTTCTGCCCAGCGTCAGAGGCTGACCGGTGCGCTCAGCGCGACGCGCCAGTACTGCCATATCAAACTGTTTTACATTCCAGCCGGTGATCACATCCGGATCAGTGCGGGTTACCCAATAAACAAGCCGCTCAAGCAGCGCGTGTTCATCTGTGCAGTGCTCGATGTCAAATTCGTCGGCAGGCGCGGCCTGAACCGGATGCTCACTGATCATCAGTACCTTTTTGCAGCGCGGCGATGCCAGACCCACAGAGAACAGGTTTTCATGCTCATCACATTCAATATCCAGACTCAGGGTGGTAAGTGCGGGGCGGTACTGAGCGCCTTTTACGGCCGCGTCAGTCAGTACATTGTCTATACCCGGCCGGGCTTTGAACGACACACCGCCGTAGGCAAAACGCTCCATTAAAAAGCGGTCGGTTAATTTAATATCCGCCTCGTATGCGGTGATGCCGGCATGCTCAAGACTGGCGCGCAAAGCATGACTGGTGATGTCGGGGCTGAATCTGATGAGAGCTAACGGATGACCGGATAATGTTTTTAATGCTGTCTGCTCAAACGTTATCCGGCTGGTGTGATGACGCAAAGCTGTCCGGGCAGCCTGCTCCTGCGTTTGGGTAACAAAGCATACATTCGTTTGTGGCGGCGAATGCAGGCAGACCGGTCCGGTATCCGTGGCCAGCCATAATTCTATTAGTTCATGATGCTGTCGCCGGACGACCCGGCGGGTAAGAATAAACCCTTTGCCGTAGATCGGTTCTTCAGAGGCTGCCATGCTGGCCTGTCGGATGATAGACGTGAATCTGGTCACGGCCTCCTTCTTTGGCCGAGTATAGTGCTTCATCGGCGAGTGCCATCAAACGCTCCGGATCCTCATCGAAGCTTCCGTTAACCAGCCCGGCAGACACCGATAACGTAATATCCGGGCGGGAAATACGGTCAGGTATCAGTTTTACTGCCTCGGCAAATTTTGCCAGCATCGCTTCTGCATCCTCAACGGGCGTATGAGGAAAAGCAAATAAAAACTCCTCGCCGCCGACCCGACCTAAAATGTCGGTCCCCCGGAACGTCTTGGCAGCCAGTTTTGCCACGCCTTTAAGCACATCATCACCCGCCTGATGGCCGAAGGTATCGTTGATGCGCTTAAAGTGGTCAAGATCCAGCAGGGCCAGTGACATATACTCATTATGACGATGCGCCAGACTCAGCTGCTGACCCACATCCTCCATAGTCTTGCGACGAGTCAGCAGACCGGTTAAGCCATCATGGTTGGCCAGTCGTTCAAGCCGGCGCTGATGTTTTTGTCCTATCCGGTACTGCCAGAACAGCAGCACAGAGATAATGCACAGTAGCGCCACCACCACGGCAGTGTACTTTTGTTGCTCCCGTTCCCGGTCCAGCTGTGTTTGCTGTCGCAGATTCTGTTCTTTTAGTAGAGCATTCTGGGCTCGCTGCTGCTCTGTTTCAAAAGCGGTTTTTAACTTAATCAGACGCTGACTGTTTTTTTCCTGTTGCAGACGGTGCTCATCCTCCAGCATGGTCAGAATCAGCGAGTAAGCTTGTTCATAATTATCCCTGGCAGCAAGGGCCTCTGCCTTAAGCTTGTTGATCTGAATATTGTAAGGCAAAAAAGCATCGCCGACGGCCAGTCCACTGGCCAGATTAAGCCGTTCCAGCGCCTCGATATTATTGGCTTCGATCAACTGAATTCTGGCCTGGCTCAGCAGCACGCCAATCTGCTGAAAGGGATTTCCGGCTTCCTTAAATAATGTCAGGGCATCTTCAAGATAGTCTTTGGCTTCAGTCAGTTTGCCGCGTTCAATCAGGGCTTCAGATATTTGCTGATAGCTGTAGGCGGCGCCCTGTATATCATGAATATCAATGGCCAGTCTTGCTGACTCCACCAGAAGTTGCAGACCTTCCTGCCGCTGGTTTAGCTTCAGCTTGCTACGGCCCAGACCAAACAGGGTATTGGCCAGCTCCAGACGTAAATTGGCTGAACGGTAATAGGCTTCCGCCTGCTTAAAGTAAGGAATCGCCAGTGACGGCTCGTCCCGGTATTCATAAACCAGCGCAATCATGCCACTGAAATCGGCTGGGGAGATCCGTAAATCATGCTGCTCAGCCAGTCGGTACCCGGTCTGAAAGTTAGCCAGGGCCTTGTCAGTTTCACTCAGCGTCAGGTTCAGGTAACCGGCCACACTCAGGGCATAGGCCTGAAGCTCATGGGTTTCGTTATGATCCGCCCATTGCTTGGCGGCCGTCAGATCGGTCTCACCTTCCCGGGCTTTGCCCAGTCCTTTGAGTGCATCGGCGCGGGCCAGCTGAGCATAGGCATAGAGCCAGGGCTGGTTTTTTTTATCTAGTAACTGTAATGCCTGATTGGCCTGTTCCAGAGCTTTTTCATGAAGGATGAGAGCGGCATAGGCCCTGCTCATCACAAAGTGCAGTCCGGCTCTGTCTACATGGTCAGTGGTGGCGGGTAGCAGCGGAAGCGTACGATCAAGCACATGCTGGGGATTGTCCCGAACAGCCTGCAAGTGGGTGAGTACCGACACCGGCCAGTCGGTCAGCGACTGCGCCACAGATGTCAGTGGAATTACCAGGGTAATCAGTAAAAATGCGTGTAACGCCAAACGCTTACTTCTCAGATAAGCGGAAAGGCCACGATGCCTGTTCAAAAATTTTTTCTCTTTTTATTGTCAACAAACCAGATATCACGGGCGCTATGATAGAACTGTGGACTGCGTATAACAACTGTGACAGGCCTTTTTGCCTGACTTAAAACAATGCTTAGGTGTTGTTATGAATAACTAGCTGGCCCTCCCCTGGCATGCGGTAGTTCAAGTTGACTTGTACAGTGCTCAGCGTATTGTGGGAAAAAAGCCAGACTAAACATGATGATATGAGCAAACTTATTCTTTGTATTGATGGTGGTGGTATTCGCGGCGCGGCAGCAACACAGTTTCTGGCCCGGGTAGAGCAGGCATTGCAGGCACAGCATCAGGTCAGCTTACGCGACCGGGTCGATTTTTATGCCGGTACTAGCACCGGGGCTATCATTGCTCTGGCGCTGGCCACCACGAATCTGTCGATGAAAAAAATCAACGCGCTGTACAATGCGCGCAATGCCCGGACGATTTTTACCGAAAATCGTGGCTTCCTGGAATGGGATGGGGTGAATGCCCCTAAATATGAAAGTGCGGGCAAAACCCGGGTGCTGAAAGAATATTTTGCTGAAGCCACACTACAGCAGGCTGTGGCATCACATCGTCATGCCATGGCGATCACCTACGGGGTTGAGTATCATCAGCCGGTTATCATTAAATCCACCGAGCCGCATCATCTGGGCTTA
Organism: Salinimonas lutimaris; assembly: GCF_005222225.1. Taxonomy (GTDB): domain Bacteria; phylum Pseudomonadota; class Gammaproteobacteria; order Enterobacterales; family Alteromonadaceae; genus Alteromonas; species Alteromonas lutimaris. The sequence continues at coordinate 791,120 of NZ_CP036536.1, forward strand.
TCCAGCGCGGCTATTGCCGATGCGTCTACCGCAGCGCCCACCTATTTTCCCAGCCGCCCCTTGTTATTTCCGCCAGATAATCAAACCCGCTGGCTGATCGATGGTGGCGTAGTGGCAAATAACCCGGCAATGTGCGCACTGGCTGAGGCTCGGCGTTTATGGGCAGACACGCCATTAAATTCAATTCGCATGATATCGGTGGGCACAGGCAAGCAGGCTCGCAAAACAAACGGACCCGCCAGTCAGAAGTGGGGCGCCTTGCAATGGATGCGTCAGGGACATTTGATCGATGTGTTATCAGATGAACAGTTGGTGACGTATCAGATGCTGTCATTACTCGAGCAGGGCCGGTGCATTCGCGTGAATGCCCTGATGCGGGAGCAGCCCGGAATGCCTAACCCGCCTGACGATGCCATGGATGACATCAGCGCTGACAATATTAAAAAACTTAAAGATATGGGGGATTTATGGTTTACCCTCTATGGCCAGCAGACCGTTGATCTCATTATGGATGAGTATAACGGTCCATCGCTTGATGCGATGGACTCGGTAACCGGCAAGCCGGCGCTATTCAAAAAAGGGTAAGTACTTACCAGCGCTGAATAGCCCAGGACAGCGCGATGAGTGCAATCACTGACGAGGTGGCCGGCATAATCATTCGGGTATAGGCACGCACATGGCGCAGTAACACCAGCAGCGGTAATAATACCGCCACGATCACCAGCTGCCCAATCTCTACCCCGATATTAAACGCGGCTATACTCACTAGTGGCATGGATGCACTGGCCTGCAATTCACCAAACACGCTGGCAAATCCCATTCCGTGTAACAGCCCGAAGGCAAAGGTGATCCAGCCCAACCGATGCACCAGTGGCCATAGGTTATTCAGGGCAGTGGCCAGCACCGACAACGCAATACCAATTTCGACCCAACGGCTTGACGGAGCGTACCAGCCCAGGGCGGTGGTGGTCAGTGTCAGAGAGTGGGCCAGGGTAAAGGCGGTAACCAGGTAGATGGTTCGCCGCACAATGACCCGCTTGGCCGGCTCAGCATGCCAGTGGCCCTGTTTTCGGATCAGATTGACCGTGAGGAGGGTCACTACCAGAAACAGGATATGGTCAACACCAATCCAGATATGAATGATGCCTTCGTAGATAAAGTCCTTAGCGACCTGCCATGCTGATTGCCCCTGACGGTCAAGGCTAATCTGCGTCTGCTGGGCTGATAACATGTAGGTGGAAGGCTGGTCACTTAACGATGCCGTCAGCAGTAACTTATGGCCAGAGCCGGCACTGGCTGCACCCGGGTAGCTTACTGTAAGCGGGCCGGCTGTTGCGCACTCTGTGGTAAATTGCTGCTGAATCAGCGTTTGACCGGCGAGATTGTGTAAGGTGATATCACCGGCGGTTAACGGGCAGGGCGCATCGCCATTACGAATAGTCACAGCAGTATTAATATAGTGTCCGATTTGTTCCCGGGCTGACAATACCTCCTGCCAGGTCAGGTTGCCGTCGGCGTTGGCATCCAGTCCGATCTGCTGCTCTAAATCAAACGGTTTGAGTGACAGGGTTCCTTGCAACAGCCCTTTATTGTCCTGTAACGCCAGATAAGCATTACTCAGTTCATGGGCACTGGCGGCCGATGACACCAACAGCACGAAGCCGGCCAGCCACTGATAAACTATTTTCATAGTGACTCTCCGGCTGCACCAGTCTGTTGAAGTAAGCGCCGGTCGGCGAGGCCTTTAGCCTGTTGCCAGTTCTTACTGGCATAATACCTGGCCTGGTCGCTATGGTGATCAATATACAGATGATACTCGGCTATGTAGGCAGCGTGGGACCAGTCTTTACGCCATTTACGCTGGTCAATGCGCTGGCTGGCCAGTTGTTGCCAGTGTGGGTCGCTGTTGTTGAGCACACTGGCCCTGGCCAGCAGTAACAGGATAGCATCGTCAGCCGATGCAGGTGATTCAAGCTGGCTGCCCAGCTGGTTAAGCACTGTTGCTGGCTGTTTCAGTTGCAGGTGAGCCTGCGCCCATAGTGCCACAGAGCTGACCGGGGCACGGGCCACAGAGATATCCCTGAGATGCTGCAGTGCTTCGGTTGGTTTATTCAGATCCAGAGCCATGGCAGCCAGAGTACTATTTACCCACAATTGCTGAGCGTCATTCAGTGCACGTTGAGTGGTACGCGCAACTGCGCTTAACTGCTCATACAGCGCCGCATCGGGTGATTGCTGGTAGCGGGCATCAAACAAACACGTCAGCATGATGGCATGACTGACTTTTCCGGTCAGTGCTTTACAGGCGCTGATGGCCTCATCAAACCGGCCAAGGTTGTTATTCACCGTAGCCAGCAGCAGTCTGGAAGCGGGATCATCCAGACCCGATAATAACGCGGCCGCCTCGGCAAACTGATGATTACGCTGTAGCACCCTGGCCTTTACATAAATCAGATCACGGGCCAGTTCGCCCTGTTGTTGCCGGCGGATAAGAGTGTGTTCTACCCGAGCCGTGCCATAGCCAGGATCGTTAAGCCGGCTGGCTTCATCGAGTAATTGGTTAGCCTGACGGGCCGTGAGAAGAGTGTTGGCAGGTTGCCAGGATGCAATGACATCCTGGGGTTGTGGAAAAAGCTGCTCTGCAATACCCGAACCGGGCATATGCAGCGCAACAAAAAGTAATACAAATTGCTTCATGATGTATCCTTTAAAACGGCCTTCCCTGGCCGACATCCATTACTGCTCCAGCAGATCACTGTAGTTATCAGGATCTTCCACATCCTGAGTAACATCCCTGCCATTTAGCGGTAGCGGTTTATCATCCGGGTCCTGTTCAAACGCTGCTCTGGAGTAAGAAGAAAACGCCACCTGTTCTGCTTCAATGGTGATGGAGATGGTACCGGTCACCGGATCGGCAGTGCCATCTGAAACAGTAAAGGTAAAGCTGTCTTCACCGGTTGCTTCCTCATCCGGTGTGTAAGTGAAACTGCCATCGTCAGCTACCTCCACCTCACCGAGCATAGGTTCCTCACCCAGCGCAAAGGCCAGTGTATCGCCATCTGCATCGTTACCGCTGAGGCTGTCGGTTAAAGGGGTATCAACCTGAGTGGCAAACGCCTCTGATATGGCCTCCGGCGCAGTGTTTTCAGCAGGAGCCTGGTAATCATCGTCGTCATCATCAAAGCAGCCGCTTAGCATCAAACTGGCACCGGCAGCGAGTAAAAATGAATATCGCATAGCATTCTCCTTATTCTGCTGAGCCCGAAATCGGTGTCATCAGGTAAGGAAACTGAGTACCAATCATCGAAGCATCCAGCGGTGCGCCATCAGTAAAGGCCACTGTACCCACATTGGCATCTTCGGGGGCACACAGGCCCAGATCGGTATCTTCACCATTGACCGGAATGGGATGACACAGGCGACCCATTACTACGCGCAGAGCAATATCTACCACATCATCGCCCGGACGACGTCCGTTGGGAAAGCCTGCCAGATCATCGCCAGCAACACCAAAAGCAGACTGCTCGTCAGCCGGCGTGGCGGGGATGCCGGTGTTAAGGCGCAGCATTTCAGAAGGCGTCACGGTTGCCATCTGGTTTACCCCTTCAAACCCGGTTAAAAAAGCGGTAACCAGGTCGGTTCGCGGGAAGTTGGTCGGTGCCAGTGTTTCCAGTTCAGCGCCCAGCGTCTGGTTAACGGCATCTTTAAACAGAATATTGAGTAGCTCAGGTAACACCGGATTAGTCACATAATCAGCAAACTGACCGTCCTGAGCCGGAGCGGAGGTAGAAAAGCGATCTTTATCGCCAATTCCAATAACCAGTTCGTTTACCAGCGGACTGCCCAGGCGGGATACCTGTGTCATCGCACCACCATTCACCTCGGGTTTGGCATAGGTCGCGTTGGGATTCAAAATTCTGGCTTGCGGTAAACTAGCGGTGGTCCAGCCACCAATAACGCCGTTACCCTCACCAGTGACACAGCTGGCCGGTACCTCTACCGCAATTGAAGTCACGTTTTTGTCTTTTAAATCATCATTGGCACTGTCTTGTGTGATACCCCCGGGAAAGCCGCCGTCATCATCAGCGCCAGGCGCACTGTCACCTTCCACCGGTACATAGTTAACCAGATCAAAAGTATCGCCCAGATTCACCACAAAAGGGTCTTTACGCTGGCCAACAAAAACCCGACCCGGCTGCTCACATCCTTCCATGGTGAAGTTATACACAAACTGGCCTGCATAACGGGCATATTCTTCTGTGCTGGTAAACGTTTTATCACCGATATAGTCCAGTGGCTTTTTAAATCCATCTCCTTGCTGCGGAGCCAGTGAAGAGCGGGTGCCACTACGCATATCACCGCTGACAAGCGTCATGTTGTAGGTTTCCATAAAATTCGCTGCTGAAGCATCATCGGCAGACACCGGCCCCACATTTTTAAGGGGGACTTTAACCATCTTCTGTTCGCCTTCGGGACCAACCGGTAGCGCAATACCCTCGCCATCAGCGGCCAGAGCATTGTTAAAAGAGAAGGTAAAAGTCAGGTCCTCAACTGCATCACCATCATTATCAATATGAATGGCATAAACGGCTGCCGGATCCATAGCAAAGTAATTGGGACCGCCATAGGCATCCTGTAACGGAATATAGTTGGCAATCATGGTCACATACCCCTCACGGCCAGACTCATAACTGTTAAACATATAGAAGTCAGTTGAGTCCAGCGTAGGTGAGCGGGCAATGTTGGGGGCTTCACGGTGACTTGAAGCAGAGGCTGCTGAAACAACTAAAATTCCGGCAATGGCAGTAGCAAGTGGCTTGACTTTAAGCATTGGATTTTCCTTATTTGCTTATTTACTGTACAAGCCATACGGGGGGGAGATCAGATTGGATGCAAATTATTGTAAATAAATAGTTAACTTAAGTTAATGTCATAAAGTTTGCGTTTTTAAATATTTTAACTAGTTACTCTGGTCAGGCTACTGAGATACAAAACTTCAGTAGGAGCACCGTTTTTCGATCCACCTATGGCCTCTTTGCTGATCGCCAATGCTTTAATACCAGATATATCGAATGTATCAGTCAGTGAAACCGACAAGGCGGTAGTTTGACTCAGTACACCAAGGGATATCGGGCTGTTACCATTTGCCGGAACTATCCACAGTTCATAGTCACTGTTTTTCATACGCGGAAGCTCAGCTGTGGGGCGAATAATTAACTTGCGGCTTTGCGCTTCAATTAACCACAAAGGGGGGGCATTTTTGGCCGCTAACACAGCAACGTATTCAGGAGATGCCGGCTGGTGTGATACCGGTTGTATCAACAGCACAGCCAGTATAAGTGCGGCCGCTACGGCGATACCACTTATCCATTTCCACGGGGTTGCTGGCGCTGAAGAAGCCGTGGGTGAAGTTGATGCATTGAGTCGCTTATCAATGCCTGCCCAGACTGATGCGGGGGGAGTCACCGGTGGCAGAGCCTCAGCCCACTGATTCAGCTGCTGTTCCCAATACCAGGTAGCCTGCCGCAGTGATTCATAGCGCATCATCAGCTTTTCAAAGCGCCGACGCGCAGGCCCTTGCAATGTTCCTAAAACGTAACTTGCAGCCAGTGCATCACGTAATTCTGTTTTCAGATAATTCATTAACTCAGGCACCGATGAAGTTGTTCCAGACCGCGCCGAATCCAGCTTTTTACTGTCCCTAACGGTGACTGGAGGTGAACACCGACCTCACGATGACTCATACCATGAAAATAGGCCAGATGAATGGCCTGGCGCTGTTCCTGTTCAATCTCATATAAGCATTCTTTGAGCCGGTCCTGGGTAGGAATGAAGGGAGATTGTTCGTCAACGGGATGCAGGTCATGCTCAGTGTTAATTTCAGGCCTGGTGGCTCGGTAGCGTATTGTATCCAGTGCCCGGTAGCGGGCAATACTGACCATCCAGGTGAGCACCGTCCCCCGGCCCTGATGATAGCCAGAAGCATGATGCCAGATTTGAATATAGGCTTCCTGTAAAGCTTCTTCGGCCAGCGCATTGTGCCGGATAACTTTTAATACAACAGCAAAAAGCTGTCCGCTGGTACGTTGGTAAAGCTCTGCAAATGCCGCTTGTTCGCCCTTAGCGGTCCGACAGAGCAAGGGGAATAACTCTTCCTGTTCCATCTGATATTCCTGTCAGAAGGTCCCTGTTAACAGGCTGCGCTTTGTTGCTCAGCAGCATGTAGCGGAACGATGATTTCAAATACAGTACCACGACCTGGGTTGCTACTGGCAGAAATTTTACCCTTATGTCTTTCAATAGCGGTATAGGCCACAGATAAACCCAGTCCCTGTCCCATGCCTTCTGGCTTCGTAGTGAAAAACGGGTCGAAAACTTTTTTCAGGTTATCCTGTGAAATGCCGCTGCCGCTATCAATAATTTTGATTTTTACCCATTGAGCGCCGGCTTTAATGTCAATTTTTACAAAGCCTTTGGTATCGATTGACTGGGCCGCATTCATCACGATATTGGTCAGCGCCTGTTTCATGCCTCCGGGGTCACAAAAGATTTGCAGATTTTCCGGTTCACACTGCACCTTATAAACCGGCGTTTTGTACTGAGCACTGATGAGCTGGATGAGCTGCTCTGCGGTTTCGTGGATATTCACCAATTGCCAGCCACCGCTTTTCTCAAGCGCGAACTGTTTGAGATTTTCAACAATATCCCTGACCCGGCTTAGCCCTTCGGTAGACTCATCGACCAAAGGCGCCATATCTTCTTTGAGAAGTTCATAGTGGAACGAGTTCAGTGTTTCATTGGCAAAATCTGCCAGCTCACCCGAACCGGTTTGTAGCTTGTCGGCTAATGCATCGCATAGCTGAATTAAATGAAAGCTGTATTGTTTTAATGTATCCAGATTGGCAGAAACAAAACCAATGGGATTATTGATCTCATGGGCGATACCGGCAGCAAGCTGGCCGGTGGATGCCATTTTTTCAGCCTGAATCAGCTGGCTTTGCGCGGTATCCAGCTTTTTGATTAGTGCAAGCTGTTCTTCATGTTCTCGTTTTAAGGCTGAGGAAAAATCTTGCTGGGCGATAAAATAGCTGGCCTGAGCGGTCACATCCTGCAAAATCAGACAGGCAAGCCGCTCACCGTCGCTGGCGGTCAGCGGCACAATTTCCATGTTCTGAAACATCTGCATTTCTTCGCCGGTAATCGGCCGGGAACTTTTAAAAGGAAAAACGTGCGGGCGTTGCTCCCAGTAACTGAAGCTGGGATGCTGCAGTACAAACACCGACTTGATACGGCGCTTTAAAAATTTAACCTGCTCGGGGAAAATATCGGCCAGTTGATTACCTTTGTATTTGGCGCGCCAGTGACTACTCATCCGGTCCAGAAAAAAATCATTCAGGAATTGGATTTCATAGTCTTGGTTAACCACGCAGATACCAACAGGAAGTTTTTCTACGAGCTGACTAAACATTTATCCTAATAACTCATCAATCGTCTCAGTCAGCACATTCAATGAAGAGTCATCAAGACAAAATACTACCCGCATTGAAAAGGATGACAATTCAATATCAAACTGGACTTCCATCACCAGACTATTTAGCCACTGCAATTCAACAAAATTAGCCCGCTTAGGAGAAAACAGCGTGGGCATATTTAAATTCGTTTTCAGTTCCAGCTGTTCTGCCAGCCCCGCCAGACAAGCACCAGCCAGAATGTTGGACAGTTCAAGAATGATTTCTTCGACATCATTCTTGGATAAAGGCTCATCGTACTCAAGTAAAGCCCCGACCTCGCTTAACCCCTGCTGTGAGATAACCGACATGACCTCACCCTGAACATCACCCAGAAATGACTGTCGGGTATAGTAGGCACCAGACTCTTCGGCAATGATTGAGAACAGTTGCTCTGGCGTCACAGAAGCAATCTTGGGTATTGAGATACCAATTTTTGTTTCAATCAGATGAGCCAGCGAATTAGCTGCCTGTCCCATCGAAATATTCAGCAGTTCCTGCAGGGCATCCTGCTGATCTGCATTTAAAGGCGCGACTGTGTTCATAGATACCCCAGCTCAAACAAGGTCATGGCCAGTTCTTCTTTATCCAGCGGTTTGCGGATAAATTTTGATGCCCCCAGGGACATTACGATTCGTTGTTTTTCAGGCTGAAAATCAGCACTGATAACAATCACATTGGGTTTGCGCTGAGCACCGGTTAAGTGTTCCAGCACGCCCACACCATCCATTTCCGGCATGGTGAGGTCTAACAGCATGAGCTGATAATCTGACTTTTCCAGCAGCTGAATGGCTTCTTTTCCATTCGATGCTTCACTGATATCAAACTCCAGTTCAGGTGGAAGAGCCTTGATAACGCTTCGTCTTGATAATCGTGAATCATCAGCCACCAGTACTCGAATTGTCATGTAACCTCCAGGCTTACTGCGTCCTTTATTGAGTATTTGCCATATTCGCTATCCTGCAACATTTTTTTAAATAAAAGTAAGCCGGACTTAAATGGACTTAACTCGGTTTTTCTTTCTTTTTAGTATATGACAAAAGTGACAGATAGCTATTTCAAGGCTAAAAAACTTTGTTCATTAATAATAGAAAAGAATAGAGAAAAGCGCTTTTGTTTCATTGTTTTACTTGTTTTTAACTGAAAAAGCTTAAGTTTTAATTGTGTCAATTTATACGTTTTAATAGCTATTGATACCCGGGTCCTTGCTTCAAAATAGCCACCCGGTTGCCGGAGTATCTTGGGCTAAAGTATAAAGAGAACCATACATGATATCAGGCTTACAACCGGCTGCCGGCTTTGACCTTTTCAAGCTGCTGAATCATGGCTTCAGGAATCGCCTCTAATGGCAGCACTTTGTCTGCCGCGCCCAATTGAACAGCGGCTCTGGGCATGCCATACACCACACAGCTTTCTTCATTCTGACACAGTGTAAAGGCGCCGCTCTGCTTCAGTGCCAGCAAGCCCTGAGCCCCATCTTTGCCCATGCCGGTCAGTAACGCTGCTACGACGTTACTCCCGGCGCTTTTTACCAGCGACTGAAACATAAAATCGACCGACGGCCGGTGACCGCTGACCCGTTCGCTATCATGAAGCTCCAGCCGGTAATCGGCCCCACTGCGCACAATACGCATGTGTCGGTCACCGGGCGCCAGATAGGCATTGCCGGGTAGCAGACGCTCGCCGCCTCTGGCTTCAACAACTTTCATTTTACTGCAATTATTTAACCGCTTGGCGAAGGTACTGGTATAGCCTGGTGGCATGTGCTGAGTAATCACGGTCGCCGGCGCATTGGGAGGCATGGCTTCCATGACGCTTTTAATGGCTTCTGTGCCGCCGGTAGATGCGCCTATGGCAATAATTTTTTCAGTACTCGAATAAGACAAGTGGCTGGTGGCTTTCACTTTGGTGCGCTGAGTTTTCACTCTGGAGCGGGCGGCGGTGCGGATTTTTTCTAAAATAACTGACCGGTATTCTTCAATACCCTGCGCTACACCCAGCTTAGGTTTAGGAATAAAGTCGATGGCGCCCAGCTCCAGAGAGCGGATTGTGGCATCCGCACCGGCTTCGGTAAGGGTGGAGATCATTAATACCGGAGTGGGGCGGGCTGACATCAGGACCTCCAGAAAGCGCAGGCCATCTACTTTAGGCATTTCGATATCCAGTGTAATGACATCAGGCTGGAACTGTTTGACCATTTGTTTAGCCACGAAGGCATCAGGAGCCGCGCCAACCAGCTGTAAATCCGCTTCGCTGTTAATAATTTCGCCAAGTAAATTGCGGATCAGGGCTGAGTCATCCACTACAAGTACTTTTATCGCCATAATTCACCTATTGGAATAAGTCGAACTCAATGTCAGTATCTTTTTGTTTAAGTTTCTGACGATACACACTTTCACGATCAACAATCGTGGTGTTATTGAGATGTTTGATTTTTTTAACTTTTACTTCGCCATCTTCGGGAAAAAAATACACCTTGCGCGGGTAGTCGCCCAATAAGTCACTGGCAACAATCGGGATATTTTCACGGCGCAGATATTCCACGACAAAGTCGGCATTGCGCTGGCCAACATTGTTAACTGTAATGCCCTTAAGCACATTGCCCCCGCCAAATACTTTAGCCTGCATATAACGCCGGTCAGCGCCCATTCTCATCATCTGGTTTATCAGCAATTCCATAGCATGCATGCCGTAGCGGGCAGGCGCGCCGTATCTGGCGCAGTCATCGCCAAAGTCGCAGGGTAATAAAAAATGGTTCATGCCCAGAATGCGATTTTTGGTATCGCGCAGGCAGGCGGCCACACAGGATCCCAGCACAGTCACAATCATCGCGTCTTCGCTGGTGGCATAAAACTCTCCGGGCAGAATTTTGACAGCCTGGCGTTCAAACCGGTTATCGTAATAAACATTTAACCCTGAGAGTCTTTCCTGTGCTGCTTCGGCCACATCATCTTCCTTTAACTGGCTGGTACACGGTTTGTCCCAAAGGCCTGACCAGATTCGAGGCCATATTGAAGTTCTCTGAATGACCGGCAAAGTAGCGACCATCAGCAGGCATCAATCCAACCATTTTTCTGAGAATTTTTAGCTGTGTGTCCTTGTCAAAATAAATCATGACATTGCGGCAGAATATAATATCTACCTGCTCAGGCAACGGCCACCTTTCATGGGTCAGGTTAATTTGTTTAAACTCCACCATGCGACGCAGTTCAGGAACCACCCGAACCTTATCACTGTGCGCTCCTTTGCCCCGGTGAAAAAACTGTCGCTTTAGCTCCAGTGGCAGTTTGGCGACGGCATCCTTTCGATAAACCCCGTTACTGGCTTTTTGCAAAACATTACTGTCGATGTCTGAGGCGATAATGTTTACCGGTGAGGCAAATGTGCCGTAAGCTTGTGCCACCGTCATCGCAATTGAATAGGGCTCTTCGCCGGTACTGCTTGCCGCACACCAGATGGTTTTGACATGGCGGTGAAGGCGCAGGTACTTGCCCAGTTCTGTAAAGTGATGCCCCTCGCGAAAAAAGGAAGTCAGGTTGGTGGTTAGTGCATTGATGAAATGCTCTTCTTCTTCCTTGTGCTGCTTAAGATAGGCAAGGTAATGGTTAAAGCTGTTCAGCCGCAGAGCCCGCAGCCTGCGGGCCAGACGACTGTAAACAAGAGAATCCTTGGAGTCGGCGAGGCGGATACCCGCCATGCCATAAAGGGTTGTCCTGACTTTATCAAAATCCTTGCGACTAAAGGTAAATTCCAGTGCGGCACCGTCATGCCTGTCGGCTACGGTGTCGCCCATTTCATCATTAGAAACTTTCCCATTCATCTTCTTGAGGCGCCGCTGACTGAATTTCGGTTACACGGGCTTTAGGGAGTGCAGGGGCTTTGGCCTGAGCGGTTCCGTTAGCACGCAGACGTGGCTTAGAAGGGGCGAAACTATCATCTTCCATACCTATGATATTGCCGTCGAGCTTAAATGCCGCCACCCGGTCGGACAGTCCGACAGCCTGTTGCTGCAAACTTTCAGCAGCAGCGGCAGCTTCTTCCACCAGCGCCGCGTTTTGCTGTGTCATTTCGTCCATCTGACTGATAGCTTTACTAATTTCGTCTATACCGGATGCCTGTTCAGAAGAGGCGGCGGCGATCTCCGACATAATGTCGTTGACCCGCTTAATGGAGGTCACCACTTCGCCCATGGTTTCACCAGACTGGTTCACCAGGGTGTTGCCACTGGCTATCTTGGTCACTGAGTCTGAGATCAGCTCCTTGATGTCTTTGGCAGCCTCGGCAGAGCGCTGGGCCAGGGTTCTCACCTCAGAAGCGACGACCGCAAAGCCACGGCCCTGTTCACCGGCGCGGGCGGCTTCAACCGCAGCATTTAAGGCCAGAATATTGGTCTGGAATGCAATGCCGTCAATCACCCCGATGATGTCAGAAATTTTCTGCGCAGAGTCATTGATACTGGACATGGTTTGCACCACTTCCTGAATCATGTTGCCGCCTTCTACCGCAATGGATGAGGCCTGAGAGGCCAGCGCATTGGCCTGTTCGGCGTTTTCTGCATTCAGACGCACTGTACCGGTCAGCTCTTCCATGCTCGAAGCGGTTTCTTCCAGACTGGAGGCCTGCTGTTCTGTACGGCTGGACAGATCAGTGTTCCCACTGGCTATTTCAGAAGAAGCTGTATTAATGGTTTCCACCGCCACATTAATTCGACCGATGGTACCGCGTAAGTCACTGATGAACTGATTAATGGATTCACCCAGCACCTTGAACTCACCTTCAAACTCGTGTTCGATTTCGCAAGTCAGGTCGCCTTTGGTTAACTGCGCCATCACTTCTTTAATATCATGAATGGCCGTGGTTCGGGCGGTCACATCAGTGGCATATTTTACTACCCGGAAAGGCTTTCCGCTTTGGTCCAGAATGGGGTTGTAGGACGCCTGAATCCAAATCTCATTACCGGTTTTACCAAACCGGCGATACTCGCCGGCCGCATGAACACCATGATTCAACTGCTCCCAGAATGAGCGGTATTCCATACTATTGCGCGTTTCGGTATCAACAAACATGCTATGATGTTTGCCTTTGATTTCAGCCAGGGTGTAGCCTGTCACATTCAGGAAGTTTTCATTGGCATTGACAATCGTGCCGTCCATCTCAAATTCAATAACCGCCTGCGACTTACCAATTGCCTCAATTTGTCCTTCAAAATATGCATTTTTCAGTTTTTCAGCAGTAATGTCCGTGGCGTATTTCACCACCTTGAAGACCTTGCCATTAACATCAAGAATCGGGTTGTAGGATGCCTGAATCCATAGTTCTTTACCGGCTTTGGTGACCCGCTTGAATTCGCCGGAGAAAAATTTGCCCGACGCTAATGCCGGCCAGAACTCAGCGTACTCCTGAGATGAGCGAAGTTCGGCATCACAAAATATTTTGTGGTGCTTGCCCTGTATTTCATCCAGGGTGTAGCCGGTCGCGTTCAGGAAGTTTTCGTTGGCCTGAATAATGGTGCCGTCGGTGTGAAACTCAATCACTGCCTGTGCTTTGCCGATGGCTGAGATTTGTCCTTCAAAGTCGGCATTGCGCATTTTCTGGGCGGTGATTTCGGTGGCATACTTAACCACTTTGAACACTTTACCATTCATGTCATAGATAGGGTTGTATGAGGCCTGAATCCATATTTCCCGTCCGCCTTTGGCGGCCCGTTTAAATTCGCCTGATTTAAACTGGCCGGCTTTCAGATCGGCCCAGAAGCTGACATATTCCTGGCTCATCTTAATGGCTGGCTCAACAAACATGCTGTGGTGCTGGCCGCGGATTTCATCCAGTGAATAACCCAGGGCGCCGAGGAAGTTTTCATTGGCCCACTGAATATTGCCGCTGGTATCAAATTCGATGACCGCCTGGGCTTTTCCAATGGCTTCAATCTGGCCGGAAAAATCGGCATAGCGGAGTTTTTCCGCGGTGATATCAATGGCAAACTCCACAACCTTCACCACATTGCCTTTGGTATCAAGAATGGGGTTGTAAGACGCCTGAATCCAGAACTCCTGATCGTTTTTGGTGATCCGGCGATATTCCCCGGTTTGCAGTTCACCTTTACGCAAGGCTTGCCACATGCCCAGGTATTCGGCATCTTTGGCCTGTTCAGGGGTCATTAGCAGGGTGTGATTTTTACCCACCAGTTCATCTTTGCTGTAGCCAGACAAGAGTGTGAAGTTGTCATTCACATCCACAAATTCTCCGTCCAGCGAGTACTCAGCCAAAGACTGTGCATTACTGAGCGCATCCAGCATACCGCTTTTAACCAACAACTCAGTCTGATCAACCCATTCAACCATGGTGCCGATATTTTCATTATCGTCACCAAACAGGGGATTCAAGGTGAGTTTAAAGTTGATTTTGCCAACCTCAATGGTGGAGGTCATCGGTGCTTTCAGGTTAGCCAGGATATTGCGCTGGTGGCTGGGGCTTTTGTGAAACTGGTCAATGTTCTGACCAATCAGATTATCCGCTGAAAAGGTCGGTAAAACCCTTTGCAGTTCTGCCTCATTATCCTTTAGCAGTTTTTGCACCGCTGTGTTGGCATAAATGATATTGCGATCTGCATCAGCCATCATCACGCAGCAGGTGGTGGCCTCCAACGACTGCTCAATGCGATGCATTTGCAACTGCTGCGCCTTGATTGTTTCGTTGTTGAAAATATTAAACATTCCCATTTTACTTGTCCCCACCATCGTTATGGGAGTCGAATAATCCTAGCTCTTCACTGGAAATCAGGCTCTCAATATTGACTAAAATAACCATGTGCTCACCGACTGAAGCAAGCCCGTGTAAATACTGACTATCAAATGCCACGCCAAACTCTGGAGGCGGTCTGACCTCATCGTCGGTCAGGCGAATCACGTCAGATACCCCGTCGACCACAATGCCGACAATGCGGTCCAGTACATTGAGCATAATGACAATGGTAAACTCGTTATAAACCGGTTCACCCACATTGAACTTAATGCGCAGATCGATAATAGGCACAATATCGCCACGCAAATTCAGCACACCTTTGATAAATGGCGGTGCATTGGCGATTTTTGTCACCGGCTCATAACCACGGATTTCCTTTACCGAGGTAATATCCAGCGCATAGTGTTCGTCGCTCAGAACAAAACTTAAATACTCATTTTGTTCATGCGAAATGGTTTGTTCTGCGGTGTTCATGCCAGCAATTCCTCTTCTGCCAGTGGACGGCATCGTTCTGCGATAGAGTCAGCATCCAGGATCATGGCCACCCGGCCATCACCCATGATGGTGGCACCGGAAATGCCCGGTACCTTACGGTAGTGTTGTTCAAGACTTTTAATGACAACCTGTTGTTGTCCCAGCAGGCTGTCGACCAGAATGCCATAGCGGCGCTTACTGCTCTCCAGCAGCACCACAATGCCTTCGGTGGGTTGTTCAATCGCGTCGTCCACATCCATCATCTGGTGAACAGCCACCAGAGGCCAGTATTGTTCCCGTATCCACAACAGGTTGTCATTGCCGATACTCTTTATTTGCTCGCGGGTAGGCTGAATGGACTCGATGATATTGACCAGCGGTACAACAAAAATCTGGTCGCCGATAGCGACGCTGATACCATCTACAATCGCCAGGGTAAGCGGTAACTGAATATAGAATGCCGAACCATTCCCGGCCCGGGACTCTATGTCGATGCGACCGCCAATCGACTCGATATTACGCCGCACAACATCCATTCCCACCCCGCGACCGGACACATCGGTCACTTCAGCGGCGGTTGAGAAACCAGGCTGGAAGATCAGCTTCCAGACTTCTTTATCGGGCATGTCATCGGGCGCCGACAATCCGTTTTCTCTGGCTTTAGCAACAATGCGATCGCGGTTCAAACCAGCCCCATCATCAATGATACTGATAACAATATTGCCGCCTTTTTGCTCGGCGCGCAGAATGACGGTTCCGGTTTCGCTTTTACCGGCTTCAACCCGGGTTTCGGTTTTTTCGATGCCGTGGTCGATGCTGTTGCGTACCAGGTGAGTAAGCGGGTCAACCAGTTTTTCAATCATACTTTTATCAATTTCTGTGGCGCCGCCTTCAATGACCAGATTGACCTTTTTACCCAGTTTGGTAGACAGATCCCTGACCACCCGGGGGAAGCGGTTAAATGTCATGTTAATAGGCAGCATCCGCATCGACATGGCGGACTCCTGAATCTCCCGGGTATTGCGCTGCAGTTCACCAATAGCGGTTTGCAGCTTTTGACCCACAGTACCGGTAACCTCTTCACTGATCATAGACAGCATAGACTGGGTAATCACCAGCTCGCCGACCAGATTGACCATAGAATCAATTTTATGGGTGTCGACCCGAATGGATGAGGTTTCCTTAGCCGCGGTTTTGGTGTCTGCGGCTTTGCGTCTGGACCCTGGCTTAACCTCTTCTTTAATCTCGTTACTTTTGGCCACGCTTTTTACATCATCGCGGATTTGCTCTACTGGCTTGAAAAAACCATATGGCTTAATCTCATCCGGTTTAACCGGCAGGGCAGACTCATCATAAAAGCCAAATGAGTCCGACATGTCTTGCTGTCCCTCCGGAGCTACAGACGCCACGGCCGCGGGTACTTCTGCCTGTTGTCCGACTACCGGCTCATCGTCATCAAAAAAGCCAAAGCCATCGTCGGCGACAGGTTCATCGTCATCAAAAAATCCAAAACCATCGTCAGCGGCCTGACTAGCCGACTCAGCGGCGGGTTCACCGTCTTGGGGCGGGGGAGCATCACCGGCTGATTTAGCCAGAGCTTGTTCTAACGCTGCCACACCTTGCTGAATATCCTCGTCAGGTAAGTCGGACTGGCTTTTGTAGGCATCCAGAATGACTTTAAGCAGATCTACGGTTTCTAAAAATAAATCCACCGTAGGCACATCTAATTTAATAGTACTGTTGCGCGCCTTATCGAGCAGATTTTCCATCACATGGGTTAGCCCGGTCAGGGCGTCAAACCCGAAAATGCCGCTTCCTCCTTTGATTGAGTGGGCTGCCCGGAATATGCTGTTCAGCTGTTCCAGATCAGGGTCATCAACGTCCAGCTCCATAAGAAGCTGCTCCATATCGTCCAGGTGCTCCTGGCTTTCGTCAAAGAAGACGGCGTGAAACTGCTCGATATCTATAGACATAATAGTCAGTCCGGTTTAGCCAAGAACCTTACCGGCAATGGCCAGCAACTTATCAGGATCAAAAGGTTTTACCATCCAGCCGGTGGCGCCGGCGGCTTTTCCCTTAGCTTTCATGTCATCCCCCGCTTCTGTGGTCAGCACCACGATAGGGGTGCGTGTGTAAGCACTCATTTTTCGTAACTCACGAATCAGGCTCAGACCATCCATTCGGGGCATATTCTGGTCCGTCAGGACAAAGTCATAACGGTTGAATTTGCACTGGTCCAGGGCGGCCTGGCCATCTTCAGCAGTGGTTACTGCGTAGCCCGCGGATTTCAGGGTTACTTCCACCATCTGACGGATGGATGAAGAATCATCTACTGCAAGGATTTTTTTACTCATGGTCTAACACTCTACTGGTTTAATTCCTTCACCGACTAAGCAGTCGCGTCCATTTATCAGGTGGCTTGTAGCCCCTGTTGTATATCAAAATAACTCTACATCGCCGGCTTCTACGCTGGTTGCTGAGACGGGGTTATGGTCCAGATTGCCTTTGCTCTTCATATTTTCCCGGTAGTTTTGTAAATGCAGGGAAATTTCATTGACTGAGGAGGCGTTAAGAGTCTCCAACTGTTCAATAACAAACTGGAGAATTTCTTTGGTATAAGTAATGTTCTGGCCGTTCATATCGCCAAATTGCAGACCCCGGATAGAGCTACTGATAGCACCGTCAAGCTCACTTCCAATGCCTTCAAGCTTTGACGTTGTGGCGGCATCGGACTCGGCTTTTTGAATGATTTTGTCCAGCTCACCCTGAATGACCCGTTTTGCTTCAATGATGTAGCTGGTGTCCTGAGATGCCAGTTCACGAACATTCTGGGTCAGCTCGTCAATCTGTACACTCATGCTTTCCATTTGCTTTTTGATCACCCCGCTAAACTGGGTCGACCGGTTAGATAGCGCACGGACTTCATCGGCGACCACTGCAAATCCGCGACCGGCTTCACCAGCGCGGGCTGCTTCAATGGCGGCGTTCAGCGCCAGCAGGTTGGTCTGCGCTGAAATGTCATCGATATCACCCAGTGCTTTCATCACGGTGGGCATGGTGTCGTACACCAGGTTTACTTTTTCCAGAATAACGGAGGTACCGGCAGAGATAAGTTTGGTGGAGTCCAGAAACTGGTCCAGCGATTGCTCAGTACTGTCAGCAAAACTGCGCATCCGGGAGGAATACATTTCGTTGCTGTCGCTGTCGGTATGAATCAGATGAGTAATACATTCATTTTGCTCAGCAACCATGCTGCGCAAGGTGGTAAACGAAGAACTCAGTGTAGTGATAGCACTGTCCTGGGTGGCCATCACATCATTCAGGTTCGACTCGCAGGTACTGATGATACCGGCCAGCTCATTGGTCAGCCCGTCAATTTGACCCAGATCGGCAGCCTGATTCTGGCTTGCGGTGCTGGCCTGACTGACCGCTTCATCTGATGAACTGGCCGGCTGAGACAGATATGCCATGGCCAGTGCAGAGCCCATCGCCGCGATAGCCACGCCCACGTAGGCAAACTCCCAGAAGGTCAGGGCAAGCCCGGCCACCAGGCTGATACAGACACCGGCCCAGGCTGTTACCGGCACGGACATTCTGACATTTTGTTGATTTGCAATACTGCCACTTATCATAGTTTCACCTGAACAATATAACGGCAAAAGAAGAAATCTTTTAGCCACCAGGTCAGTTCAAACTGGTTTAAAACTGACCGCGATTAATAAAGTTATAGACAAGAATTGGCGTAATGAAAGGGAAATGAAAAAAAAATTGAAGTGTGAAATGTCACAAATGTCGTTTAGGGGCAGTGTGGCTGTATAGCTTAAAATCTAAGGGGGAGAGTATGGAAAAAGATAACGACCCTGTTTTTGAGGGTCGTTTTTTATACCTTTTTGTCAGGCCTTAATAGCGCTGTGCATTTTTTCCAGCGCTCTGGGCATGGCATTAACATACATCTGGACATCTTCGATGCGTCCGGTGCTGACCCGGGACCATTGCTTGTAGGTCCGATACTGGCCACGAATCAGAACATTCTGCTCTTCCATCGCTACTCTGAATGCCTCAGCGTCGCCATTTTTGCCTAAATCCACAAACATAAAGTTAGTGGAGGATGGTAAAGCCTGCAAGCCATTTTCCCGGATTGCTGTGGCAATCATGTCTTTGGCCTGAGCCACTTTGTCACGGGAGAAGGTTTTAAAGGCCTCATCCTTATAGCTGGCAATCGCCGCAGCCAGGCCGGCCTGGTTGATGGAATAGCCACCCATGCCATACTGGTTTATCCAGGCAATATTTTCTTCAGAGCCGAGCATGTAGCCCACCCGCATACCCGCTAAACCGTAAATTTTTGAGAAAGTTCTGGCCACAATAATATTATGCCCTTTATTAATCAGCGGAATCATTGAATGGCTCGGTCCATCCTCAACGAGCTCGTTATAAGCCTCATCCACCAGAACCAGTGTCTTTTTCGATGCTTTAATACAAAATGCCCGCAATTTATCCGGATCAAGAATTTTGCCGGTCGGGTTGTTCGGATTGCAGATATGCACCATGGCGGTGTTGTCATCTATTGAGGCATAGATACTGTCGAGATCGATACTCAAATCAGCGGTATTGGCTACGCGCACAATTTGCGGACCACCGGTACGGACTGGCGCCATCGAGGTGGTGTCCCAGAACAGATCCGGCCCCAGGATGACGCCTTTACTGGTAGCTGCGTAGGCGGCAAAGGCCAGTATCAGGCTGGATCCGGCGGTAATGGCTATGTTGGCAGATTTAAGCTGGTGGTTTTCAGCGATCATGTCCGCCAGATACTGACTGGCGGTGTAAGCATAGTAAGCCCCGCCTGAGGACGATGCATTGGCGATAGCTTTGAGCGCTTCGGGACTTGGGCCATATGGATTTTCATTGGCGTTGAGTTTGGCCATGCCGGGTTGTGGGCCATAGAACAGCTCGGATTTTGCTACCTGACTACTGGCAGCCAGTGCGCCAGGCGTGATGATACCTGAAGCACCGGCTGCCGTGGCAGCCAGACTGCCTCCTAAGAAAAAACGGCGGGAAGGGTTATAAGTCATATTGAATTCCTTTACGTTAAAGCGCTTTATAAAACATGCCAGCTGATACGATGACCAGATAGATACCAAATAGTCTTTTAAGGTTCTTTTCGCTGAAGTTGTGGGCCATGTTGGCACCCATTGGCGCGGTCATGATGGCGCCAATGCTAATCGCCACCAGCGCCGGAATGTTGATGTAACCAACCGTGCCAACCGGCAGCGGCGCGTTGTCGGCATGTCGCATGATCAGAAAGCCCAGCGCACCGGGCAGCCCAATTAAAAAGCCAACGCCTGCGGCAGTGGCAACGGCCTGCTGAATAGTGCGCCTGCACATTACCATGGTGATAACCGTCGGGGTGCCGCCGCCAATGCCGAGTAGGGCAGAAAAGCCACCCAGTACAAAAGCTAGCGAGGCACGGCCAACGCCGGTAGGCATGGAAAAGTGCACGCCGGGACGCACCACCAGATGAGGAAACAAAAAGTAAACCGAGTAAACCAGTACACCGGCGGCAAATACAATCTTCAGCCCATTGGCACTGGTAAAACTGGCAATACCCACACCGCCAAGTACGCCCAGAACAAGCCAAACCGACCAGGATTTAAGAACTTCAAAATCGACTGCGCCTTTGGCGCGGTGGGCGATAACACTGCGGGCGCTCGACACCACAATAGACGCCAGTGAGGTCCCGATAGCGACCTTCACCAGCTCTTCTGAGGCTTCAGTGAACATAGGAAATACAATGAGCAGGGCAGGTACCACCACAAAGCCACCGCCATTGCCAAATAAACCTGCGGTTAAACCGGCTACAGCGCCCGCTACACACAGAGTAAGCACAAACCATAACAGCTCTATTTCCATGAAATACCGACTCCCCGGGAAAGATGACGCATACAATTGAATAACACGGCGTTGCGACCGCCAGATGGCGGAAGCAACGTGATTGCGGATGAGAAATAGCGCATCAGAATTTTGCTACCAGCTTGGTGTAGTAATAGCCGCCCTGCCAGTCTACGATAGAATCTGAGCGGTATATCCTTCCACAACAGGCGTCGCCAGCCATATCCGGCGCGGATTCGTCCGGGTAGTTATCAAACAGGTTACGCACGCCGGCAATCAGCGATAGGGTTTCATTGATGTGATAGGTGCCTTCCAGATCTAAAAACCATTCACTGCTGAAGGTTTGGCTGGCGGTATTATCAAAATCGATTTGTGAGGTACCTTCAATCAGGCTGACCGAATCGATATTGGTGTACTCACCGTAATAACTTGCCCGGGCCACCACTTCAACATCATCAAAGGCATGCTTAACCGATAAAATAGCGCGACTTTCCGGTGTGCCATTTTCAAAGTCATACATATCTTCGGCGTTAAGAAACTCACTGGGATCTGAGTCAAATTCCGTGGTGTTGTAGTTGTATGATGCCGTGAACGTGGTCATTCCGTAATCGGACTCCATGTTATAACTGGCTACCACATCCACTCCTTCGGTCACGGTGTCAAAGGCATTCTGGAAATACCGGACCGCACCTATAGTTTCAGCGCCGACCACGTTGGCATTGGCCAGTGCAAGATAATTCGCATAGGCCTGGGGGTCACCCTGTGCATCGGAAGAAACATCGAGGGTGGAAATAGAATAAAAACGGTCTTCCAGGGCTATCCGGTAATAATCAACCGTCACGTTGAGGGGGCCGTAGTCCGCTGTCAGGCCGAAAGTCACATTGGTCGATGTCTCCGGGTCCAGTAAGTTGGCCCCCAGCGCCTGCCCAACTGCACTGCTGGCCGGAAATAGCCCTGTGGCTACCGGGAAGCCATTAGGCAGGGCAGTGGATACATTGGTTGTGCCCTGCTGGCCGGGAGTGGGCGCACGAAAGCCGGTTCCGTAAGAAGCCCGAAGCCCCAGTTCTTCTGTGAGCTGATAAAAACCGGCCACTTTATAAACCAGCTCTGAACCCATATCCGAATAATCTTCGTAGCGCAGCGCTGCCTGACCGTACAGGCTATCGGTGATATCGCCACTCAGGTCAACATACGCAGAGTAGGAGTCACGATCATAAGATCCTGAAAATTCGGGAGAATAACCGGGAAAGCCGTTTGAGCCCACGCCCATGATCTGATAAACCGGATCGTCACTGTTGGCGCAATTCAGGGAAGAGCCGCTGGCAACAACAGCGGTACCGGCTGCGGTTGCGGTGCCATCAGCACAAAATCCCCAGGGGTCGGCCACCGAGTAATCACCGGCCAGGTAGGATAATTCTTCTCCCTGCTCAATATCATAACCTTCATCAAGATAACTCAGGCCAAAGGCAAAAACATAGCTGGCAAAATCATAGGTGAAGTCAGCCTGAATCTGGGTTTCCTCATTGGATAATGCACCAGGACTGAATGAGGTGGGTGTAGCATCGCCTAAAGACGGGTTAATGGTATTGCTGATGGTGTAGTCAATTTCATCATAACCGTAGCGGGCACTGATATCATAGCCCAGTGCGCCCACCATCCCTTTAAGCCCGGCAACCGCAGAATAATCGGTTATCTCGCCCTTAAAACGGGGCGTAAAACCACCCGGGTAGATGGACAATGGGCTCCATACTGAGCCATCCTGCAAGCGGATGTTTTCAATCGTGCCGTTTTCCGGATAGCGATAGAAAAAAGTGCTGTCACCGTCTTTCTGGCTGTAGTTACCAAAGCCGTACAGTTCCATGTCGGAGGAAATCGCATAGCCGGCGTTAATGAAAATAAGCGTAGAATCAAAATTGGGCCGGCCCCATGGCTGCACGACATCTGCGCCATGAACCGATTGTGCCATCTGTTCGGCTGCGGCATAAAATTCTGGTGTCAGGTACTGATTATAATCGGCGTCCGGATTGAAATTCGGATCATCGGGATTCAGACAGAATGCGCCGGTACAATACTGCTTAGCCCGGCTGGTGGCTTCGTTATCACTATATTCAGCCGAAATACTGATAAAACCGTCATCGCCTAACGCAAATCCTTTATTGCCGGTGAGCACAAGGGTTTCGCCATCACCTTCATAGAACTGGCCGTATTCGGCGGTAAACATGCCGCCCTCGGTATTATTTTTCAGCTGAAAATTGATAACGCCGGCAATGGCATCCGAGCCGTACTGCGCAGCAGCGCCATCCCGCAGTACCTCAACATTGCCGATGGCTGCAGTTGGTATCATCGACAGATCCGGTCCCTGTGTGCCAGACCCGCTGGTCTGTACCAGTGCCGAGCGGTGCCGGCGTTTTGAATTAACCAGTACCAGGGTTTTATCAGTCGGCAGCCCCCGTAAGCTGGCCGGCCGGATAAATGCTGCGCCATCAGAAATAGGCTGTCGACCCAGGGTGTAGGAAGGAACCAGTGTTTTAAGAACATCGTTCATATCGGAAAATGCCACACCGGATAACTCATCTGCCGAGATTACATCTACCGGCACCGGCGAGCTGGTTACTGTACGCGGGGCCCCGCGGGCCCCGACAACCGCAATTTTTTCCATATCAATACTGGCCGCATCAGGTGTTTGCTCTTCCTGAGCCTGCGCTGCCAAAGTCATCGACAATCCGGTCAGACTTGCGCAAATAGTCGCACTTATTCTTTTTAGTTTCATGTGTATTTCCCAGTGTTGGATCGCCGAAAGTTTCTGTCGTTATGCCATTAACCGGTCGCCCCAGATTGGCTCATCACAGCACCACAACCATGCATGAATTATTATTGTCAGGTCGGTACATCACGCTGCGTGCAACAAAAGACTAAAAAAGAGAAGGGCGGTGAAGGAAGAGCAAAGAATATGGAGGGGGTATAAGAAAATACATTAGCCCCCTACTAAAGGCTTAATTTCTAAGCATTGTCCTGCTGGGTTAACAAACCAAATAAATTTTTTCTAACTGTCTGTTTCACCTGGTGTTAACAACTCAAACAGTTGTTTAATTCTGCTGGCATAGTAATTGCGATAGTCATTACCAGAGTAGTGGCCGTGATAATACGTTAGTAACACGTCTAAATTACTGAAATGTTGAGTAATTATTCTTTTCCGTTAGCAAAGCTGGTCACTCCCGCTGATGTAAGCAACACGGTAACCTATTGACTTTCAGGGCTGAAATCGGAATGAATTCAAAACAATTGCTTTATTTTGCTGTAACAGTGGAAAAAGGCAGTATTGCAGCGGCAGCCCGTGAGCTGGATATTGCGCAGCCTGCTATCAGTCAGCAGCTGGTTAATCTGGAACGGGAAATGGGCGCAGCATTACTGGAGCGCAGTTTTAAAGGCGTATCGCTAACCCCGGCCGGTACCATATTTGCCCGCCATGCCGAAGTGATGCTCAACGAAATTGAGCTCACCCGTCAGGCGTTGCAGCAATTGGTCAGTGAGCAAGCCGGCCGGGTGCGTATCGGGATGCTGCCGTCGATTAATAATGTACTGTCAATGGCACTGATTGAGCAGGTTAGTCAGCGCTATCCCAAACTGACGCTGGAAATCAGCACTGGCCCGTCATACAGCGTGAAAGAGTGGCTGGAAACAAATCAGATAGACATTGCGATCACCTATGAACAGGAAATCTCTGTCAGTACTATGCGCTGCACTCCGTTGATAACAGAAAATATGTATCTGGTGGTGGGGCAGGGCGAAGCCTGTGAACAGTACCCGGCACTGCAACACCGTCAGACCATCGACTTTTGGGAGCTAAGCCAGTTTGAGCTACTGACGCCAGGCGATAAAGATGCGCTGGGCCGGCTGATTGCCATGTATGAACGTACCACATCGGTTGCTCTTAAACACAACCGGGCGTACAGCGGACACCTGATGACCGGACTGCGTCAGGTGATGCAGGGTGAGGGGTTAATGATTCTGCCATCATCGGCGATGTTTCACTTAGAAGACAGCGGCCTGATAAAATCAATTAAAATCACCGCGCCGCAAATGACCCGAGGTGTGCTTATGGCGACCCGGCGTTGTCGACCATTGAGCAATGCCATGCTTAAAATGATGGATGTCATCAAGGATGTGGTTGCCATGGAACAACGCGCCAATCACTGGCGCGGGGAACTGGCATTTGCCCAGGAGCCTGACCGGCATACCACCGCCCCACGGCCCGCTTACGCGTAATTTCTTCGCTGTAGAGGCTCCGCTGCACGTGTGACGGCGGGCGCTTTTGCCGGCGGCATATGAATATCCAGTTGTACTGGTAAATGATCGGACAGCACTTTGGTTCGCTCGTTTTTCAGCCGGCGAATACGTTTGATTCTGATGTCCTGTGTTGTCCATATCCGGTCCAGCGAAAATACCGGAAAGTGGCTGGGAAAAGTCGCCCCGACTGGGTGAGGCCGCAATACATCATCAATCTGATGAAATGCCTTGGTAAAAAACTGCCATTCGTTGAAGTCACCGCCGAGCACCAGAGGGGTCGGTACCCTGTTCAGCCGGGCCATAATATATTCATGTAACATGGCAAACTGAGAACGTCTTTCATGCTTTTTTAACCCCTTGTGGGTGTTGACTATCGTCAGCGGACCTTGCGGAGTTTCCACGGTAACGGTTTGAATGTTGCGTGGTTGAAAACCACTTTGGCTGACATCCACGGTCTGATTGCTGATAACCGGAAAGCGGGTAAGTACGGCATTGCCGTACCAGCCGGTGTCCTCGGTCAGTGCCGGTGATGGCACCAGTGTATAAATATTGCCTACACAGATATCCCTGATATCCTGCGTCACCGAGCGTTCGGCAGGACGGGTATCCATTTCCTGTAACAGAACAATATCTGCGTTACGCTCGGCCAGAAAATTGCCAATTCTGCGGTAGTCGTGTTTTTTATCCCGTCCTACGCCACTGTGTATGTTGTAGCTAATTATGCGACACATTCGTTAGATTTCGCCTTGTCTTTTTGTTTGCGTTCCTGATACCAGCGGGCAAACTTCTGAGATCCCCAGATCATTAATCCCCACAGAATAATTCCTCCGACCAGATAACTGATCGTCTCTGGCGATGGATTACGGAAAATATGCGTCAGGGAGTCTCCCACAAGACCTTTTGCGATCATTGGCGGGAACATCCCCAAGAACGTACCGGCCAGAAATTGAAACAGACCAATAGAAGAAATGCCGGCCACCAGATTTACCAGACTAAACGGTGCAATGGGGAGCATACGAATAGCAGCCACACCGACCACGCCACTTTGCTTCAGTTTCTGATCAACTGCATCAACTTTGGGTCCGCCAATCTTTTTCAGGCCAGCATTGCCCAGTACTTTGCCGACTCCAAACATGGAGGCTGAACTGAGTAATGCACCTAATATGCCATAAATAGGGCCCCAAATCGGCCCGAATACCGCTGCCACAGCAATAGATAACACTGTGACCGGGAAAAAGAGCAGGCCGCCAATAAGATACACCAGCAGCACAGTAGGCAGGGCAAAGTAGGTGCCGCGACTTTCTTCTAAAAAGGCATTGATACTGTCTGAACTTAACCATTCTATTGACTGGCTGGCCCAGTACATCAGTCCACCCAGAATGGCGACAAACAAGACACCCAGACCAATCATTATGGTGCGACGACGGGGGTTTTTCACCGGCATAGCGGTACCGTCGAGCGTTGGCATAGCAATCAGTGGCTCTTCTGGATCGGAGAATGAGCGATACAGGTTGTCGGCAGGTTGATCGGTAAAAATCTCATCATTAACCTGCGTCAGAATATAGCCGTGAGCCATCTGGCCTTCAATCACGGCCCGGGCCGGATTGGCTTCCTGCATCAGCTTAGCGGTAGTGGGCAGATCCCGTCCGGTATGCTCGGCCAGCAGATCATCCCTGACTTTTTCAATTTGGCGCTGGTTATACTCGTTGTTACCAAAATAAACCGTATCAATTTCGGTATCCAGGGTCATTGAGCGATTACTCAGGTTCGACGAACCGATCACCAGATATTTGTTATCAATCGCCGTCACTTTGGAGTGAATACGCTTGTAGGCTGTACGGCCCTGTTCATCAGTGATTGATGAGTAGGTCATGATTACACGGTCTTCATCAATACCATTACACAAAATCTTTTTAAATTCGATTCGACTGGCCCAGAACGCTTCACATTCAAAGCGGCCTTTGGGTTCATACGAGCTGACGATGATGACGTGAAGGTCCGGGCAGACTTTCAAACGACGGTTTAAGGCTTCGGCGATCTCCTGACGGCTGGTGAACTGATTCTCTATATAAATAACCCGCTCTGCCTGATCAATCAGATCCAGTAGCATGTGACGAACTTCCTGTACCGGCTCAACTTCATCCATAAAAGGAATGGTACGGGACAGCGCGCAGGTTACATTTTCAAACCAGGGGTCAAAGCCGTCCGGCCAGGCAGCAGGCAGTCCATCATCCAGACCTGTTTTGGCGTCTTCACGCATATCGATAGGCTGCGATTCAGCGACCCGCAGCCAGCGCCAGCGAACCAGTTCTCCGAATTCTTTTACCAGTGGGCCGGAATACACGGCCTGCACATCATGCAGCGGACCATATTCACCATCGGGACCATCGCGCTCAGCAGAAATAACCGGGTGGTCGCGAGTGTCCCAGCGATTTGTCGAGACATCCATGCCACCAGAGAATACAACCTCATCATCAATAATAATAATTTTCTGGTGCTGACTGCCGCCCATCGGAATGGAGTCATCCAGCACGGTTTCGACATTATCCGGGGTTTTTTCATCCCAAACTTCTTTGGCCCACATCTCGCGTTGCGCAAAAAAGGCCAGCGAAGAATCCCAGCGCAATAAATATACTTTCAGATCCGGATTTTGTTCGGCTTTCCAAGCCAGCAAATCGCTGACAACCGACGGCGCTTCAGAGCGCTTCTCATCTTCACCACGAATCAGCCGGATTCGGCTGTCGATATCCCAGCCTACAATGAAAATTGAATGTTTGGCTTTTACAATAGATGAGTGCAATGCCTTGTAATAGTTGGCGCAGTCGATCAGCGGGGTCGCGTAGGTGGCAGTATTACTGACCCAGCAGTTTTCTCCCTGTTTAAAGATCGAATCCGAATTGTCCATACTTCCTCCTGCGTTATTACGTAATGGCACTATATGCGCTTTGGAGTTGCATGATTTATTCCAGTCTATGGCGGGAATGGTTTTTCTATAAGTATCTGAATTGTATGGTTTATTTTTTATGAGGAAAAAGGGGGAATTATCGCAGAGGGTGAAAATGATAGATAACCTGTAGATTTTACCTGCAGTACACAGTGCACTGCAGGTCAGACTCATCAGAAACGGTATTCAACCCCAAGGCTGGCTTGTTTCAGGTCTGTATCAAAGTCGGTATCGCTCAGGTTTTCGCTAAGCTCGTCCGCATCTAGATCAGCGTCGTAAATCGTGTACTCCGCATTTACGCTGAAGTTGGGAGTGATGGCATAGTTGATACCGGCCCCGATAAACAGGCTTTCATCATCATAACTGCCACCCAAGCCTTGTACATCGTAATCAGACTCCCACCATAACTGACCGCCTTTCACAAATAAGGCAATGTTTTCAGTTACCGGCAGCATGCCTTTCACCGCGGCGGTGTAACCATCGGTGTCAGCACGGGACAGGCCAGTGCCATAGTCACCAAAATCAATGTAGCTGCCTTCAACCGCAAAATAGCGACTGAAACGATAACCTACCAGGCCTTGCCACATATCGTTATCGTCATCAAAGTCATCCTGACCATCCACTTTGAGGTAGCCATAATTACCGCCGACATAAAACCCTTCATGATCCTGAATAGTGTTATTGGTGACCTGCGCATAGGCCGCAGAACTGGCCATGACCGTCAGTGATAAACCTGTTAGCAGTTTTAGTGATGTGTTCATAATATGTCCTCGTAAATTAAATAGTGCGTGTTAGCTAATTATTAATAACTTCGACATTTAATTATCAATCTTCGTGCCTCCAGAAATATTTAATTTTTATATGTCGAATAGTTTGTTTTTTAAGATGAGTTGCTGCAATACGGAGTGTTGATTTAAAATTAATCAAAATAAAGAAGAATTATTTGCAGCATGTTGTAAGCGTTTCATTACTAAGTCAGAGGTTAATCAACACGATTTAATATAAGGTCCTGCTAATAAGGCATTTTTTACTAAATTTGTATATTTTTATAACGCCTGTTCAAATTTTGTGTTGTTTTTATCCGCTTGTAAAATTTTCTATATTTAATAAGTTTATGAAAATTGAGTAAAATTTAAAAAGTTCCCGCTATCTGTCGATAAATGTTGGTTTTTTGACTTTTCAATAATTAAAATGCGCGCCGAATTGCGAACAAAATAAAAACAAAAAATCAATTCAGACTGACTGGTTTTTAACCAGGTTCCAGCCTATAAAAATAAACTCTTTAGGAATTGACGATGAAAAAACTTGCAACCGCGGTCCAGCTTGCGCTGGCCGGTAGTGCTGCTCTGACTTCAGGCAACGTACTTGCACAGGACACCAATGCCGACAGTGCGAATGTTGAAAAAATCCAGGTAACCGGCTCACGTATTTCCCGTCAGGGGGCCATCGCGCCTTCTCCGGTCACCGCCATTTCCGGTGAATCATTAATGAACACCGGCGCCATGAATATCGGTGAGGTGCTAAATGAACTGCCAGCACTGGCCAACACCTATTCACTCAGTAATTCAAGCCAGTTTATCGGTACCGCCGGCCTGAATATTCTTGACCTGCGTGGTATGGGAACTGACCGCACACTGGTGCTGGTCGACGGTAAACGTCACGTATCTTCTTCTGCCGGTACCGCTTCGGTAGATACCAACACCATTCCTACCTCGTGGATTGAGCGGGTGGAAATTGTTACCGGCGGTGCATCAGCGGTTTATGGTGCTGATGCGGTAACCGGTGTGGTTAACTTTATTCTGAAAAAGAATATTGAAGGGCTGGATATGAGCGCGACCACAGGGTTTGCGCAGGAGAACGGCTACAAAAACGATAAATATCAGGCGTCGTACGGTTTTAATTTTGACAATGACCGCGGCAATATTGCGTTTGCTGCAGAGTATAGTTCTCAGGAAGCCCTGGAAGCCCTGGACAACCCATGGACAGCCACGCCATACCGCAACATGAGCTTTGAAAGTGTGATGGGGTACGAGCGTAGCGCAGAGCAGCTAAACTCTCCGGCTTATCCAGATAATATCTACACCGCCAATGCCGGCTATTATTCACTTAATAATGCTGGTGTGTTTGACGGAAACTCACAGTCTTTTAATGCCGACGGTTCACGTCACGAAATTTACACTGGTGAGGTTGTAGACGGACCTTTCTGTGCAGACTGCGACTCATTCAATCTGCGTCAGTTTACCCAGCTACAGCCAGAATTTGATCGCACCAACCTGAATGTTAAAGGTAACTACGCGATCAACAACGACACCACCGTGTACGCTCAGGCAAAATATGCCCGTACCCGCGCAGTTACTGTTGGTCAGCCGGCATTCTTCTATGGCGATCCTGAAACAACCATCAAGCGTGACAACCCGTACATGGACGATAGCGTTGCTGCTTATATGGATGCCAATGATCTGGATACCATCAACTTAAACCGGATGATGACTGACCTGGGGCGTCGTACCGAAGCGGATGAACGTGAAACCTACCGCTATGTAATGGGTATTGAAGGTGTATTTGCGGATGTATGGGAATATGAAGCGTTCCTTAACTACGGCAAAACAGAGTTGGAGCGCGCTAACCGCAATAACCTGAACCTGGTGAATTTTGAAAACGCACTGGATGCCGTACGTGATGAAGACGGCAACATTGTTTGTGCTATTGGCAGTGAAAGCGGTTGTGCGCCACTGAATATCATGGGCTTTGGCCAGCCTTCTGCTGACGCTATCAATTACGTTAATGTAACTTCAGTGGGTACCAGCAAAATTGAGCAATACAACGCAGGTGCAACCGTTTCCAACGCTGGCATTTATGAATTGCCCGCCGGTTACATAGGCTTTGCCGCAGGTGTGGAATACCGCAAAGAAAAAAGCGAAATCGATGAGCCGGAAAATGCTGAAAATACCTTTTTCAACGCGCTGGGCGAAGACAAAGGTGAATACGATGTCTCTGAAGTTTTCACCGAAATCACGGTTCCGCTGTTAGCTGATCTGCCTGGCGTGGAAATGCTGACCTTTGATACCGCGGCGCGTATTGCCAACTATTCTTCTATTGGTAATGCCAAAAGCTGGAAGCTGGGTCTGGACTGGCAGGTGTATGAAGACCTGCGGGTGCGTGCTACCAAGTCATCCGCCTTACGTGCACCGAATATCAGCGAACTATATGGTGAAGCCAGCCAGACGTTTTTCCGGGTGGATGATCCATGTCGTACAGAAAACCTGGCTGACCTGGCCAATGCCGATCAGCGTATTGCCAACTGTATGGCATTAGGCGTACCGTCTGACTTTAACTCCGACTATGACTCTGCCACGCTGGAAGGCGAAAACAGCGGTAATATTGACCTGCAGGCAGAAAAATCCATTTCAAAAACAGTGGGGCTGGTCTACACACCGGGTTGGTTCGACGGCTTCACAGCCACAGTGGATTACTGGGAAATTGAGCTGACCGATGCCATTACCACCATTGACGGTCAGACGATTCTGGATCGCTGTGTAGATTCTGCAACCGGTATTAATAATGTCTATTGTGGGCTGGTTAGCCGTGATGAGAGCACCGGTGAGATAACCCAGATTCGCAGCTCTGCGCTGAATATCGCGGGTCAGGAAGCCAAAGGTATTGATTTTGAGTTGGGTTACGACTTCGACGCACTGGAAGGCCTGTTCCGGACCAGTCTGATTGCTACATACCTCAAAGATCGTAAAGAATACCCATTCCAGGATAGTCCGGAAGACTTCTATCAGTATGCCGGAACTGCCGGTGAATCGGAGTGGCAGGGTGTATTTACCGTTAACTATAGCCGAGGTGACTGGGAAGCAAGCTGGAAAACCCGTTATCTGGAAAGTGCCAGCCTGTACGACAATCAGGAGCTGGCGCGTAATCCTAACCCAAGCAACCGTATGACACTGCCATCTTATGCAGTGACGGATGTGACCGTGGGCTATAACTTCGAAAACGGGCTGAGCCTGACTGTTGGGGTAGATAACCTGTTTAACCGTGCATTGCCAGTAGGCACAACCGGTACAGATGCCATTGATGGTGCTTACGATAACATCGGCCGCTTTGGGTATGTTACCGTGGCCTACAAGATGTAGCGTCATCTAATAAAAAAACGGCTCATCGAGCCGGTTTTTTTATGTTTGAATGACGCTGGTAGTAAGGGCTAGGCCGCTGCACTCACTACCCGGCATCTGGCATGCTTTTGTACCTGAGCCAGAAAGGCCGTTTCGTCAAAGCCGTCGGGCTGTGAAAACGGCGCATGAGAGGTAATGAATTCACGCTTGAACAGAGCTTTATCTAGTGTGGCTTCAGCCGTTGCGGTCTCCAGCATCACCAAATCCTCGTCAAACTCTTCAGCGAAGCCTTCTGCAGTAATATTTTCATCCAGTAATTTATCGGTAGTGCGAAACACCAGGTAATCACCTTTTACGTGAGTCATTGCCTGCTGGTAACAGGTATAGGTGCAGTTAACATCACAGTCGACATAACTGGCCTGCTTACCTAACGACTCAATGGTTTCTTTTAACCGGGAGGCCTGTTTGTGAGCAGCACTGGAGCTGTCTACCACCACAATGCGGGCCAGCGGGAAAGCGGATGAAATAGCTGATACCCGGGACAGAGCACCGGTATCATCACCGTGAGTTGCTACAATAAAATCTACATTCTGACCTTTATACAGTGAAGTCATAGCGTCAATCCTTGTTAGTGAACATCGCTGCCCGATGTCAGTTTAAAATGGCTGGCTGTGACTCTGGTATATCTTAGATACCTCAGTAACGAGCCGATATGTACACGTATACATATCCTATGCAAAGCCCATGCAAAACTGTCATCAAATAGGTTGATGTTGCGGACCGATACGCTTCTTAAATGAATGGCCTTTTAGCCAACTTACTGAAATAACTTAAACTTTTATTTTTTTAAGAAGCAGGGAAAAACACCGGCCTCCAGTTATGTAACAGGAAAAGGCATTCGGGGGGAGGGACGATAAGAATACTAGTGTTGCACTTTTGCACCCGAATGTGACAAAAGCACACAAAAAAGCCGGTGTTAACACCGGCTTTTTCAATAATGACATTGCAATGCTGAGTGGTTAGTTCATATCGTGCGCAGTGGGCAGTGCATCAAATGCACCAAACCGGGACACGGTAATTGCTCCACAGCGGGTCGCAAAGTCCAGTGCGCGGGTGATATTTTCAAAATCACTGGCCCAGTCACTAAAGGCTGCGCTGCTATCAATGCTGCTGGTTAGCTGATAAAGCACGCCACCAATGAAGGAATCACCGGCAGCGGTGGTATCAGACACCTGGGTTTTAGGCACCGCAAATGTACCGTCAAATTTCGCGGTATGATAAGCCACCGGATTACCACCGTCAGTGACCAGTACCAGCGACACACCGTCTTTCAACCACTGTGCAATTACTGCGTGAGAGTCATTGGCACCATATAGCTCAAGCAGTTCTTCGCGGCTGGCTTTAATAATATCCATCTTTGAGGCAGCCTGCGCAATGTGCTGCTCAACCCCATCCAGGTTTGCCCAGAAACCCGGACGATAGTTTATATCCATGCACAGTAAGGCGCCGGAATCTCTGGCCTTATCAATCAGCGCATTAGCACTGCCTGCCAGGGTGTCGGTAGAAAAAGAGCCAGAGCACATATGCACTACGCTTTGATTATCTAATGCTACAGCCTGGGTATCGGCAATCTGAATGTCTTTTTGCGCTGCATTTTCAACATAAAAGTCAAAAGTGCGCTCGCCATGCTCATCCAAATCAACAAATGCCAGAGCGGTTTTGCCCTTTGAAACCCCCACGTATTGGGTATCCACTTTGTAGCTTTTCAGCGTTTTACACAGAAACTTACCAAAGTTATCTTCGCCCACCTTTGACACCAAAGATGCCTGGCCTCCCAGTTTGGCTACGGCTACCGCCACATTCGCAGGTGCTCCGCCGGCAAATGGCTGAAACACTTTCTGAAGCAGCCCATTTTCGTCAGGTTGCTGCTTACCCAGCATATCAACCAGAACTTCACCGAGAGAAAAAATCTTCATATCTACCTCTGATAACTTATTTTGCGAAGGCGTCAGCAGCTGAAGTGCCTTGCGCTCGTTTCTTTAAATCAAATAAACTGTAGCCGGCGATAAGGGCAAAGCAAATCGCAGGAACAATAAACGACACCGCGGTGTTTACTGAGTCAATTATAGCAGCCTGGAATAATGGCATAATTGCGCCACCCAGAATAGCCATAACCAGACCGGCTGCACCAAATTTTGCGTCTTCGCCCAGACCGTCTAGTGACAGCGCATAAATGGTTGGGAACATCAGTGACAGACAGCCTGAAATCATGATCAGTGCAATCACGCCAGTCATATTGTTTGTTGCCATCATAATAGCGCACAGTACAACAGCGATGACGCTCATTGTAGTTAACAGTTTTGCCGGATGCACGCGGCTCATCAGCCAGGTCATGACAAAGCGAGAGATCAGGAACACAATCATACTGTATTGCAACACTTCACCACCAGTCACTTCATTGGTGTTCAGTGCTTCCATCACATACTGAATAGTAAATGTCCATACACAGGTCTGCGCTCCCACGTTAAAAAACTGAGCCATCACGCCGTAACGATAGTGTTTGTTGGCAAACAAACGGCCAACAGTGGCTCTAAAGTCTACCTTGGTTGACTTATCGTCATTGCTGTCAGATGTGGGTGAGCGGGTCAGGGCAATAGCCAGCCAAATAAGAACCAGGAAGCATGCCATTCCTACGTACGGTGTCATTACGGCTGTCAGCTCATCACTCACAATAGCTTTAAGCTCTTCAGCGCCCATGCTAGAACGTGCTGCAGAGTCAGCCGCATTCAGGTTAGGCAGAATCAGGGTCGCAGCCAGGAACACCCCCAGGTTGGTGCCTACCGGGTTAAATGCCTGAGCCAGGTTCAGGCGGCGGGTGGCGGTTTTTTCACTACCCAGGCGCATAACATAAGGGTTGGCAGAGGTTTCCAGAATGGACAAACCGCCGGCCAGAATAAATAAAGCAGCCAGAAAATAGCCGTATGTCATGGCCTGACTGGCCGGATAAAACAGAAAAGCACCGACAGCAGCACAGCCTAAACCGGTCAGCATGCCGGTTTTAAAAGAGAAACGTTTGTTAATAAAAGCTGCCGGAAGCGCCAGGCAGAAATAGGCACCATAATAGGCAAACTGGACCAGCGCTGACTGTAGCGCTGACATGTTAAAGGTTTTGCTAAACACCTTAACTAACGGATCCGTCATGTTGGCAGCAGTGCCCCATGCGGCAAAACATAAAACCAGCAAAGCAAACTGCAGCAGTTTGTCCCGAGGGACCAGAGAGGTAGTATTTTTCATCGTTTTAACCTGTTTCGTTAATTAATGGTTAACGTATTGGGTGCTAGTATCTTTGAGTTTAATTGATAAATCAACTTTGTTTACTTATTATTTTAACAACTGATAAGGGTCCCTGGGCATGTTTAAGGTGAAAATGACTGGTTGTGCAATAACTTGCGTGCGATGATTAATTGTAAAAGTGTTAGAAAAAAGTGAAGCGAACTAAGTAAATGGCGCACAAAAACGAAACAGAAAACGATCAAGTCAAAGGGCATGCCTCGATCCGCAATTTTAATGAACGCCGGATCCTGACCTTAATTCGACAGGAACAGGCCTTGCCCAAAGCGGCTATCGCCAAGCAGACCGGCCTGTCTGCCCAGTCAGCCACCATCATCATCAATAAGCTGGAAGAAGCTGGTTTGGTCAGTCGGGGCAAACCTCAGCGTGGACGCGTAGGCCAGCCCGTTGTGCCATTTGGTCTGAATCCGGAAGGCGCCTACGGGGTAGGGCTGAAAATAGGCCGGCGTAGCTTTGACTTAACGCTGGTTGATTTTGCCGGCGTGGTACAGGCCACTCTCAGCGAGCGCTTTGCCTATCCAACTGTTGATGCCTTATTAATGTTCCTGGAGCGGGGACTCTCTGCGCTGACGGTAAGCTTGTCTGATGAACAACAAAGCCGGATTGCCGGTTTGGGTATTGCCACGCCGTTTGAAATTTGGAATTGGGTGGAAGAGTCAGGCGCAGATCAGTCTGAACTGGAAAAATGGCAGGCATTTGATTTTCAGCAGCATGTGGGCGCCATTGTGAATATGCCGGTGTATATTTGTAATGATGACACTGCGGCCTGCTCAGCGGAGCTGACCTTCGGTAACCCTGAGCGGCTGTCAGACTTTATGTACTTCTTTGTCGGCACCTTTGTCGGCGGCGGCGTGGTTATCAATAATCAGCTGTTTACCGGCTTTAATAACAACGCTGGTGCGTTTGGCTCGTTGCCCCTTCGCAATGAACAGGGACGCTCCGAGCAGCTGTTGCAGCTGGCTTCATTATATCTGCTGGAAAGTAAACTGGATGCGGGCCAAAAAAACGCTCTGCATTCATTGACAACTGACTGGTCTGAATATGAAGAGGTGCTTACCCCCTGGCTTGAAAAAGCCGCTGATGGCATTGCTAAAGCCATAGTAACCACCCAGTCAGTGCTCGACTTGCAACGTGCGTTGATCGACGGGGCTTTGCCTGAGTTGGTGAAGCAGCATCTGGTTGAGAGAATAAACCAGAAGCTGGAACAATATGACTGGCGTGGCTTACATGTGATTAACGCAAGTCCGGGCGTAATCGGACCAAAAGCCCAGTCCATAGGCAGTGCCAACCTACCATTGATGGCAAACTTCTATCTGGAAAATCTACAGATATAAAAAGTTTATTTAAACCAATCAGATTTGCTTTCATGGCGTATCAATAAACAGGATTCGGTGCACTGTGCGCCATCAAAATGGAGGATATCTATGATTGCAGTTATTGCCACGCTTCATTGTGAAGCCGACAACGAAGAGCACCTGGTCAGTGCACTGAAAACATTACAATTTCATTCCAGACAGGAGTCTGGCTGTGAGCGCTATGATCTGGCCCGACGGGAGCTGGATGATAAAATTCAGTTAGTGGTCACTGAACTATGGAAAGATAAAGCTGCGCTGGATTCACATTTTCACGCTGAGCATTTCACCCGGTTTGGGTCGCAGGCGTCGGACATTGTGCTGG
This sequence comes from Salinimonas lutimaris, assembly GCF_005222225.1. Classification (GTDB taxonomy): domain Bacteria; phylum Pseudomonadota; class Gammaproteobacteria; order Enterobacterales; family Alteromonadaceae; genus Alteromonas; species Alteromonas lutimaris. Next base: position 828,103 of record NZ_CP036536.1, read on the forward strand.
ACAGCGAGATTATTCAGTATGAGGTTATCGAAGACTGACCGTGCAGTAAAAGCAACTGATACAAAAAAGGCTCCGAAATGGAGCCTTTTTCTTATATACAGGTTTTACTGAAACGCAAACAGCTGCGGTGCCACTGTGTGGTAATCCACTGCCATAGCAATGCTTAAGATCGTAATGTTCAAAATGGAATAACCAAACACCTGACGTGCCCAGCCAGTCACATCCACATCACTACGATATCCGCGCAATGCCATAATCAGCCACCAGATGCTGGTCAGCGCTGCCACAGCCATAAAGCCAAGGCCGGTATAGCCACTTAGTGGTAAGAGCATGGTGACCAGAGCATATACTGCGATGTATAAAACAATATGCAGTTTAGCTTTTTCAATGCCCTGAGCTACCGGCAGTACCGGTATGTTTGCCGCTTCGTAATCTTTGTAACGGAAGATAGCGATGGCATAAGAGTGAGGCATTTGCCACAGGCTGAACATCACCAGAAGGATGGCCGCACCTGCATCAAACTGTGCAGTGACTGCACAATAGCCTACCACTGGCGGAACAGCCCCGGAAAGACTGCCAACCAGTGTGCCGTAAACTGAGTTCCGTTTCATATACAAGCTGTAAATGCCTACATAAACCACATAGCCCAATGCTGCAAAAAATACAGCAACAGCGTTGGTGTAGGCTACCAGCAGTGCAAACCCGGCAATGCCCAGCACAATACCATGGGCCAGTGCCGCTTTTAGCGACATTTCGCCCGTGACTGTGACCCGGGTGCGGGTGCGCTGCATACGGGCATCAATGTCACGGTCAATACAGTTATTGATCGCGCAGCCTGATGCCACTACCAATGACAGGCCTAGCAGAGTTGCCACCATCAGCACGCCATCTACATCACCACGTGAGGCTAGTAGAAAGCCCCCGGCAACAGAGATGAGATTGCCCATGATGATACCAGGCTTTGTCACTTGTAAATAACGTCGGAACATCTAAACAGTTTCTCCAGCTTCGCTCTTTCTGCCAGATGAAGTACCAGCCTGACGGCTAGTACATCATCATCGCGTTGGATTCGTAAATAATCCAGATTGACAGGCCTACAATCATAACAATAACCAGCGCACTGAACAGGAATGAGAACGTGTTGGCCCGTCCGTCTTCAGTGGTGAAGTTAAGATGCAGGAAGAACTTCAGGTGTACCCACAGCTGAACAATAGCTGTAACCACCACAGTCCACAGCGTGGTGGTCTTTGACAAGTCACCTTCCATTACTGCCCAAAATGGAATCGCAGTCAGAATTACTGACAGCACGAAGCCAATGATATAAGACTTATAATCACCGTGATCGGCTGTATGACCTTGACTCATTACATCGCTCCCAGTAGATAAACAACGGTGAATACACAGATCCAGACGATGTCCAGGAAGTGCCAGAACAGACTCAGGCAGCTCAGACGAGTGACTGTCTGATTACCCAGGCCTTTACGGCTAACTTCAATGATCATCACTGTCATCCAGATAAGACCAGCTGTTACGTGACAACCGTGCAGTCCGACCAGCGAGAAAAACGCGGTTAAGAAGGCACTTTCGCCAGGGCCGTTGCCGTTAACAATCAGGTGATGGAATTCATAGATTTCCATCCCGATGAACACCGCACCAAAAGCGAATGTCACTGCCAGCCAGGCCAGAGCCTGGCCTTTTTTCTGTGCATGGGCGCCAATCATGGCAAACCCGAAAGTAATACTACTTAGTAGTAGTGCGGCAGTTTCCACTGCCACAAAGTCCAGCTCGAAAATGTCGGCACCGGATACACCACCTGCTGTGTTCATATAAAGTACAGCGTAGGTAGCAAAGAACGATGCGAACAACAAGCAGTCGGTCATCAGGTATAGCCAGAAGCCAAATACCGTATTCCCGCCTGTATCATGATGCTCGTGATCATGATCATGATCATGGCTCATATCTGCTGAAATTGAACTCATGCTGTTACCTCTTTTTGCGCTTTAAGGTGCTCGTCCTCAATACGCTTAACTTCCTCAGGCTGTACGTAGTAATCTACGTCTTTTGCGTAACAACGCTTGATGTAGAAACCGATAGCCGCTACCACACCTACTGCTGCAAGCCACCAAATGTGCCAGATCATAGCAAAACAGAACACTGTCAGGCTGCCTGAAATCTGTACACCGGCAGGTGTATTGCTTGGCATGTGAATTGGCGCATACTTTTCAAAGCTCTGATAGGCTTCGCCTTTTTCCTTCATATCAGTCCATGTATCAATGTCATGTACATGAGGGATCTTGCCGAAGTTATAGAACTGAGGCGGAGATGCAGTTGACCATTCCAGAGTATGACCATTCCACGGATCGCCTGTCGTGTCTTTCAATGCTTCACGGTTCATGTAGCTGACTACCAGCTGAATAACCTGGAACAGAATACCGAAGGCGATAACAATAGCGCCCAGCATGGCGATGTATAGCCAGATATTCCAGTCAGGGTTGTCAGTGTGGTTCAGACGACGGGTCATACCCAGGAAGCCCAGAACGTAAAGCGGCATGAATGCCAGTAAGAAGCCAATCTGCCAGCACCAGAATGAGGCTTTACCCCATCTTTCGTCCAGCTTGTAACCCATTGCTTTCGGGAACCAGAATACAAAACCAGCCAGATAACCAAATACCGCACCACCAATAATTGTGTTATGGAAGTGAGCAATCAGGAACAAGCTGTTATGCAGTACATAGTCAGCGCCCGGGATAGCCAGCAGTACGCCAGTCATACCACCAATGGTGAACGTAACCATGAAGCCGAGCGTCCACAGAACCGGAACGGTAATGCGCAGGCGGCCGCGATACAGCGTGAATATCCAGTTGAACAGTTTCACCCCGGTCGGCACGGCGATGATCATCGTCATGATACCGAAGAAGGCATTCACGTTGGCACTTGAACCCATGGTAAAGAAGTGGTGCAGCCAAACGATGAAACCCAGAATGGCAATCGCGCCACTGGCGTAAACCATTGACTTGTAGCCAAACAGACGCTTACCAGTAAAGGTAGAAATAATTTCTGAGAAGACACCAAATGCTGGCAGAACCAGAATGTATACTTCAGGGTGACCCCACGCCCAGAACAAGTTGATGTACATCATGGAGTTACCACCGGCTTCGTTGGTGAAGAAGTGGAAGTCCAGATAACGATCAAGCGTTAGCATCGCCAGTACTGCAGTCAGAATCGGGAACGACGCAGCAATCAGGATGTTAGCCCAGGTACATGTCCAGGTGAAGATAGGCATTTGCATCAGTTTCATACCCGGTGCACGCATCTTAGCAACAGTAACCAGGAAGTTAACTGCCGTCAGTAGCGTACCGAGTCCGGATATCTGCAAGGCCCATATATAATAATCGACCCCGACGGACGGACTTTGGTCCAGCCCTGACAACGGTGGATATGCAACCCAGCCAGTTTTTGCGAACTCACCCACACCCAGTGACAAGTTAATCAGGATTGCACCACCGGCAGTAAGCCAGAAGCTCAGGTTGTTCAAAAACGGGAACGCAACATCACGAGCACCAATCTGCAGAGGCAGGACAATGTTCATCAGACCAACCATAAATGGCATAGCCATAAAGATGATCATGATAACACCGTGAGCAGTAAAGATTTGGTCGTAGTGATCCGGCGGCAGATAGCCTTCAGAGCCGTTGGTGGCCATGGCTAACTGAGAGCGCATCATGATGGCGTCGGCAAAACCACGCAACAACATAATCAGCGCAAGAATAATATACATAACGCCAAGGCGTTTGTGGTCAATAGAAGTGATCCAGTCGTTCCACAGAACGCCCCACTTCTTATATTTTGTAATCATTGCGGCAATGATGATTCCCACCACCGCAACAACCGATAACGTAACCATGACGATAGGCTCATGGTACGGTACGGCTTCAATGGATAATTTACCTAACAAAGACATGGTTACTCCTTGGCTTCCACGTGATGTGCGCCAGAGTGCTGCGCTTTTTTGTGCGCGCCTTCATGGTGCCCCTCGGCTGCGTGAGCAGGTTTGCTGTAATAGCTCATGTCACCGTGGTCTTTCATGTATTTCATGATCACAGTGTTAAACAAGCCTTTTTCAACATCAGCAAAGTACTCCACCGGATGGTTTTCAGACGGCTTAGCCAGCTCGTCATAGTCAGCTTTATCCAGCTCACCACCTTCCTGCTTAACCTTCTCGACCCAAGCATCAAAATCTTTTTCCGTAGGCGTTGCGACGGTATCGAACTTCATGCCGGTGAAACCTTCACCGCTGTAGTTGGCAGAAAAACCGGCGTAAGTGCCTGGTTCATCAGCAATCAAATGAAGTTGCGTTTCCATGCCGGCCATTGAGTAGATTTGGCTACCCAGTTGCGGAATGAAGAATGAGTTCATCGATGTTTCAGACGTGATTTTGAATGATACTGGCTTGTCCGCTGGGATCACCAGCTCATTCACTGTGGCAATGCCTTGTTCAGGGTAAATGAACAGCCATTTCCAGTTCAGTGAAACCACTTCAACCGTCAGATGCTCACCTTTGTTTTCTAAAGGCTTGTAAGGATCTAACGCGTGTGTTGACTTCCATGTAAGCACACCTAACACGATGATGATTAAAATTGGGATCGACCAGACCGCAGCTTCAATCTTGGTAGAGTGCGCCCATTTAGGCGTATAGACTTCAAAATCCCGACTCGCGCGATATTTCCAGGCGAAGTAAAGAGTTAACACGATGACCGGAATAACAACAATAAGCATCAAAAGTGTACAGACAATAATCAGCCACTTAATTTCAACGCCTACCTGTCCTTTCGGATCGAGAACCCCACCACTACAACCTGCAAGTGTCATCACAACGGCGGTAAGAACAATTGTACAAAGGTTACGAATAAGCAAAGGAATTTTCCTACAACCCAGAGGTTTATAATCCTGCCGCCCCAAACAAACATCGGGGACGACGCTCAGATTCGGGAACTACAACGTAGAACCCTGTTTCTTTTAAGTTCGCTGATAGCTCAGTTTCACCGACTCCACGAGACTACCGGCAAAGACAGTGACGATAAAACCGGCGGGACTAAACTATCAGGCGTGACTTAAAGGAGGTGCACGCGAGCCATGTGAAAGTTGAACACGTGGACTTGCGGCGAAAAGATTGAGCGTAAGTTTTGACTTACTAAGGATAACACCCGCACGGCGTGCCGGTGTGCTCGTAAACAGGGCAGTGAGGAGCGCATTTTTGAATGTTTCGTAGAGCAGGGTACTGGTGACCAGTATGCCTAGAAACGCGACTGTTACCGGGCCAATGAATGGGTTTTCAACAACTGCCGATACCACATCGGTAGAATCAGCGATTGAGCCGCACAGGATGAGCGCAACATTCAAAATGGTGATAAACAGCGCCATGCCGAACCCTTTGCATAAGACATGCGCACACGAGCCCGCTTTCTGCTTAAGCAGAGCGCTCGCCTTAGCGGATGTGATTGCAGGGTAAAGTGACATTAACACTCTCTCATATAGATTACGGTGATGAAATATTCACCACACAAGAAATTTGCCGCGAAAGGATACCAAAATCCGAGAGTAAGGGAAATCAGATTTAAGTGAGGGAAAGTTAATAAACAGGCTGTAAAAGTTAAATAAATGTAAATTCGCCTTTTGTCGACTGATTTGTAACGAGTTTTTCAATATTAAGAATTGATCATTATTCACTGACCTGTATGAAATAAGACCGGTTTAAGCAATGTTTACTCATATTAAACCGGCCTGTTATATAGATTTTTTATAAAGCACGTATTTACATAAACTAATCAGAATCGCCAGGATCTACGACTTAATTGGCAGTTGAACTGACTGCACTTTCCTGGTTTAAAATTCTGACTTCGCGTTGCGGGAACGGGATTTCGATATTGTGTTCACGCAGGGTTTCAAAAATAGTTAATAACAAGTCACCGCCTACCCGATTTTTGCCATCATCAACGCCTTCCATCCAGAATTCGACAAACATATTAACGCCAGAGTCGCCAAAGCTGTCGATTTCACAATCCGGTAATTCTTCAACCGGCACATCGTCACCACTGATAACCTGTGGATGCTGGCTGACCACGTCTTTAATAATTTCTACCATAGACCGGATATCGGTGGCATAAGCTACCGAAAAGTCGACCCGATAGCGCTGTTTAGGATCTTTGTGCGTCCAGTTGGTCAGCAGTGAATTGATAAACTTTTCATTGGGCACCAGAATATCTTTACCGTCATACGTTTCGAGCACGGCATAGCGCATTTTAAATTCCCGCACAAACCCTTTACTGCCATCTTCAAGCTCAACATAGTCACCTACAGTAAGAGAGCGGTCGATAAGAATAATAATGCCAGATATAAAATTTGAGGCGATGGACTGTAAGCCCAGGCCCAGACCAACGCCCACCGCACCACCAAATACTGCCAGCGCGGTGAGATTGATACCCATGATGTTGAGCAGCAACAGGAAAATAACGCAGAACAGGGCAACTTCGAATAATTTAGCAAAGACTTCCTTGGTAGTGATATCCAGCTTTTTATGATTGCGGATAATGTCTTTGCCCATGGTATTAGAAGCGCGTCCCAGCCAGAATAACAGCGCGCCGAATATTAGTACGCGAGCCACCCCGTAGGCTGAGAACTGCACATTACCCAGTGAAATAGAGATCTCAGAGAGGGTTTTCACTACTGCAGGCAGTACCCCAACAAAATGCAGTAACACGATTGGCAGCCCGATGTAGCGCAGAAACATCCGGACTGATGGGCTGCTGACAAAACCGGAAATACAGGAATTCAGAAAAAGCATTGCTGCAATGACAAACGCAATATTCAGTAACCAGGGTTCAAGTTCCAGCTGTGAGCCCAACAGAAAAGAGGTTTTCAGTAAAATCAGAGTAAACAGGGGAAACAGTGTGCCTCCCACCCGATACATAAATAACTGAAATGTATGAGCTCCAGTTGGCGGAAGTTCACGCATAAAAGAAAATTGCTTGCGTACTTGTTGGGCGAGCACCCAGGCAACCGAATAGATAATACCAATTAACACAAGCTGATAGGCAAAATCAGGGCTGGACACAGCATTCTGGGCATTACCCAGATAATGATGAAATGCCTCCAGCAAATGGTCACTGTTAATCATGTTCGACTTCTCTTTTTATAAGTTGGTTGCCTTGTACGCGGATTGACACTCAGGGTACAGCAATAAATTTTTGCCGTCAGACGAATATTTATGAATATACTCAGGATGTTGACTGTTTTTCAGATATAAACATAGCTTTTCTTTTGGTTGAGAAACAGCGATATCAATTTACCGGTGGTGAGTGCTCACTTTTTTTTAGGCCTACCAATTAAAGTTAGTTGCAGAGAAAGTGGTAGATGTAATTAAGTGTTTTCGCGGGCACAATGATAGAGTGTTGCTACTTTTTGGGAAAATTCGTGTTATCCCACTAGCGAAATTCGCATAACTGGCTAATACTTTTTGCATGGTGAATCTGTATCTTTACGTTGTGCCCCCCGACACCGTAAAAACGAATAACGAGTTTAGCCTGTGGCAGTATCCTTATGGCATTTATTAGCTGTGCATTCTCTGGTGTCCTTACCTGCGCTGGTTAGTGCCCAGGATAATTTGCGTATTTCTGGTTTCACCCGAGTAGTCGGCGGTGTGCTGGGAACGGATGAAGCACAATATCAGGGCTATGATAATAATTTTAGTCTATCTTCCTTTTCCTTGGCCGCGGTGCAGGCTGATTACGCGTTTACTGATAATCTCAAAGGATCGGCACAAGTCCTCTATCACTCATCCGAAATTCGACAATCGGGTGTTGAATGGCTTTATTTGAGTTATGAGCCTGTTGATGCAATACAGATAAAAGCCGGTCGCTTGCGTACCCCTGTTTTACTTTATTCTGATGTTCAGGATGTGGGTTATGCCTATCCCTGGGCTATTGCCCCTCAGCAGCTATACAGTGCTTATTTGTTCTCAAGATACGAGGGAGCTAATCTTCGCTATCGCTTTGCCTGGGATAGTATTCAGTTCGAGCTGGAAGGTTATTGGGGGCATTTCGACGATGACATTAAAGCGGCAGACTTGATGCTCAATGTTCATGTTGAAAATCTGAATGGTTTTATTGCCAGCGCTGATTTTGGAAATGGTGTGTCTTTACGCCTCGCCACCATGGATGCGCCTGAGATTGAAGTTGAAACGGCCCAGCTCGAGTTACTTCGAAGCGGCTTGTTACAGGCAGGGTTTACTGATCTTGCAGAGCAACTTTCACTAGGTGGGGGAGCAACCGCACTCATCAGTGGAGCAAGCTACCAAGGGCTGGAGTGGTTTGCTGCAGCCGAATGGATGTACCTGAATTCGGATATCGAAGTATTAGCTGAGTTACAGGCCTATTACTTCACGCTGGGTCGCTACCTGGGCGAATTTCAAATATTTGCGACAGTGGCAGATTCTTCTTATCAGCTCAATACTATCGAAAATTCGATACCATTGGGTGTCGCGCCTGGTCTTGACCAGCTGTATTTTGGAGTTGAACAGTTAAAGCAGTCGCTTCCGACCGATGAGCTGTTCACCCTGTCATTAGGCGCCCGTTGGGATTTTCGCCCGAGCATGGCATTAAAGGCGGAGATTACCTGGCTGGATGGTGAGCCGGGTCAGTCATCTTTTTATGATGTTACCAGTATTCAGGATGGATTTGACAGAGATACGACGCTGTATCAGGTGGCCTGGGAGTGGGTGTTCTGATGAAAAGATCATGGTTATATCCAGCCATTTTAACTGGCATATTGCTTTACTCCGCCAACGTCAGTGCGCAGGTGGTGGTGGTGGCGAATCTGGGTGAGAAAAATACCTCGATGGAAAAAACGGAGATTCGTAATCTGTTTATGGGGGGGATCGGTGGACGACTTGATCCGGTTACCCTGTCGCCGGGGGTTCGGGAACGGCACATGTTCAACACACTGATTGTTGGCCTGACAGAATCCCGTATTCAGTCATACTGGGCACAGATGCGTTTCAGTGGACGCAATCAGGAGCCGGTTGAGGTGGAATCGGTAGAAGCCATGTTGCGATATCTGCTGGAAAATGAAGGCAGTGTAGGGTATCTGCCTGCAGACTTCCCGGTACCACGCAGTCTTACCGTGTTGTATAGCACAGGCTAGTAACATACTAGATTACTGAGCGTTTATGGGTAATAAATAACAGCAAAAAGCCTGCTTTAGTGCAGGCTTTTTGCTATGAGTTTGTGCAGCTATTCAACCGCTTCAGAATTAACTGGCAATCGTTGAGTGTGTTAAATGATTGGTCAACAGTGTCCGTAAAGGTTCGGGCCGTCCGTAAAGAAAACCCTGCTGCAGATCGCAGCCCTGGAGCGTCAGAAAATCAGATTGAGCAGACGTTTCTACGCCTTCTGCACACACTGTCAGGTTTAGTTGCCGCGCCATTTCGATGATGGTGATGGTAATGAGTTCTGAGCGCCGTGAGCTGCCAATCTGCGATACAAACTGTTTATCAATCTTCAGTGTATCGATATAAAATTCAGTCAGATAACTCAGTGAGGAGTAGCCTGTACCAAAGTCATCCAGAGCGATTTTACAGCCTAGATTACGTACTTGTTCAAAAAACACATTACCGGCCTGAAAGCTCTCCAGATAGGCTGATTCGGTAATCTCAAACTCCAGTGCGGTGGTCGGCATGCCCAGGTTCTGAATCCGGTTTATAATAAATTCGGTTACTCTGGAGTTAGCCAGATCACAGGCGGATAAGTTCAGTGATACATGCACATCCTGACCAAACGTAGCCAGAATTTCCGGCAAGTCACGACAAACCCGGGAAGCCACCCACTCGGTGATGGCTGATACCTTGTCGGATTGCTCGGCAATCGGGATAAATTCGCCCGGGGATACAAATCCTAATTCCTTGTTATACCAGCGCAACAGTGCCTCAAACCCCTTTATTTGTCCGTCTAAACCAACTTTGGGTTGGTAAAAAAGGGTAAATTCGTCATTGTCTATTGCCTGCATAATGCTGGTTGCAATGAACATCATGCGCCGGTTGTCATCCTGCATAGCCTGGGTAAATAAGGTGTACTGGCCCCGACCAGCCTGCTTTGACCGGTACATGGCAATATCAGCGTTGGCAACCAGTTTGGTCAGGTCATAACGACAGTCGGTTGCCAGGGCAATACCAATGCTCACACCGGTGTCCAGTTTCCATTGTTCAATATGATGGGGCTGTGCCAGCTTATCGACCAGACGCTGGGCAACTTCTTTAATATGCACTATCAGGGGGTTGGCGCTAAGCATAATAATAAACTCATCGCCCCCCAAACGGCCGAGCACATCGCCCTTTCGTAAGCAGTCACTGGCCTGGTCAGCCACATGGCAGAGTAATTTGTCGCCCACATCATGACCGAATGAATCGTTCACGAGTTTAAAACCGTCCAGGTCGAGGAACATCAGCGCCAGTTCCCGGTTTTCCCGCTTAGCTCGGGCCATTTCTATCGACAGGCATTTCATCAGAAACTGCCGGTTCGGCAGACCAGTCAAAGAATCAAAATTGGCCAGCTCTTCCATTTGCTCTTGCTGGCGAATCAGCAGAGCATTTTTCTGCTTGTTCATTTCAACCTGGCGGGCAATATCTGACATCATACTGTTGAAGCCCTGGGTTAAATCGACAATCTCTTTTTTCCCTCGTACCTCCACAGCGATATCGTAATCCTTACTAACTTCAATACCGCGCATTTTGTTGATCAATACATACAGCGGGCGTAAAGAGCGGCGTTGAAGCTCTAATACAAAAATAACCGTTACCAGTAACAAAACGGCGGTAAATGGTACCACCGAGGCCAGCAATTTACTCTGACTGCCAGCCAGCGCCTGAGCAACCATGTAAGACACGATCAGCTTTCCCTGAGGGTAGTCGGGATCGCCAATACGTTTAACGAAATAAATAAATCCATCTTGCATATGCCGGCCGAAGTCCATATCCAGTAATGCTTCATCAGCCAAAGAGATATCGCTCGGATCAGAAGCGTCCAGTACGGCCTTGCCCATATAGGCATTAACCAGCTTATCATTGGCATCAAAGACTTTGGCAAATTCCACATTTTCATACTGATCAAAGCGCAGCAAAATGCGGGTGACAGAAAACGCCCCGGGCGACTCATTAATCACAGGAAGCAAATCATCGGCCAGATTCTGAGACAAAGAGCTGAGCTCATCAGATACAAGCTCATGGTACAGCTCTTCATAAACATTAATGGAAAACCACATAATCAGCGAACTGACCATGGTGATTGACAATAAGGTGATGGCTGCAATTTCAGAACGTAAGCTTTTCAAGTAATAGCCTGACAACAAATACACACAGTTATTAAAATTATAGACGCTGCATGGTGTTATGCCGGTAAAATGGGAAATTAAATATCCTGTAATATCTGGCAGAAGACAGACCTGACACCGACACAGTTAAGTACCGGTGCCATCGATTGTCATACTTTAAAACGGCCCACATTCTGGTCAATGCTGTGAAAGACCTGTTGGATGCTCTGACTGGCCTCGCGGGCTGCTTTAACTGTCGTTAACGCCTGATGACTCAAGGTGTTCAGGTGGGTCACATTCTGATTGATGTCTCCGGCTACCTGGCTTTGTTCCTCTGTGGCTGCGGCAATCTGATAAATGCGGTTATTAGCGCTATCCACAGAACTGCCAACCTGCTTCAGTGTGTGCATCAACTCCTGCGATAAGGTCGTGACGACCGCCATCTGCCGGGCACCACCATCAATTGCGCTGACCGCTTCAGCTACACCGGCTTCAAGATTTCCAACCATTTGATTAATATCGGCGGTGGCCTGCTGCGTACGACTGGCCAGGGTTCTGACTTCATCAGCAACCACCGCAAAGCCGCGACCCTGTTCTCCGGCCCGGGCGGCCTCAATGGCCGCGTTCAGCGCCAGCAGATTGGTTTGTTCGGCAATATCCTGAATAACATTAAGCAAAGTGGTAATGCTTTTGGATTCTGCAGCCAGCTTCTGAATAACCGCACTGGCATGACCAATGGTTTGCTCCATATCCTGAATACTGGATACCGACCGCTGAATGGCAGATTTGGATGTGTTGGACTCTTTATCTGCTGACTGTGTGTCCAGCAGAGCAGCCTGAGAGTTTTCGGCTACTTCCCGAAACGCCTGACTCAGCTGACTGACAGCAGTGGCAATTTGCTCCAAATTACTGTTTTGCGTTTCACTGTTGTTTTGCGCCTGGCCGGATGATTCTGTCAGGGTGTTAACCGACCTGGCCAATGCACCGGCATCACTTTTAACTTCTGCAATCAGCGCCTGCAGTTTTTCCATTAGTTGGTTAAAGGCCCCGGCGAGCAGTGTAATTTCATCATTTCCGGTTATTCTCAGACGCTGGGTTAAATCACCTTCTCCCTGACTAATGGAGTTCAGCATATCGGTAAGCCGGCCAAGCCGGCGAGTCAGCATTCTGGGCACACAGATAATGCTCACCACGCAGGCTCCCAGAGCCAGCCCCACCACCGTCATCAAGAGGCTAATTTGCCGGGTTCCGGTGTCAATACTTTGCGTTGTGGTGCGATCTGACAACGTTTTGATAGCTTCTCCTACATTGTCATAATTTTCCCGCAGGGCTTCAAATAAGGTCACTGCCTGGGTGTTGAACAGATTGGCAGCCTGACGCGCCTTACCGGCATCAAGCAAGGTAAACAGCGCACGATTAGCATCTTGCCAGGCACTAAAATCACGCTCAAAGCGAGGCGCCATCGCACTTATTGTCTGATTTTCCGGAACCAGCAAAAATACCTGCTCTAAACGGGCCTTGGCCTGCTGGGCATTTTCTGCATGGGTGTCCAGGTATTGTTGGGTATCACCGCCGCCCAGTTCAGTGGCCAGAATTAAATCCAGCATGGCAGTGTGCGCCTGATAAAGATCGCGATCTGCATTGAGCGCAAGATTCATCGCCTCGGTATAGGTTTGGGATAACGAACGGGTGTTATCAATCAGCACCCGGCTGTTTGAAATACTGATAACACTGACAAGAATGACCAGCAGGGCAATAAATCCAAGGGGAACAGACAGCTTTTTACGTATGGAATAATTATCCATATTCATAGACAGAGCCTCAGGGAATAAATAAGAAAATCAGAGCGATTGCCGCTGACTGTAGATGATTCCGGGATAAGACACGATTAGACTTTATAATAAATAAAGCCCTATCTGTCGTAATTGTCGCGCTGTATTTTACCCGTCAGTCTGGTGTGATGAAGGTGGATAAGCGATGGGCACGGGGCACAGAAAAAAGTTATAAATTAGTTGTTTATAGTATTCGCCGACTCACATCGGGCGAGCTTATGATAGCGCCACTGTAGCGGTGTACTATTCGAAATGAATATTCAGCCCATTGTTATGCCAGTGATCACCTGCGTATAAACAGGTATTCGCAAAAAATTCCATATTAAACAAAAGGATAACTGCATCAATGCCCGGCTTCTTTATACTTGCCTCACTACAGGTTTTGTTCACAACCATGTGATTCATTTTTCGAGGTAATAGTATGGCAGTATATCAGGCTGCTTCGGCGCTACGCCGATATGGTTTTACATTAGGGGTCATTTCATCGCTGGTTACCGGTGTGCTGGGCTGTGGTGCAGCACAGGCGGCTGATCCTGAGTTTGATGTCGGTGGTTACTGGCGGTTGCGTTACGAAACACTGAATAACCCGATTTTTCCGGCCACCGAGCAGGAGCGTACGCAACACAATCAACGCTTGTCTTCTAAACTGCTGGTGAAAGGGCAGGTTAACTGGGATGACTTTAACGTTACGGTAGAAATGCAGGACGCTCGGGTCTGGCTGGACAACAACGATCCAACCTTAAAATCCTCGCAGGTCAATACCCTGGAGCCGCTGCAATATTTTGTGCGTTACGCGCCGCAGCATGAAAACGGCCTTAATGCTGTTACAGTCGGGCGGGTAGCCATCGATCATGGCAGCCGGCGCCTACTGGCAAAAGGCGTGTTTCGTAACGCCATAAATGCTTTTGACGGTGTCTTGGTTGACTGGGATATTGCTGACTGGGACGTTCGTACTTTTTATCTGTTACCGGTGTCCAGGTTACCCTCTGATCCCGCATCGGTAGACGCCAATGAACGTGCATTTGATAAAAGCTACAGTGAACGGGCATTGTACGGCGTATATGCTAATAGTCAGAACAATACCTGGTTTGTACAAAGTTACTGGCTTGATGAAGATGACAGCGAAACCCTGGCGACGACCAACCGGCAGCTTTATACCCTGAGTGTGCAGTATAAAGATACGCTGTGGAATGACTGGAAAGGGGATATTGAGCTGATTGGGCAAACGGGTACCCAGCATCGCACCAAAGCTGCTGACGATGTCACGCAGATAGACCACCGGGCCTGGTTACTGCACGCCAGCCTGGGACACGATATTGTATACAATACGTTTTTAAGTGCTGAAATAGATATTGCCAGTGGCGATAACAACGCCGGAGATGATGTAGAGCATAGCTTTGATGGCCTATATGGTGTGCGTCGGTTTGATTTTGGTCCGACCGATGTTTATGGGGCCATGCCCCGGGAAAATATTATCGCTCCGGGATTACGCAGTGTGACTAAGTTTGCTGGCAAAGGCAATCTGATGCTGGGTTACAAATCGTTGTGGTATCACCAGGCTCAGCAGGATGTTGACAGCTTTATCGGCCATCAGGTGGAGGCGCGGTTGCGCTGGCAGTATCTGGATAATTTACGGCTGGAGTTTGGCGGTGCGTATCTGAATAAAGGTGAAGGTCTGGAATACGGCGATTATCAAAATGACACGGTATATGCCTATTCGGGTTTTCTGCTTAAATTCTGATAGTAACTTGCGCTACCCTCACTAAAGTTGAGTAGCGCAAGTTGGAAAACCAGATTAATGTAAACGTATACCTTGTAGTTTAGAGATGCGTTATGAATTTCAATCTCGATCAGGGCGAGACAAACAGCAATGACTCGGTATTCGATGCCATCTCGGCATTTTGTCTGTTGAAGAGGCTGGAGGTGAAAGAGTTACAAAGCGGTGAGACTACCGTACCGGTTAGCGCTGTTTTATCAAATGGAGCACGGTTGCAGTGTTATTTATTAAGATCCGGCGCAATGTTGCTAACACTGCGACAACACAATCAGCGGAGTAGATTTACGCTGGTTTATCGTCAACAGCAGTGGCAAATTCTGGCCGCAGCGTAAGCTCCTTAAATCGCTCTATGATAATAAGACAGAGCGCGAAACCGCGCTCTGTTCCTATCGACTATCTCCCAGCAAATTATCCAGTTCGTCCTGCCATGCCTGGCGGTCAATAATGGTTAACAAGCGCGTGTTCACTGACTCTCTTAACGGACTATTGTCTGGTAATGCAATCGCATAGTCCTGCCGATCAATAACATCCGGTAAAATCTGAACCGTTGAGAAGTCACTTAACCTTAACTGATAGGCAAGAATAGGTTTGTCATACACCATGGCATCAGCATTGCCCTCATTGATCCGTTGTAATCCCTGCCTCACTGTTGCCACGGTGGTAAATGCAATATTCTGATCACGCAAAAACTGAGAGGCGGCTGAGTTGGCCAGGGTAATGACCTTCACTTGAGGTAAATCTTGCATACCCTGAACCCGTGTTTCCAGCTGACTCACTGTCAGGCTGGTGGCGATTGCAGCGGTGAAGCTGCTGATCAGGATAATGGCGGCAAACATCCAGATAAATCCAATCGCTCTGCCCGCTTTTGTGATGGGCGCTTTGTCACCGTATCCCACGGTGGTCATGGTAACCGCAGCCCACCAGAATCCCGCGCCAATTCCCTGAGCGCGGCTGCCACCAAACTGCTCCGGGTTGCCCCTGCGCTCCGCGAGCCAGATCACCAGCCCGACGCCCAGCAACAACATACATAGCCCACCCAGCGCAGCTGCAAAGCCCCAGGAGAAAAAACCGGAAATAGCACGCATCAGCCGGCTTTCCTCTTTTGACGTAGCAATCGCCAAACCCGTGGTATAAAAAGGATGCGAGAAGTCGACCCGCTGTTCCCGGGCAGCGTTGACTGTCAGCGCTGCAACAGACGCATCAAAGCGACCGCTTTCCAGCCCTTGCAATAACCCCGGCAGATCGGTTTCCTGATAGCGATAGTTCAGATTAAGTTCGGCAGCGATCTGTTCAAACAGATGAATGCTGATACCGCTGTATTCCCCCTGATCTGATTTGATCACGAAGGGCGGCGCTTCTTTTATGCCGACAACCAGTGTTTTTTCATGATCAATCTGCGCCAGGGCAAACGCAGAAAACAAAGCACCAGCCAGGGCCAGTATAAAAGTGAGCATTCGATTCATAATATTTCTCTTCTAACGAGCTGTCTGACACTCAGCGCAAAGTGCTGTTAACTGCCCAGCAAAAAGTCCAGCTGTACGGTCTGACGTGGCGAGTCCACCGCTTTACCCTGAACAAACCTGGGCGCAAAGCGCCATTGCTTCAGCGCTTTTACCGACTCATCGGCAAAGGCTTTTCCGTGACTGTCATCTTCAACCTGAATATCTGTCACGACGCCATTTTTATTGATCACATACGATAAGGTCGCTGATCCCTCACGGCCGCGTTTGGCCAGAGAGACCGGATATTTTGGATCAAGGCGGTATAACGGCGTGGGGTCTTGGGTATCATCCCAGGGCGTCATGTTGCCGATGGCACGGCAGTGTTTGGTGGCGGCGTCCGACAGACCTTCATTTTCGTAAATATTAACCAGCCGGGCATGCGCCTGTAATTCCATAGGGTGGGTAAAGTCGGTCAGCGCGTCAAAAGTAAGCAGAACCCGCTGATAACGCTCAATGGCTTGTTCATCGTGATGGCGCATTTCAGCGATCATAGCACTGTAGAAAAGTGCTTGAGCGGTATTCAGATCTGCCTCTCCCCACACTGCAAGCGCATACCTGTGCGCGTCAGTAAAAAAAGTGTCCAGCGTAGCGGAAGACAAGTTGAACGGGGCGGCCTGAATGATTGTTTTTGCGGCTATCAGATAGACGATGGCGCGAGCGTTATCTGAAGCAAACGACACCTCATCAATACCTGTAACAATCTGCCGGGTAACGTTTTGATTATATTTAACGATTGTCGATGCAGGCAGCTCTGTCTGCATCGAAATGGTTGCTGTTTTATCCAGAATACTGGACAGGGCATTAATATACTGAGCTGACTTGCTGCCCCACTTTTTCTCGTAGGCAACAGCCACGGTGTGGTACTCATCTAAACCGTCGGCATGCTGTCCTGCTTCAAATAACATATTGGCGTAGCTGTGATGCAGGCTGATGGCCTGTTCGCTGTTATTGCCAAATTTTGCTTTACCCAGTTGCCATGCCTGTTTAGCCAGTGCCGTGCTGCGCTCAAGATCATGCTCAGCATAGGCGTTCTGAAAATTCTGATAGACCGTTGAAAAGTCATCGGCGCTGACATAACCGGGGTAAGCCAGGCTGAGCGTTAATGCGGCCACGACAGAGTTTGCCATTGAAGTCCAACGCCACCTTTTCATGCTGCAAGTTCCTTTTGCTATCTGTTTGAGTCTGCACAATACTGGTAGCGGGCCGAGACCTCAATAAAAGCTTAAAACCAAAAACTGTTATTGCGCCATCAGCCAGGATAAAAAGTCTGGTTCGGCAAAGGCGCTGTCCCACGAGTTGTGGTCCGTATCAGGGTATACTTTTCGTTCAAGCACGGCGATATGCGGCCTGGCCTGAATTGCGACCAGGCGGGATAATTCGGGCACAACAACCTGATCATCGGCGCCATGATAAATACGCAGTGCCAGGTCTGGGGAAAAGTGTTGACCGATTGCCGGATTCGCCCCCGGGCAAATTGCAATGGCAGCACGAAACCACTGCGGTCGTCTGGCTAACAGTTCCAGCGTGCCCATGCCCCCCATCGACAATCCGGCAACATACACTTTGTCGGTATTAATAAAATGCTTTTGCATGAACCGGTGGGTGAGCGCCATCGCATTGGTTAGTGCATCGGTGGGCGGCACATTATTGCTCCCATTGTAGGGGTAGGCAAATCGAAATGGCAGCGAGCTGCGATCGGCGTTAACCACTGCCCAGTAGTCGTTCTCTGGTGCTTGTGGGAACAGCACCACCGCAGGAAACTGCTCGCGATTATCAACAAACAGTGCTGCCCCGTGAGTGAGCTGACTAAGATTGTCAGAGCCCCGTTCACCGGCGCCATGCAGAAATAGCACCAGCGGATATTGCCGGGCAGGATCAAAATTTTCCGGCAACAACAAACGGTATTTCAGTTCACCGGCGGGTCCATCAAAGCTGCGGGCCAGGAAAGCTGATTCCACCGGGGGAGTAGCATGCGCCGTGGCCATACTTATCCACAAAGCAATCAAAATTATCAGGCGAATCACAGGCATAAATGGCTCTGTTATCAGGTTGTAGACTTTCTCAAGCTTTGCATACTAGCTGCAACAACACCAGTATAGTGTTTATCAATCAAGCCACTTCATATTTACTCTAATCGCCACAAAACTGTGTTACGTTAATGTCATGTTATGGCTTTGCCGGCGGGTTTAGCGTAGCTTAAATACGAACCTCAATGCAGGATGCACTATGACAAACAATAAAACAGTTAATGGATGCTTTGGCCTGATGGTGTGTATCAGTAGCCAGGTGTGGGCTGATGAGCCATTATCTGACATAGAAAAAATTCGTATTAACGGGCAGCAAAGAGCGCAGCCTGGTGCTTATATTTCAGCATCACAGGGCTGGGTTGACGGACAGGAGCTGACAGACCGGCCAATGCTCAGAACCGGCGAAATGCTCGAATTTATTCCGGGTATGATGGTGACCCAGCACAGTGGCTCGGGTAAAGCCAACCAATACTTTCTGCGCGGGTTTAACCTTGATCATGGTACTGACTTTGCAGTGCACGTTGATGGTATGCCGGTGAACATGCGCAGTCACGGCCATGGTCAGGGCTATTCAGATTTGAACTTTGTTATTCCTGAAACTGTAGCCAGCCTGAATTATTTTAAAGGCACCTACTATGCGGCTATCGGCGATTTCTCTGGAGCTGGTGGCGCTCAGTTTGCGCTTAAAAACGAACTGTCGCGCAACCAGGTCTCAGCCACCCTTGGTGAGGACAACTATCAGCGCTATCTTGTTCTCAATCAGCTGGATGTGGGGCAGGGTAAGCTGCTGGGAGCCGGTGAATTTCAGGTTTATGACGGTCCCTGGACAGACATCAGTGAAGATATAGATAAAAAAAATGCGTTGCTCAGGTATGTGTCCGGGCTGGCCGGTGGCGAATTATCCGTCACGGCCATGGCGTATGATAACCAGTGGAACAGCGCTGATCAGATACCCTCCCGGGCGGTCGGGCAGGGGCTAATCGACCAACTTGGCTCGCTCGACACTACGGTGGGAGGCGAATCATCCCGCTATAGTCTGTCGGCACAGTTTACCGATGATGCCTGGCAAGCCAGCGGCTATATTATTGATACTGAGCTGACCCTTTTTTCAAATTTCACTTACTTTCTTGAAAACCCGGAGCTTGGGGATCAGTTCGAACAGCGTGATGACCGGGTCATTTACGGCAGTGATGTAAGTTACACTTATGCCATGGCTGGTTCTGATAACACTATCACCAGCGGATTTCAGTGGCGTTACGATGACATCGACGAGGTAGGATTGTATCCTACCGTTAACCGACAGCGAACCGGCGTAACCCGTCAGGATGCGATTAGCAGTGCTTCCTATGCTGGCTATATTCAGGCAAATTTGTTTGTAACTGACAAGCTGAACCTGACACTGGGCGGACGATATGACTATATTGATGTGGACGTTGACAGTGTACTGCCAGCGAACAGTGGTACAGACACAGATAGCATGTTTAATCTTAAAGGCGCACTGAAATATCAGTTAACTGACACAGCGACCATGTTTGTAAACTATGGTCAGGGCTTCCATTCCAATGATGCTAGGGGCGCGGTTATTCAGGTGGATCCGGTAACCGGCGAAGATGCGACTACCGCGCCGTTACTGGTGCGTTCTGAAGGTATGGAAACCGGTATTAACTGGACCGATAATCAACGCTTTAATGTATCCGCTGCGCTATGGCATTTGTCTCTGGATTCAGAACTGGTTTACGTAGGAGATGCCGGCTTCACCGAACCGAGCCGTCCTTCGAGCCGCACTGGCGTTGAAGCCAGCGCCTATTACTGGTTGGGTCATCACTGGAATCTGGATGCCGAAGCAGCCTGGACCAATGCCCGCTTTGACGATAATGTGGAAGGTGAAGGCGACTATATTGATGGTACTGTACCGGTGGTTGTCAGCGCCGGTGTTAGCTGGTTTGAGCACAGTGATCGTCAGGGTGTTAGTGCCACACTTCGTGTCCGCTACCTGAGCAGTCGAATTGTAGAGAGTACCGACACCGTATCAGCGCCTTCTACGTTTTTATTAAATGCTCAGCTTGGCTACCAGGCGGCGGACTGGCAGGTAGCACTGGAAGTGCTGAATCTGCTTGACCGCGATGCTCATGATATTGACTACTTTTATGCATCCCGCTTGCCAGGCGAGCCAGCGCAGGGCGTCGAGGATTTACACTATCATCCGGTAGAGCCGCGTACCGCACGGGTCACGGTAAGTTATTTCTATTAGCTCTGTAGCCTTTAATTGTAAACAAAGTGTTTATTTCTTGAAGGTGTCGGTATGTTTGCTATACGTTAGTAGTGTGCACAAACCGGCATGAGCGTGGTTTGCAATAAAAGCAAAACACAAAGAGCAGTCGATAACCGATAGCGTGTGAATCAGAACTATGCCGGACTGTACAACCATGCTTTGCATAGCAAAGGCTCAGTGGTATTGGCGGGAATCAGTAAAAAGGCCGGGATCCGTTAATGCCCTGTGTGAGGTTCTACTCAACGAGGATTAAACGATGGCTAAAGCAAAAGAACTCAAGCAGGAAATTAAGTCACGTAAAGCAAAAATTGCGAAACAGGAAGCAAAAGTCAAAAAGCTTAAGAAAAAGCTGAAAGCGAAAAAATAGTGTTTTACCGATATTAAAAGCAGCCACTGGCTGCTTTTTTTGTTTAGCCCGCATGTCGCGTATTTTACATCATACTTAATTAGTATTAAGTATGATGTTCATTCAGCCTTTCTGTGCTTACACTTAATTAAGAGTACATAAGTTAAGTAAGGTAAAGACTCGTATCGTGAAAAGGAAGCAAGGTTTTACGCTGATAGAGCTGATTATTGTGATTGTTATTCTGGGCATTCTGGCGGTCACCGCTGCCCCCCGGTTTATCGATATTTCAGCGGATGCACGGATAGCATCACTGGAAGGCATGCAAAGCGCCATGCAGGGCGGGGCGCAGCTGATTTATGGCAAAGCACTGATTGAAGGGGCCACCAATGGTTCCGATACTATCGACCATGGCGGTGCCACTATTGAGCTGCACAGTGGTTACCCTATTGGTAACTGGCAGCGAGGGTTTCGCTATGTGGTGACCCAGGATTTGCAAAGTTTTTCTAGTGCAACCGCAGTATGTCAGGCTGAATGGTGCGGCCGGGGTAACCAGACCAGCATTCCCAGTGGCATCAGCACAACCGCTCCCGGGCGAATTGGTAAAATCTTTCCTAAAGGCTATAGCTGGAACGACCGCTGTGGCGTGTATTACATGAATCATGAAGATGGCCGTGAACCAGAAATTGGCCTGGTCACCGAAGACTGTTAAGCTCAGAACGTCTTTTATCTTCTGGTTGGGATTATTTTGCAAGTTAACGTTCGCCGTTTTCAGTCGGCTGATTTATCCGCATTAAGTGAAATATATCGTTACCGGGAGGTGACTGAAAATACCTCACAGCTGATTTATCTGGGCGAAGAACAGGTTGCTCAGATATTTGAACATGCGGCCCGATATACGCTGGTGGCTGAAATCGACCACACCCTGGTTGGACATATTACCCTGATTCTCAGCGAAAAATGGCGCAGTAAACATGTAGCGTCAGTGGCGCTTGCGGTTCACCCGCAATGGCACGGGCAGGGCATTGGCCGAGCATTACTTCTTGAAGCTATTGACCAGGCCGATAACTGGCTGGGCCTGCAGCGGCTCGAGCTGGATGTCTATGTTGATAACGTCGCAGCCATTGGCCTGTATGAGTCTGTAGGCTTTGTTACCGAAGGGGTTAAGCAGCAGGCTGCGCTGAAAAATGGCCGGTTTGAGAGTCTGGTTTTTATGGCACGCCTGCACAGCCTTTAAAAATAATGCATATACGACAGTGCAATAAAATCCAGGCCGGGGTTCGGCTTTTTAATTCCTGCGTTAGAGTAATGAAAATAGCGTAGCGCCAGCTGGTGCTGCTCATGCTGCCCAAACCGGGCGACCAGGCCAAGGCGATCTTCAAACTGAAAGTGCGTGCTTACATCTTTGCCGGCAAATTGGGTGTCATCCAGCAACGAAACTCCAATGCCTGCTTCGACATATAAGGTGGCGTAGGTCAGTGTGGCCACCGGGTACTGGATAACCGGTGAAAACGACAGCACAAAGGTAGTATCACGTCGTTCCGGTTCGCCGTATTCCCACAAATTAATGCCGGTTTCAACATAGAGTCCAAGCTGTTCACTATAAGAGGACAGGGCATCACTGTGGTACTGAACGGCCAGTTTAATGCCTTCAACATCGCCTTCCCCGCGAATGTAGTCAGTAGAATAACTGATGCTGTTGGCCAGCACCGGGGTATGTAACAGGGTCATAATTATAAACAGTAAAGTTTTCATCGTCAGGGGCTCCGGGTTAGACAATGCCACTTTATGTTTCGATTGTTAGAATGAAAATTGCTTTAAATTGTATTGTTCGTTCTTTTTTTTAAAATGATTGTGGGTAGTGCAAGGAAAATCAACCGGTTTTGAGAGGGGGACAAGCAACAAATGAAGGTGAATAAAAAATATCCTTTGCGTGTTGCTAAAACGGTGTTACTATAATTCTGCCTTTTGAAGGTGCTATTTAAATTTGAACCATGCTTCTTCCGTTAGTCCCTTGTAAGTCCCTTCGTGCGATTCACAGTAAGATTTCTACCGTTTAAGCCAGTTTTTTTCGAAATTATAGTCCTTCATAGCTATATGGGTATTTACCCGAATTTATTTTTATTTTTAAAGGATAGACACATGTCTGCAACTGGTACCGTAAAATGGTTTGATGAAGCGAAAGGCTTTGGTTTTATTACTCAGGCTGACGGCGGCAAAGATGTATTTGTACACTTCCGTGCAATCAAATCTGATGGTTTCCGTACTCTGACTGAAGGTCAAAACGTACAGTTCACTATCGAACAAGGCCAGAAAGGCCCACAAGCTGCTGACGTAGAAGTACTGTAAGGTACAGCGAGTTAGCAATAGGCGTCCACTCGGGCGCCTGTTTTGTTTCTACCCCCCAAAAAACATTTCCACCGATACGAGGTTATATGTCGTTTTCCCAGTTGGGTTTGAATGCTGCATTGTTAAAAGCTGTGGCAGAGCAAGGCTATTCCACTCCATCGCCTATTCAGCAGGAAGCTATTCCGGCGATTTTAACCGGCAAGGATGTCCTGGCAGCAGCACAGACCGGAACCGGGAAAACTGCAGGTTTTTCATTACCTTTATTGCAACGTTTAGCGGATGGTCCGGCCGTTAAGGCCAATCAGGTACGTGCCCTGATATTAACGCCAACCCGGGAACTGGCTGCACAGGTTGAAGAAAATGTCAGCCATTACAGCCGCTACCTGGATTTATCCAGCGCTGTAGTGTTTGGCGGTGTGGGTATCAATCCACAGATGAAACGCTTGCGCCGTGGCGTTGATGTCCTGATTGCCACGCCAGGCCGGTTACTGGATCTGTATCAGCAAAATGCAGTGAAATTTAACCAGTTGGAAGTGTTGGTACTTGATGAAGCAGACCGCATGCTGGACATGGGTTTTATCCATGATATCAAGCGAGTCCTGAAGCTGCTGCCGCAGCAGCGTCAGAATCTGCTGTTCTCTGCGACCTTCTCTGACACGGTGACCACTCTGGCTGAATCGATTACCAACAGCCCGGTAAAAATCTCCACAGCCCCGGCTAACCGAACAGCCGATGATGTTGAACAGTATCTGGTTGCTGTGGACAAATCCCGTAAAGTGAAGGCCTTAACAGCGCTTATCAAAAAGCATCAGTGGAAACAGGTACTGGTATTCAGCCGGACCAAACATGGCGCGAACCGTATTGCCTCACGACTGGAAGGGGCGGACATTCCCGCAGCCGCCATTCATGGCAATAAAAGCCAGGGGGCCCGCACCAAGGCACTGGCTGCATTTAAAAATGGTGAGATTGACGTGCTGGTCGCTACCGACATTGCTGCCCGCGGCATTGATATCAGTGAGTTGCCGATTGTGGTTAACCTGGATTTACCAAACACGGCGGCAGATTATGTACACCGCATCGGACGCACCGGTCGGGCCGGTGCCAGCGGACAAGCATGGTCCCTGGTCAGTGCCGATGAACTACAGCAGCTCAAAGATATTGAAACCCTGATTCAAAAGTTACTGCCTCGCCAGGAATTAGAGGGCTACGAGCCGGAACTTAAGCTGGCCGAGACCACGCTTTCTGCGCCGAAAAAACCGAAAAAGCCTAAGGTAAAAAAAGCGGGGAGCGCTTCTTCGGGCGGGCCGCGTAAGCCTCGCCAGGGCCCCTCTGCTGACGGCGGACGTGGTCAGCAACAACGGCGGCGACGTAAACCGGCCGGCCCGAAAAAGCCAGCAGTCGCTCAGTAATTCCCTTTTAACAGGCAGCGTTCGCTGCCTGTTGCTTTTTTACTCTTCAGTCACGTTTACAGAAAATCTTAAAAAATAAAAAGTCAATGTTTTCATGGGCCTAGCGGTAACCTCATACTAAAGTCATAAACTAACTTGAAATAATTCTGCAAATGAGAATAATTCGCGTTAAATTATTTGCCGGAAGACGCCATCATGACAAATCGCTTATTTCCATATTCCTGTATTGCTATCGCGCTAGGCGCGAGTGCATCTGTCCAGGCAGAACAGACACCTGATGATATTGAAAATATTGAAGTAAAAGGGCGGGCTCAGCAATATTATCTGGATTCTAATACCCGTGTGGGCACCAAAACCGATGCGGATGTGCTGGAGATACCATTATCGGTACAGGTGCTGACCCGGCAGTTGATTAATGATCAGGCCGCCCGGGATATCACCGACATGTACCGCTCGGTAGCCGGCGTCAGTGAGTTCAGTTATTCGGGCGTCACGTTTCGCGGATTTCGGGATGACAGTAATGTTTTTTATGACGGTGTCAGAGGCGATCCGTTTTCCGGCTTCAGTGTGCCGCAACTGTTCAACGTAGAGCGGGTCGAGGTACTCAAAGGCCCGGCTGCGTCCCTGTATGGGGGAGGCGAGCCTGGGGGGATGATTAATTATGTCACCCGTAAACCCTCTTTTGCACAGCAGACAGACATAAAGGCAACGCTGGGTAATTTCAGCCGTAGCGGAGCTTCGGTTGACTCAACCGGTGCACTGACCAATAGTGTGGCGTATAGGTTTGGTGCTTTTTATGAAGAACAGAACTCGTTTCGCTACAACGCGAATGCTGAAAATATTGAGCTGGCCGGCGGCCTGACATTTTTGCTCAGCGACAATACCACCCTGACCACAACGTATGATTATATTGTGCAGAATCTGGGCGGAAACCGGCTGCGTGGTGTGCCTGTCGACGATGACGGTAATTTTCTGGTCAGCCGCCGCTACAATGCTAACGAAGCCGACGACTATCAGGATCTGGAAGCACTGGTACTGCAAGCCAAGCTGGAGCATCACTTTACCGATAATTTGAAGGTGAATACCACCCTGCGCTTTTTAGATAATCAGCGGGATCAGGCTTATCATGAGTCCCGGGAGTGGGTAGATGTTAATCAGGACGGTGTGGCCGATATCGCTGATCAGACCATTAAGCGCGAATACCGGTTACAGCACCGGGCTAATCAGGAAGTGAGTCTGACTACCGATTTTACCTATGATGCGACGCTGGCCGGCATACAGCACACCCTGTTATTTGGCGGCGATGTGCATGATGTGGATACCGATTATGACTATTTCCGGGCCCGATATGAAGCGGATGGTGTTGGTAATCTGAACATTTTTGATCTCAACTACGGACAGACCGATCCTGCTTCCTATACGCTGACCAATCAAAACCGGGATGGCCTGACCCGCACCCGCACCAGTGTATATGTGCAGGACACCATCGCCTTGAATGATCAGTGGTCCGTATTGATGGGCGCTCGCTGGGATCATTTTGATGAGGACAGCAAGGAAAATAACGGTGGCTATACTGACAGCAACATTTCGCCTAGAGTCGGGGTCAGTTATTTTCCGACCACCGATACCACGGTATACCTGAATTACTCAGAAAGTTTCAATCCGGTTGATACCTCAGATCAGGAAGACGCTATGGTCGCTGAACTGGATCCGGAAACCGGCGATCAGATCGAAGCCGGGATCAAGCAGAGCTGGCTTGATGGCGCGCTGGTCACCACCCTGGCTTATTACCAGATTGATAAGCAAAACCTGGTTGCCACAAACCCGGACTTTATCGATGGCGAAAATAATGCAGAAGAACCTGCGCTAATCAACTTCGGTCAGGTAGAAAGTGATGGTGTGGAATTTACCCTGGTCGGCGATATGACCGACTCGGTTAGTATTACAGCCAATTACGCCTACAACGATACCAGGGTGACTGAAGGAGACGCCGGCAACACGTTTGGCGAGGGAGACCGGTTTGTTAACGCGCCAAAACATCAGGCCGGAATATGGACACGCTATGCGCTGGACAGTATCAATTCAGCCGTAGCCATCGGCGCAGATTATGTCAGTGAGCAGCGCAGCTTTGATAACCAGAAAGTCAAAGGGTATGTTGTGTGGGATGCCAGCTGGACCACTCACATCAACGCCTGGTCATTGCAGCTCAATGTGCGCAATCTGTTTGATAAAGAATACGCGGTCAGTGGTTTTAGTCAACGTAACGGGCACTTCCCCGGTACGCCCAGAGAAGTGGTAGCTGAAGTGGGTTACCGCTTTTAACTAAGCGTGTAAAGCAAAAGCCAATGACCAGAAAGCTGATAACCAGAAAGCAGTGGCAAACCGTGCATCGCGTCTGCGGGTTTTACCTGGCGGTATTGCTGTGCTTTGTCTTGTTTACTGGTTCGCTGGCAACCGTGTCTCATGAACTGGATTATCTGACCAATCCGGCTATCCGGGCCAGCAGTACACAGCAGCCATTAAACTGGCCTCAGGTGTATCGCAGTGTCGGGCAGTATATTCCGGACACTCACCGGCTTTCCCGGCTCCAGCAGCCTGAACACAATAACTATGCGATCGAAGCGATTGTGCTGGATACGCAGCAACAACGCTATCGGGTGTATGTGGATCCGGTAAGCTATGCGGTCACCGGAACGGGTTCATGGATGAACTGGCAAAACAGTTTGCGCCAGCTACACCGGCACCTGATGTTGCCGCTATGGCTTGGCGTGACGCTGGTCGGTTTGCTGGCCGTGACGATGCTGGTGGGGCTGGTCAGCGGCTGGCTGATGCTGCCTGACTGGTGGAAAGTATTCTGGCAGCGGCCCCGTACCACCAATGCCCGGGTATTCTGGAGTGATATGCACAAACTGAGCGGTGCGTGGAGTAGCTGGCTGGTGGTGGTGATTGGACTCACCGGTGTATGGTATCTGGCTGAGCAGAACGGACTGCGCGCCACTTATCCTGATACGCCACAAGCACAAGGGCAGGTGTTGCCCGGCTCACTGGCACCGGTCATGGAACTCACGCTTGAACAGATAAACCAGCAGCGGCCAGCCTTTATTCCTGCTGTCTGGATTATGCCTGGCGAAGCCGGTAAACCTATGGTTGTCTATGGGCGAGAGTCCGGCTTGTTAGTGCGCGACAGAGCAAACCGAATTGTTGTCGATCCACAGTCTGGCAGATGGTTAAAGCAGTGGACGACCCCGGATTTAACCCTTCATCAGCGGATCAGTGAAGCCGCCGATCCGCTGCATTTTGGCACCTGGGGCGGTCTACCCGGCAAACTGATTTATTTTGTCTTTGGCTTGCTACTGACCAGCCTGTGTATCACCGGTACCTATCTGTATGCACTGCGCTTTTTAAAAATCAAAGACGCTCCCACACAAGGTGGTATGCTCAAAACCGGAATCAGTAAAATGGGCATCTGGGCAACAGGATCTATGGCCCTTATTTTTCTGGCTTTACTACTTTATATGATTGGCTGACGCTTCTTCTGTTTGTGGACTCATCGTCCCTATCTCCCTGCTTATCCAAATTGTGACGTAATCTGTTCTCTTTAAAGCGGACTATGTTATAATGTAACACGTTCAGTTGGAGTAAGCGTCAACGCTTCACTGTTTTGAGAATTTCGATGTTAGGCCACTGCAGGTCAAACAGGAGCGCGATAGTGTCATCTTTGCAAAAAATCGGGGACAAATTGGCCATCTTATTGTCATCAGTTTGTATGGTGCATTGTGTTTTTACGCCCTTACTATTGATTGCCATTCCGTCTATCGGCGGTGCGTTTTCTATTGGTCATGACACTTTCCACCAAATCATGCTGTTTTTTGTTATTCCTGTAGGTGTCGTTGCGCTAACTATGGGCTATCGTCGTCATCGCAGCCTAAGCGTATGGGTGCAGGGTGTGGGCGGCTTACTCATACTGACGTTTGCCGCACTGTTCGGCCATGAATTACTGGGTGAGATGGGTGAAACCTTGCTGACTATCGCCGGCTCCCTGTTTATTGTATTTGCCCATCTACGCAATTTTCAGATGCATCGACAAAGTTCATGCAGTGCGTAATTAAAGCGGTAGAAAGTTGCTCACAAAGCGTCTTATACAGACGCTTTTTTTGTGTCAGTAAAACAGTAACGGGTGCTTTACCGATGTATGATCAGTATTGACCGGCGGGGCTGTTTCATCCTGGGGATACAGAGAACTAATGGTCAGGCGAGGCTCAGACACATATGCGGTCGGTCCCATAGCGCCAACCGTCTGATTCACATTATAAAAAATCTGGCTTTGCCCGTTTATTTTCATCGGGATACGAAAACTGGCCATGGGATCGAGCAGGGCTGCCCGGCGAGCCCAGTCACTGGGAACCTGCGGCTGGGCAGACAACCGGTCAAGCAACGGCTCAACAGCCTGATTACTGCCCAGCAGTACATCCTGCTGCATACTCATCAATATCAGCGACAGCGCATCTTTCCACGCCTCGCTGGCATCCTCGGTGGCCGGCAGACTAAACAGAAAATCAAAGTGATTGGTTACCTCATCCAGCGCTTGCGTACCCGCTACAGCCTGATAAAAACTGACCCAGCTACGATTAACCATCAAAATATCGCCGGCACCGTTGATCAGTACCGAAGGGTAGGGATCCAGCGCACGCAAGGTCATCACCATTGCTTTGCGCAACCACTTTAATTGGGGACTGTGAAAGTCGACCCGGCCTGGCTGCGGCGTAAACCCGGCAGCTATAAGCAAGTGATTGGTATCCCGCTCTTTTAACGCCAGGCTGCCGGCAATTTTCAGCACCATCTCCTGACTCGGCTGCACATGGCCGTTTTCAAGGCGGCTGATATGCCGGGGCGAAGACTCAATACTATAAGCCAAATCTTCCTGATTTTTCTGCTGCACCTGCCGCCAGAACCGTAACAGGCGGCCAAAGGCTGATGTAGCCGGTTCGCTGTGTTTATTCACGATATCGCCTGGCATCCTCTTGATACAATATTTTAACAAAAAGGTCGTTCTTGACCTGTCAGGTCATGTTATCCCGCAGTGCGTCCAGCCACAATCGTTTGTGTTAAATCAGTGTTTATTCAGCTTTTCTGCCGCCAAGCCATCGCGCTGACGGGCAGGTATTATGAGGACTTATCATGGCTACATCCTTGTTAAATGATCGGGACATGGACTTTATGCTTTACGAGTTATTTAACGCTCAGCAGTTAAGTGACCGCGAGCGTTTTGAGGATCACAACCGGGAAACGTTTGACGCAGCAATGGAGACCGCCAGAAGCGTGGCTGAAAAATACCTGTTGCCGATCCGCCAGAAAACCGATCTGATCAAGCCGGAATATGACGGCCACAAGGCCCATCTGATCCCGGAGATCAAAACTGCTGTGCAGGCCATTGTTGAATCAGGCCTGGCTTCTGCCACCGCGGATTATGAGCTGGGCGGTATGCAATTGCCGTCACTGGTTGCCTGTGCGGTAAGTGCCCATCTGACCGCCTCAGGCATGAGTACCATGGGGTACACCACCCTGACTAATGCTAATGCTAACCTGATTCAGTCCCATGGTACGCCTGAACAAATCGAGAAGTGGGTGGTGCCAATGCGCGAAGGGCGCTTTACCGGCACCATGGCAATGACCGAGCCGGGGGCGGGATCGGGTCTGGCCGATCTGATCACCAAAGCGGTGAAGCAGGACGATGGCACCTACCGGATCTCCGGCAGTAAAATTTATATCTCAGGCGGTGATCACGACTTGAGTGACAATATCGTTCATCTGGTACTGGCCCGGGTGCAGGGGGCTCCGCGCGGAATAAAAGGAATTTCCCTGTTTATCGTGCCTAAGTTTATGGTGGGTGATGACGGTGAGCTGGGCGAACGGAACGATGTGGCCCTGGCTGGCCTGTTTCATAAGATGGGGGGCCACGCTATCACTTCCACATCACTAAGCTTTGGCGAGCGAGATGGCGCTGTGGGCTACCTGGTGGGCGAAGAGAACATGGGCCTGAGCTACATGTTTCACATGATGAACGAGGCCCGGTTGTTTGTAGGAATGGGCGCGACCGTGATGGCGCTGGCTGGTTATCAGTATTCTCTTAATTATGCTAAAGAGCGCCCGCAGGGCCGTCTGTTGGCAGAAAAAGATCCCCAGTCTGCCCCGGTCAATATTATCGAGCATTCAGATGTTAAGCGCATGCTACTGGCCCAAAAAGCCTATGCAGAAGGCGCGCTGGCATTGTGCCTGTTCGGGGCCAGCCTGCATGATGATGAGAAAACCGCCCCCACATCGCAAGCCCGTCAGGACGGTCACACGCTGCTGGATTTTCTGACGCCCATTATCAAAACCTGGCCGTCAGAGTGGGGGCTTAAAGCAAACCATTATGCCATTCAGGTACTCGGTGGGGCTGGCTATACCAATGAACATCCGGTGGAAATGTTCTATCGGGAAAACCGGCTGAACCCTATTCATGAAGGTACCACAGGCATTCAGTCAATGGACCTGCTGGGACGCAAAGTGCCGATGAACAACTTTGCCGGCTATACCGCCTGTCTTAGCGCGATGCAAAAAGATATTGAGGCAGCCGGTGCGCTACCTGAACTGGCTGCCCAGTGTGAGGCGCTGTCAAAAGCAATCGCAACGCTGGACAGCACAACCAAAACGGTTCTGGGGGCCACCCAGACTATGAATGCTGATGCCGTATTTTCCAATTCAGTAAAGTATCTGGATATGTTCGGCCATGTGGTGATTGCGTGGATGTGGCTGAAACAGGGAATAGTGGCCGCCCGAGCTTTGCAAGGTCAGCCGCATGCTACTGACGAGGCATTTTATAGCGGCAAGCTTCAGGCGATGCGGTTTTTCTTTAATAGCGAGTTACCCGAAATTTATCACTGGGCTACGCTCGTCAGTAGCTTAGATACCACCAACTATGACATGCAGACAGACTGGTTTTAAGCTGTCAGTCCTGCAAACAAGGAGATAACAATGCAAGTGGTTACCCGGGAAGAAATCGTTAACAGCGTGGGCAAAGATTTGCCTGTTACTGACTGGTTTACGGTGACGCAACAACAAATCGATTTATTTGCCGAATGTACGCATGATCATCAGTTTATTCATGTCGATCCGCAAAAAGCGGCACAAACACCGTTTGGCAGTACGATTGCCCATGGTTTTCTAAGTCTGTCGATGCTGTCTTATTTTGCCGAGTCATTTGCGCTGCAGGTTGAGGGCGCGTACATGGGCATTAATTATGGCTTTAACAAAGTGCGGTTTATTGCTCCGGTGAAGGTCGACAGTCGCATACGTTGTCATGCCACCGTAGTTGATGTCAGTGAGGATAAGCCTAATCAGTTTAAAGTGACCAATGCGGTGACTATTGAAATTGAAGGTAGTGATAAACCGGCGCTCAAAGCAGAGTGGATCGGTGTTCAGCTGGTTAAGTAACAATGGGTGTAAAGGGGAAAAGTATGACGGTTTCATTTCACGAACAAGTGGCCATTGTCACCGGGGCCGGTAACGGATTGGGTAAGTCACACGCACTGGAGTTGGCGCGCCGGGGAGCCAAAGTCGTGGTTAATGACTTTGGCGGTGCGCGCGACGGTACTGGCGGCTCATCGCAGGCTGCGCTGGATGTGGTCGCGATGATCACCGAAGCCGGTGGCCAGGCTATTGCGCATGGCGCCAATGTGGCTGACTTTGAACAGGTTCAGGATATGGTCAGACTGGCTATGGATACCTGGGGCCGGGTGGATGTCCTGATTAATAATGCCGGTATTCTTCGGGATAAGTCGTTTAGCAAAATGTCGATCGACGATTTTAAGATGGTCATGGATGTTCATGTGATGGGCAGCGTGAACTGCACTAAGGCTGTGTGGGAAATCATGCGCGAGCAGAATTACGGGCGTATTGTGATGACCACATCATCCAGCGGTCTGTACGGTAACTTCGGCCAGTCTAATTACGGTGCGGCTAAAACAGCGCTGATTGGTTTGATGAACACCCTGGTTCTGGAAGGGGCAAAAAACAATATCCGGGTAAACTGTCTGGCTCCGACAGCCGGCACCCGAATGACCGAGGATCTGCTGCCGCCGGAAATTTATAAAATGCTGACAACCGAGTCGGTCACCGCAGGTGCACTGACGCTATGTCATGACGATGCTCCCAACCGCTTAATTCTGTGTGCCGGGGTAGGCGGCTATTCGGTGGCAAAAATCGTTGAAACAGACGGTATTTTCTTGCCCCAGGAAGCGCAGACACCCGAAGAGGTGGTAGCAAACTTTGCCAGAATAACCGATAGCACTGACCAGAAAGAGCTGGAAAATGGCGCAAAGCAGGGTGAAAAATTCCTGCAAAAAGCCATGGCTTATGTAGCGTCTCAACAATAAGGACATGATCATGAAAGAAGCAGTTATTGTTTCAGTGGCCCGCACGCCCATTGGTAAAGCCTACCGGGGCGCGTTCAATAACCTGGAAGCGCCAACTCTGGCCTCATATGCGGTTAATGCTGCGCTGAGCCGGGCAGGCGTGGATGCCGGTGAAGTGGAAGATTGTTTGTTCGGTGCAGCCCTGCAACAGGGCACCCAGTTTGCCAACCTAGGCCGTCAGGTAGCCATGGCGGCGCGCATGCCGGTGAGTGTTGCTGGCATGACTATTGACCGCCAGTGTTCGTCGGGGCTGATGAGTATTGCCACCGGGGCCAAACAAATTATGGTGGATGGCCAGCAGATAGTGGTAGCCGGCGGCTGCGAGTCTATCAGTCTGGTACAAAACGACAAACTGAACACCCACCGTATGGTGGATCCCAATGCGATCGCGCATAGCCCGAATATTCACATGCCTATGCTAGATACTGCCGAAACAGTGGCCCGGCGTTATAATATCAGTCGCAGCATGCAAGATGAGTATGCGCTGATGTCGCAGCAGCGTACCGCGCAGGCTCAGGCAGAGGGGAAGTTTGACGAAGAAATTATACCGGTAACCGCGACCAAACTGGTATACGACAAACAAACCGGTGAAACCAGTGAACAGCAGGTTACTCTTGAAAAAGATGAAGGCAACCGGGCACAGACCACTCTGGACGATTTAAGTAAGCTGAATCCGGTCAGGGAGAACGGTTACATTACTGCCGGGAATGCCTCTCAGTTATCTGATGGTGCAGCAGCAGTGGTATTGATGGACCGGCAGTTAGCCGAGCAGCGCAATCTTAACCCACTGGGGATGTACCGAGGTATGGCGGTGGCAGGCTGCGAGCCAGA